>JBNJEJ010000009.1:0-72051 GCA_051745735.1 Pseudomonadota bacterium
CGGATCCATCAAAGACTCTTTTGCCAGCACACCGGACTTTTCCGCTGTGCCTCCAATGCCAATGCCCAGCATTCCCGGCGGGCACCAGCCAGCTCCCATTTTCGGCAAGGTATCTACTACCCAGTCGGCAATGGAGTCACTGGGGTTCAGCATTGCCATTTTCGATTTGTTTTCAGAACCGCCGCCTTTAGCCGCAATCATAACTTCAACATTACCACCGGCGACCAGGTCCAGATGCACGACCGCAGGGGTGTTATCGCCGGTGTTTTTGCGAGCCCCGGCCGGGTCAGCCACAATCGAAGCACGCAACGGATTATCGGGATTGGTATAAGCCCGTCGGGTTCCCTCATCGACCATCTGTTGCACGGTCAAATCCGTTTTGTCCCACTGTACGTCCATACCCACCTTAACAAAGCAGGTTACGATCCCGGTATCCTGACAAATCGGCCGGTGACCCTGAGCTGACATTCTGGAGTTGGTCAGCACCTGCGCAATGGCATTTTTTGCCGCTTCACTTTGCTCACGCTGGTAGGCTTGATCAAGGGCCTGAATAAAATCCAGTGGGTGATAATAGGAGATGTATTGCAACGCATCAGCGATGCTCTCAATAAAGTCGCTCTGACGAATGCTGGCCATTCGATAACCCCTCATAAAATTGGCACACTATCGCCATTATCATATCGTTTAACGAGCCAACTGACCAGTAACGCAAAGCTTGTGATAAACTATTTGGGCGTATAACAACGGGGAAGCGTAACCAGTGTCAGACGGTTTAACATTAACCTGGAAAAACTTGTCATCAGCAGTTCCAGCATCGATTCTGCAACATCCGCAACAGCTTGATCGTTGGGTTGAGCAATGTTTCGCCAGCTGTCAGCATGAACCTTATGCTGTATGGCTGGACTCGGCTGCTGAGCAGCATAGCGACAGCCGTTACCACATTTTATTGCGGCAACCGCAATTTGTACTCAGCGCCGATGACAACAAGACCTTTGTTAAAGCGCTGCGCCAGCAGGTTTCATTGCCTGCACAACTGCAGCCCACCAGCAACCAGCCGTTACTTAAAGTTGCTGCGGATTTGTTCGACTATGTACAACCGCAAATCAGTAATCCACACCATCCTGAGTTGCCGTTTAACGGGGGCTTTGCCGGCATACTCGGCTACGATTTAGGTCGCCAAACCGAAACCCTGCCGTGCCAAAACGATGCAACGGAGTATCAAACGCCAACGGCGTGTCTGGGCTTTTATACTGAGGCTGTGGTAATCGACAAACGCCATGCCAGCGTGTGGGTACTAGCAGCCGGGGAGCAGCACCAGCAGCAGTTGCATTGCTGGTTTAATGACACAGCCAAGGGCAACCAGCCCTTCGCGCTGACCAGCCGTTGGCAAAGTAATATGACCGAGCCGCAGTATCGGCAAAAATTCGATCAGGTGAAAGCCTATTTGCGTGCCGGAGACAGCTATCAGATCAATTTGGCGCAACGTTTTAAAGCATCCTATCAGGGCAGTGAATGGCCTGCCTATCTGACATTGCGACAACGTAACCAAGCGCCGTTTTCAGCCTTTATGCGGCTGCCGGACAGTTGTCTCTTGAGTGTTTCTCCCGAACGTTTTTTAGCCGTTGACGACACCGGTCAGGTACAAACTAAACCCATAAAGGGAACCCGTCCCCGCGGCGCGGATGCTGAGCAAGACGAACGTCAACGGCAAAGCTTATTAGACTCAGAAAAAGACCACGCTGAAAACCTGATGATTGTTGATCTGCTGCGCAACGACTTGTCGCGCAGTTGTCTGCCCGGCAGCATTGAAGTACCCAAATTATTTGCCATTGAGAGCTTTCCTGCCGTTCACCACTTGGTTTCAACGGTAACCGGACAGCTGGCTCCCGATGCTAGTGCACTGGATTTGATGAGAGCCGCTTTTCCCGGAGGATCAATTACCGGGGCTCCGAAAATACGCGCTATGGAGATCATCGAAGAACTCGAGCCCGACCGACGATGCGTTTATTGTGGTTCAGTCGCTTACTTTTCTCTTGATGGCCGCAGTGACAGTAATATCACCATTCGTACCCTGCTGGCAGAACAGGGTAACTTATACTGCTGGGCCGGCGGCGGCCTGGTCATCGACTCAGAATGCGCCGCAGAGTATCAGGAAACACTGGATAAAGTGGCGCATATTCTGCCCTTACTGGAATCGTTGTGAGTATTAAAACACGGGCAGACTTTATCCGCCGCTTTAACCTGCATCCTCATGCGGCTATCGACCGGCCAATGAGTGACAATCTGCGTAAACGGCTGCGGCCGGCGGCGGTACTGATCCCAATCATCGAGCGCCAGCACGGTTTATCACTCATTTTGACTCAACGCTCGGCAAAACTGCGCCAGCATGCCGGTCAAATCAGCTTTCCGGGCGGTCGCTACGATCAGCACGACCGACATCTGCTTACCACTGCCCTGCGCGAGACCGAAGAAGAAATTGGCCTGCCGCGGGACCAGGTCGAAGTGATCGGTCGCTTACAGGACTATCCCGTGCTCAGCAACTACATCATTCGCCCCTTTGTCGGCTTTGTCAGCCCGCAGCAGCCGTTTATTGCCGAAGCGCGTGAAGTTGCAGAAATATTTGAGGTGCCGTTAGCTGACGTACTCAATATGAACAATCATTACGCCTATCGAATCCGCAAATTTATTTACGACCGGGTTTATTTCATTCCCTGGCAGCATCGCAATATTTGGGGAGCCACCGCCGGTATTTTACGTGAACTGGCAGAGCAAGTGCAGCCAGAATATCGCCAACATGTGCGTCCTCTTAATTAATTAACTATATTATCTTGTCAAACCCCAGGCACAACGTGCGACAATAGAGCAGTAAATACATTTCATTCAGAACAATAGGTTCCGACAATGATCAGTGTTTTTGATGTTTATAAAATTGGTATTGGCCCTTCAAGCTCCCACACTGTGGGTCCCATGCGGGCCGCTTATGAGTTCCTGCAGGCAGCCAAAGATGCTGGCCATCTGGCTGGGGCTGATGCCATCGAAGTTGAGTTATTCGGCTCCCTCGGTCAGACCGGTAAGGGTCATGGCACCGGCAAAGCGGTTATGTTAGGCCTTGCCGGAGAGTTACCGGAAACCGTCGATACTGACACCATTGATGACTTTCTAAAACAAACTGAAGACAGTCAGACGCTGTCCCTGCTGGGTGAGCAAGAGGTTGCATTCCCGCGCAGCGGCGCGATTGTTTTTCACCGCCGAAAAACCATGCCGAAACACGCTAATGCAATGGAGCTGCGCTTGTTGGCCAATGGTAAGGTGCAATACAAAGACTTGTATTATTCCATCGGTGGCGGCTTTATTGTCCGCGATGCGGATTTTAATGAAACCCTTGAAGAAGCAATAGAGCAGTCCAGCAAACCCATTCCCTACCCGTTCGATAATGCGGTGCAGATATTAGAACATTGCGATGAGCACGGCTTACGCATCAGTTCGTTGATGATGGAAAATGAAAAAGTATTTCGGAGCGAAAATGAGATTCGCGAAGGACTGCTAAAAATATGGCGCACCATGCAACAAAGCATCGACAACGGTATTACCACCGAGGGCATCTTACCGGGTGGTCTCAAGGTCCGGCGCCGGGCATCGGTGCTGTATCAGCGCCTGAAAAAAGAAAAAACCTCGGAACCCATGCAGTTTATGGACTGGGTTGACTTGTTCGCCCTCGCGGTCAATGAAGAAAATGCCGCTGGTGGTCGCATCGTAACAGCACCAACCAATGGCGCAGCCGGCATTATGCCGGCCGTCATGAGCTATGCGGACAAATTCATCGAACCACTGGAAGATGACGCCGTTGTTCGCTTTTTGTTAACGTCTGCAGCCATCGGCATCTTGTACAAAAAGAATGCCTCCATCTCGGGTGCTGAAGTCGGCTGTCAGGGTGAAGTTGGCGTTGCCTGTTCAATGGCAGCGGCAGCGCTGGCTGAGTTTATGGGTGGCTCGCCTGCGACCGTGGAAAATGCCGCTGAAATAGGCATGGAGCATAACCTCGGTCTAACCTGTGATCCTGTTGGTGGGCTGGTTCAGGTGCCGTGCATCGAGCGTAACGCGATGGGCTCTATCAAAGCCATTAACGCAGCGCGACTGGCAATGCGCGGCGATGGGCATCATAAGGTTTCATTGGATAAAGTCATTAAAACCATGTGGGACACGGGTAATGACATGAAAACCAAATACAAAGAAACCGCTCGTGGCGGTCTGGCAGTTAATATCATCGAATGTTAAGGGCAACCAGTTACCGGCGCTATCAGAGCGTCGGTAACTGCTGCTGATCAAACAACTGCTCGATTTCCTCATGAGTTTTCAAACGCATTGCCTCGTCGACTTTTTCCTTAGTCAAATGAGGGGCAAAATTTTCGATAAACTCATACATGTAATTGCGTAAGAAAGTACCCCGCCGAAAACCAATTTTTGTCGTACTCGGTTCAAACAGATGATGCGCCGGAATCGCAACTAAGTCCGGATCATCTTTTGGATTGTACGCCATGCTGGCGACAACGCCGATGCCAATGCCCATCCGCACGTAAGTCTTAATCACATCCGCATCCGTTGCAGTAAATACAATTTGCGGATCTTCGCCTGCCTCCGCAAAGGCGCGATCCAACCCGGAGCGCCCTGTAAAGCCGTGTACATAAGTCACCAACGGATACTCCGCAATATCAGCAATCCGCAGTTTGCTGACCTGAGCCAATGGGTGATTGGCCGGCACAATAATGGAACGATTCCAGTGATAGCAAGGCAACATAATCAGGTCATGATAAAGATGCAAAGCTTCCGTTGCTATAGCAAAGTCTGCCCGTCCCTTAGCCGCGGCTTCGCTGATTTGTTGCGGCGACCCCTGATGCATATGCAGGGAAACCTTGGGATACTGCTTAATAAAGCGACTGATTATGGGCGGCAAAGCGTAGCGCGCTTGTGTGTGAGTTGTTGCGATATTGAGCTTGCCACTGTCCGGTTGCGTGTGCTCGGAAGCCACCGCTTTGATGGCATTTACCTGTTCCAGCACCTGCTGAGCAATGTCGATGACTTCGCGGCCGGCGGCAGTAACATGAGTCAGATGTTTACCAGTACGGCCGAAGATTTGAACACCCAGCTCATCTTCCAGCATGCGCACCTGTTTACTGATGCCTGGCTGCGACGTAAACAGGCTCTCAGCCGTCGAAGACACGTTTAAGTTGTGGTTTACTACTTCGACAATGTATCTTAGTTGTTGTAGCTTCATAGTGTAATCGACCTACTGATGACCTGCTCGGTTATGCAAAAATAGTATATTAGTTTGCTTATCTATGCCAACTTCAAATTGCAACAGGGAATACGGCCATCATGAATCCTGATATTAATTTTTCTACGGTACTGGCCAGTAGTGTACATGATATGAAAAATTCACTGGCTCTGGTACTGCAGCAATTAGAAGACGTGAGTGCCCAAACGCAGGGTTCCAATGTCGGCTCTAAAGTGACTCAGCTGCATTATGAGGCACAACGAATTAACGCCAACTTAGTTCAGCTACTGCACTTATATCGGCATCAACAACAACAGACTATGGTTACCATCGAACCGTATTTTGTTGATGAAATCATCGAACAGGTGGTCATGAATAATGAGTTTTACCTGCAGCAAAAAGGTATTGATTTAAACCTGCAGGTTGATGCTGAGTGTCAGGTTTATTGCGACCGCGATCTGATCATCAACTTGCTCAACGACATCATCATTAATGCTATGCGCTATACCGCCGATAAGTTAGAGATAGTTGCCAGGCAGCAACCGGACCAGCAGGTAACGATAGAAATTGCAGATAACGGCCCCGGTTATCCAGCTCAGATGTTAGCAGAGGCAAGTACCGACGCCCCTATTCTTTCCACCGACTATTCACGCACGGGGCTGGGTTTGTATTTTGCCCGGCAAATTGCTGCAATTCATCAACGGGCAGGTAAAAAGGGTTGGATTGAGCTGAAAAATGGCGGCAAGTTAGGTGGCAGTGTGTTTAAATTAGTGCTGCCTTAAACAGACAGTGATAACAATAAAACAACCGGAATCGGCATGATATACACCATCATTATTTCGCTCATCATCTTATTGGTGATATTGGCGGTAGCGATTGGCGCAGTGCAACAACACAAACAGCGTCAGGATCTGGCCCGCCGTCAGAAAATAGCTAAATACCGGGCAGCACTGGAACAAGTCGAAGATTTGTTGAACATGGTCGGCTACTTTCCGATCGGCAAGTCCCTTGTCGCGATACTCAACGCCAGAGCAAAGGAGTTGCTGCAGGGCATGTATGAGGTCAGCCCGACAGATGATTTTAAAGCGCGCATCAATGATTACGACGAGCGTCTAAACAATCTGGATTTAAACGACACGTCGTTGCTGAACGAAGCATTTGAACTGCCACAAAACGATAAACAAATCATCGCTATGATCAATACCCTAAAGCGGATGCGCAGTGTTTTACGTTCTGAGCACGCACGCGGTAAGGTCGATAGCAAAGTGTATACGACCGAAGATGCGCGACTGCAAAAGCTGCAGTTAAAAATCAGCGTCGAAACGCTGATTCGGCGTGGTGAAAATGCCTATCAAGGTCATATGTTGGGCTCGGCGCGGCAATATTACGAGAAGGCAAAACGCTCACTAGAAGACCAGAATTACAGTGATGAGTACATTGAACAAAGACAAAAACAAGTGGAACAAGCTTTAGAGCAAATCACCGATGAGTTAAAAGATGTTAATAATCGGGACGTTGATACTCGCAAGCATGACGAAATCGAGGAACTGTTCCAACCGAAAAAGAAATGGTGATTAATGAACGACTGGAAAGATCAGTTAAATCAATTGGTCTACTCGACCGACAGCGGTAAAATTGATGCTGAGCCTGAACCTGAAGTTATTCCTGAAAGCGATGGAATTGTGCGTTTACAGCGGCAGACAAAAGGCCGCAAGGGCAAGGGTGTTACGCTGATAACGGGGCTGGCTAAGCCTGAGAAAGAATTAAAGGTCATTGCTAAGCAGCTGAAACAGTATTGTGGCGTTGGCGGCGCCGTCAAAGACCACAACATCGAAATTCAGGGCGACCAGCGTGATGCCGCAGAGCGCTGGTTAGTCAAGCAGGGCTACAGGGTTAAAAGGGCGGGCGGTTAAGATCGTAAACAACAAACAAAGATTGTCCGCGAGCGCGCCACTCAACCGTATCAGCGAAATGCTCCAGCAGCGATAGACCGCGGCCAAAGGGTTTTTCCTCGTTACTTACAGAAGAGAGATGTTCAGCCCCCTCGGGGAATGGTTGGGTTCCGTTTGAGCCCACTTCAAAGCGCAACATGTTATCATTGGGATCGTAAAAAATTTCAAAATCAATTTGCATATCGGCCTGATGTTGCAGCCGCTGTTGGCGAACCTCATAGTAATATTCAAAGCCTTTTTCTTCTTTAATGCTGGAGTCCAGCTGCAAGACGTTATGATCAAGAATGTTGTTAAAACACTCCGCAAACAACAGATACAAGGTCGTTTTGTGGGGTTTTAAAGCTTCCAGTTTACCGAGTGAGTCGACCAACTGCTGGATAGGATCCAAACGCTGCATTTCTAATTGACGGATGCTGATTTTTAGAGTGAACGGCAAATGATTATGCGGCACATCCACCTGTTTTTGGGGGGGCGGAAGCCGGGTACATTGCACAGCCACCAGCGAAAGATCATCTTGCTCGTCGTTGACCGTTAGCTGCTGTAGCTGTTCGCTTACTCGATTAAAACTCTGCTCACCCTCATTTCGCCACGCGTGTCTGAGCATATTGACGAACCGCTCTTCACCGAGCATCCCGCCTGTCGGTACTTGTATCTCTATAACGCCATCAGTAAAAGCAACTAAATAATCATTGCGATTAACAACCAGGTGCTCAACCTGGTGATCAAACTGCTCTGCGGGTAAAATACCGAGCGCCATATGGCGCGATTTAAGTAGCCGCACAAGATCGCCATGCTCAGATAAAATAACCGCATCAGGAATGCCGCCATTCCAGACCGTTAAGCGCTCACCTCCGGCCGAAAATTCAACAATAATGGCAGCACAGAACATGTCATCGGGCAATAAATTCAGTAGACGTAAGTTGAGCTCGCTGGCCATATCGTTAACCGACAAGCCGCGCTGAGCCATGCCGAAAAACGCTTGCGCAACCGGCAATGTTCCCGTTGCTGATGCCAGCCCATGACCCGTAAAATCACCCAAAAACAAATAGTAATTGCCAAAGGGTCCGCCTTTCCCGAGGCATAAATCGCCGTTAAAGGCCGACACAGAACGCATAAAGGTTTGCACAAAGGGCTGATCTAATTCGTTGTCGTGCATCGCATTATGCAACATATGCTGGACAACGGCCTGCTCGCGCTCCATTCGATTAGAGTGCCACTTTAAGGTCTCATTCGTTAACGCCAGCGAATGGCTGAGCTCGCGGACTCGGGCGTGCGCATTAATTTTGGCCTTCAGCACCACAGGTTCAAAGGGTATGCTTAAGAAATCATCACCGCCAACTTCCAGACATTTCAGCAGCGTGTCTTTGGCCTCAAGAGCAGTAATAAAAATAATCGGCAGGTGCACACTACCGCTCAGCTTTTTCAGCTCAGGAGCGGTTTCAAAACCATCCATGACCGGCATTATGATATCCAGCAACACAATTTGCGGTTCGAATTGTGCAAACACCGCCAGAGCTTGCGAGCCGTTATCGACACAGGTCACCTGATGGCCAATCTGCGTCAGCAGACCGTGCAACATGATCTGATTGGCTTTTTGATCATCGACGACTAATATTTTCATTAGCTGATGACAAAAATCTTATCGAACCGCGATATTTCCAGTATCCGCCTGACCTCAGGGCGCGCATTGACTAACTGAATTCCTTTCACGCTGTTGCCAAGCGCTTTGCGCATATTCAGCAACATACCTAACGCCGAGCTGTCGAGGTATTCGGTTTCGCGCAAGTCGATAATAACCATCGGTTGAGCATCACCAACATGGCTGTATGCCTGTCGAAACTCTTGTACTAAACTAAAATCAAATTTCCCCTTGATGGAAATGATGAGTTGCTTATTATCTGCTGAAAATTCACGCGCTACCGTCATAGAAACCTCTGTTATTTGATTCTTATGGGTTAAGCATACTTTTTTTATTGAGTTTGTCTGCTAAATCCCATAATCTTTTTCAATCATTTCCCAACTGCTGACACAACCATGTCCGTAGCGCTTAGCGAATTACGAATTTTGCTGGTAGAGCCTTCTGATGTTCAACGTAAGGTTATTACCCAACATCTCAATCAGTCAGGAATCGAGCAAACTCAAGGAGCCTCGACGATAACCGAAGCAAAATCACTGATTCAAAGCTGGCAACCCGACATCATCACCAGTGCCATGTACTTTGAAGACGGCACAGCAGATCAATTACTGAATTACGTCGAAGAGAATAAACTCCAAGACGCGGTGCACTTTATGCTGGTTTCCAGTGAACACCGCGCCGACCAGCTGGAACAATTTAAACAAGCCGGTATTGTCGCTATCCTACCAAAACCTTTTACCCCGGAACAGTTACACCGGGCGATAAAAGCAACGGTTGATTTACTCGAGCCTGAACACTTACAGCTTGATTTATATGACATTGAAGATTTACGCGTTTTGATTGTCGACGACAGCAACACCTCTCGTCATGTACTGCGGCGAGTGCTGGAAAATATGGGCGTCGAAAACTGCGTTGAGGCAGAAAACGGGCAACAGGCTATTGATATTTTAGCTGAGCAAAATTTTGATTTAATTGTCACCGACTTTCATATGCCAGAGATTAATGGTAGCGAACTGGCACAACAAATTCGTAATAGCAGCACGCACGCTCATACCCCCATATTAATGGTCACTGCCCGAGCCAACGAACTGCAATTGGCTAATGTCAAACAAAGTGGCGTTGACGCATTAACGGATAAACCGTTTGAACCCGATACCCTGAAAGCCATTATTAGCAAGCTACTCACCGAGCAATAACGGATGACAGACAAAAAAAAGCCGCTCTGGGTAAGGAGCGGCTTGAATCCTGCCTATCGCTTAATCATTATTTAATTAGCAGGTTTTTGCTGGTACTTATCGTAAAGCTCAGTGTGTCGGCTTTCGAGCTGCACCGCTCTGCCATCGATGAACAGATGCGTCAGATCCTGACTGATGGGATCCAGTAAATCACCTTTTGAAACGCTCAACGAAGCACTCTTACCCACTTCGATAGAACCTAACTGATCCGCCACCCCAAGAAACTCAGCGGGTTTCAGTGTAATTGCTTTTAACGCGTCTTCAGCGGCCAAGCCAAAGGCGACCGACTGCCCCGCGGCGAAAGGTAAGTTACGAACATCCCAGTAGCCGGGATAAGCGATTGCAAAGTCAACACCCGCTGCAGCGAGTTTGGCCGGCGTTGAAAAAGCCTGGTCATAACCTTCGTCGTTACGACTTGGCAAACCAAACGGCGAGCCGAATACTACCGGAGTATTGGTGGCCGCAAGACGCTCGGTGATACGCCATGCATCACTTGCTCCCATCAGTACCAAATCAAAACCATGCTCTTGTGCCAGATCAAGGGCTTGTTCTAACTGCCGCTTATCTTCGCCGTGGACAAACAGTTTTTTGCTGCCGTCAAATAACCCGAGCATGGCTTCCCAACGCTGATCAACTTCAATGTTTAAATCCGCCTGTTTGGCATCGTAGTAAGCTTTTGCATCGGTAAATACCTGCTTCAGGCGTTTCAGCGATTTTGCATTAGCTTCTCGTTGCTCTTCGGCTGAACGACTTTCCCACCAGGTATCAACCACGTAGGTACGCGGCCAGCTGACGTGAACACCAACTTCTGCTGCTACAAGGCCGTGCTGATAGTTCCACGCATCCAGTTGCATCAATGAGGACTGACCATTGACCAACGAGCCCTCAGGCACGACTTGAGCATGGGTAATACCGTGATAACGCACAGTCGGAATGATTTCCGAGTCAGCATTGTACGCTATGTGCCCTGCTACCTCCGGTGTAACCCCACCGACTTCTCGTGAATCACGTGTCGCACGTACTGCGCCAATCTCGTTCAAACCTATGGTGGTGTCCATAGCAATCACACCGGGGTATACGTGCTGGCCTGAAATATCAACCACCTGCGCGTCGTCAGGAACGTTTACATTGGTTCCAATCGCGGTAATTTTACCGTTACTGAAGACCAGATCCGTATCCGCTAATGTTCCCTGAGTGACGGTATGCAGTGTGCCACCCTGCAACACGATTGGCTGTTGTTGCTTGTCTCCCGGCACCTGGTCATTGGCTTGTGTTGCCGTAGTCGCTGCCAGAGTACCCAACACCGCCGCAGCTAATGTTTGTTTAAAATGTTTCATTAGTGTTTTCCTCCCTGGCTATGTGAACCTACAGTAAAGTGGTCTAGCCAAACATCATGATCGGTATCGCAGCTCCAGGTTGGCTGTTCTGCTTTATACACGTTCTCAGCACCGATTTGAGCACTATCGCCAGCCGCCAGAACTTTTTGAATTAAGGCATTTTTCTCGGCTTTAACCTGTTGCTGACGCTGCTGGTCCTGCTGCCGGTCAAAGTATTTGCGACCGTTAATCCAGGTTTGTTGTGCTCGTGCGTAGGCACTCAGTGGGTAGTTATTCCACAGCACAAAGTCCGCGTGTTTACCCTCTTCGATGCTGCCTACCTGTTGCCCAACTTTAAGCTGTTTAGCCGGGTTAATGGTAACCATCTTCAGTGCTTCATGAGGATCCATGTCACAGTAACGGACTGACTTTGCGGCTTCGGTGTTCAACCGGCGCTGCAAATCATTACTGTCCGAGTTGATGCTGGTTAATACACCACGCTCTTTCATCAGACAGGCGTTGTGTGGAATCGCATCATAAACTTCAAATTTATAAGCCCACCAGTCAGCAAAGGTAGAGCCACTAGCCCCATGCTCGGCCATTTCATCGGCAACTTTATAGCCCTCTAAAATGTGAGTAAAGGTATCTAATGTGAAACCAAAGTCCTCGGCGACTTCCATTAACATTAGAATTTCTGAGGCAACGTAAGAATGCGCATGAACGAAACGTTCACTGTTGAGAATTTGAATCAGCGTATCCAACCGATGATCAGGGCGTGGCGGTGCCGTGTTGGCTTTTTCAGAACGACTGAGGCGCTCATAAGCCTGTTGTTGCTGCTGATATTCGAGTGCAGCCTGGAAACCATCACGCATAATGGTTTCAACGCCCATACGTGTCTGCGGATAACGAATGGTCATATCGTCACCCCAGTTACTCTGTTTGACGTTTTCGCCAAGCGCAAACTTGATGCTCGCCGGAGCAGCGTCAAATTTCATTAAATCAGCATTAGCACCCCAGCGTAATTTGATCACCTGCGCCTGGCCACCTATTGGGTTTGCCGAGCCATGCAGCAGTTGCGCCATGGTGGTTCCGCCCGCTAATGAGCGATAAATATGGATATCGTCAGGGTTAACCACATCACCAATCCGCACTTCTGAGGTGATTGCTTCGGAGCCTTCGTTGACACCACGGTCAATCGCAATGTGCGAATGCTCGTCAACAATGCCCGGGGTCAAGTGCATACCAGCGCCATCAATTACCGTTGCACCGCGCGGTGCCGATAAGTTTTGACCGACTTCAGCGAATTTACCGTTACGTACCAATACATCTGTATTCTCGAGGATGCCCGCATCGGCAGCAGTCCAGACTGTGGCGTTACGAATCAGTACATCTTCACGTTCTGGTAAGCCATTGACGCCGTAAGCAACGTTAGGAAAGGTCAGCTCGCCAACGTACTCAACCGCTGCCTGGCCCTCATCTTTAGTGTCCTGACTTTGCTCTGAAAAGCTTGCCAGTAACGACTGTTCACTGCCGTCCGGCCCTTTACCTGTCAGGCTAAACTCACCTTTAGCATTGGGTTCCAGTTTAAAGCGCCAGGTTCCAGCCGGCTCCGCCTGCGGCAAATCAGCCACAAATTCCATCATTTCAGGGCCACTGTTTACATGGCGCAAGCTGATTTTTTGCTCACCCCACGAGAATTCGCCAGCGGCTACAGGATCAGCGGTCACGCTTAAAGCAACATCCTGACCCTGCCAGTTAAGTTGATAATCACCGGCAAAGTTGACTTCATGACGTGGCAACAATTCTTTTTCCTGGCCTTGGGTCCAGACCGACTGAATCACACCGTCATCAAATACATCGCCTTTTACCATGACAAAATCTGCCATATAACCGGTAGCCAGCTTGCCGACTTTATCCGCAACCCCTGCGATATTTGCCGGAACCGTAGTTAACGCCGCTAACGCGTCCTCTTTACTCAGACCATGACGCACTGCCTTACGAACGTTAGGCCAGAACTGCTCTGCCTTATCCAGACCGTGCAAGGTTAAGGCGAAATCAACGCCAGCCTCGGCTAACATGCCGGGGTTCGCGGGAGCTCGTTCCCAGTGACGAAGCTTTGCCAGGTCCACATCAAGGTGAGCATCTACCCCGGCAACATCCGGTGCCGCTGGAAAGTTAACAGGCAAAATCAGTGGACTACCGGCCTTTTTTACGTCGTTCAGGCGTGCATATTCATAGCCTGAACCAACGTAAACGGTCGGCACGTTAAATTGGTCAAAGACTGCGTCAGCGCGCAATAAAGACTTTTCATCCTGTACCTTAAATACGATACCGGTCGACTCGATGTCGGCCAGTGACTGCAGTGCTGCATTAAATTCAACGGGCTCATTCTGAGCCTGCTTGCCGTAGGCTTCTTCGTACCAATTGGCATCAGACAGCGTTTGCCGTACCAAGGCAATACTGCCCATTAACGAACTGGGGTACTGCTGTTGCGAGGAACCTTTATCAAAGGAGCCAAAATGTTGGTTTTCAGAGCGGTAAATCACATCATTGGCAATTTTATCCGCCAACGAAACTGTCACTGCCTGCCCTTGAAAAATACCGTCCAGGCGCGCCGACTGTACACTGGTAAAGCCGGCATTCAGATACGAATCAGTGGCCTCCGCGTCGGAACTAAACTGGCGATACCAGGAGTCTTCCGCATGAATAGCGTCGTTGGCGGCATTGCCGCCTTCGCGATCATTATTATAAATTGGCTCGTCAGGACGCGACGTTTGTTCCGGTTCCGGCACACCATAATTGGAATAGGCATCAACGAATCCGGGATACAGCGTGTATCCTGTTGCGTCGATAATACGGGCACCTTCCGGTGCTCGATTATTTCGCTGTACTGAAACAACCTTGCCATCTCTAATGACTAAGGTTGCATTGGTCATTTGTTTACCGGGTTCAGTCACCACGGTGGCATTTTGAACGGCGATCAGACTGGGCGTGTTATCTCGCATACCATTTACACGCGAAGTCTGATCAGCTATTACTGATGTCGTAAACGCTGTTGATAGCGCCAACGCTACAGCACTAAACTGATGCTTTACTTTCATTCTTGGTTCCCCGTTGGTTATCAATTAGTATTATGTTAACCCTGGCAACCAAACTATTCGCTATACTGTAAAGTAACAAGTGTTAACCGACAGAACGTGAAAAATCATCGTTAAGCTTCAAGCATTAAAACAACACGAGGATCAAAAAATGAAAAAAATACTAATCTCTACGGCCATCACGGCGCTGTTCAGTGTTGGTCTGGTCGGCACCGCAAGTGCTGAAAAACATGCCTTTAATGACGCCGAGTCCGCTGTCGATTACCGTCAAAGTGGTCTTTCAATGATTCGCAATAATTTTGTTGCCATGGCTGACATGGTCAAAGGCGAAGTGCCTTACGATGCGGAAGTTTTTACCCAACGCGCGAACGACTTAGCACGCTTAAGTCATATTCCCTGGCAGGGCTTTCAGGTTGAAGGAGCAATGCCTGGCAATGATACCGACGCATTACCTGAAATCTGGGACAACTGGGACGACTTTAAAGAGCGTGCAGAAAGCTTCATTAGCGATACTGAAAATCTGGCGTCAGTCGCAGCCGGTGGCTCACTTGAGGACATTAAACCGGTCTTTATGGCAACCGCTAAAAATTGCAAAGGCTGCCACGACAACTACAAAGACTGAAGGCTCAGGTTAATATAACCGTTAGGATAAACCAGACAGCGACCGCCAACAGCATACCGTGCCAGCCCGGTTTTAAACGGGGTTGGCCGGCCTTAGTGTCCCGATAACCGCTGAACATAGCCCCTAATAACGGCACCCCTAAAATGCGGTACAGCGTAATTGCAAACAGGTGAATACCAATAATGGCCAGAATGTAGTCAAACTGCGCTTTGTGCCAATCGGTTAACCAACCGGAAGTATCTGAACTGACATAAGCCGCTAGCGGTCCGGAAAAAAGAATACCGTCACTGCTAAACAGTCCGGTAGTAAACTGCAGGGTCAGTAGAGCGAGCATTGCTATCACTGCCCAGCCCCCCGCGGCACTGTGAGTATCGTGGTTTTGATAGCGGCGCTTAAACAGCGCGCGAAAATGGCCCACCGCCGCTTTAGGTGAGCGCAAAAAATAGCCAAACCGAACATTTTCACTGCCAAATATTCCCCAGCCCAGACGCACCAACAACAAGGCCCCCAGCACAATAGCGAGATCGAAATGTAACGACATGTCACCATTATCGGCACTCCACCAAAGTCCGGCGACCAGCCCCACCATAAGCCAATGATAGAGCCGAATAAAGCTGTCCCAGACTTTAATTCTAGATACCTTACTGGTCATCAACCTTCTCCTTTCTACTAGGCAAACAATAATGACAGTGATAGGGTAAAGCTATTGTAAGAAAAACGGTAGTGGTATGAGTGAGAATAACCGATTAACGGTGCTGCTGGCTGATGATGACGTGATTAGCCTGGAAGTTTTCAAAGTGATGTTAAACCAGTTTGATATCGATCTGGTTACCGCGACTTCGGGAGAAGAAGCGATAACCGCTTTATCAAACAACCCGCAATTGATCTTCCTGGATTACGAAATGCCTGACATGTCAGGCGCCGAGGTCTGTCGACAAGTTAGGCAACAGAAACAGTTTGCCGACACGCCGGTGATTGCCGTAACCAGTCATCAAAGCGCTACTGAGATGGACGAATGTCGCTGCGCCGGCATGAACGCCACACTGCACAAACCCGTAGCTCCCGACGCGTTAGCGGAGTTAATGGCACAATACGCGACGTAAACGCTCCTCTGCGGCCCTTATCGGCGAAACCTCTGGTCATCTGCTAACTGAACCAATGATTCGCTCTCTTCCAGAAATTGTTGGGCGTAACCACCAAAATACTCTTTTACTTGATTAAATTGCTCAATGAAACTTGCCTTGTCGCCATTCTCTAATAACTGTATTGCTGCCGAGAAACGCTCTAAGTAGCGCCTAATTGTTGTAAACTGATGCTCATTGGCGCTGATAATGTCAGCGTATAATTCAGCATTCTGGGCAAACAGGCGACCTACCATCATCAGTTCCATACGATAAATAGGCGAACTCAGTTGTACCAACGATTCGATATCGGCTTTTTCCTCGGCCATATGTAAACCGTAAGTAAAAGTGCTCAAATGGCGCATTGCCTGGATCCATCCCATGGCGTTGTCGTGTTGCTCGGCTGCAATGGTTTCGATGTGGGCTCCCCAGTTGATAAATTGTTCGACCACCCATTGATAATTTTCCCTGTCGCGTCCCGGCGTTACAACCACCAGTTGCTTGGCCAGGTTATGTACCGAGGGGCCAAACATGGGATGCAGGCCAACCACCGGGCCGTTGTGCTTAGACAGCATGGCGGTCAACGGCGGCGCTTTAACACTGGTGACATCGGCCAGCACACAGTCTGCCGCTAAAGCCGGCAAGTCATTGATTGCCTGAACAGTCACATTAACCGGCACCGCAATTAACACTAACTGAGCGTGCAGCGCCAGCTCGTCAGAAAACTCATCATTTTTGTCGATAATCTCAACCTGATAACCGCTGTTAACGAAAAAGTTAGCCATGAGCCGACCCAACCTTCCTTTGCCGCCAACAATAACCACCGGTCGCTGCGGGTTACTGGAGGTCGCTGTTGCTTGCGCCGACTGGGTCTTGTATGACTCGCGAATAATGCGCCGCAATACATCTTCGATAAGATCTTCAGCAACACCACGTTGTCGAGCGTAGTCACGGCGTGCCGTTATTAATTGCTGTTCGCGTTCGGGTACATACAGCGGTTGCTGTAATGAACGTTTCACCTCGCCGACTTGCGCGGTTATTTTCGCCCGCTCTGCAATCAGTTCGACCAGTTGGCTGTCGACACTGTCTATGGCATCACGTAAACAGTTGAGTTGTTGTTGGGCAGCGTGTTGGTTTTGATCGTTAGAAGACATGAAATACCGCTCACTTAAGATAAAGAATGACTAAGAATTAATGACCACATAGTAGGCTTTTTTTACGTTCTGCATCATCACCAGACTCCCACCCTTATCCGGATGATGACGATGAATCAGTCGCCGGTACTGCCGTTTTAACAAATCTGCAGCTGGTAACGGCGGCTCAAGTTCTAATAGCTGACACGCTTGCTGATAAGACATCGACTGATCAGCGCCAACAGGAGCTTTGCCCATTTTTTGCCAAAAGCTTTGTAACAGCTGCTCAACGGCCTCACCGGACGTCGCTGTTAACTCATTCAAATCGAGATAATACGCAGCCAGTGGATCGACTTGTTGCGGCAAGGATTCGGCAGGCTGCCACGGCAGTCGCTTAATTGACAAGGTATGAATGCTTAAGTCAGCACTTTGCTCAGAGCGCCAGGCCGCCTGTAGCCGGTATAAGCAGTGAAAAACTAAAAAATGAGTCTGAAACAATGACAGTGGATCGCGCAGCGCCTGCTGATCGAATAACTCGTAAGGCGGTTGTTTCAAGGTTTCTATTAACTGATGCTCGGTCCAGTGGGGGGCTGTATTCAGCAACTCCGCTATGGCTGCGCACAGAATTTCAATATCTTCTTCCATTTTCGCAGCTTAGCATAAAAAAACCCGGCCGAAGCCGGGTTTTCTCTACCTACCATTTTATTTTCTGGTAAGTTTCTCGCGGATACGTGCAGATTTACCTGAACGCTCACGCAAGTAGTAAAGCTTAGCACGGCGGACGGCACCGCGGCGCTTCACATTGATGCTGTCAATCAACGGGCTGTGCGTTTGGAACGTACGTTCAACGCCTTCACTACCTGATACTTTGCGGACCGTAAAGGCAGAATGCAAACCACGATTACGAACCCCGATAACCACACCTTCAAATGCCTGAAGGCGTTCGCGGTTACCTTCTTTTACTTTTACATTTACACTTACCGTATCGCCTGGGGCGAATGCCGGTAAATCTGTTTTCATCTGCTCTTCTTCAAGAGCCTTAATGATGTCTTGGCTTACTTTTGCCATGTCTGTTCTCCTATCCTAGATAAACTGTACGTTAATTCTCGGACTGCTGCTGACCTATAAATTCAGTCAACAACTGTTCCTGCTCGTCAGTCAGAGCTAGGCGATTAATTAAATCCGGACGTTGCAACCAGGTTTTACCCAACGACTGTTGCAACCGCCAGCGCCGTATTTTTTCATGGTCACCGCTCAATAATACTGAGGGAACCCGCTGTTCGTTATAAATTTCTGGTCGCGTGTAATGAGGACAATCCAACAAACCTTCGGCAAAAGAGTCTTCAGCTGCCGAACTTTGATGACCCAATACACCAGGAACCAATCTGGCCACAGCATCAACAAGCACCATTGCTGGTAACTCACCGCCGCTGAGCACATAATCCCCTATCGACCATTCTGCATCGACATGCTGCTGTATAACGCGCTCATCGATGCCTTCGTACCGTCCAGCGATTAATATCAAGCGATCATTTTGGGCTAACTCTGTTACCCCCTGATGATCCAATTGTTGCCCTTGGGGCGACAGATAAATGACTGTTGTATCCTGTCCCAACTCAGCTTTTGCTGCATTGATGGCTTTAACCAGAGGCTGCACCATCATCAGCATACCCGGACCTCCACCATAAGGCCTGTCATCGACCGTGCGGTGTTTGTCCTGCGTGAAATCGCGAGGATTCCACAACTGAATATCCAGCAAACCGTCCTCAATTGCCCGTCGGGTTACGCCATACTGGGTAACGGCCGCAAACATTTCAGGAAATAAACTGATAATGCCCACTCGCATTGGTAAGGTCATTAAAAGTCTGACGGCCAGTCAACCTGAATCAACTGATTGTCATTATCCACGTCAATGATGTACTGACTCTGAATAAAAGGTATCAGACGCTCAGATTTACCAAACGCGTCATTTGTATTCGCTTTGACCACCAATACATCATTGGCTGGAGTTGGCATCATCTGCTCAACGACGCCCATGTCATAGCCTTGCTGATTTTTAACGCGCAGACCGATAAGGTCACGCCAGTAAAATTCATTGTCAGCTAATTCGGGCAACTCGTCGGCTGAAATCGTTATTTCAGCACCCGTTAACTGGCTTGCCTGTTCGCGATCACTAATACCATCAACACGGGCAATAAGGCCTTTGTTGTGATGACGCCATTCGGCTATCACGATGGCCTGCTCGTCTTGCTGACGGACAGTTGCCAATTGTAAATACCAGGGACTGTAGTCAAAAATGTCTTCAGGATTTTCGGTATAGGACTGAATTTTTAACCAGCCTTTTACGCCATAGACTGCGCCAATGCGACCAATGACAACTTTCTCAGACTGTGACATACGCCGATCATCCTATGACTTAATTCTAAGCCTTACGCTTGCGCAACAGCGCGCGCGTCTTTTACTAATTTCGCCACACGCTCAGATAAAGTAGCGCCGTGACCAACCCAATGATCTACACGATCCAGATCGATGCGAATTTTTTCTTCCTGACCACGTGCAACCGGGTTAAAGAAGCCAACATTTTCTATAAAACGACCGTCGCGGGCATTGCGACTGTCTGCAACTACCATCTGGTAGAAGGGGCGTTTTTTCGCGCCACTGCGTTGTAAACGAATGGTTACCATTGCGTTCCTCGATTTCAATTATGTAAATGTAAAACGTATTTGTAAAAACAGCAAAGCCCTCCGACAGAGTCGGAAGGCCCGGCAATTCTACTGATTTTTTGTTCAAATGCAAGTGCTGTCGCTGTATTAGCCGCTCTTTTCAGGGCTCAATCATCCCCCCGGGAATGAACCCGGCGGCAGTTTCCCGCCCATACCCCGCATCATTTTTTTCATTCCGCCACCTTTCATCTTTTTCATCATTTTTTGCATTTGTTGAAACTGCTTCAGTAGCTTATTGACATCTTGCACTTGAGTACCCGACCCGGTCGCTATTCGGCGCTTACGTGAACCTTTTATCACGTCCGGATGGCGTCTTTCCTGCGGCGTCATAGAGTTAATGATAGCTTCCATGCGAATCGTTACCTTGTCATCCATCTGGCCTTTAACCTGATCGGTCATTTTGCCCATGCCGGGTAATTTATCCATCAACCCCATCATGCCGCCCATGTCGCGCATCTGCACAAGCTGGTCACGAAAATCCTCCAGTGAAAACTGGCCTTTTTTCATCACTTGTCGAGCAACTTTCTCGGCTTTTTCCTTGTCGACTTTACGTTCTACTTCTTCGACTAAGGATAAAACATCACCCATGCCTAAAATGCGTGATGCCACGCGTTCGGGGTGAAAGGGTTCAAGGGCATCGTTCTTTTCACCGACACCCAGAAACTTGATCGGTTTACCGGTCACATGGCGAATCGACAAAGCCGCACCACCGCGCGCATCACCGTCGGTTTTAGTGAGAATCACACCGGTTAACGGCAAAGCTTCGCTGAAGGCTTTAGCTGTAGTGGCAGCGTCCTGCCCCGTCATCGCATCCACCACAAACAAAGTTTCGATGGGGTTGATGGCCGTATGCAGCTGCTGGATTTCCTGCATCATATCGTCATCAATGCTTAACCGGCCCGCCGTATCAACGATTACCACGTCGATAAATTGTTTTTTCGCCTGAGCGATTGCCGACTGCGCAATAGTGACGGGCTGCTGCTCTGTAGACGACGGAAAAAACTCTACCTCGGTTTGCTCAGCAAGAGTTTCCAGCTGCTTAATGGCTGCCGGACGATACACGTCGGCACTGACCACCATAACTTTCTTTTTCTGCCGTTCTTTTAAATACTTTGCCAGTTTACCGACGCTGGTCGTTTTACCCGCACCCTGCAGACCCGCCATCAGAATAACCGCTGGCGGCTGCGTATTAAGGTTAATGGGCACGTTGGCCTCACCCATGGCAGCTTCTAGTTCTGACTGCACGATTTTTACAAACACTTGCCCGGGCGTCAGACTCTTGTTGACCTCAGTGCCAACAGCGCGCTCTTTTACCCGGCCAATAAAGTCTTTGACTACAGGCAGGGCGACATCGGCTTCCAGTAGAGCCATTCGCACTTCGCGCAAGGTGTCTTTTATATTGTCGTCTGTCAGCCGACCACGGCCGCCGATATTGCGCAACGATTGCGACAGTCGTTCGCTTAAATTCTCAAACATAGGGGCGATCTCTCGTTATTTCTGCTATTAGCTCAGTCGTTTGACTACAGTAATGGCAATATTATATCTGATTTGCAAGCAACTTTCGCCCTCTGCAACTTGGGTTTATTGCAGCATGATCGTATACTCGGTGGAAATTATCGTTTCACCTCAGGATTGCGAGCTCGTGATGCTCATATTGTTACTGATCATTGCTCTGGTTGGCTACGTTTCGAGTGCGGTCGTGATTTTACAGCATGTCGCTAAAAATCAATTAACGCATCCCGCGTTCAACAAAATTCCAGCTGCCTGTGCGATCATCAGTCATGCCTTGTTAATTTTTGCGGAGTTCTCGGCCGCTGATTTTAACCACATTAATATTGCCTTGAGCCTGACCAGCGTTGCCTGGTTCATTGCGCTGTTTTCAGTGTTCCGCGGACTACAGCCCTCCAATCTACTGCTGCAGCCCGTTATTTATCTGTTTGCTGCACTCACCTGTTTGTTGCTTGCTTTTGCTCCGGCAAACTGGGGAGCGAACATCAACATGAATGTGGGTCTGTTAATTCACGTCGTGTTATCACTGGTTGCCTATGGTGTGCTGGCACTGGCCACCCTGTACGCGATTCAGGCGGCCTACGTCAGTAAAGTATTAAAACAACGTAAGAGTTCAATTATTTTTAATAACTTACCGCCTTTACTCACCGTTGAACGGTATTTTTTCCGGTTATTATTAACGGGCACGGTATTGTTGTTTTTGGCCTTGATCAGCGGCTTCGTATTTCTCGATAATATGTTCGCGCAACATGTCGCACACAAAACCATTTTGAGCCTTGTCGCAGCTTTAGTTTACGTTGTTGCTTATGTGACGCATCGAGTCACTGGGTCGCGCGGTAAACTGATGATTGCACTTACGGTTAGCGGCAGCGTTCTGTTAACGCTGGCCTATTTTGGTAGCCGCTTCGTCAAGGATGTTCTGCTCAACTGAGCAGCACTTGACTAATTTCTTATGACCTCTAAATTGTCACATTCAGCCGTGAGTAAAGGAAGCTAATCTTGGACGAGATATCGACGGGCATGTTGCTCGTTATTTTAGTTGTATTGATTGCCTTATCCGCATACTTTTCCGGTTCTGAAACCGGCATGATGTCGATAAACCGTTACCGTCTGCGGCATCTTGTTCAGAGCCAACATAAAGGGGCAACCCGAGTTCAGTATTTACTGGATCGCCCCGATCGGCTGATTGGCCTGATTTTGATTGGCAATAATCTGGTCAACATTGCCGCCTCTGCTATTGCCACCATCTTATGTATGCGGTGGTTTGGTGATGCGGGTATTGTGATTGCAACTTTTGGTTTAACGTTAATCATTTTAATATTTGCCGAAGTCACGCCAAAAACCATTGCTGCTCTGCATCCGGAACGCGTGGCTTTTCCAAGCTCATTAATTTTGCGGCCGTTGCTGCGCATTCTTTACCCTGTCGTCAGTGCGGTCAATTTTATTACCAATGCCTTTATGCGACTGCTTGGCGTTGATCCCAAAAAAACGCAGATGGGAGATGCCTTGAGTTCTGAGGAGCTCCGCACCGTGGTAAACGAAGCGGGCAACTTAATTCCAACGTCGCACCAGGAAATGCTCACCAGCATTCTCGATCTGGAAAAAGTAACGGTTGAAGACGTGATGATCCCGCGCAACGAGATCATTGGTATCGATATTAACGACCCCTGGTCGAAAATACTCAAACAAATTGAACATGCGCAACACACTCGGGTTTTACTGTACCGTAACGATATTGATGATGCGGTCGGATTTCTGCATGCCCGCGACATTATGCGACTAATGACCAAAAATCAGCTGGAAGCCGACAAGTCATTATTAGTTAAAGCCGTGCGTGATATTTACTATATTCCGGAGGGGACCCCGCTGAATGTTCAACTATTAAAATTTCAACGACGAAAAGAGCGCATCGGACTGGTTGTCGACGAATACGGAGACATTCAGGGCTTGGTTACACTGGAAGACATTCTTGAAGAAATCGTCGGCGATTTTACTACCTCAATGGCGCCTCCGCCGAGTGAGACAGTAACTGTCCAGGCCGACGGCAGCTTTCTGGTCGAAGGCAGTGCGAATTTACGCGAACTGAATAAAGAAATGTCATGGCAATTTCCAACCGATGGACCCAAAACCCTCAGTGGCTTAATTATCGAACAATTTGGTGACATTCCATCGGCTCGCATGGGCTTACGCCTGGGTGGTTATCCGGTCGAATTGGTCGAGGTGGGTGATACCATGATAAAACAGGTACGGGTGTTACCGCAGTTTTTTAGTTCGCCCAAAACCCGGCGCGAGGATTAGTTAAAAAAACAGGTTCCACAACCAACCATGCTGAAAGTCCTCTTCACAGGTTTTCAGCTGCCCGGCGTAGGTTAACGAGCGTTGCTTAACACGTTGCGAGGTTTTTACCAGCCAGGGTTTATTTAAATAGCTGTTGCGCTGATACCCACCCCAGCCCTCGTGGTAGTTAAGATATTGACCATAAGCATCCCATTTTGAGACCTCGTTAATGCGATGGGTTTTATTGATAAACCACCCCATGAAATCAATTGCATCTTCAAAATCGGTACGGCTGGCCCAGCCGTTACCTGTTTCGCGCTGGTAATCCTTCCAGGTCATTGTTTTTGCCTGCGAGTAACCATAGGCACTACTGACTCTTCCCCATGGGATAAAACCCAATAGGTAGTCTTTCGGCGGCAACGCGTTATGACGAAAAGAACTTTCCTGGTACATCATTGCCATTGGTACGTGAATCGGCACGCCCCATTTTTCGCGCACATCGGCAGCGGCATGATACCAATCTGTCTTTTCGTTAAAAATATGGCAGATATTATCAGGAGATTTAGGCGGCGGCGTAGCGCAGCCGATCAGCAACACGGAAGTTGAACTGGCCAGACTGAATAAAAAAAACTTTTTTAAACTTTTTTTCATGATTTTTGAACTTTTTTTCAGGCCGCGAATCACAGTAAGTGAGCAGCGATGTTGTGTTCATCCCTTGAATAATGTTTTTTTAGCGCAGTCTGATGACTGCGCTTTTTTTTGCCTAACAGTTAACGATTTAATCCGGAACTCTTAGCCTGTCTAAAATAGTTATCTAAAAAGGTATCAAAATCAACAACGTTGTCCTGCTTTTCCCGCTCGCTAAATGCAGCTTCAGACTCTGTCCGCCAATTTTCAAAGTCATCAGACTGATAGTACTCCAATTTTTCACTGGCCATCTGAGTCCGGTATTTATGTGCCAAATCCATACCCAGGTTACTGAAGTCCCAGTCATTTTCTTGCAAAATTGTCATGATGCGGCCAGACAAGGTTAACTCCGGATTCAGCACCGACTGATATAAATCATTTACATTCTGCCGGTAAAAACCGGGATTATCCGAGTATGTGTCAAGCGAGCGGGCCAACAAAGCAAAATCGGCAAACAGTTCTTCCAGCCAATCGGCCATTAACCGTTGCTGACCTTGTTGCCAAAGCTCCAGTTTCGGATTACGCCCTTCCATCACCACACGGGTGAAGTTAGCGTCATAGTGTTGTTGCTCGGGCCAGGACATCGCCGGACTGTCTTGCAGCAGACAATGCAATAACAAGATATCAAGAAAATAAATTTGCTGTTCGCTAATCCCGACTTCACTAAACGGGTTACAATCAAGCGCGCGTATTTCGATGTATTCGATGCCGCCACGCTCCAATGCCTGGCTAGGTGTCTCGCCATCGATGGCCGTTCTTTTTGGCCGGATCGGTGAATAAAACTCGTTTTCAATTTGCAGTATATTATCGTTTAACTGCTGGTACTCGCCGTCAACTTTTACGCCAATTTCTGCGAAATGCTGAGAACGCGTGGTTATCGCTTTACGCAAACCCTGCACATATTCCTGCAATGAATTATAGGTGATACCCAGGCTGGCCTGCTCTTTGTTGGTATAACCTAAATCACTCATCCGCAATGACGTTGCATAAGGCAAGTAAGCGGTGCCGCGCCCCATGCGTTTAAAATTCCAGTCACTGTCTTTTTGTTCGGTTCCGGTTTGACTGAAAAACGACTGACATAAGGCCGGCGAAGCACCAAACAGATAAGGGATGACCCAGGATAGTCGTTTAAAATTACGAATTAAGTCAAAATATTTCCCTGACCGAAACTCTGCCGTATCCTCGCAACCTTGTTGTTGAGCCAGTTGTTGCCACATAGCTTCTGACACTGAAAAATTGTAATGCACGCCCGATATGACCTGCATTGTCGCACCGTAGCGGTTAGTCAGGCCTTTGCGGTAAAGGGTTTTCATCTGACCAGAGTGCGAATTGCCGTATTTTGCAATGCGAATGTCACTATCTGAACCGATGTAACATGGCATACTCAGCGGCCACAGTAATTCATCACCAATAGCTCGGTAAGCAACTCGATGGATATCACGTAACTGAGCCAGAGTGTCATGTATCTGAGTAGCAACAGGCGTAATGAATTCCAGCAAATTTTCTGAGTAGTCGGTCGTGATGGTGGGATGCGTCAGTGTTTTGCCCAGTGACACCGGGTGATCGCTGACAGCAAGAGTTCCATCCTCTTTAATACGAAGCGTCTCACGTTCGATGCCCCTATGTATCCCTGACCAGGCAATGCCTTGTTGAGCTTGGTTAAGTTGCTCAACGAGAGCTTCTAATGTTTTGTGCAAAGTAAAACTCCATAACACCTTTATATTGCAGTTAGTACCAAAGCTTACTGGGAATTAGGAAAAACGTCTATCTTTGCCATTAAGTTTCCCAATAACTTGGCGATTTTTATCTACCATGGCACACTATTCGCCCTGACAAAACGCGAACCATCCACTGCAGCGGACACGATTTCGCGAAATAAACTTGGCGCTAACAAAAATGAACTCGTTGTGGACCTTTATGCAGATCGCCATTATCGCTCTGCAATCAATCAGTCTGATTTTCTATTTAATCCTTCCGCCCCCCTGGAACGCCACCGCTTTGTTGGTTACGGTGATCATCAGTTTAGTGCTGGCTGTCAGTATCTGGCTTTGGACACGCCGTTCATCCTTGACCTCACCGCTACAACAGCCTTTTTTATCGTCCGACTCGCTGCATTTGTTCGAGCAAGTTTTTAACGACCTGCCAACCCGCGTTTATTGGCGTGACCACAACCTTAACCTGCTGGGGGGCAATCGTGCCTTTTGTCAGGACATGGGCGTCACCGATGACACAGTGAGTGGCAAAGCAGATCAGGACATTGCGCTGTTGGCGGCTAATCCTTATTTACTGAACCGCGATCAACAAACCTTTACTGCGGAGTCAGCATCCTGTAACGAAGAATTAGAACTGCAACTAAGCAACGACAAGCGCTGGGTCGAGCATTCCAGTGTTCCCTTATACGATGAAGACCGCAACATTATTGGCATTTTAGGCAGCTATTACGACATTTCCGGGATAAAATCCGTAGCCGAACAAATGCAAAAAGCAAAAGAGACCGCCGAACAGGCTAACCAGGCTAAAGGTGAGTTTCTGGCTAACATGAGTCATGAAATCCGCACACCTATTAACGCCATTGTCGGGATGGCGAACCTGTGTCTTAAAACGGAATTAAACCAAAAACAAAAGCGCTACATT
Organism: Pseudomonadota bacterium; assembly: GCA_051745735.1. Lineage (GTDB taxonomy): Bacteria > Pseudomonadota > Gammaproteobacteria > Enterobacterales > Alteromonadaceae > Idiomarina. The sequence continues at coordinate 27,216 of JBNJEJ010000009.1, forward strand.
AAAGTCATTGATTCGTCTTCACAGGCTCTGCTGGGGGTTATTAATGACATTCTCGACTTCTCTAAAATCGACGTTGGTAAATTGACCATCGAACGCATTCCGTTTGACTTACAAGAGGTGCTGTCGTCACTGGCCGACATGTTTGCCTATAAAGCCTATGACAAGGACCTGGAATTTATCATTAACTTACCCGCCAATATTCCGACTAAGCTTCTGGGTGACCCCTTGCGCTTAAATCAGGTTTTAGTCAATTTGGTCAGCAACGCCATAAAATTCACTGAAGACGGTGAAATCAGCGTTGCCGTAACCTTGCTGGAGAAAACCGATAAGCAGGTCTGGTTGCGTATTTCGGTCACGGATACGGGGATTGGCATGGACGAAGAACAGCGTGCCAATTTATTTCAGGCCTTTACTCAGGCCGACAGCTCGACAACCCGTAAATACGGTGGAACCGGTCTGGGGCTGGCCATATCACGCCGCCTCATACAGTTGATGCAGGGCGACATAGGTGTAACCAGTGGCGTCGGTCAAGGCTCTGCTTTTTATATCGAGCTGACGCTGCCACTGCAAGAGCAACAAGATGATTCCCACCATCAGTACTTAACGCAAAAACTGCAGGGCTGCAAAGTGCTGGCCATTGACGATAATTTAAGTACCCGCGAAATGATTCAGGAAATACTGCGCAGTTATCGTGTTAATGTAAAAGTTTGCCGTACTGCCGAGCAGGCGATCGAGTTATATCGTCAATCCGTTGACGAAGACGACCCCTACCAGCTAATTTTAGTTGACTGGCGCCTGCCGGGAATGGATGGGCTGGCTTTTTGCCATCGCATCACGCAAACTTATCCCGAGCAGCAACAGCCTCGGTTGGTCTTAGCAACGGGCTCTTATATCGAAGACTTAAGCGATAAAGCGCGCCAGGCCGGGGCCTCTGACATTCTCTCAAAACCCTACACGGCATCTTCTTTAGGTCACAGTTTAAGTTCTGTCTTATTTCCGGGGAACGGCGGCAATCAACACAGCAATGCGCAGCAAGTTAAAATTCCTGAAAGCATTTTGCAGGCCCCCATACTGGTCGTAGAGGACAATGAGATAAACCAACAGGTGGCAAAAGAATTACTCACGACGCACCAGTTTCAAGTTGATATTGCTGAGCACGGACAGGCTGCGTTAGATGCCATTGAGCAAAAGCAATACGCCATTGTGTTAATGGATATCCAAATGCCGGTCATGGACGGGTTGACCGCAGCGCAACACATTCGAAGCCAATACAGTTATCAACAGCTGCCGATTCTGGCCATGACCGCTAACGCGATGAGCGGTGACGAAGAACGTTCATTAGCCGCGGGTATGCAAGGGCACATCGCTAAACCCATTGACGAACAGCAATTACTAAAAGCCTTGATCAAGTGGGCGGTACCGGGTGATTATGAACGTGAGCAGCAAACTGAGACAGATGAACAACAAGAGACAAACGACGTTCAGCCGAATAAAGTTAAATACCCACAAACCAAAGGTATAAACTTTGACGCGGCATTAACTCGGCTGGGAAACAATGTAGAGTTGTATTTAAAGCTGGTAGAACAATTGCACGAACAGTACCAAAACAGTGCCATGAAAGTATCGGACTTTATTACCCGCGGACAGCATGAGAGTGCGCGTCGCTATTTTCACTCGCTAAAAGGTGCTGCAGGTAATTTAGGACTCGACTCTCTGCAACATAAAGCGGCTGAATTAGAGCAGTTTATGGCGGCGGGTAATATTGATAAAGTAGCAGACCAAATAACGGTTCTGGAGCAACGCTTGCAGCACGCTTACCAGGCGGCGAATGACTTAGACGCTATCCAGCATCATCAATCGTAGAGGGCTTATGATACGTTTTCTGTTTTTAATACCGCTGGTATTGAGTTTGTTTTGGTTAGCCTATCTGAACATTAATGGCTGGACCATAAAGCAAGGCCAGAAGGGCTTTCTTTATATCGCAATATTCAGTGCCGCTATCGCCATATTTTATACCCTGTTAATGTTTCTGACTGGTCGTTGAAAACAGCCAGTCAGACCGATTAAACCAGCGCGAGCAACACACCTGCCGCTACCGCTGAGCCGAGTACGCCGGCAACATTAGGGCCCATAGCGTGCATCAGCAAAAAGTTACTCTGGTTGGCATCAAGACCTACCTTGTTCACCACCCGGGCTGCCATTGGCACGGCAGAGACACCGGCCGCACCAATCAGTGGATTAATCGGACTGCTGCTGAAGCGCCCCATCACTTTAGCCATCAAGATGCCACTGGCGGTACCAATTGAAAAAGCTACAGCGCCCAGCACCAAAATGCCTAAGGTCGTAAAGCTGAGGAATTGTTCCGCCTGCAGCTTAGAGCCGACAGCCAGCCCCAAAAAGATAGTGACGATATTGATTAATTCATTTTGTGTCGTTTTGGTTAAGCGCTCAACCACCCCTGATTCGCGCATCACATTGCCCAGACAAAACATCCCGACGAGAGGCGTGGCACTGGGTAAAAACAGCAGAGTCAGTAAAATCACAGCCAAAGGAAATAACAGCTTTTCGCGACCCGCAACTGGCCGTAGCTGCTCCATTTTTATTTGCCGTTCTTCCTTGTTGGTCAACAACTTCATAATCGGTGGCTGGATAATGGGTACCAGTGCCATATATGAATAGGCCGCAACGGCAATCGCTCCAAGTAAGTCCGGAGCCAGCTTAGAAGCCAGGAAAATAGCCGTCGGCCCATCAGCACCGCCGATAATCGAAATAGCTGCCGCATCAGCAAGACTGAATTCGATACCCGGAATGACATTCAGACCAATGGCGCCAAATAGCGTTGCAAAAATACCAAACTGCGCTGCGCCACCCAGTAACATCATTTTGGGATTGGCCAGCAAGGGGCCAAAGTCGGTCAACGCGCCAACACCCATAAAAATCAGTAACGGAAACATCCCGGTATCAATACCAATACTGTAAACATAGTACAGCACCCCACCCGGCTCGTTAAAACCACCCAACGGAATATTAGCCAAAATGGCACCAAAGCCAATGGGTAACAGCAACAGTGGTTCAAACTTTTTCGCTATTGCAAGATACAGCAACAACGCGCCAACCACCATCATGCCGGCCTGACCTACTGTCATCGCCGCAATGCCCGTGGTATTCCATAATGTCAGTAACTTGTCCATAACTTAACCCAAGGTTACCAGGTCATCACCTACGGAAACGGCATCACCCTGCTTGACATGGATTTTTTGCACTTTACCGTCGTTCTCGGCTTTAATATCAGTTTCCATTTTCATCGCTTCCATGACTAACACCACATCACCGGCTTTTACGCTAGAGCCTTCTTCCGCTACCACTTTAAAAATATTGCCAGCAAGTGGCGCGCTGAGAACCTGGCCGTTCGCCGCGGTTTCGTTTTCTGTTTGCGGCTGAGTGGAACTTGACGATTCTGTCTGCACCTTTTCTAAATCACCTGCTGCACCCACCGTCACGCGATAGCGCTTACCTTCCACTTCGACATCGTACTGTTCCGGCTCACCGTTATGGGGGGCAGCTTGCTGCGAGGACTTATCTGCGCTCGCCTGCTGAGCTTTATCTGCGGGATCTTCCGGTGCCGGTTCAAAAGCGTCCGGATTATCACGGTTTTTCAAGAATTTAAGACCAACTTGCGGAAACAGCGCATACGTCAGCACGTCATCAACTACATCTTCTGCCAGGCGAATATCGTCTTCCTGGGCGTGCTGCTTTAGCTCATCCGTTAATTTATCCAGTTCGTTATCCAGTCGATCCGCCGGGCGTTCCGTTATCGGCTCTTCGCCATCCAGCACCCGTGCCTGCAATTCCTTGTTTACCGGCGCTGCCGTGGCCCCATACTCTCCTTTTAACACCGCAGCGGTTTCTTTTGAGATATTGGCGTAACGCTCCTTGCTTAATACATTCAGTACCGCCTGGGTGCCAACAATCTGCGACGTAGGTGTAACCAAAGGGATAAAACCCAGGTCTTCACGTACTTTGGGGATCTCTTCCAGCACCTGATCAAATTTTTCCAGTGCACCCTGCTCTTTTAACTGGCTTTCCATATTTGTCAGCATACCACCCGGCACTTGCGCCAATAAAATACGCGCATCAACGCCTTTTAAAGACCCCTCAAACTGCGCATATTTTTTACGCACATCACGGAAGTAACCCGCAATATCGGCCAATAATGGCAGGTCTAAGCCGGTATCCCGATCGCTGTTTTCTGTCATTGCGACCAGCGTTTCTGTGGGTGAGTGGCCATAAGTCATGCTCATCGAAGAAATAGCGGTATCCAGCATATCAATGCCGGCTTCGATAGATTTCTGGTAAGTTGCTACGCTCAAGCCGGTTGTGGCATGACATTGCATTGCAATCGGCAAACTGGTTTTCTCTTTGAGTGCTGAAACCAGCTCAAAGGCATCATTAGGCCGTAATAAACCAGCCATGTCTTTAATGCAAAGGGAGTCACAGCCCATTTCCTCGAGCTGCTGAGCCATTTCCAGCCACTTGTCCAGCGTATGAACCGGGCTGACCGTATAAGACATAGCTGCCTGAGCATGCCCATCAACGGCTTTGGTGGCTTTTATCGCCGTTTCCAGATTCCGCGTATCGTTCATAGCATCAAAGATACGGAATACGTCGACACCGTTTTCCTTTGCCCGCTCAACAAAACGCTTGACCACATCGTCAGCATAATGGCGATAGCCTAATAGGTTTTGCCCACGCAGCAACATTTGTTGTGGTGTATTGGGCATCGCCTGACTCAATTCGCGAATGCGCTCCCAAGGGTCTTCACCCAAATAACGAATACACGAATCAAAAGTCGCGCCACCCCAGGACTCCATCGACCAGTAACCCACTTGATCCAACTTCTCGGCAATAGGTAACATGTCATCGATACGCATGCGCGTAGCGAGCAACGATTGATGGGCATCACGCAACACCAATTCCGTTAGTTTTAGCGGGTTACTCATGATCAGATTCTCCTTTATCTTAACTTAGCCAGCTGCCCGTGGGCTCGTCAGTGGCGAACAATTTATTGGCGCGTTCGCCGATAACGATGAACCGCAGCACTGATCGCCGCGATCACTTCTGCGGGGGCCGCGTCTTCTGAATTGCTGGGGTTTTGCTGCGCAGAACCGCTGGATGGCGATACAGGCTTTGGTGTCGGAATAAAGCGCGCCATCAGTGTCATGACTAAAATAAGCAGCAGCAAAAAGGCTAGTACCACACCCATGCCCACCAACATAATTTCAGCGGCAGTTGCAAATAATTCAGACACGAAATCACTCCTAACTGTTGCAGCATTTAATTGTTATAAAAACATTAAATACTATGGTAACAGCCTTAGCAAGGAGATAAACCGCAAAATAGTGGATATAACGAAATGAAATGGCGCGCTCGGGAGGACTCGAACCTCCAACCGCCTGGTTCGTAGCCAGGTACTCTATCCAGTTGAGCTACGAGCGCACAATAAACTGATAACCGATAAGGACTGGTAAAACGTGGCGCGCTCGGGAGGACTCGAACCTCCAACCGCCTGGTTCGTAGCCAGGTACTCTATCCAGTTGAGCTACGAGCGCGTTGTGCTTTACTACGTCAGGATACCATTTAACCCCAAAAGGAAAATGGCGGAGAGAGAGGGATTCGAACCCTCGATAGGGCTACAAACCCTATACTCCCTTAGCAGGGGAGCGCCTTCAGCCACTCGGCCACCTCTCCTTAACGTTGTGGCGTGAATTCTAGCGATATTGAAAATAATGTCAAACGCTTTTTTATGAATCCAGTACCAAGTGTGGGATATTTGACCATCTCGAGCGATTTTCCGTCAAAACCCCTCAAAATAACAAAAGCCAGCAAGTGCCGGCTTTTGTTTATGATTCGCTTGATGGCTCATCTTCGTCGTTGCGCTCTGACTGAATGCGCATGTAAATCTCTTCCCGGTGTACAGAGACTTCTTTCGGTGCGTTAACACCAATACGTACCTGGTTACCCTTTACACCTAAAACTGTGACCGATACATCATCACCGATCATCAACGTTTCACCAACGCGACGAGTTAAAATTAACATAAATTGCTCCTTCGATACTGTTCCGCGTTAACCGCGAGTGTGAACATTTCCCTGAGTCTATAATTAGCAGTTTAACAATATTCACAACAAACACACTATAACGAAGCATATAATTCGACGTTAACAATTAACCGTTTGTTGTAACCACGTTGTTGCGGTTGCCAATGCCTCACCTAAGTGTTCAGGTTTTGAACCTCCTGCTTGGGCCATGTCAGGTCTGCCCCCACCTTTGCCGCCAACGACGTTAGCTGCTTGATTAACCAGTTCACCGGCTTTGACTTTGCTGGTCAAGTCGGCCGTGACACCGGCAATTAAGCTCACTTTTCCGGCATCGGTGGTTGCTAGTAATACGATGCCCGATCCTAATTGGTTCTTTAAGTCGTCAACTAAACCGCGCAGTGCTTTCGGATCCGTTTGCTCCAACTCCGCTACAATGACTTTTATACCGTTGATATCAGTAGCTTGATTAATCAGTCCACCACCCGCTTGCTGGGCTAGCTTTTGCTGCAACTGGTTTTTGTCGCGTTCTAAGTCTTTTGTTTTGCTTTGTAACTGAGCCACTTTTTCAGCTACCGAGTCGACATCCGTTTTAAACTCATCAGCCAACTGGAGCAATGTCTGTTGTTGGCTCTGCATATCATCAATAGCAACCGCGCCTGTTACAACCTCCAGACGCCGCACCCCGGATGCTATACCCGTTTCATTGGTGATACGAAATAAGCCGATATCGCCCGTTGCCTGCACATGCGTTCCGCCGCACAATTCCATCGAGTAATCGCCCATCTGCACCACTCTGACTTGCTCATCGTATTTTTCGCCAAATAACGCCATCGCGCCTGCCTGCTTGGCTTGTTCTATTGCCATCAACTGAGTCTGCAACTGAATATTTGCGCGTATTTGCGCATTAACATCCTGTTCCAGTTGCTGAATTTGTGACTGCGTCAAAGGTTCAAAATGAGAAAAATCAAAGCGCATGCGCTCGGCTTCAACCAATGAACCTTTTTGATTGACGTGCTCGCCCAGCAGATTGCGTAACGCTGCGTGCAGCAAATGTGTCGCTGAGTGATTACGGCGCACGTTGTTGCGCCGCTCTGCGTCGACCACAGCTTCAACGGTTTGCTTCAGGTTGATGGTTGTTGTTGCCTCGCCATGATGAGCAATGGCCTTACCAATGTACTGCGTGTCGTTCACCACAAACTCGCCGTCAGCGCACAGCAGCTTACCGGTATCACCGACCTGGCCGCCACTTTCGGCATAAAACGGCGTTTTTGATAAAACAATGATGCCCTGCTCGCCGGAGTTCAGCTGACTAACCGACTCGCCGTTTTTAAATATCTCCACCACTTCAGAGCTGGCATTATCGTCCTGGTAACCAAGAAATTCGCTTTGCTGCGCTGACTTTAACTGATGGTTGTAATCAAGCCCGAATTGAGAGGACTGCTGGGCCCGTTGCCGTTGCTCTGCCATCGCCTGCTCAAATCCTGGCTCATCAATCAACAACTCGCGTTCACGAGCGATATCAGCCGTCAGATCCATCGGAAAGCCATAGGTATCATACAATTTAAATACCACATCACCGGGGATTAAGTTGTCACTCAGGCTATCAATTTGTTCATTTAATATGGCCAGGCCACGTTCTAGTGTTCTGGCAAATTGTTGCTCTTCGCGCTGCAGGGCTTGTTCGATAATTTGCTGTTTTTGTTGCAACTCGGGATAAGCCGCACCCATTTGAGTAATCAACGGACTGACCAACTGATAAAAGAACGCCTGTTTAGCACCTAACAGGTGACCATGTCGAACCGCACGCCGGATAATGCGGCGTAAAACATAGCCGCGTCCTTCGTTGGATGGCATCACTCCATCAACAATTAAAAACGAGCAGGATCGAATATGGTCGGCAATAACCCGCAAGGATTTGCTGTCTGTATCTGAGGTTCCCACGGCTTCGGCAGCGGCCTGAATCAGCGCCTGAAAAATATCAATTTCGTAATTGCTGTGCACATTTTGCAAAATGGCAGCGATACGCTCTAACCCCATGCCGGTGTCAATAGACGGGTCGGGTAGCGGCTCGAAGGTTCCGTCGGCCTGACGGTTATACTGCATAAACACCAGGTTCCAGATTTCAATGAAGCGATCGCCGTCTTCCTCTGCTGTGCCCGGGGGGCCTCCCCAGACCTCTGGCCCATGATCATAAAAGATTTCGGAACAGGGCCCGCACGGACCGGTATCACCCATCGACCAAAAATTGTCTTTTTCGCCAATTCGTGAAATTCGATCCTTTGGCACCCCGATTTCTTGTGCCCAAATATCGTAAGCTTCGTCGTCTTCGGTAAAAACAGTTACCCACAGCTTGTTGGCGGGCAGTTTCAACTCGTCGGTCAGAAACTGCCAGGCGTATTCAATGGCCTGCCGCTTAAAGTAATCACCAAAGCTAAAGTTACCCAGCATTTCGAAAAACGTGTGATGCCGTGCTGTATAGCCAACATTTTCCAAATCGTTGTGTTTGCCGCCAGCGCGCAGGCAGCGTTGGGCTGAGGTGGCCCGATTGTAACGGCGCTTGTCAGCACCTAAAAAAACGTCTTTAAAAGGCACCATCCCGGCGTTGGTAAACAGTAGGGTTGGATCATTAGCCGGGATCATCGACGCTGATGGCACACGTTCATGCCCGCGCTCAGCGAAGAACTGCAAGAAACTCTCACGAATTTGGGCGCTATTCATGCTCATTTAACATCCTATTGAACTGTATTTTTAACCGAATTTTGCTGCGTAGATTATCACGAACCTATTGTCTCGCCTAGCTTTCAAGCTCGCCGATTACGGCAAAAATGTCGTCACTGCCAAAGCCTCTTTGTTGCAAATAGCGAACTCGCTTTGCCCACTGTTTGCGGTCTGCCGGTGGTTGTTCGCCGAATTTTCGTTGCTGTATTTCTCGGCAACGCTCGCGCCAGTCGACAGCTTCGTGCTCCAGCGCCGCTTCAATGATTTCGCGCTCTACCCCTCGTTGTTGTGTCGCCTGCGCTATAATTTTTAAAGCCCCCTGCCCCTGCAGGAGTTTTTCTCTTACAAAGCTGGCAGCAAACCGCTCATCGCTCTGCCACCCCTCGTTCGCTAACCACTCCAGCAAGGGTTTAATCTCGGCTTTTTGCCACCCCTTGCGGGACAACTTCTGATGCAGTTCAAATTGACTGTGTTCGCGCCTGGCTAATAGCCGCATAGCGCTATCTCTCAGTGCCTGAGCATCGCTCTGCTGTTGAGCTTTCGCTGGTGCCGGGGAACTTTCATCCATTGCTTTACTCCAAATAGCTAAATTAATAACACGAGGTCATTTATGAAACACTCGGATCCTTTTTGGAAACCCACTTTAATTTTAACAGCTTGTCTGCTGCTTCTCATGACCTATACAGCAGCGGCTCAGATGCCCGCCTCTAACACCATTAAAGTGACTGGCAGTGCCAGTGTCAAAGCAGTTCCTGACCAGGCTTCTATCTCATTTACCGTGGAACAGACAGGGCAAAAACTCAACTCATTAAAAACACAGGTTGATCAAGTCAGCCGCAAGTTAATTGATATTTTAGTAGAAAAGCAGGTAAAAAAGACAAACATTCGCTCCTATCAGTTACAAGTCTACCCGCGCTACCAAAATAATGACGGTAAAGCCCAACATAAAGATTTTGTCGTGCGCCGCAACATAGAGGTGACACTCACGTCACTGAACAATTATGACCAAATTATAGATTTAGCGCTCGCCCAGGGGGTAAGTCGCATTAACCGCATTCAGTTTCAGGTGTCCGAGCAACACAGCCTTTACCAAAAAGCATTACAACTGGCATTTTATGATGCCAAAGAAAAAGCCCAACGGTTAGCTCAGACAGCGCAACTGCGGCTGGGTTCTGCACTGCACATTGAGGAGCAATCTCGCTCTCAAGCGGCCGGCTTTCAAATCGCGGAAATGAGCGCCCGCAGTAATTCGCCGTCGTTGCCGGGCGAACAACAAATTGAGGCCCGCATCGAGGTTCATTTCGTCACAATGACAAACAATCAGTCAAACCAATAAAGCAGGACCAGAGCTCAGCAGTGCTCTGGGTAACTGCGCACTGACACAATGCAAACCACCACCGCCCAGTACCAGTTCGCGGGCCTTAAACGGCTGCAGCTTATAGCCGGGCAATGCCTCCTGCAGAATGACCAGCACCTGCCGGTCTTCAGCAAGGTCGTACTGCGGTACAATCAAAACATTACCCATTGCAATCTGATTGACGTAACTGAACAGCAGCGGTAACTGTTGCGTTCGCGCTAAAGCCCCGTCGCGCACTTGAATCTGTTGCCGTTCGCTGGCACTCGCCCATTGTGGCATTGGCAGTGGCAGAGCGATTTTTTTTATCGACGCCGGTAGCTGCTGCAGTTGTTCCTGCAATTGTCGGCAGCTATCAAAGTCAGGATGCCCGGGATCATCGGTGTACGCATAAAGCAAAACATCGTCAGCCACAAAAACAGCCATATTGTCTACGTGGCCCTGGGTTTCATCGGCGCTGAGGCTGGCTTCAATAAATACGGGTTTTAAAGGGCTAAGCTGCTCGCTCAGTTGGTTTTTTAATGTTGCCGGAGGCAGCGTGGGATTGCGCTTGCGCAAACACTGCAACCCCACTAACAGCCATTCTCCGTTGTGGCTGAAACAGCCCCCCTCGCCAACCAGATTACTGCAGCGAAGTTGCTGCCCGTGAAACAATCGTGCAGCCAGATTGGCGTCCTGCTGATAGCACGACTGAACGCCCCCCCAACCGTCAAACCGCGGTAACCAGCCTTGCCAGTTACGGGTATTCGTCAACGCATCAGAGCGGATTGCCCGATCCTCTGTTGACCACAGCGGCAGAATATCCCGAAGCCATATATCGTCATAACGGATGTTTTTTTGGGTCAGTATGTGACAGGTTTGGTAGCGGGCGATCAGCCGTTGCAATTGCCTGATAGTTTGCTGTGCAGGCATTGCCATAGCCCGCCAAACCTCGTTCCGGTAGGGCTCGGCAAGCAAACACAGTTGCTTGCCGGAGTACTCTTTAAACCAACGGGTCATGTTATTTTTTGGCTGAGGGGCGACCGCGCTGCTGCTTGACGCTCTGTTTACGTCGGGCGGTGGCTTTACGAATTTTGCCGAAGCGCCGCTGTTTGGACTCCTGATGGCGGGGATCGATAAACGACGTCGTTTCGGGAGTTAGCTTAACCTGTTGCCGTAAATAATTGACCTCAGACAGGGGGAGCTCTGCCCAGCCCCCCTGTGGCAGTCCTGATTCAAGCGGAATGTCACCATAACGAATCCGGATCAGTCGACTCACCTGAACTTCCTGAGACTCCCACAAGCGGCGTACTTCGCGATTACGCCCCTCACTTAAGGTGACATGGAACCAGCGATTGATCCCCTCGCCCCCGGCCACTTTGATGGTATTAAAGCTGGCCATTCCATCTTCTAATTGCACGCCTTTCAGCAACCGCTGTATCATCGCCTCATCAACTTCACCAAAGACGCGCACCGCATACTCACGCTCAATTTGTTGGCTTGGGTGCATCAGCCGGTTGGCTAACTCGCCATCCGTGGTAAATAACAGCAAGCCGGAGGTGTTAACATCCAGCCGTCCGACCGCTACCCAACGAGCGCCCGACATGCGAGGCAGACGGTCATAAACCGTAGGCCGCCCTTCCGGATCTTTGCGCGTACACAGCTCACCCTCAGGTTTATGGTACATCAATACCCGGCAGACGACGTCCTGCTCCGGTTTTATCTCGACTTCGTGGCCGTCAATGCGAACCTGAGCGTCAGCATCAATGCGTTCCCCCAAACGGGCTACATTGCCGTTAACACGAATGCGGCCAGCCGAAATTTTAGCTTCAATTTCACGGCGTGAACCATGCCCGGAGCGGGCCAATACTTTTTGTAACTTTTCAGTCATTCAGGATTTCTCTCTCGTTAGTCGCTGTCTCAGCGGTACGTTCTTGTGTCACCGGTTGATCAATCGCCGGCAACTGTTGCAGATCGGATAAATTAAAATCGTCCAGAAACTCCGGTGTCGTGGCGTATAATTGTGGCCTGCCCGGAACTTCTTTTAAACCGATAACTTTTACCCATCCGCGCTCTTGCAATGTTTTCATAATCTGGCTGCTGACACTGACCCCGCGAATTTGTTCAATTTCGCCGCGCGTAATTGGCTGGCGATAAACAATCAGCGCCAACGTTTCCAGCAAAGCCTGTGAGTATCGTGGCGGTTTTTCCTGCCACAACTTAGCCAGCGCGCTGCCCAGCTCAGACCGTGTCTGAAACCGATAGCCCGACGCAACTTCGACCAGTACAATACCGCGTTCACTGTAATCAGTGACCAATTCCGTTAACGCATTGTTGACGGCCGTTAGGGAAACGTCTTGATGTTGCAGCAGCAATTGCTTTAATCGCTCTGCCGATAATGGCTGCTGATAGGCAAACAACGCCGCCTCAATAAGCTGTTTAAGCTGATTCGTATTCATCGTGCTGTCGCTTAAGACGAATATGAATATCGCTCATCGGCTGCATTTGTGACAATTCTACCATTGATTCTTTCACAAGTTCTAACATTGCTAAAAAACTCACCACCGCGCCGGCTCTTCCTTCGGACCGGCAAAACAGGCGGCTAAAATTGACGTAGTGCTGACCTTGCAGTAATTCCATCACCTGACTCATCCGCGCCCGGGTCGATAACTGCTCACGTTTTATTTGGTGGTGAGCCTGTAAATCGATGGTTTTCAGCACCCGCGCAAAGGCCAGCGTTAAATCCTCCAGTGATACCTGCGGCTGCGGCAGCTCGCGGTACTGGCTGGCATTGCTGGTGACTGCACTCAACCAGGTGTCACGGCCGACTTGCGGCTGTTGCTCTAAATAATCGGCGCCTTGACGAATTGCTTCGTACTCTTGCAAACGGCGCACCAGTTCGGCGCGCGGGTCAACTTCCTCATCGTCCTCGGCTGGCGGTTTGGGTAACAACAGCCGACTTTTAATTTCCGCCAACATAGCCGCCATGACCAAATAGTCCGCGGCCAGTTCGAGCTTCAAATCTTTCATCATTTCAACATACTCGACGTACTGACGCGTAATGGTCAGCACCGGTATGTCAATAATGTCGAGTTTTTGCCGCCGAATCAAATACAATAGTAAGTCCATCGGCCCTGAAAAAGTGTCCAGAATCAGTTCCAGCGCATCGGGCGGAATGTACAAGTCCTCTGGTTTTTCTGTCAGGGGTTCGCCGCGAACAAAACCCAGTGCCAAGGACCGCTGCTCAGTCATCTGCCAGTACCGGGCTAAAAATCAAACGGATCGCTATCGCCAGCACCATAGCGACGAATTTCCGGCGCTCCCTCAGATAAATCAACAACGGTTGTCGGATGTTCCGCTTTATTGCCACCATCGATGATCAAATCAACGCGTTTTTCCAGTTGCTGCCGAATCATGTCCGGGTCGGATTCCGTCACTTCGTTCTGACCCAGAATCAAACTGGTCGACATAATGGGTTCATTCATTTCTTCCAACAAAGCTAAGGCAATTTTGTTGCTGGGCACACGAATGCCAATGGTTTTACGTTTTGGGTTGAGCAGCCGCTTAGGCACCTCTTTGGTCCCTTTAAGGATAAAAGTGTACGGCCCCGGTGTGTTATTTTTGAGTAGCCGAAATGCATCGTTATCGACCCGCGCATAAATGGACAGTTCCGATAAGTCACGGCACATCACACTGAAGTTATGTTCCTTATCCAAATCACGGATCTGACAAATGCGGTCAACGCCTGCTTTATTACCCAACTGGCAGCCAATGGCATAACCTGAATCGGTTGGGTAGACCACAACGCCGCCGCTGCGGATAATTTCAACCGCTTGCTGGATTAAACGTTTTTGTGGATTATCTGGATGTATTTCAAAATATTGACTCATTGAACCGCCTCCTGCTTTAGCCCATCGGCCAGTTGGCCCATATTGGCACACACTGGTCAGGCAAACAAAGATTTTTACCTAAGTCGCGCCAGCCGTGGGGGTGGTGGAAATCTGAACCTTGTGACGCCTGCAGTTGGTAATCCGCGGCAAACTCAGCCAACGCATTTCGTTGCCCCATAGGTTGCTGACTGATGCTGACTTCAAGTGCGTCCAGGCCCCACTCTTTCGCCTCGACACAAAGCTTACGCAGCCACTTGTTTGATAATTTATAGGCATGAGGATGGGCAAGTACCGCTACCCCGCCCGCGGCATGGATCGCAGCGATAGCCTCTTCGATAGAGCACCACTGGGCTTTTACATAAGCACTCTGGCCTTTACCGATGAATCGGTCAAAAGCTTGCTGCGGACGCTCAACATAACCTCTATTCAGCAGCGCATCAGCGATGTGTTTACGCGTTGGCATACCACTGAACGCACATTCCTGCCGCTGCAGTAAAATCCCCCGTTGAGCTAACTTGGCGAGTATTTTTTCAAAGCGATCGGCCCGGGCCTGCTGCTGCTGTTGCAGCAACGCCGTTATCCGATTATTCGACGGATTAAAATTTAAACCTACAATGTGGATTTCAAAAGCATGCCATTGACAACTAACCTCGACGCCATTAATCAGGTTAATCGGTAAGTCGTTTTCTGCAATATAAGTGGCTGCCTGAAGACTACCGCTGACGGTATCATGATCGGTTATGGCCAACATATCAACTTGCTTAGCAAGCGCCCGTTGCACTAATTCGGGAACCGTCAGACTACCGTCCGAGTGAGTGCTGTGGCAATGTAGATCAGCTAACATATCAGAGACTTAACGCCAATTCAGTACCCTGCCGAATGGCCCGTTTAGCGTCCAGTTCAGCAGCAACATCGGCCCCGCCAATCAAATGAACTTGCTGGCCGGCGGCAACCAATTGTTGCTGCAAATCACGCTGTGGCACCTGACCGGCGCAAATAATGACATGGTCAACCGGCAATACCTGGCGCTCGCCCTCACGTTCAATCTCGATACCTTGCGGCAGGATTTGATGATAAACGACACTGTTCCACATATGCACTGACTTACCTTTAAGTTCGGCTCGGTGAACCCAGCCCGAGGTTTTTCCAAGCCCCTTACCGACTTTGGTGGGTTTTCGCTGCAATAACCACACTTCACGCTGAGTTGCTTCAGGATGTTGTTGTTTTAAACCGCCCCGATGTTGATAACTCTTATCAATACCCCAGCGTTCCGACCATTCAGGTTCATCCAATGCCAGAGAATGCTCTGTCGTCAGGTATTCAGAAACATCAAAGCCAATACCGCCAGCACCAATAACAGCTACTTTTTTACCAACGGATTTATGATCTCGCAACACGTCCAGATAGCTTAAAACATGCGGCAATTCAATTCCGGGAATATCAACTTTTCTTGGCAACACTCCGGTTGCCAGAACGATATCGTCGTAGTTGCCGGCAACTAAACCATCGGCGCACTGCGTCTGGCCCAGTTTTAAATTAACCCCGGTGTCCTGCAACCGTTCAGTGAAATAGCGCAGCGTTTCATTAAACTCTTCTTTACCCGGAATCTGCTTGGCGTAATTAAACTGGCCACCGATTTCTGTGGCTTTATCAAATAAATCAACGTGATGGCCGCGCTCTGCCGCTGTGCAGGCAAAAGCCATACCGGCCGGGCCCGCACCGACAACGGCAATACGTTTAGCATGGGTTGCTGCAGTTATCGGCAGTTCCGTTTCATAGCAGGCGCGCGGATTAACCAGGCAGCTGGCTCGCTTATTCTCAAACACGTGGTCCAGGCACGCCTGATTGCAGGCAATACAGGTATTTATTTTTTCCGCCTGTTGCTTAGCGGCTTTATTGACCAACTCAGGGTCAGCCAGCAGCGGTCTGGCCATCGACACCATATCTGCCTGGCCCGACGCTAAAATATGTTCCGCAATAGCGGGGGTATTGATGCGGTTAACGGCAACCACTGGCACACTTAATTCCCGTCGCACCCGTTCTGTGATCCAACTGAAGGCCGCTCTTGGAACCGAGGTTACGATAGTCGGAACCCGGGCCTCGTGCCAGCCAATACCCGTGTTGATGATATTAACACCCTCTTGTTCCAGTGCTTTGCCCAGCTGCAGAACTTCGTCCAGCGTATGACCCTCGTCAACCAAATCCAGCATGGACAGCCGGAAAATGATAATAAACTGTTCGCCCACTCGGGCTCTGACCGCTTTGACAATTTGCAGGGCAAAACTCATTCGATTGGCAAAACTGCCGCCCCATTGGTCGTCGCGCTTATTGGTTCGCAGACATAAAAACTGGTTAATCAGGTAACCTTCGGAGCCCATGATTTCAACACCATCATAGCCGGCTTTTTGCGCCAGCTTTGCCGCTCGTCCGTAGTGTTTAATGGTTTTTCGGACCTGCCGGTCGCTCATTGCTTTGGGCTTAAACGGATTAATCGGCGCCTTAATCGCACTGGGCGCTAAACTAAACGGGTGATAACTGTAGCGGCCCGCGTGCAAAATTTGCATGCAAATTTTGGCACCGTACTGATGCACACGATCCGTGACATTACGATGTTTGGCTACATGCCATGGTTTCGACATTTCACTGCCAAATGGCGTCAGTCTGCCACGAAAATTCGGCCCGATACCGCCCGTTACGATAAGACCCACACCACCTTTAGCCCGCTCTTCGTAAAAGGCGGCCAGTTTTTCGTAGCGGTCTCTTTGTTCTTCGAGGCCAGTATGCATTGAGCCCATCAGGACCCGATTTTTAATTTGCGTGAAACCCAAATCCAGGGGTTTCATCAGGTGATGATACGATGTTTCAGTCACAACAACCTCTTTTTAAACGGGCGTTTGATTTGCTTTAACTTTACTCTCTCGTCGACCATTGCTCAAGTTTAAAACGCCAGTGCTTCGCGTAACAAAAAACGTGTCAGGGCGGGCCCGTCA
The DNA here is from genome assembly GCA_051745735.1 of Pseudomonadota bacterium. Classification (GTDB taxonomy): domain Bacteria; phylum Pseudomonadota; class Gammaproteobacteria; order Enterobacterales; family Alteromonadaceae; genus Idiomarina. The sequence continues at coordinate 44,245 of JBNJEJ010000009.1, forward strand.
ATTTGTGCATTGGCCTGACCCCCTCGCCACTGTCTCAGCAACTGTTCTATTACGGGAAAAATCATCGCCCGCACATCATCGTTGGCGTTGTCAGACTGCTGTAAATCCTGCAATATCAGCTGCGGTAAATGAACGCTGGCGATCGGCTGCCCCTGGTCAAATAAATTGACCGTTACATCGTTAAACTGCAACCGGTTAATACGCCATATTACCGTATCCGAAATTGCCTTGGCTGGCCGCCAGCCGACGGCTGCCAGCTGCTGAATTTGGCGCAATAAGGTGTGCAGATTGGATTGTCCTTTACCGTAATAGGCCAACGTCAGTTGTGCTCCGGATAGCTGCAGCTCATTAAGAATTACCGAACGCTGGCCCAACACCTGCCAATTGCCGGACAGTTGTAATCGATCAGCCAGGACCAGTTGATTCAATGGTTCAGACAATGATTTAACCCGCGTTGACAGCCGCACTTTTTCTGCAATCAGCTCGTCTGTCAGGCTGTTAACAAGCAATCGACTGATCTGCAAATCGGCGTCCAGCTGTTGGTCTGCTGACTCTGTCAGCTGTTCACTTAAACGCTGCGAGAGGTTCTGCTGAGCCGTTACTGAAAAGCTCAGTGCCAGCAAACATATCACGCCGCTAAAGCGCTTAATGAAATGGTTTATCACTATGAGTCTCCGCCAGATATCGTAAATGCCTGCCTAATAGTCGCATATTCTTTGACGCAGGAACGTAAAAGTTTGTTAATCTAAGATAACAAAAACACAGGAGAAGCTCATGAAAAAGACACTCGCCTTAGTTGCCGGGCTGTCATTGGTTGCCTCAGCCGCATCAACGACTGCTTATGCACAACAAGACCCCAGTGAACATCTACGCCAAATTCCGATTGAAACAACAACAGTCAGTGAACACAGCGTCAGCATTAATGGTGAAACTGTCGATTACACGGCCACTGCAGGCACCCTGCCAGTCTGGAACGACGAAGGTCACCCAACCGCCACATTATTTTATACCTACTATAAGCGCGAAGACGTAGATAACCGTTCTGAGCGGCCGATTGTTTATTCGTTTAATGGTGGACCCGGCTCTGCTTCGGTTTGGATGCATTTAGCTTACACCGGCCCGAAGGTTCTGAACCTGAGTAAAGAGGGTTACCCGGTACAGCCGTATGGCGTGCAGGACAATCCCCACTCGATTCTTGACGTTGCCGATATCGTATTTATTAACCCAGTAAATACCGGCTATTCGCGGGTTTTACCCGACGCAGAAGGCAACATGCCGGAACGCTCGAAGCAACAGGAAATGTTTTTTGGTGTTAACAGCGACGTACAATATCTGGCTGAATGGATGACCACCTTTACCAGCCGCTATAATCGCTGGCAATCACCTAAGTTCTTGATTGGCGAAAGCTACGGCACCACGCGTGTATCAGGCTTGGCCAATGCGTTGCAAAACCGCGAGTGGATGTACATTAATGGCGTCATTTTGGTTTCACCAACGGACATTGGTATTGACCGCGACGGCCCGGTAAAAGAAGCCAATCAATTACCTTACTTCGCCGCAGCCGCCTGGTATCATGAAGCCCTGCCGCAAGACCTGCAAAGCCAGGACCTACTTGAAGTACTGGACGAGGTTGAACAATACACACTGGACAGCTACCTGCCGGCTTTAGCTAAAGGCGCTATGTTACCCTCCAATGAGCGCCAGCAAGTGGCTGATACGGTGGCCCGCTACTCGGGTTTATCAAGCGAAGCGGTGATGTCGAATAACTTGGCACCCAGCACCGGCTTTTTTTGGAAAGAACTACTGCGTGAGCAGGATCGCACCATTGGTCGTCTTGATTCCCGCTATCTGGGTATGGATGCCCGCCGTGCCGGTGACCGCCCGGACTATAATGCGGAGTTAAGTTCCTGGTTGCATTCGTTTACGCCAGCGATTAACTATTATCTGCGCGAAGAGCTGAACTTTAAAACCGATGTCAAATACAACATGTTTGGCCCGGTTCATCCCTGGGATCGCACCAATAACAATACCGGTGAACAACTGCGCCAGGCTATGGCAGCTAATCCGTACTTAAATGTGTTAGTGCAATCGGGTTATTTCGATGGGGCAACCAACTACTTTGATGCAAAGTATACAACCTGGCATTTGGATCGCAGCACTCAAATGGACGATCGGATCGATTTTAAAGGCTATCGCAGCGGTCATATGATGTACCTACGCCGCGATGATCTCGAAACAGCGAATGACGATGTCCGTGATTTTATCCTGCACTCGTTACCATCCGCTGGCGTACCGGCGCAGTATCAATAATTTGCTGACTAATTAAAACGGAGTACTTGACAAGCTAACCGCAACTGGTTAGCTTGTCGTCTCAGTTCCACAAATTTATAGTATACAAGTTATGAACTTTCTTACTGACGCAAACGTACAATCCAGTTGGTGGTGGCACGCCTCGCAAGAGCGGGTCGTGACAGTGTGCGTACAGTAAAAGCGTAACCAGTCAACGAAAACCCGCTCCATCGAGCGGGTTTTTTTATGTCCTGCCGATGGCGTCGTAGCAACAACAACTTTCGGAGTTAAGTGTGGAAAAACCATTAGCCAGAGGGCAACTGGAGTGTTTAAAGGTTGAAATTCCCTATCAGCCCGACACCTTGAGTGTTTATCGTTCACTCTGCCAGACGCAAGGACATCATCTGTTACTGGACTCTGCCGATATCGGTACCAAACGGGCGGTCAAAAGTCTGCTGTTAGTCGATGCCGCAGTTAAGCTAACGTGCGAAGGCCAGCAGGTTAGTATTCAGGCGTTAAGCGATAATGGTCAGCAGCTGATAAGCGTGCTTGCTGAGCGGTTGCCGGCGGCTGTCTGCCGCCAACAAACCGATGATTTTTTACTGGCAGAATTCGCCGCTGCGGATGCTGACCAAGATGAGGATTCGCGCTTAAAAGAGCTCAGTAATATGGAGCCGCTAAGGCTGCTGCAACAAACGCTGGGCAAAGCTAACAGCGAAGCTCGCGATAACCCCTTTGCGGTGTTTTTAGGGGGGGTCTTTGGTTACGATTTAGTCGCCAGTCATGAGCAACTACCGCACGTACCAAAAGGTTGCAATCAATGTCCGGACTACGTTTTTTATCTGGCTGAAACCCTGCTAGTTATCGACCACCAGCAGCAATCCTGTGAGTTACTGGGCAGTCTGTTTGGCGGTGACAATGAAAGCCATCGCTACCAGCAATTAACCCAACGCATTGGCGAGCTGGCAGCTCGTTGTCAGATACCCAACCGACAAACGGGGACAAACCCTGCTGAAGTAGCAGTTGAGAACGTTTTTCAAGATGTCACGGCAACACCGTCGGCCAGTCAATTTGAGCAAACTGTCGCTGACTTAAAGGAACACATTCTTGATGGCGACATTTTTCAGGTTGTGCCGTCGCGGCAATTCAGTCTGCCGTGCCCGGACGCTATCGCGGCTTACCAACAGTTAAAACAAAATAATCCTTCGCCCTACATGTTCTACTTTAATCACCCGGATTTTTGCCTGTTTGGCGCTTCACCGGAATCCGCTCTTAAGTATCAACAACAGAGCAATCAAGTGGAGCTGTATCCCATCGCCGGCACTCGTCCACGGGGTAAAAATGCTGATGGATCAATCAACCTGGACACCGACGGTCGATTGGAACTGGAACTCAGGCTCGACAAAAAAGAGCTGTCCGAGCATTTAATGCTGGTTGACCTGGCACGCAATGATTTAGCCCGTATTTGCCAGCCTGGCAGCCGTTATGTGGCAGATTTACTCAAAGTTGACCGTTACTCGCAAGTCATGCATCTGGTTTCACGGGTTGTCGGCCAGCTGCGCCATGACTGTGATGCCTTACATGCCTACCGGGCCTGCATGAATATGGGCACCTTAACCGGCGCACCGAAAGTCAGTGCTGCGCGTTTAATACGGCAAGTCGAACAACAAGGCCGTGGCAGTTACGGTGGCGCTGTCGGCTACCTGGCGGGTAATGGCGATATGGACACCTGCATCGTTATTCGCTCAGCTTTCGTTAAAGACCAACAGGCCATTGTTCAGGCCGGAGCCGGGGTGGTTTACGACTCCAACGCCGCAGCGGAAGTTGCCGAAACAGAAAATAAAGCAAAAGCCGTATTGCTGGCAATTCAGCAAAGTGCTCTGCAAGCCAGCCAGGAGGTGACCCCGTGAACTCAGCCAGAATCGTCTTAATTGATAACGTAGATTCTTTTTCCTATAACCTGGTGGATGAGTTACGGCAACTGAATTTTGAGCTGGTGGTGTACCGTAACCAGGTACCGGCAGAAACTGTCATCCATGCGCTAGAAACCTATTCGGGACCCCAGGTTGTCTGCTTATCGCCGGGTCCGGGCCACCCCAGTGAAGCGGGCAACATGATGCAAATCATTGAATTTGCCCAGGGCCGTTACCCACTGCTGGGTATTTGCCTGGGCTTTCAGGCGCTGGTTGAATTTTCTGGCGGGCGCATTGCTCGTTGTGGTGACGTTGTGCATGGCAAAACCGCCACCATGCAGGCCAGTGAGCACCCAGTTTTCACTCAGGTTAGTAATAACCAGCAATGCGTTGTCGCCCGCTATCACAGCCTCAGTGCGTATGACCTGCCGACCACGGTCAAGGTTATCGGCTGGGTTGATGATATCCCGATGGCTGCCGAGTTCAACCATTGCAATGCGCTGGGCTTTCAGTTTCATCCTGAATCTTTATTAACGCCTAACGGCAAACAAATGCTGGCAAACAGCGTCAATTACCTGTTGTCGCAAACTGCTTGTTTTAGAGGGACTCACTCATGAATATTCTCAATCAGCTACTGAACGGCGAAACATTATCTCAGGCCGACAGCAAAAAACTGTTTCAGCATTTAGTTAAAGGAGAGCTTAACGATATCCAGATCAGTGCAGCTCTGGTGGCGATGAAGATGCGCGGCGAAACACCGGCTGAATTAGCCGGTGCAGCCGAGGCTGTACTTGCCGCCTGTAAGCCGTTGCAGAGACCTCAGCAGTTTGTCGTCGACAGCTGTGGCACCGGCGGTGACGGCAGCAATACCATTAACATTTCCACCACTGCCGCATTAGTGGCCGCGTCTATGGGTCTGTGTGTTGCTAAACACGGCAACCGCAGCGTTTCATCGCGGTCTGGCTCGGCCGATGTCCTGGAAGCGGTCAAGCTGCGTACCGACCTTGATCCGCGTGATGCGGCACGACAACTGCAGGAAAATGGCTTTTGCTTTTTGTTCGCTCCGCACTATCACCCGGGGATTAAATACGCAATGCCGGTTCGGCAAACCTTAAAAACGCGTACCTTGTTCAATCTCATTGGGCCACTGGTTAATCCCGCCCGCCCCGATGCTCAATTATTGGGTGTTTACAGTGCTGAATGGGTCAAGCCAATAGCAGAGACATTACAGCGCCTTGGCGTAAAGCGAGCCATGGTTGTGCATGGCAGTGGGTTGGACGAATTAGCACTGCACGGACCGACACAGGTTGCTGAATTGCGTGACGGCGAACTGACTGAATATCAGCTAACGCCGGACGATTTCGGTTTGCAAAACGCGCCCTTGGCGGAACTTAAAGGCGGTGACGCAGACATGAACGCCAGGGTATTGCAGCAAATTCTTGCTGGTCAGGGAACCCGCGCTCAGCAACAGGCGGTGGCAATGAACGTGGCAGCCTTACTGTATTTAAGCGGTCAGTTTGAAGACTTTAAGGCGGCCACCGAGGCTACTTTGGCTCATTTAAGCAGCGGCCAGCCCTTAAGACACTTGCAACAAGTTCAGCAAGCGCAGGAGAGTTACCATGTCTAACAATGTTTTGGCTCAAATTGTTGCCAATAAAGCTACACAAAACCAGCTGCAGTCCGAGCGTTACCCACTTGCCCGAATACAGCCGCAACTGCAGGTCAGTGACCGCAGTTTGTATGACGCGCTGAATCAAACCCAGGCTGGCTTTATTCTGGAGTGCAAGAAAGCATCACCTTCCAAGGGCCTGATTCGGCCAAATTTTAATCCGGTTACTCTGGCCCGCGCTTATCAGCCTTATGCGGCGGCGATTTCAGTGTTAACAGAAACGGACTATTTTCAGGGTCGACTGGAATACGTAACGGCGGTTCGCGCCAGTGTTCAACAACCCATTTTATGCAAAGATTTTTTTGTTGATGAAGAACAGGTTTACCGGGCACGTTATTTCGGCGCCGATGCGGTGCTATTGATGTTATCGGTGCTGGACGATGCTACTTATCAGCGCCTGGCGGCCGTTGCGACTGAGTTGCAGATGGACATACTCACCGAGGTTGCCAACGAAGAGGAAATGCGTCGTGCCACTGCCCTGGGCGCTAACATCATTGGCATTAACCACCGTGACCTGACTAACTTACAGGTCAATCCTAACCGCAGCCAGGAGTTAGCACCACTGGCACCACAAAATGCACTACTGGTAGCAGCATCGGGCTTTGCTGAGCACAGTGATATACGCCGCGTCAGTCCGTTTGTTAACGGTTTTTTAGTGGGTAGCTCGTTAAGCTGTAAAAATGATGTTGATGCCGCTTGCCGGTCGCTGATATTTGGTGATAACAAAGTCTGTGGTTTAGCTCGTCCTGAGGACGCAACCATGGCAGCCGCTGCCGGCGCCAGCTACGGGGGGTTAATTTTTGCACCACGCTCGCCGCGCCGGGTCAATGTCGAACAAGCGCTTGACCTGATCAGTGCGGCGCCGCAACTGCGCTGGGTCGGGGTGTTTGCCGATCAGCCCTTAAGCACAGTAGTGAATAACGCCTTAGAACTGCAATTGTTTGCCATTCAATTACACGGGCACGAAGATATTGACTACATCAGCCAACTGCGGTCGTCATTAAAACAGGCCGGTGCCGATGCGATGCAAATTTGGCACGCCATTCGAGTCGATTCACCACAAGATATTGAACATTTACCCGATGCCTTTCGTATTGATCGCATTGTTCTTGATAACGGCGATGGTGGTACCGGTCAACCCTTTGACTGGCAGACTCTACAACAACTGACAGACGAGCAGCGTCAGCGCTGCCTGTTAGCCGGCGGCATCAGTGCAGACAATGCAGTTGATGCAGCAGCTCAAGGGCTGTCAGGGCTGGACAGCAGTTCACAACTGGAAACTGCGGCCGGTGTAAAAGACTGTCATAAAATTCAGCAATTATTTACTACGATTCGACGTTATGGCCGCAATGCGCAGCAACAAACGTCCAATAAAAACTATCAGGAGGCCGTATGAAAAGTACGTTATCGCCCTATTTTGGTGAATTTGGCGGTCAGTTTGTGCCTGAAATTTTGCTGCCTGCATTGGAGCAGCTTGAACAGGCGTTTGTTGACGCTCAAGACGATCCGGAGTTCCAGGCTGAATTTCGGGGATTACTTAAAAATTACCTGGGCAGACCCACGCCACTCAGCTTGTGTCGCAATCTCCCCTTAACGTCGCCCAACGGCACTAAGATCTACCTAAAACGGGAAGACCTATTGCATGGCGGAGCCCACAAAACCAATCAGGTTTTGGGTCAGGCGTTACTTGCTAAACGTATGGGCAAACACCGCATCATTGCTGAAACCGGAGCTGGACAACATGGCACCGCCACAGCACTGGCCTGCGCCTTACTCGATTTAGAATGCATTATTTACATGGGCAAAAAAGATGTCGAAAGACAACAGCCTAATGTGTTCCGAATGGAATTAATGGGGGCAAAAGTCATACCGGTTGATACCGGCAGCGGCACGTTAAAAGATGCCGTTAACGAAGCCTTGCGCGACTGGACTGCTAGCTACCCGACAACCCATTATCTGCTGGGTACAGCGGCTGGTGCACACCCATTCCCCACGATTGTGCGCGAGTTCCACCGGATGATTGGTGAAGAATCAAAAGCTCAAATCATTGAACAAGCGGGCCGTTTGCCTGACGAAGTCATCGCTTGTGTCGGCGGCGGTTCAAATGCTATTGGCATGTTTGCCGACTTTATTGACGACAAAGATGTGCAGCTGGTTGGTGTAGAACCGGCGGGGAAAGGGGTTAAAACACAGCATCACGGTGCCACATTAACCGCTGGTAAGCCGGGTATTTTGCACGGCTGCTTGTCCTTTTTAATGCAAACCAGCGAAGGCCAAATCGAAGAGTCTTACTCGGTATCTGCGGGTCTTGATTACCCTGGCGTCGGCCCACAGCACGCTCATTTAAACGCTATCGGTCGCGCTCGCTACGAGTCGGTTACCGATACCGAAGCACTGGAAGCCTTTAAGCTACTGTCCCGTCACGAAGGTATTATTCCGGCGCTGGAAACCGCCCACGCCATTGCCTATGCCTTGCGTCGTGCCGCCGAACCCGATGCACCAGAAATTTTGTTGATCAACTTATCTGGCCGCGGCGACAAGGACATTGATCATGTCCGCCGAATTTTTGCAGAAGAACAGCAGGAGTCGCAGGAATGAGTCGCTATCAACAGTTATTTTCCCGACTGGCCAGTAACCAGGAAGGTGCCTTTGTCCCCTTTGTTACCCTTGGCGATCCCAATCCGGGCCAAAGTCTGGCCATTATAAAGGCACTGATCGACGGCGGCGCTGATGCACTGGAGCTGGGTCTGCCGTTTTCCGACCCGGTTGCCGATGGCCCGGTAATTCAACGGGCTAATCTTCGTGCATTGGATGCCGGAACCACCTTTGCGGATATTCTGCATATCATCCAACAAGTCCGTGCTTACGCACCTGATATCCCCATCGGCTTATTGGTCTATGCAAACCTCATCTATGCCAAGGGGGCTGATAACTTTTATCAGCAAATGAAAAGCGCCGGCGTGGACTCGGTTCTGATAGCCGACGTGCCCACCAAAGAGGCGGCACGTTTTGCTGATATAGCTCAGCAGCATCAAATTGATGCGGTATTCATTTGCCCTCCCGATGCCACTGATGCCTTAATGGAAAGAATTGCCCAAAATTGCTCGGGTTATGTTTACCTGCTCAGTCGTGCCGGTGTTACCGGTGCCGAAACCGAAATGCAGGCCCCCGCTGCCCCGCTTATCGACAAATTAAAAGCCCACGCCGCGCCGCCGGTGTTACTGGGCTTTGGTATTTCACAGCCAAAACAGGTTAATACTGCAGTAGCTGCAGGAGCCGACGGCGCCATCAGTGGCTCGGCGGTAGTTGCCATTATCGAAAAAAACCTCGACAATGAGGCGCGTCAAGTAACCCAACTACGACAGTTCGTAGAGGATATGAAAGCGGCCACGCAAATTGATTATGGTAATTAAAGGAAGGAAGTAACTACCTATGGCGTTAATTTTAGAATATTTGCCAATTATTGCATTTTTCGTTTTTTATAAGGTTGCTGATATTTACGTTGCGACCGGTGTTTTAATGGCAGGTACACTGATTCAAATCCTCGGATTAAAGCTGTTAAAGCATCCGATCACGAATCGCCATTGGGTTATTTTATCAGTCGTTATGATATTTGGTGCAGTCACCATTCTGTTGCGGGATGCCTGGTTCATCAAGCTGAAGGTATCCATTGTCTACCTGGCCATCGCGGCATTACTTTTAGGTGGGTTATTATGGAAGAAACGCAGCCCTTTGCAGGCAATGATGGGCAAAGACATTAAACTGCCCGCTCGCGCCTGGAACCGACTGACTTACGCATGGATACTGTTTTGTTCGACGCTGGCCGCAGTCAATCTGTACATAGCCAAATACTGGACCCAGGATGCCTGGGTCAACTTTAAGGTATTTGGTATTTTGGCGGTTACTTTTGTTTTTACCCTGGCGACTGGCTTGTATATGTATCGCCACGCTGAACATGAAGAGTCTGCATAGCCATGTGGTTTATTATGTTCGCCGAAGATAATGAGCAATCGCTGGCCGCAAGACAACGGGCCCGCCCTGCTCACATACAGCGTTTACAGGCATTACAGGATGATGGCCGCTTATTGGTGGCAGGACCCTGTCCGGCGATAGCTGAAAAGGAGCCCGGCGCACTGGGCTTTACCGGTTCGGTTGTGATTGCTGAGTTTGAATCTTTAGCCGCTGCCGAGCAATGGGCCAACGATGACCCTTACTGGGCGGCTGGTGTATACCACAATGTCAGGGTTAAGCCGTTTAACGCCGCTTTTCCGCAATAAGATATGCACAGCGTCGAGCTGACTGCCAATGGCCGTTATCTGCACTGCGTGTGTTTTTCTTCACGGCAGACACCGCGCGCTACTGTTGTCATCGCCGGGGCGCTGGGTGTTAAGCAACGTTTTTATCAGCCCATCGCAAAATGGTTAAGTGAGCAAGGCTACCGGGTAATCACCTTTGACTATTACGGCATTGGGCAATCGCTGGACAAACCGTTAAAGTCTGTTTCAACTGACGTGATTGACTGGGCCGAGCAAGACATCAATCAAGTGCTTTGTTATGCCCAACAGCAGCAACGGGGTGAGCCATTGATATGGCTTGCTCACAGTCTCGGTGGGCAAATTGTTGCATTGGCTGAGCAAGCACCAGCCATTGACAAAATGGTTACCATCGCCAGCGGTACCGGTTATTGGCGCGAAGCCAGCAAACGAGTGCGGCGAACTTCGTGGCTATTGTGGTATTTTGCCATCCCCCTTACTACCCCTTTTGCAGGATATTTCCCCGGTAAACGACTTAATATGATTGCTGATATGCCGGCTCAGGCAATGCACCAGTGGAGCCGATGGTGCCGCAGCCCTAATTATTTGTTTGACCATTTAAGCAAGGATCAGCAGCGATCTTATCAGCAGTTCACAGCGCCAATTAACGCTTTCCACATCAGTGATGATGAATTGCTTAATCGTCACAACATTAATCAATTACTCGCTCATTACCCCAACGCACCAAAGCAGTTAACGGAACTTTATCCGTCAATGACCGATAGTAAACGGATCGGCCACTTCAATTTTTTTCGCAGTCAATTTAAAGCTACACTATGGCAATGTTACCTGCTTGATGCGTTAGCTATGTAAGGATGCTTTATGGGTTACCCAATGGAAACAGCTCTATCTCTGCTTGCCGCCCTGACTATTGGTTTAATGATTGGCATTGAGCGTGGCTGGAGTGGCCGCAAAAGCGATGAAGGAGAGCGTGTTGCGGGCGTCAGAACCTTTAGCTTAATCGGCTTATCCGGCGGAGTCTTCGCTATCTTAGGCCAACAATTTGGTCCGGCATTGATCGTTACCGGCTTTGTTGTTACCACTGCATTGATCGCTGTTTCTTACGTCAGTTACAGCCGCAAGTCGGGAGACGCCGGCATGACAACCGAGTTTTCCATGCTCATAACCTTTAGCCTGGCAGTCTGGGCGACATCAAAGACTCCAATCCCTGCCTTAAGTGTTGCCGCTATCGTTGTTGCGCTACTAGGCCATAAACGGCATCTGCACAACCTGCTGGAAAAAATTCCGTCGCGGGCGTTTTACTCGGGTATTACTTTACTGCTGATATCGGTGGTTGTGCTGCCACTGCTGCCGAATAAAGGCTACGGGCCCTGGGAAGCATTAAACCCCTACTGGACCTGGTGGATGGTGGTGCTGATTTCCGGCCTCTCCTTTATCGGCTATCTGCTGACTCAACTGTTGGGAAAAAGGCGGGGAACTTTAATCACTGGCATCGCCGGTGGCCTCGCCTCTTCTACCGCGGTGACGATTACCATGGCCCGTTTCGCAGCAAGACACAAGGCCAGCGTACTGTATGTCAATGCGATGTTGTTGGCGTCGAGCATCATGTTTCCGCGCGTCCTGATTGAAGTGTTTGTGGTTAACCGGGCCTTGCTCGCTGAAGTTGTGCTTCCCATTTTGTTCATGCTGGCGGGCATGTCCGTCGTGCTGTTGCTGTTATACCGCAAACACCAACAGCAACGAGACACCAGCACCGACTTAGAGATTGAAAATCCGTTACAACTGGTCACAGCTTTACAGTTTGGGGTGTTTTTGGCTGTCATTCTGCTGCTTGCCGAAGCCATGAAAGCATGGTTCGGGGATGCTGGTATTTACAGTTTGGCGGTAATATCAGGGTTGATGGACGTCGATGCCATTACCTTATCCTTGTCCAAGTCGGCAACAGGTGATTTGTCGCACCAGGTCGCTGCCATGGGAATTGTACTTGCATGTGCCAGTAACACCCTTTTAAAAGGCTTAATGTTTGCCAGTATTGCGGGTTTTAAAGAACACCTTCGCTATGTGATTTATATGGCGATGGGCATCAGCCCCGGCCTGGCCGTTGCATTCTTTCAACTAATGCCGTAAAAAAAAGCGGTGTTGCTGCCAACACCGCTTTTCGCTTGTTTATCGATTCAATTAGCCTTGCAAATCAAAACGATCCAGCTGCATTACTTTGGTCCATGCCGCGACAAAATCATTAACAAACTTTTCGTTTGAATCATTCATCGCATAAATTTCAGACACGGCACGTAGCTCGGAATTCGAACCAAAAATTAAATCGACGGTGGTCGCCGTGTATTTTTGCTCGCCCGAATCACGATCGTGACCCACGAAAATGGACTCGTCATCTTGCGACTCAGACCACTGAGTATCCATGCTCATCAGGTTAACAAAAAAGTCATTACTCAATGTGCCTGGCTGGTCGGTCAAAACACCGTGCTTAACGCCTTTATAATTCGCGTCCAGGGTTCGCAACCCCCCCACTAAGACCGTCATTTCCGGTACGGTCAGGTCGAGTCGATCGGCTTTATCAACCATCATTTGCGCCGGATTTAAACGACTGTCGGTGCTGTAGTAGTTACGGAATGCATCGGCCGTTGGCTCCAGGAACGAAAACGAATGAACATCGGTCATTTCCTGAGTGGCATCGTTACGTCCGGCAACAAAAGGCACTGATACCTGGTGACCGGCATCGGCAGCGGCTTTTTCGATAGCTGCAGCACCCGCTAATACAATGGTATCCGCCAACGAGATCTGCTTATTACCCGATAAATCGTCGTTAAAATCGGCACGAATCTCTTTAAGCTCACTTAGTACGCGCTGCAGTTCTTGCGGATTGTTTGCTTGCCAGTTGATTTGTGGCTCCAGTGCGATGCGGGCACCGTTAGCGCCACCACGCATATCCGTTGCCCGGAAGCTTGACGCAGCAGCCCATGCCGTACGCACTAACTCGGGTACTGTTAAGTCAGAGGCCAGAATGCGCTCTTTTAATTCAGTAATATCGCTGTCGTTAACCAATTCAAAATCGATTTCAGGAATCGGGTCCTGCCAGACTAAATCTTCTGCCGGCGCCATATCACCCAGATAGCGGGCTTTCGGGCCCATATCACGGTGGGTCAGCTTAAACCAGGCTTTGGCAAAGGCTAGCTCGAACGCTTCCGGGTTGTTCTGGAAGCGCTTAGCAATTTTGCGATATGCAGGGTCAACTTTTAATGACAAATCCGTGGTGAACATGATGGGCGCGTGACGTTTTCCCTCGACATGCGCGTCAGGCACCAGATTAGCGGCCTGACCGTCCTTGGGAATCCATTGAACAGCGCCTGCAGGACTGCGTGTTTGTTCCCACTCGAAATTAAACAAGTTATTCAGATACTGCATAGTCCAGCGCGTTGGTGACGCTGACCAGGCACCTTCCAGGCCACTGGTGACCGTATCTTCGGCATTGCCTTTACCACAGTTATTTTTCCAGCCAAGGCCCTGCTGTTCAACCGGCGCTGCTGCAGGTTCAGCTTCCAGGCACTCTTCGGGATCATGTGCACCGTGCGCCTTACCAAAGGTATGACCGCCAGCAATGAGAGCAACGGTTTCTTCGTCATTCATTGCCATACGGGCGAAGGTATCGCGAATGTCTTTTGCTGCCAGCAGCGGATCCGGAGTGCCATTAGGACCTTCTGGGTTGACGTAAATAAGACCCATCTGAACGGCCGCCAGAGGGTTTTCTAATTTACGCTCACCCTGGTAGCGTTTATCGCCAAGCCACTGCGATTCAGGACCCCAGTAAACAATGTCTGGTTCCCAGGCGTCTTTACGCCCGCCGGCAAAGCCATAAGTGTCAAAACCCATGCTTTCCAGCGCAACGTTACCGGTTAGCGCCATCAGATCGCCCCAGGACAACGCCTGACCGTATTTTTGCTTAACCGGCCACAACAGACGACGGGCTTTATCCAGACTGACGTTATCCGGCCAACTGTTCAGGGGCTCAAAACGCTGTTGTGCACCAGCCCCACCACCGCGACCATCCTGCACTCGATAGGTACCGGCGCCGTGCCAGGCCATGCGAATAAAGAACGGCCCATAATGGCCGTAGTCAGCCGGCCACCAATCTTGATCTGAGGTCATCAAAGCTTCGATATCTTTTTTAACCTGTTGCAAGTCCAGCTGATTAAATGCCGCAGCGTAGTCAAAGTCTTCGTCCAACGGATTGGACTCCGGGCTGTGCTGACGAAGAGGTTCCAGATTCAGCATGTTTGGCCACCAGAAACTGTTTTCTTTAGCTTCTGTCATGGTTTGCTTGGTGTGGTACGACGGCCGTTCCTGAGCAGCAACAGCTGTAGAAGACATTGCCATAGAAACCGCTAAGGCGACCGCTGAAATAAGAGGAAGTGTTGTTTTTTTCATTTTAATAACCCTTAAAAGATAGGCTGTGGAAACGCTGTAAAGCATAGCGGATAGTCTTTTTATTTGTAGGTCATAATTAATCAAAAAAACAGATTGTTTTAATCGGTACAACCTAAGTTTCAGCTTTGAACGGCTTACAGACCAGGCTTCAGATTACTGAGTTTCTCTTTTCGGCAGCACAGAGACTGCCGCGGTTGACCCCACCAGCAACACAGTAGAACACAGCAGGCAAGCGATCAGTCCCCACTGTTGATAGACCCAACCCGACAAAATAGTACCCAGCAATCGACCTGCCGCGTTGGCCATGTAATAAAAACCAACATCTAATGACACACCATCGGCCCGTGAATACGACACAATCAAGTAACTGTGCAACGACGAGTTTATTGCGAATAACAGCCCGAATAAAGTCAGGCCAACAATGATACTGGCAGCAACAGGCAACGACTGCCATAGTGCCAGCGCCAGTAACAACGGGCTTAACGTCAGCAGAGCCACCCAAAACAAAGCCTGGCGATTCGGTGTTATCCGTTCAGTTTGGGTAAAACGTGGTGCAATGCTTTGCACCACACCATAACCAATAACCCAGGCCGCCAGAAAGCTGCCCACCTGCCAGTGACTCCAGTTCAGCTGACTGGCCAGAAACACCGGTAAAGCCACCACAAACCAGACATCGCGGGCGCCAAACAACAAAAAGCGCGCCATAGACAGCACGTTAATGGGTCTGCTTTTCGACAGCATATCTTTAAACTTAGGTTTAAACTGCGCTTTTCCGGTGTCACTTTTGAGTAGCAGTAAGCTCATTACCCAAACCAGTGACAGCATAATTAACATGCTCAATACCGCGCCCTGAAAACCAATCACCGTGAGTAACAGGCCCCCTAAAAAGAAACCAACTCCTTTAAGGGTATTTTTTGAGCCCGTTAAAATCGCCACCCATTTGTATAATTGGCTTTGCTGATCGTCCGGCACCAGCAGTTTTATGGTACTTTTGGCGCTCATTTTATTGAGATCTTTGGCGATACCGGATAACGCCTGCGCTGCCATCACCCACACCACCGTCAGCATTGACGCGGGGACCAATAGCATGGCTAAAGCGACAATTTGCGTCGCTAAGCCAATGTTCATCGTTCGATTCAAACCCCAGAGGGCGCCCAGCCAGCCACCCAGCAAATTAGTCACAATGCCAAAGAACTCATAAAACAGAAACAGCATTGCAACTTCGAGTGCACTGTACCCAAGCTGATGAAAATGCAAAACCACCAGCATTCGTAAGGCGCCATCAGTAAGGGTAAAGGCCCAGTAATTTCCTGTAACTAACAAATATTGGCGAATGGCGGGCGACAGCTGTGCCAGCATCAGCCGACCTTCTCGACCAGTTCGACAGCCCGGTTAGCGTAGCCCCACTCGTTATCGTACCAGGCATAAATTTTAACGTGGGTGCCATTAATAACCTTAGTCGACAGCGCATCAACAATGCTTGAACGCGGGTCGGTTTTGTAGTCAATCGACACTAAAGGTCGTTCTTCGTATCCTAAAATGCCCTGCAACTGATTTTCTGCGGCTTCTTTCATCCAGCCATTAACTTGCTCGACCGAGGTCGGATTTTCCACCTCAAACACACAGTCCGTTAAAGACGCATTCGCCAGCGGCACGCGTACCGCATGACCATCAATTTTATCCTTCAATTCCGGAAAGATTTCGACGATTGCGCTCGCTGAGCCGGTCGACGTTGGAATTAAACTCATACCGCAAGCCCGGGCGCGGCGCAGATCTTTGTGCGGTGCATCAAGAATACTTTGGCTATTAGTCAAATCGTGGATGGTGGTGATTGAAGCATGCTTAATACCGATCTTTTCCTGCAGCACTTTGACTACCGGCGCCAGACAATTGGTTGTGCACGAAGCCGCCGTAACAATCTGATGTTGTTCGGGATCGTATAAATGATCATTGACTCCCATCACGATGTTTAATGCGCCGGGCTCTTTAACCGGAGCCGAGACAACCACCCGCTTAACCCCCTGCTCAAGGTAATCATTCAGCACATCAACGGTTTTCATTTTGCCGGATGCTTCCAGCACCACATCGCAACCGCTCCAGTCGCCGTCAGTGATTTTTTTATGCTGACTGAAGCCTATTGTTTCATTACCAATCAATAGGTTTTCACCCTGTGTTTCGGCCACATAACCCCAACGCCCATGGACCGAATCAAAATTCAGTAAATGCGCAAAGGTTTCTGCATCGGCACCCGGATCGTTAGCCTTTACGATTTGCAGATCCGGGTGATCCCACGCCACTCGGAGCGCTAAACGACCGATACGTCCTAATCCATTAATTCCAACTTTAATCGTCATAAATTTCTCCTTATTCTGTGTTAAACCAATGCCGCGTGCGGTTAGAAAACCAGACCAGCGATAACATGACTGGAACTTCTACTAAGACTCCGACAACCGTTGCCAGAGCCGCGCCCGACTGCAACCCAAAGACTGAAATCGCTACCGCTACTGCGAGTTCAAAAAAGTTAGAAGTACCAATCAGGCAGGCGGGGGCAGCGATCCGGTGAGGGAGTTTAAGCAGCAAAGCAGCAACAAAGGCAATGGCGAATATGCCATACGTCTGCACCAGTAGCGGCGTTGCTATCATGGCAATATCTAAGGGGCGTGTGAGAAGCACTTCGGCCTGAAAACCAAACAACAAAAGCACCGTGATCAGCAGCCCGATTATTGACCAGGGTTTCATATTTTGTTCAAAAATTTGTAACGCGGTGTCGCTATTTTGCTGACGTCTGTTGGCCCTGCCTGTGATGTACAGGCGGGTTAAAATGCCGGCTATCAACGGGGCGACAACATACAGTCCAACGCTCAGCAACAGTGTC
This sequence comes from Pseudomonadota bacterium, assembly GCA_051745735.1. Taxonomy (GTDB): domain Bacteria; phylum Pseudomonadota; class Gammaproteobacteria; order Enterobacterales; family Alteromonadaceae; genus Idiomarina. The sequence continues at coordinate 61,705 of JBNJEJ010000009.1, forward strand.
TGCCAGGGTATAGCAATATCCGTTACACCCAGCAGTAGCGCGGCAATCGGAGCAAAGGCGAAAATCATGATCACGTCATTTACCGACACCTGCACCAGCGTGTAATTCGCATCGCCTTTAGTCAGCTGGCTCCAAATAAAGACCATCGCCGTACAGGGCGCAACACCCAGCAAAATGACACCGGCCAGATACTCGTCTGCGGTACCCGGTGCGATAAAATCAGCAAAAACGATTTTAAAAAATAGCCAACCGACTAACGCCATAGTAAATGGCTTAACCAGCCAATTGATAATGACCGTTAACATCAGACCTTTGGGTTCTTTGGCTATCTGCGTGATCGATTCAAATTTAACTTTCACCATCACCGGATAAATCATCAGCCAAATCAGTACCGCGATAATCAGGTTGACCTGAGCAAACTCAAAAGATGATAGCCACTCAAAAACCGGCGGAAAAAAATTGCCCAGGGCGGTACCCGCAATAATGGCTAAAGCGACCCAAACCGATAAAAAGCGTTCAAATACACCCATTTTCAACATCCTTGATGTGTTGCGGAATTTGCTGTGGATGGTATTCCGCGCTGGTAGCTATCACCGCGGCCATCCAGTCCGGCAAAGCAGCATTGAGCCGATAATAGACCCAGCGCTTATCTTTACGGTCGCTAAGCAGCCCATACTCGCGCATTTGCGCCAAGTGTCGTGACACTTTCGGCTGTGACATGCCGGTTACATCAACCAACTGACAGACGCAGAGTTCGTCATACTGATACAGCATCAGGATCATTTGTAAGCGTAGCGGGTCAGCAAGGATTTTGAAAAACTCATTCGGCGCATCAAACAAGTGCGGGCCATTACTGTGCTTTCGCATGATCAGTAAAAACATTTTGATTCGTTCTGATAATTCGTGAGCGGTTTTCTTAAAAGCGTCAGCCTTTTTGCTACTGACCGGATCGGGGAAATCCCAGGCAATAAACTGATTATCACCACACAGCGCCTGGCATTCAGTACGAGCCCTGTCGCACAAGCTGATGACGTAATCAAAACGTGTCAATTCAAGCTCAGCCAGACTTTTAGAATGCAGTCCATCGGTCGACACTCCGATGGCTGACAGTGCCGCTAAGGCTTCCGGCTGCGCTTCAGTCGGTTCAGTGCCGGCACTCATGACCTCAAAGCTGTCATCGGCCAACTGCCGAAAAATTGCTTCGGCCATCAGCGAACGAGCCGAGTTGGCCGTGCACAAAAATAATATCGTCAGCTTTTGTTGAGCACTCATTTACCACCATAGCGATTAAAACCCATACATATGGTAAATCGAATGTGTTCGCGGTTCAACGCTTTCTCAAAGCCAACAATTATTCGCTATCGGCGTTTGGCGCATTACGCTGCGACGGGTCGCGTTTAAAATCCTGCACCAGCCTATGGGGATTATAAGCTTTACGCTGTGCTGCAGCGGCCTGCCCCCACCAACAGAGTTGATTAAGCGTGCGCCCAAAGTAGCCGATCCATCCATCAATGTCCTTTACCGTTGCCGCAAACTTACCGCTTTCTTCAAATACGTCCTGCGCTTTCGGCACATGAACCATCGCCGAAACCGGCAGACAGCCCAGTTCACTTAAAAAAGTACGTAAATTAACAGCAGCCCGGGCGCCGCCCCACTGACCACCGGAATAAGTTACAATAGCGCTCGGCTTATAGGAATACAGCGAAGCACCAAAATGATTCAACAGGTTAGCTAAGGCCGGACTCATGCAATGATTGTATTCCGGGCTAACCATGACGTACGCATCTGCTTGCTCGATTTTTTCAGCCAGTTTTTTTAATCCCTCAGGCACCTCGTTTTCGTGATAGGCAAAATGGGGCTTGAATACGCGGTCGAGCTCATAGTCCAGTGGATCAATCAGTTCAACTTGCGCGTCATCAAAGGTCTTTTCGATGTACTGAACACACGCTTTAGCCACGCGTTCGCCAACCCGGGGTGGTTTGGGTGGTGTGCTGTCGCGTACACTGCCTAAAAAGACTAAGTATTTCATTGTTGACTCCTTTTTATACTGAGCCTGGCCAGTAGCCAAGTTATAACGAGAACTGCCGATGTACTCATCAACCAAATACTGCGGTTTAACTCAAAATCAATTAAGTAGCCATAAATCAGTGGCGCCAAAGCGGTACTGAAAATCATCAGGGCATGATACAAGGCACGCACAGTGGCCAGACTGCGGACACCAAACAGCTCCGGCCATAAGGTACCGGAAATGGCCGAATTAAAGCCAGCACTTAACCCGCACAAACCCATAAACACAAACCAAGCCCAGGCTGCATCGATCAAACCAAGGAAAACTAAACCTAGCGCAACAGGCAAAACATTGACACCAATCAGTCGAAAAGAACCGACTTTATCGACCAGGCTCCCTGCCGCAATCGAGGTGATAACCCGGCTGACTGAAAAGAGTGCAATACCACCGGCAATAACGGCTGCAGACCAACCGTTCTGGTCAGCAAACCAGGTTTGGTTGATTAAAATGCCGGTCATCACGAACGGCAGCGCCAGCATCGCCGGTAACACCCCAAGAAAACGGCTATCACGAATTAAATCCCGTTGCCTGAGTAACGCCAGAGGCTGCTCTGAGGTGCCATGCTCATCAGCCACCGATACGCTCGGATGCCGGTTATGTAAGGTGAAAAGCAGCGGCCACAATAACAACAGAATGCCGGCCGTAATTGACCACCAGGTATTAATGTAGCCGATCTGAGCAAGTAACAGTAACACCAGGCTGGGTAACAGAATTTCGCCAGTAGGAAAACCGATACCCGAAAAAGCCACCGCACGCCCGCGTAACTGATCAAAGTAGCGGCCCATACTGGTCACTGCCATGTGTCCCATCAAACCCTGGCCAAATAGGCGTAAGCCGAACAATGCTACAATCAACAGCAGCCATGATGACGCTTGCATACTCAACGCCATGGCTGCCGCAGAAGCGGCTAAACCCAGCACCACAAAATGGACGAAATATGTTAACGGCACCACATCCAGGCGCTTGCCAAGGCGCATCAAAAACACTCCGCCCACGGCCGTGGTTATCGCATACAAACTGCCAAAATCGCCATAACTCAACTGGTTTGCAGCAACGATGTCATTTACAAATAGCGAGATAAAAAAGGTTTGCCCGAAACTTGAAGCAAAAGTCGCTATAAAACCAAACATTAAAAAGCCTGGATAGGCTTTTAACAACCGAAAGTACTGCATCAGTAATGACCCTTATTGGATTCCACGCCCCGTATCAGGCTGTCATAAGATTGAAAAGTTTTACTTATAAAGTCTATCAATGTATTATTCGCGCGATTTCCATTTTAACCCATTTTGCTGGATTTTATGAGTCCCCGAATTGCTAACAACAATTTGATTACGCCACCCTAGACGCTCCATCCTGGAGAGTCCAGAACGCTACCCGTTGGTAAAGTTCGGTCCTATTACCGGGCCCAGTTTCTGTACTTTTACGATTTTCTGCCAAAGACTCAGACATTCACGTGTTGTTCTATCGTTAATTAACTGGACATGTTGTCATTATGATTAAATATCTAAAAGAACATTGGTTCTTCAACGTAAAAGGCGATCTATTATCCGGTATTGTGGTTGCTCTAGCCCTCATTCCGGAAGCTATCGCTTTTTCGATTATCGCCGGCGTTGACCCAAAAATCGGTTTGTACGCATCCTTTTGTATTGCCGTCGTTATTGCCTTTGTTGGGGGCCGCCCCGGCATGATCAGTGCTGCAACCGGTGCTATGGCTTTGCTGATGGTAACCCTGGTCAAAGATCACGGGCTCGAATATCTGTTGGCTGCCACCTTATTGACCGGATTACTGCAAATTGTAGCGGGTTATTTAAGGTTAGGTGAGCTGATGCGCTTTGTTTCGCGCTCAGTAGTTACTGGCTTTGTTAATGCTCTGGCCATACTAATCTTTATGGCACAACTGCCGGAACTGACTAACGTGACCTGGCACGTTTATGCCATGACAGCAGCTGGCTTAGCCATCATTTATGGCTTCCCCTACTTGCCTTATATCGGCAAAGCCATTCCCTCGCCACTAGTCTGTATTATTACATTGACGATTGTCGCAGTGGCGCTGGGGTTAGACATTCGAAATGTCGGCGATATGGGTCAACTGCCCGATACGTTACCGGTTTTCCTATGGCCTGACGTGCCATTAAACCTTCAAACCCTGTGGATTATCTTACCTTATTCGATCGGTTTAACCGTGGTCGGCTTGTTGGAATCTATGATGACAGCCACCATCGTTGATGACTTAACCGATACCACCAGTGACCGTAATAAAGAATGTCGCGGCCAGGGTATCGCCAACATCGGTTCTGGCTTACTCGGCGGCATGGCCGGCTGTGCCATGATTGGTCAGTCAATCATCAACATAAAATCCGGAGGCCGTGGCCGGTTATCATCGCTGGCAGCCGGCGTTTTCTTGCTGATCATGATTTTAGTGCTTGATGAGTGGTTAAAAATCATCCCCATGGCAGCGTTAGTGGCAGTCATGATCATGGTTGCTATCGGTACCTTCAGCTGGGGCTCTATCCGCGACCTGAAAAAACACCCGCTATCGACCAATATCGTTATGGTCGCTACTGTTGTCGTGGTGGTTGCAACCCATAATCTGGCCATTGGCGTCGCCATCGGTGTGCTACTCGCTGCCTTGTTCTTTGCCAACAAAGTCGGCCATTACATGCACGTACGGTCCTCTAGTGATAACGAAGGCACTAGCCGGCGTTATGAAGTTATCGGTCAGGTGTTTTTCAGTTCATCAGAAAAGTTTATTGCTTCCTTTGACTTAAAAGAGGCGGTTGATAGGGTAGTTATCGACCTGACCAATGCCCATTTTTGGGACATTACTGCCGTTAACGCACTGGACCGAATCGTGGTTAAGTTCCGTCGTGAAGGTGCCGAGGTGGAAGTCATAGGTTTGAATGAAGCCAGCGCTACCATCGTCGACCGGTTCGGTGTCCACGATAAAGCCGATGCCGAAGATATTTTAGGTGGGCACTGATCGTCCGCAGCCATAAAAAAGGAAAAATTAGCATGAGTAATGTAATTGCTTGTATTGATGGGTCTAGCGCTACCAACGGCGTAGTGGAATCCTCTGCCTGGGCTGCGGCACAATTGTCAGCCCCGTTAACGTTACTGCACGTGATCGAAGAAGGTCATGCTGCAGCACAACAAGACATGAGCGGCAATATTGGTCTCGGCAGCCGTGAAAAGTTGTTAGAGGAATTAGCCGAGCTGGACGCAAAAAAAGGTAAGTTATTGCTTGAACACGGCCATCAACTACTCGAACAGGCCAAAAAGCAAGCGTTGTTGCAGGACAATGTCACTGATGTCTCCATGCGTCAGCGTCATGGCGAGTTAATTGATTCCTTACTGAAGCTCGAGCCTGAAACTCGCTTGTTGGTGCTGGGTCTGCACGGTGAGGACAACGGCGACGGTTCACATATCGGTAGCCAGTTAGAAACGGTGCTGCGCAGAGTACACAAGCCGATCATGTTGTGCCCGGATCAGTTCAATGCACCGCAATCTGCAATGCTGGCCTATGATGGCAGTGCCAGCACCAAGCAAGGCGTGCAACTGTTGGCTAAAAGTCCGCTCTTCTCCAATATGCCGGTGCATGTGGTGATGGTAGGGGCTGACTCAGAAACCAACCAGGCTGAACTTGACTGGGCCCGCGAGGCTTTAGAAAATGGTGGCCACGATGTCGAAACCGCTATTGTTGCCGGCGATGTGGAACCTGCACTGCATGATTATCAGGACCAACACAACATCGGTATCATGGTAATGGGTGCTTACGGGCACTCTAAGATACGCCAGTTTTTGGTGGGCAGCACCACCACCAGTATGCTCGAAGCCAGTAAAACTCCGTTGTTGATCTTACGCTAGGAGAAAACAATGGCTACCCGGGGGCATGAGCTACCTTCATTAGCTGAGTTTAAACAGCCCTCGGTGCAGGCCACCGAGCTGCAACCATTTTGAAACAAGTCATCAAGGAGCTGATCAGTGCCTAAGAAAGCTTTGGTTCTTGAAGGTGGCGCCATGCGGGGCATTTTTACCGCCGGTGTTTTGGATGGGTTTCTGGAGCAACGGTACAATCCGTTTGATTTTGTGATTGGCGTTTCTGCAGGATCAACCAACGGTATCGGTTACCTCTGCGCTCAACAAGGGCGTAGCCATAAAATCATTACCGAATTTGCCACCAGCTCTGACTTTATCGATATGGTCCGTTGGCTGCGCGGTGGTCACTTTTGTGACGTCGAATGGTTGTGGCGTCAATCATTCGATGACGTTTGGCTGGATGTGGAACACTATCGGCAACAGGATGTACCTTTGTATGTTGTTACTACCAGCGTATTAACCGGTAAACCGAGTTACCACAAGCTGACGCCTGATAATATGCACCAGCTGTTTCCGGCATCGTGCGCAATCCCTTTGGCTTATCGTGATTTTCCCAAAGTTAACGATGAGCCCATGACCGATGGCGGTATTGGCGATTCGATACCGGTAGTCAAAGCCTACACTCAAGGCGCGCGGGATATCACCATAGTACTCTCGCGACCGCTGGGCTATAAAAAGAAAGTCAGTAACAACAGCGTGTTGGTACGACAACTGTTTAAGGATCTACCGGAATTACAAAATGCCATTATTGGCCGAAACGAAAACTACAACGAAGCGCTGGAGTTTATTAATAACCCACCCGATGATTGCCGCTTACAACTAATAGCGCCCCCGGACGACTTTAAAGTGGGTCGTTTTACCCGTGATCGCCAACGTCTGGAAATAGGCTATCAACAAGGTTTATCCATCGGTCGTCTCACTGCAGTCAATGCAACGAGTCTGAGTGGGATCGAACTGTAAGCGTTTTAATGCAATCGGCTCCCCGCATACGAAACATTCGCCAAATTCGTCACTCGCGATGCGCCGCAGCGCCCCTTCAATTTTCTTCAGCTTCAGTTGCCGGCGTCGAGCCTGTTCCTGATGCATTTCCTGTTGCTGCATCGCATCCATGCGCGATAAACGCCCCATACTCTGCTGATCCAGTTGTACCGGTTTCGTATCTTCTTTAGATGACTCATCGCTTGCCAGCAATTGCTGCTGCTCTTCAAGTAATTGACGTTTAAATTGTTCAAGCTGTTGGTTAGTCAATGCAACGTTCGCTTTGGTTAAGGTGGCTACAAAATGTCTCAGGATTGTCTAGACTATAAATTAACGTTAAACAAAGAGAAACCCTATGCAGACTAACCAGCACAATGACTTAGGATTGTTTACCGATCTGTATCAGCTGACCATGCTGGACGCATATCTTAATGAAGATATGAACGAAGAAGCCGTGTTTACCTTATTTGTCCGACGTTTGCCTGATAATCGTAAGTTTTTACTGGCTGCAGGCCTCGACCCATTATTGGTATTACTCGAGCAATTAAGCTTTAGCCAACAACAACTTGACTATCTGGAAAAGCAAGGTTTTTCGCAACGTTTGCTGGACTTTTTGCAGGATTTTAAATTTTCAGGCCAAGTAAGAGCACTCCCGGAAGGCACTGTCTTTTTTGAAAACGAGCCCCTCGTTGAGGTAAAAGCGCCGCTGCCACAGGCCCAGCTAATCGAAACTCTGCTAATGAATCAGCTTCATCTACAAACTTTGCTGGCCTCAAAAGCCGCTCGTATTGCTCTTGCTGCGGGTACCAAAGCGGTCCTCGATTTTGGCGCACGCCGGGTTCACGGTATCGACGCAGGTATTAAAGGTAGCCGCGCTATGGTCATTGGCGGTATTGCGGCAACCTCAAACATGTTAGCGGGGCAACAATATGGCCTACCCGTAGCGGGCACTATGGCACATAGCTACATACAGGCCCACGATTCAGAATTTGACGCCTTTAAGCGATTTACTGAACGGTTTCCGGAAACCATTTTATTGGTCGATACCTTTGATACTCTGGACGGTGTAAAAAAAGTAATAAAACTGTCTCAGCAGCTGGGTGATGACTTTAAGGTGAGAGGCATACGACTGGATTCCGGTGATCTCGGAGATCTTGCCAAAAAGTCCAGAAAGCTACTCGATGATAGCGGCCTGGAGCACTTAGATATTGTTGCCAGCGGCGGCTTGGATGAGTATAAAATCAGCAAACTTGAAAACGATAATGCACCCATCGATAGCTTTGGTGTCGGTACCGGCATGGGCGTATCCGATGACGCCCCTGCCCTGGATATTGCCTATAAACTGGTTAAATATGACGCTAAAGGTCGCTTAAAGCTCTCTAGTGGTAAACCCGTCCTGCCCGGTGAGAAACAAGTTTTTCGCCAGTCTGACGACACCGGTTTTAGTCAGGACAGCATTGGTCGTTATGATGAACAGCTGCCAGGAGAGCCTTTGCTGCAAGTTGTAATGACGCAGGGCAAGCGGTTGCCTTCACACGAACAAAATCTGGATACTATTTGCCAGTACGCGCAACAGCAAATAAAGCGGTTGCCAATGTCGATTAAATCACTGCAAAAAAGCGAACCTTATCAAGTTACGATAAGTGGTCAGCTTAGCGCCTACCAAAAACAAGTCACGGCGCAGGTTAAAAAGGAGAAAAACGATGAATCTGACGTTTGAACAAGGTGATGCGCTTATTATTGTCGATGTACAGAACGACTTTTGTCCCGGTGGCAAGTTAGCTTTAGACGACGGTGATGAGGTGGTCCCAGTCATCAATAGAATGATCGCGCAGGCGCAGCAAGCTGACATCCCTATTTTTGCTTCCCGCGACTGGCACCCACTGCAGCACGTCAGCTTTGATGAGCGTGGAGGGCCATGGCCACCACACTGTGTTCAGGACACAGCCGGGGCCGAGTTTCACCCTGACTTAAATTTGCCGGAACAGACTCGGCTCATTTCAAAGGGTGTTCGCTTTGATGTCGATCAGTATTCTGCCTTTGATCACACTGGACTTACCTCTGAACTGGTGCAGCTGGATATTAACCGGGTATGGGTCGTCGGTTTGGCGTTGGAAGTTTGCGTAAAAGCCACGGCACTGGACGCAGCTAACAAAAACTATCAAACCGTTATCGTTAAAGACGGCGTCCGCTTTATCGATAAAGCGGACGCCGATGAAGCTTATTCCGAGCTGGAGAAAGCGGGCGTCGAATTTAGGTAGCCCGCTTCAGCGCACTTTGGTACAGGTTGTATTCACTTTCACTGAAAAGAACAAAGCGAATCTTTTTTAAGTGGCTCAGGTTACTAACGTGTGCCGTTATTGTATCCAGCGCGATATCTGTCGCCTGTTCGAACGGGAAGCCAAATGCACCGGTCGAAATCGCTGGGAACGCAATCGACGATATACGATGTTGCTCGGTCAAGTCTAAAGCATTTCGGTAACAGTCTGCCAGCAATTTGTCGCTGGGTTCATCGCTGCCATAAACCGGCCCTAAGCAATGAATGACATAGTCGTTGGGCAAATTAAAAGCGTCTGTGATGACAGCCTGACCCGGCTCAATTGGCGCTAGCGGTCGGCTAGCCTCGGTCAGCTGCGGCCCCGCGGCCCGGTGAATTGCGCCGGCCACACCCCCACCCGTCTGTAATCGTGCATTGGCGGCATTTACTACCGCCTCAATATCTTTTTGCTGACTGATATCTCCCTGTACACACTCGTATTTCATGATCCATTCCCTTAACAATCGGTTACTGCAGCTTTTGAAAAATAATAACGCGCTGTGACACAATCTCAACCTGAAAACCCAACTCGCAAGCCAGCCAGTGCATCGTTTTTGGTGTGTAAAAGCTAATGTGAGTAGGGTCACGCTTATACCCCCAGCCTTGAAAGTCGTCACAGCTATCCTTAGTGAATAACGCCGTCATGATGCCCAGGTAACCCCCGGGTTTCACAAGACGGGCTAATTCGGACCAGCTTTCTGACGGCTGGGCAAAATGTTCAACAACTTCGGTACTGGTAACAAAATCATAGCAGTCATTAAGCTTATCGCGTTGCGGGAAGTAATAAATATCATACAGCGATACCGACATGCCCTTTCGTTCCAGCAACAAATTAAGGGTTGGCGCGGGGCCGCAGCCGTAATCCAGCCCTTTCATCGCCGGTTGCAGCTTGGTCAACAGAGGCTCGCTAAGTTGTGCTAAAAATCGGCGGTAGCCAAAATCGTTAGGATCATTCTCATGCAAGTCGTAAAGTTTTTTTTCTTGCTCGGCGCTAATTTGACTGCCGGGGTCTGCGAATACTAGGTCACAATTTGAACAACGAAAAAAACTCCGAACCCGATCCTCACAATAAAAATATGAATCGGCATAACAAAGTGTGCACTGCATA
>JBNJEJ010000010.1:0-70131 GCA_051745735.1 Pseudomonadota bacterium
ATATCCCAGTCGCCAGGCAGTGCGCGTTCGATACTCTTTCTGGCTAACTTTGAATCATCACAAATGACTATTTTCATTTCATTTTACTTTATCTGAGGCTGACTTTGATGCGATGTTGCCCAATCGCAAAGGTACTGCTACATCATACCGCTGAATTCCTGATAATCCAACAATGCAGCACTAAGATGAGATGGTCTGCGCACAAGTATTTCAGGTACTGCATTCTGCTTGGCTGGACAGGACAGGAACCAATTAAATCTAGATGGTTTAGTAGGGAACAACCGACGATATGATGTTGCCGAATACCGACTATGCAACTGATCGTTTTGATGGCTATTTTAAAACTTTAATGTACGCCGACAAAAAAGGGCCCTAAGGCCCTTTTATTCATTCTACGGTAACGGATTTTGCCAAGTTACGTGGCTGATCCACGTCGGTACCTTTAATAATCGCTACGTAATAAGACAATAATTGCAATGGTACGGTATAAACGATCGGTGCAATGATTTCGTCGCAATGACAAACGTTAAGCACATTAAGGGCTTCGTCGCTCTTAAAACGCGCGTTTTTGTCAGCAAACACATACATCAAACCGCCTCTGGCGCGGACTTCTTCAACATTAGACTTTAGTTTTTCCAGTAATTCATTGTTTGGCGCTACCACAATGACTGGCATATCATCGTCTATTAAAGCTAAGGGTCCGTGTTTAAGTTCACCAGCGGCGTATGCTTCCGCGTGAATGTAAGAAATCTCTTTAAGCTTAAGCGCGCCTTCCATTGCTATCGGGTATTGATTGCCGCGACCTAAAAATAAACTGTGTTCTTTATTAGCAAAGTCTGGTGCCAATTCCTCAATCTCATCAGCAAGGGCTACCGCTTCTTCTAGCTTAGTCGGTAATGCTTGTAACGATTTAACAATCGCGCTTTGCTGCTGCTCTGACATGCCACGGTATTTACCCAGCGCTACTGTCAGCATCAACAGGCCCGTTAACTGAGTTGTGAACGCTTTAGTCGAGGCTACGCCGATTTCCGTGCCCGCACGGGTCATAAAAGCTAAGTCGGATTCACGCACCATTGAAGAGGTGGCGACATTACAAATAGTCAGACTTCCTTTGTATCCCAGATCTTTGGACAAACGCAGGGCCGCCAGCGTATCAGCGGTTTCACCACTTTGCGAAATAGTGACTAAAAGACTGTTTGGATGGACGTATGATTTTCGATAGCGAAATTCTGAGGCAATCTCAACACTGCAGGATACGTTGGCCAAAGCCTCCAGCCAGTAACGAGCGACCATGCCAGCATGATAGCTGGTGCCGCAGGCGATGATTTGCACGTGTTCTACTGAATTAAATAACTCGCTGGCACCTTTGCCAAAAGCGTCATCCAGTACACTAGCATCCGATAACCGGCCTTCCAGGGTGTTGCGTACGGCAATAGGCTGTTCATGAATTTCTTTCAGCATAAAGTGCCGGTACTGTCCTTTACCACCAGCGTCGTAATTGCCATCGGATTCGACAATTTCACGTTCTACCTGTTGGCCGTGCTGGTCGAAAATACGCACGCTGGTGCGATTAATATCGGCAACGTCACCTTCTTCCAGATAAATAAATTTACGGGTAACAGGCAATAGCGCAAGTTGGTCTGAGGCAACAAAATTTTCGCCAATACCTAAGCCAATCACTAAAGGACTGCCGGAGCGGGCAACAACTAATCGTTGCGGATCATGAGTATCCATTACCACGGCGCCATAGGCACCGTCCAATTGCTGCACAGCTGCCTTAACAGTATCTAGTAAATCGGGGTGAGTTTGCCGTTCTTGATGAAGTAGGTGAGCAATCACTTCGGTATCGGTTTGGCTGTTAAATTGATATCCCGACGCCTGCAATTGCTCTCGCAGCGACTCATGGTTTTCGATAATGCCGTTGTGAACTACTGCAATTTCGTCATTTGACTGGTGCGGATGAGCGTTAGCCTCCGTCACACCGCCATGGGTTGCCCAGCGGGTGTGTGCGATGCCGATGGTACCATCTAACGGATTTGCTTGTACGGCATCCACTAACGCCTGTACTTTTCCTGTGCGCCGGATGCTTTGTAATGACTGATTTTTATCAATCACTGCCATACCGGCAGAATCATAACCCCGATATTCGAGCCGCTTTAAGCCTTCTAATAAAATATCACTAACGCGACGCTCAGAGGTCGCTCCTACAATACCGCACATAAATTAACTTCCTTTTTTCTGAGGCCGCTGCCAATTATTAATATTACGTTGTTTTCCACGACCCACAGCTAATTCGTCCTCTGCTACAGGACGGGTAATCACAGATCCGGCGCCAACGGTTGCGTTTGCACCAATGGAGACGGGCGCAACCAATGAACTGTTTGAGCCGATGAAGGCCTTGTCTCCTATTTCGGTCACTGATTTATTAGCACCGTCGTAGTTACAGGTAATGGTTCCTGCGCCAATATTAGCAAACTCGCCCACTTGGGTATCGCCTAAATAGGTTAAATGACTGGCCTTAGAACCCTTACCTAAACGGCTTTTCTTCATTTCTACAAAGTTGCCAACCTGCGCTTCTTCGGCTAAAACAGAACCTGTACGTAAGCGAGCAAACGGGCCGACTTTACAATTTTTAGCCAGCGTTGCGCCTTCTATATGACTGTTAGCCCGTACTACCGAGCCGTCACCGATGTGCGCATCTTTGATTACGCAGTTTGGCTCAATAACCACGCCATGCCCAAGCTGGACGTCTCCTTCAAAAACAACGTTAACGTCAATAACAACGTCGGCGCCAACCTCAAGTTGCCCACGGCAATCAAAGCGCGCCGGATCAATCAATGTTGCTCCGGCAGTCATTACTTGTTCGGCCATCCGCCATTGGTAAGCGCGTTCCAGCGCTGCAAGCTGCTGGCGGTTATTAGCGCCTTCAACCTCGCTGGTTTGCTTTGGTTGTGCCGACGCGATTTCTACACCTTGCTCGGCTGCCATAGCCACAACATCAGTCAAATAATATTCTTGTTGTGCATTGTCGTTACTGAGATCCTGCAACCACTGTTTAAACCGATCGCCCGAGGCGACCATGATACCGGTGTTAACTTCGTCAATGCGCAGCTGATCTAAATTAGCGTCTTTTTGCTCAACAATGCCCTGAATTTGTTGGTCCTGATCACGAATAATACGCCCATAACCCAATGGGTTATTAAGATACATGGTCAGCAAACCCAGCTCAGTATCTGCGCTGGCGTCCAGTAAACCTTTAACTGTATCGGGTGTTAATAAGGGCACATCACCATACAGAACCAGTACTTTTTCATCGTCTTTGATGTGCGGCAAGGCTTGCTGTACCGCATGTCCTGTACCTAACTGTTGTTGTTGTTCAATCCAGTTAAGATCACTACCGGTTACGCGTTGTTTCAGTTGCTCTGCGCCATGCCCGTAAATTAAATCAATAGCCGACGGATTAAGCGCTCGCGCGCAATCAATAACGTGCTCGACCATCGGTTTGTTTGCCACGGTATGCAGAACTTTAGGCAAATTCGAGCGCATCCGTGTGCCTTTACCTGCCGCCAAAATAACGATGCGTAACTTCATCGGTTTGTGTCCTTATCCTTGATTAACGAATACTTTATCTTACAGACAAAAAAGGCCCTGTTGTAGGGACAACAAGGCCTTTTCATTAGTTTTAAATAAACTTAACGTTTAAGTTTACGAATAACTTCCAGTTGAGCCAGCGCTCGGGACAGTTCTGCAATTGCCTCGGCGTAGCTCACGTCGGTGCTTTGATCAGCTAACGCCTCTTCAGCGCGCTTACGCGCAGCTTCGGCTTCTTGCTCATCCAAATCATCGCCACGCACCGCTATATCAGCTAACACAATAACCTGATTTGGCTGAACTTCTAATACACCACCAGCAACGTACATGAACTCTTCATCACCCGCCTCGCTGACGTATCGAACCATACCCGGTTTGATTTTTGTCAGAAGTGGCGCGTGACCCGGGTAAATACCCAGCTCACCTTCGCTACCAGAAACCTGAACCGTTTGCACTGAGCCGGAAAACAGCTTGTCTTCAGCGCTAACGACGTCCAAGTCTAATGTTTGTGTGGCCATTCAAACCTCCAGGTCGGTTACAGGTTTTTGCCTTTCTCAACCGCTTCTTCGATGGTACCAACCATGTAGAACGCCTGCTCGTGCAGGTCATCATACTCGCCATCCAAAATGCCTTTAAAGCCAGCAATAGTATCTTTTAGAGATACGTATTTGCCCGGGGCACCGGTGAATACTTCGGCAACGAAGAACGGCTGTGACAAGAAGCGCTGAATTTTACGAGCACGAGATACTGACAACTTGTCTTCTTCAGACAATTCGTCCATACCCAGAATCGCAATGATGTCTTTCAATTCTTTATAGCGCTGCAGCACTTCCTGAACGCCCATCGCTGCGTCGTAATGCTCATCACCGATAACCTGAGGATCAAGCTGACGAGAGGTTGAATCCAGTGGATCAACCGCAGGGTAAATACCCAGTGACGCGATGTCACGGTTTAGTACGACCGTTGCATCCAAGTGCGCAAAGGTTGTAGCCGGCGAAGGGTCGGTCAAGTCATCCGCAGGTACATAAACGGCCTGTACCGAGGTAATAGACCCGGTTTTTGTGGACGTGATACGTTCCTGCAGAACACCCATTTCTTCAGCCAGGGTAGGCTGATAACCAACCGCTGACGGCATACGACCAAGCAGCGCTGATACTTCCGTACCGGCCAGCGTATAACGATAAATATTGTCAACAAAGAACAATACATCGCGGCCTTCATCACGGAATTTCTCAGCAACAGTCAAACCGGTCAAAGCGACTCGCAAACGGTTTCCTGGTGGCTCGTTCATCTGACCGTAAACCAATGACACTTTGTCCAGAACGTTTGAATCGTTCATCTCGTGATAAAAGTCATTACCCTCACGAGTACGCTCACCGACACCCGCGAATACGGAGTAACCGCTGTGCTCGATAGCAATGTTACGGATAAGCTCCATCATATTTACGGTTTTACCGACACCGGCACCACCAAACAATCCCACTTTACCGCCTTTAGCAAACGGACAAATCAAGTCGATGACTTTGATACCCGTTTCTAACAGTTCGTTGGTATTTGATTGTTCTTCGTAGCTAGGTGCAGCACGGTGAATAGACATACGCTCTTCTTCACCGATTGGGCCCGCTTCATCGATTGGTTTACCCAATACATCCATAATGCGGCCCAGTGTTTTCTTGCCTACTGGCACCATGATCGGATCACCGGAATTTTCCGCGGTGATACCACGACGCAGACCGTCAGTTGTACCCATTGCGATGGCACGCACGATTCCGCCGCCCAGCTGCTGCTGAACTTCCAGAACCAAACCTTCTAAGCCACCTTCGGTCACTTTCAGTGCGTCGTATACTTTTGGTACAGCGTCTTGTGGAAATTCTAAATCCACAACGGCGCCGATAATTTGTACGACCTTACCTTGACTCATGACGTTTCCTCTAACTCTTCAATTCTGTTAACCGTTGCCGCGTTATACCGCTTCGGCGCCGGACACGATTTCCGAAATTTCTTGCGTAATTGCTGCCTGACGCGCCTTGTTATACTGCAACTGCAGTTGGTCAATAATATCCTCGGCGTTGTCTGTCGCAGCTTTCATTGCAATCATCCGAGCGGCTTGCTCGCTGGCAAAGTTATCCACTACGCCTTGATAAACTTCCATCTCGACAAAGCGACGAATCAGCGTATCCAGGATACTTTCCGGATTTGGCTCATACAGATAATCCCAGCTACCTGTCTGTACTTCTTCGCCCGATCCGGTCTGCGGCAATGGCAACAATTGATGAATGGTCGGCTCCTGGGTCATGGTATTAACAAATCGGTTAAATACCACGTATAAGCGATCGATTTCGCCTTTTTCAAAGGCATCCAGCATAACTTGGATAGAGCCGGTAATTCCTTTCAGTTCAGGCTTATCGCCCATCCCTGATACCTGCGCTTTCAGTTGACCAAAACGCTTGAAAAAACCGGTTGCTTTGCTACCAATTGCTGCAAAATCTGCTTCTACATCTTGTTCTTTCCACTCATTCGCATGTTTTACGACTTTCTTGAACTGATTAGCGTTCAAGCCACCGCAAAGACCACGGTCAGTGGATATAATGATGTAGCCGACACGGTTAACCTCGCGCTCTTCCATAAATGGATGACGATACTCAAGATTACCGCGCGCCGCATGACCAATCACCTTACGAATGGTTTCTGCATAGGGGCGGCTGGCCTCCATACGTTCCTGCGCTTTTTTCATTTTCGACGCAGCAACCATTTCCATAGCATTGGTGATCTTTTGAGTATTACCGATACTCGAGATCTGAGTTTTTATCTCTTTACCGCTGGCCATGATGATTCTCCTGTTAACTCAACGACAAATGGCCGCTAGTGCGGCCATGTGCGATTACCATGTTTGCGTTTGCTTGAATTTCTCAAGCGCAGCTTTCAATTGCGCATCGATGTCGTCGTTATAGTTGCCAGTTTTATCAATCTCAGCCATTAACTCCGAGTATTCACTCGCCATGAAAGACTGCAGTGATTCTTCAAAATCCATGATTTTGTCGATTTCAACGTCTTTCAAAAAGCCTTTTTCAACGGCGTAAATTGATACAGCCATTTGAGCAACGCTCATTGGCTGATACTGTTTCTGTTTCATCAGTTCGGTAACACGTTGACCGTGTTCCAACTGTGAACGTGTTGATTCATCAAGGTCCGAAGCAAACTGAGCGAACGCCGCCAATTCACGGTACTGAGCCAGGGCCAGACGAATACCGCCACCCAGCTTCTTGATGATTTTAGTTTGTGCTGAACCACCGACCCGAGAAACTGAAACACCGGCGTTAACCGCAGGACGAATACCTGAGTTAAACAAGTCTGTTTCCAGGAAGATCTGACCATCAGTAATCGAAATCACGTTAGTCGGAACGAATGCCGATACGTCGCCTGCCTGTGTTTCTATGATTGGCAGGGCGGTTAACGACCCGGTTTGGCCTTTCACTTTGCCGTCGGTGAATTTTTCTACATAATCGGCATTTACGCGAGCAGCACGCTCAAGTAAGCGAGAGTGTAGATAGAATACATCACCAGGGAATGCTTCACGACCCGGAGGACGACGCAGCAACAGTGAAATCTGACGATAAGCAACGGCCTGTTTTGACAGGTCATCGTATACAATCAGTGCATCTTCACCACGGTCACGGAAATATTCACCCATCGTACAGCCGGAATAGGCTGACAGATATTGCAATGCGGCAGATTCAGACGCTGAAGCTGCTACAACAATCGTGTTTTCTAATGCACCATGGTCTTCCAATTTACGGACAACCGCAGAAATGGTCGAGTTTTTCTGTCCGATAGCAACGTAAACACATTTAATACCAGAATTTTTCTGGTTAATGATCGCGTCTATAGCTAAGGCTGTTTTACCGGTCTGGCGGTCACCGATGACCAGTTCACGCTGGCCACGGCCAACTGGAATCATCGCGTCAATTGATTTGTAGCCGGTTTGTACGGGCTGATCAACTGACTGGCGTTCGATAACGCCCGGTGCAATTTTTTCTACCGCTTCATAGCTGTCAGCTTCGATTGGGCCTTTACCATCGATCGGCTGACCCAAAGTATTTACCACACGGCCTAACAATTTTTCACCAACCGGTACTTCAAGAATACGGCCGGTCGACTTTACTTTGGTGCCTTCCTGCAAATCAGCATAAGGACCCATAACAACCGCACCAACTGAATCTCGTTCAAGGTTCAGTGCGATTGCGTAACGATTACCAGGCAGCTCGACCATTTCACCTTGCACACAATCTGCAAGACCATGGATACGAATGATACCGTCCTGTACGGACATAATGGTACCTTCGTTGCGAGCTTCGCTGGTGACTTCGAACTTTTCAATTCTCTGTTTGATAAGTTCTGCGATTTCATTCGAATTCAATTGCATGCTCAAGTCCCCAATTAGGATTGCAGTGCGTAAGCAAGGCGATCTAGCTTGCCGCGCAAGGTCCCGTCTATGACGGTGTCGCCTGCCTCTATAACCAGTCCGCCTAAGATGGACTCATCAACACTGCAGTTCAGCTTAATTTTGCGTTCCAGACGTTTTACCAATGCGTTAATCAACTGCGTTTGCTGGGTTTCCTGCAAAGCGGTCGCTGATTTAACATCGACTACAATTTCTTTTTCGTAATCTGCACGAAACGTCTTATAAAGATCTCTAACTGCCGGAAGCAAGGCCAGACGATGATTTTCTGCCAATACTTTAATGAAGTTTTGTCCACTGTCGTTAAGTTGCTCACCACAAACGCCAATAAAAACTTCAGAAGTTCTCTCAACAGTCGAGGAGCTACTCAAAAAAGACACCATAGTGTCGTCATCCGCTACTGCTGTAGCAAAATCCAGCATCTCGGCCCAATTATCGAGCGCTCCCTGTTCTAAAGCAAAATCAAAAGCTGCTTTTGCGTAAGGGCGAGCGACCGTAGTCATTTTTGACATAAGCTCTAACCCCTTAGTTAAAGTTCAGCAACCAGTTTTTCAACAATGTCACTGTGAGCGTTTTTATCTATTTCACGCTCAATGATCTTCTCGGCCCCGGTAACCGCTAAAACAGCTACTTGCTTACGCAAATTTTCGCGTGCTCGATTCCGTTCAGCAGTAACTTCTTCATGACCAGACTCAACGATTTTCTCGCGTTCTTCGTGGCCTCGCTGAGTTTCTTCCTCAACGATTTTAGCGCCACGCTTTTTCGCCTGTTCTATGATTTCAGCAGACTGCTGTTTCGCTTCTTGAAGCTGTTCAGCAATCTCTTCCTGGGCTTTTTCTAAATCTTTTTGAGCGCGTTCGCCTGCATTAAGTCCATCAGCAATCTTTTTCTGACGCTCTTCAATGGCATTAATGATCGGTGGCCACACAAATTTCATGCAGAACCACACGAACACGATGAACGCGATCGTTTGTCCGATTATAGTTGCGTTTAAATCCACAACGGACCTCCTTTATCTGGTGACCGTCGAATCGCGCTTAGCCTAATTGAGTTAAGAACGGGTTGGCGAAAGTGAACAGCAAGCCAACAGCAACACCGATCATTGCGATAGCGTCGATAAGACCAGCTACGATAAACATTTTAACTTGCAGCTGAGGTGCCAATTCAGGTTGACGAGCAGCGGCTTCCAGGAATTTACCACCCAGCATACCAAAGCCAAGTGCTGTACCTAGCGCAGCAAGACCGATCATGATTGATACAGCGATAGCAGTAAAAGCAACTACAGTTTCCATTGATTTCTCCAGTTTTTCAGTAGATTAAAGTTAAAAGTAAAACTTGTTGTTAAAACTTAGTGTTCAGACGATGCCATACTCAGATAAACAATGGTCAACATCATGAAAATGAATGCTTGCAATGTGATTACCATAATATGGAATACAGCCCAGGCAAAGTGCGCCGGTAGCTGCCAGAAACCAATCATTGCAATAAGAATAAAGATCAATTCACCGGCGTATAGGTTACCAAACAACCGCAACGCTAACGACGCAGGCTTAGCCAGCAAGGTAATGGTTTCCAGTAAAAAGTTAACCGGAATAAACGCCCAATGATTAAACGGCGTCATAGTCATTTCTTTGGCAAAACCTTTAAGGCCTTTGTATTTAAGTGAGTAGATAATGATGAGACCAAATACGCTCAAACTCAATGCAAAGGTCGTGTTCAAATCCGTAGTCGGCACGACTTTCATGTAAACATCGTGAGGATCATCTACAAAGCCTAACCAGTAGCCACCGTACATTGCTGCCGTTGGCAGCCAGTCAACTGGCACTAAGTCCATCAAGTTCATCAAGAATATCCAGACGAAAATGGTCAAAGCCAGGGGTGCTATTAATTTATCTTTGCCGTGAAAGGATTCTTTGACGCTGTTGTCGACAAATTCGACAATCATTTCGACAAAGCATTGCCATTTACCAGGTACCCCAGCCGAGGATTTTTTAGCTACTTTGCGAAAGCTCCACAAAAACAGCACACCCAATAACACGGACCAGAAGATAGTATCGACGTTTACCGCCCAGAATCCTTCGCCCACTGTCCAATTTTGCAGATGGTGTTGAATATACTGAGTCGGAGTTTGCTCTCCACTTATCATGTTGTTTCCCAGTTACGTTGATTTTAAAAACAAAATTGGCGCTATCCATTGGGCTATTACAGCACCAATAAAACCGCACATCAGCCACAACGGACTTAAATTTGTCAAAATGAAGAAGCCGCTAATAAAAACTGCTGTCAGTAACAGCTTTACGCCTTCTCCAACAAAAAAACTTTTTACAACTTTTTGGTTTGCCCTGGCGCCTGAATGTAAAAAGGCAATCATCGCAAATAGGGCATTAGGAACAATGGCAGATAATCCACCCAACGTGACTGCGGTTGCAGCCGTTCCTGTTAAGCTTAATGCGACGACTATCGTCAGCAAAGCAAGAATAATCAATTGACCGGCAATGATCTTGAAAGCAAGTAGTCTACCCACTCGTGTCATTGATTCAGGCACATACAGTCCTTTCAGTCATTGCTTATTGGTACAGACCAATAATTATTAGCCAGTATAAAACTCGCGTCAGTATAAAGATCTACCCATTAATTGCAAACAAATTTGGCGACTAAAAAGGGCTTCGGCCACGCCGCTCAAAATGCTATTTTATGTGCGATAAAATGCCATCTAATTCATCCAGGCTGCCGTAATTAATAACCAGCTTACCTTTACCTTTGCGACCATGATTTATCGCGACTTTTGCTCCGAGAGTTTCGGTTAGCTGGGTTTGCAACCGCTCAATATCCGCATCCGGTTTTGGTTGTTCAACGGGTTTTGCTGGTTCAAGGGTTTTACGGACAACTTTTTCGGCTTCGCGCACAGTCAAATCTTTGGCGACAATCTGCTGCGCTATTTCGGCTTGCTGTTCACCTTCTAAAGCAAGTAACAATTTAGCATGGCCTAAGTCTATGTCCCCTCGCTCCAGCAAAGTTTTAACTGGCGATTCCAAATTGTTAAGGCGTAATAAGTTCGTTACCGTCGTGCGTGATTTTCCGACCGCTTGAGCAACGTCCTGATGCGTCATTTGAAAATCATCGAGCAAACGTTGCAAAGCATTGGCTTCTTCCATTGCGTTTAAATCTTCACGTTGAATATTTTCTATCAACGCTATGGCAACCGCAGCCTCATCAGTGACTTCTTTAATTAAGCAGGGAACAACATCTAACTTAGCCAGCTGAGCTGCGCGCCAACGCCGTTCACCGGCGATAATTTCATAATCGTCCTGACCCGTGGGTCGAACCACAATGGGTTGGATAATCCCCTGGGCTTTTACTGACGCAGCGAGATCTTCAAGGGCTTCAGGTGACATATCCTTACGTGGCTGATAACGGCCAGGCTTTAAACTCTCAATCGGTAGTTTCTGCAATTCACCTTTTACTACAGCTTCGACTATCTGCTCAGAAGGTTGTTGCGCTTGCCTTTCCTGACTGGCGTTATTGTTGGTGAGCAGAGCATCAAGCCCGCGACCTAATCCTCTTTTTTTAGCCGACATAAGTTACTGATTTCCTTATTTTAAATAACTCACTAAGAGCTAACTTCAGCAGTTGCCTGTTGTTCGGACCGACGAATAAGTTCACCAGCCAGCGACAGGTATGCTTTTGCCCCTGTTGAAGATTTATCGTAGTACATAGCGGGGGCACCAAAAGAGGGTGCTTCGGCTAAACGAACGTTACGAGGTATCACGGTACGATAAACTTTATCGCCAAAATGTTGTTTTAACTGCTCAGATACATCGTTAGCGAGCCGATTTCGCGGATCGTACATGGTTCGCAATATACCTTCAATTGAAAGTCCTGGATTGACCACATCTGCAAGCTGTCGAATGGTTTCCATTAATGCCGTTAAACCCTCTAGCGCATAGTATTCACATTGCATAGGGACTAATACGGTGTCAGCCGCGGCCATTGCGTTAACGGTTAGTAGATTAAGCGATGGTGGGCAATCAATAAAGATGAAATCGTAATCGTCCCGAACCGTCCTTAACGAGTTACGCAAGCGCACTTCACGAGCAAAAAACTCCATTAATTTTATTTCTGCCGCTGTTACGTCAGAGTTAGCCGCAATCAAATGATATTTTCCATTTGTGTCGGTCTCAACAACGTCTTTTACGGGTTTTTCTTCGACTAATAGCTCATAAACCGTATTGTCCACTTCGTACTTGTCGACACCACTACCCATGGTTGCATTGCCCTGGGGATCAAGGTCAATTAACAGAACTTTTCGCCGGGTAGCCGCCATTGAGGCAGCCAGGTTGACTGCTGTGGTGGTTTTGCCGACACCGCCTTTTTGATTTGCAATTGCAATGGTTGTCGCCACGGGCGTTTTACCTCTTCTTGTTATCAGGTGTTAAAGTGCTGACGAAATGATGACAACGTGCCGTTCGCCTTCGACACCCGGAACGTGTAATTTGTGGATGTTATCAATCTTATACTGTTGAGTTAATTCGTCCAGCTCTTGATTAGGGTACTGCCCTTTAAGTGCATAGAATTTACCCGTTGGTTTGGGCAAATGTGCGCACCAGTCAAGCATATCATTGAGGGACGCAAAAGCGCGACTTAACACCCCGTCAAACAAGCCGTTCTGCGGATGAAAATCTTCTACCCGACTTTGTACGGCGGTTACATTATCAATACCCAAATGATGACATGCCTGACGAATAAACCGAATACGCTTACCTAAACTGTCCAGCAGTACAAATGATTTTTGAGGTGCTGCAATAGCCAGTGGTAAACCGGGTAGCCCGGGCCCGGTGCCAACATCAATAAACCGGTCTCCGGCTAAATGAGGCGCTAACACCAAACTGTCTACAATATGTCGACGAAGCATTTCCTGCGGGTCTCGAATGCTGGTCAGATTATAGGCTTTGTTCCATTTATTTAATTGCTCTACCAAGCCCACCAGTTGCTCAATTTGATGATCGGACAGGCTATCAAGCTGATCTATTTCAGTTTTTTTTATTAATTCGGCTAATTGCTGTTTCAACATTATATCAGGCGCTTTTGCGCAACAATCCTTGTTTTTTTAAGTGCACCAGTAACATTGAAATAGCGGCTGGTGTTATTCCAGAAATTCTTGCTGCTTTGCCTACCGTCTCTGGCTGGTGCGAATTTAGTTTTGCAACAACTTCATTGGATAAGCCTTTGATACCGGCGTAATCAAATTTACTCGGCAATAACGTATTTTCATGACGCTGTTGCTTAGCAATCTCATCTTCTTGTCGCGCAATATAGCCAGCGTATTTAGTCTGAATTTCAACTTGTTCCGCTGCTGCCGGATCATCCAGTCCGGGCTCAAAAAAATGGGTTTTTACCAAATCAAGGTAGCGAATTTCGGGTCTGCGCAACAATTCCAGGCCACTGACTTCTTTGGTGATCGGACTTTTAACCAGATCATTGATGGCATTTACGTGTTGGTGATCTTTGTGTACCCAAGTTTCTTTTAAACGTTGTTTTTCTTGCTCGATTGCTTCCATTTTTATATTAAACGCTTGCCAACGCTGATCATCAACCAAGCCCAGCTGCCGACCTTTTTCTGTTAATCGACTATCGGCGTTATCTTCGCGCAGCAACAACCGATATTCGGCACGCGAGGTGAACATTCGGTATGGCTCTTGGGTGCCTAGCGTTGATAAATCGTCAATCAATACACCGATATAAGCTTGATCACGTCGAGGTGACCAACTGTCTTGCCCTTGTGACCGTAACGACGCATTCAGACCAGCGATTAATCCTTGCGCTCCCGCTTCTTCATAGCCCGTTGTGCCGTTGATTTGACCGGCAAAAAATAATCCGTTAATGAGTTTCGTTTCCAGCGACTGTTTTAAATCACGGGGGTCAAAGTAATCGTATTCGATGGCGTAACCAGGACGGGTAATCACCGCATTTTCGAAACCCTGGATTGAGCGGACCAATTGTTCCTGCACGTCAAAAGGAAGACTCGTAGAAATGCCATTTGGATAAACCTCAAAGGTATTTAAACCCTCTGGTTCAACAAATATCTGATGTGAGCTTTTATCAGCAAAACGCACGATCTTATCTTCAATTGATGGGCAATAGCGCGGGCCAACACCATCAATCAATCCTGAATACATTGGTGACCGGTCAAGACCAGAGCGAATGATATCATGAGTGCTTTGGTTGGTATGCGTAATGTAACAAGAAATTTGTTGAGGATGATCCTGCTGAGAGCCCATGTAGGAAAACACCGGCGTTGGTTGATCTCCGGGCTGCTCTTGCATCACTGAAAAATCAATAGAACGACTGGCAATGCGCGGCGGTGTACCGGTTTTTAATCGTTCAACCCTTAACGCCAACGAGCGTAGTCGCTTAGCCAAAGCGTTGGCTGGTGGGTCACCGGCTCTGCCGCCTTGATAATTATCTAGACCGATATGAATCTGACCGCCCAGAAAAGTACCTACCGTTAAGACAACGTTATCGGCAAAAAAGGTTAATCCCATTTGAGTGACAACGCCTTTGACCTGATCATTTTCGACAATAAGATCATCACAGCCTTGTTGAAACAGCGTGAGATTCGGTTGCACTTCGAGAGCATATCGGATGGCTTGCCGATACAGCTGACGATCGGCTTGAGCGCGGGTAGCCCGAACGGCAGGTCCTTTAGATGAATTTAAGGTTCTGAATTGAATACCAGCTTGATCAGCGGCATTGCCCATGATCCCACCAAGAGCATCGATCTCTTTAACCAGGTGACCTTTACCGATTCCACCTATTGCCGGGTTACAGGACATTTGACCCAAAGTATCAATATTATGCGTCAGCAATAATGTGCGGCTACCTCGTCGTGCAGAAGCCAGCGCAGCTTCTGTTCCGGCATGGCCTCCACCGACAATGATGACGTCAAAATGTTGTGAACGGGTTGCTGACATGTAATTTAGACCTATAGCTCAATGAAAGTATTTCAGCCGGCTATTTTAGCGCGAATTGGTCTGGATCTAAAAGGTTATTTTTTGTTCATTTATTAAGTAAAGATCTAAAGATTTATATTTAAATAAGATCAGTTTTAGATCTTTATAGATCTCTTATTGTTATTACTACTACGTCAGCCTTTTCTGTGAATAGATCGCTGTAGCCCATAGAGTATCTACTTTTAAAGAGGATCGTAAGATGTGCGTAAGATCCCGTAAGCCGGGATCATAGATCGTGGATAAGTGGGGTGTTTATACACAGGCCGAGTTATCCCCACAGTTATACCCAATCAGGCGACAGCCCTTAAGCGGGGTTATACCGGATCTAATCACAGAGCAGATAAGATGTGTGTAAGTCAGTGGATAGGATCATCGATCGGTGAGCTACAGCTTGTTATCTATGATCCTTGCTGTGGGCAGGATCTTAAAGAATCGATCAGCTCGGGTAGCCAATGTTCAACTTGATTTTCCGGATCATCGGTAAGCATGTCGATCTCCAGCCGCGGACAGAGTCGTTTGCCGCCAAGTATTTCAAGGCTGTCGTCCAGGTGACGCCCTGCTGCGCAGTAAGTGTCGTAGCAAGATTCACCGATTGCTACTACTGAAAAAGGAATATCACTCAGTTGCTTTAAGCCCTGTAACTGATGATAAAAGCTGGCCATCGAGTCGGCGTAGTCGCCTGCTCCGTGACTGGCTAATAATACTAGCCAAGGCTGGCTTTGGGGGATGTGATTTAAATCGGGCTGGTAATGCAGCTGATACGCGATATTCTGTTGTTGTAACAAATCGGCGGTATGGTCTGCTAAATACTCTGTATTGCCTGCAGTTGTACCGACAAGTATTTGTACTGTTTTCATAAGCTGTAAGGTACCAGGTGCTGTTTTTTTATGCATTAATCATACAGTGTACAGGAGAAAAAGTATGTTTAGATCATTAGTGGTTATGGTGTTTGTGCTGGTTTTGACGGCGGCTCCGCTGGTACAGGCAGGAGGCATAGAAGCCCCTAAGCAAGTGGATGATAAATTATGGGTTATGGGTGCGCCCAGTCAAGATGATGTGCGCCAATTCGCAGACCAAGGTGGCCAGGTGGTTATCAGTTTGTTAAGTGCAGATGAACTGAATCAGATGGTCAGCTTGCGCTGGTTTAGTCAGTATAATTTAGCTTTTTACAACATTCCCGTTAACGGTGCAGAGGGGGTGACATTTTCCAATGTAAGATTGTTGGATAAACTATTACTCCAGCACGGGGATAAAAACGTACTTGTTCATTGTTCTTCGGCAAACCGGGTTGGTGCGTTATTTGCTTTGAGGGCGGCTTGGCTGGACGGACAATCTAACCGCGATGCACTGTCGTTAGGACGCCGGTATGGTTTGACGGACCTGAAAAAACAGGTTTCAGAGATGCTGTCTCAGTAGAACATATAGTGGAGTGCGGCAGTTTAGTATGTGGTATGTCTATTTGCTCAAGTGTTCAGATAATAGTTATTACTGTGGTATCACGAATGATTTAACGCGCCGCCTACGCCAGCATAATGGCGAAATCAAGGGCGGCGCCCGGTATACTAAAATGCGTCAACCGGTCAATCTTGCTTATTATGAGCAGCACTTAAATCGCTCCTGCGCTAGTAAGCGGGAGTATCAGATAAAACAGTTGTCTGCTAGTTCGAAGCGAGCGCTTTGCCGCAACTCCAGCACAGTTCAAAGTTGCTGAAATTGAGCTCTCCACAAGCAGGGCAGATCATTTCTACGCTCGCATCTTGTTCATAAGCGTGCAAAATTTCTCGCGCCTTATCGTAATGTTGGGGTTTAACTTTTAAAGGGGTTTCTATTGCATCTGCAGGTAATTCCCCAACGCCTCCGATCATACCATTGGCTGGCATTTGAACGGTAATGGATTGATTTTCGAGCAATCCTTTCAGCAGTTCAGCTTCGATCGGGTCTTTTGCGTAATAAGCCACAATCCATTCATCATTCATGCTGATTAACCTGATGTTGTACACGCAATAAATACTGCGTTGCGATGACTTTAGCGTCCACTCCAAGAGAATCTGACATGGCGTAAAGCTTAAATAAGCGATGATAAAGCCTGGCCCGATAGCGTTGTAATTGGGTAGCGGAAATGAGTTTGTTGCTAATGGTTGTTAAATCCTGCTCTAATGATAACAGTAACTGCTGCTGGCGGCTGCGTAAATTGGTTGGAAACATTAAGCGATAACTGCCCATAGCAATCAGTGGTGCAGCGATTACTGCAGCAGCAATGCTGATAGCTTCTATGGCATTAAACTGGTAATGCAGAGCCGGCTGCATCAATAGCAGAAAGACCAAGTTAAAATCCATCGCGCCAGGGGTTGTTTTATTATGTGACATTGGCAATCCAGCAACCAGAATAACAGGCATAAGACACAGCAACATGCCGAGGATTGAATTGGTGTGTGGCCAGATAAAAGCCTGTATTAACAGGGCAGCCAATGCACCTGCCGATTGCCCCAAGAAAACGTAATACATGGTCTTAGCCGGATTATCTGCGGTTGAAAACAAGGTCAGCATAACCGACGCACCAAGCAATAAATAAGCAATCTGGAACCATCCCGTATAAGCCCAGACACAGCTTATCAGGGCCATGGTGACCAGGGTTCGAATGGCTGCCTGCTTAGCCCCCCGCCAATCGCGGGCCAGCAATACTGATATATGACGAACCGAGCGGGCGGTTTTTCCGGTATCTCGAAATTGCAGGCGCGCCTTAGCGGCGTCGACAAATTCATGCCAATAAGGATATAGGGGAGCATGATCAAACTGTTCGAGTGTTTCGTGTAAGCGAAGGTTTATCAGGTCTGTTTTATTGCTGATTAAGGCTTCCGCCGACTTATGTAAGTGTTCACTTATAGCATCCGACTGGATAATCCCTTTAACTTCGATTTGAGCCAGCAAACCCATTTGTGCGTTAAGTACCCGTCGAATTGTCTTTGCGGATAGGTGTGCGGCAGGTGAGCCGCTGCCATGGTCCACTAACTGGGCTTCTAAATGAGCTAATTTTGATAACCGGTCATGGCTATTCAGTGAGCGTAATGAGCCAGTCTGATAAGCGTCAGCGAGTAGCTTTAAGTTTTCGGCGGTTTGCCGCCTGAATTGGTTAACCAGTGTTTGCTCTGCGCGCGAATAGGTAAAAAGCCAGCCGATCAATAAAGCTGTTAAAACGCCAACGAAGACCGTCAGTAAACGGTCAATACCGAGCGGTAACATAGCATCCGGTGTTCTGCTGAGTAAGGCAACCATGGAGGCAGAATAGCCGGCTAAAATAGCACCATAAGAAATCAGTCCGTGCAATAAATTGCCAATATAAACACAGCCGGCAACCCAGAATGTTAATCCTAAGGCGAGGTTTAATACGTTATCGCCGGCAGTTACTACCAGTATCATCCCGGCGACAGTGCCCAGCAGTGTCCCCAGCGCTCGGTAAGCGGCTTTTTCCAGTAATAAGCCTCGGGTTGGTTGCGATACCGCCCAGACGGTCATGGCGGACCACTGAGGGTGTTCCAAACCTAATGACCAAGCGATAATAAGTGAAAGGCACGCTGCTAAACCGGTTCGAAATCCAAACCGAAATCGGGTGTAATCAAACCCCAGCTGAGAAAATCTAGCCTGTAAAGCTGTCATCGATTAATAAAGCGATAGTGCCGTATGGCAGCGCCTGGGACCTCTTATTTTGTTTACAGGACAACGCTTAATAACATTGCGATTATTTACCGATACAAAAAGAACCGAATATTTGCCCCAGTAAATCGTCTGAGGTGAACTCTCCGGTAATTTCGTTAAGGTGTTGCTGTGTTAAGCGTAATTCTTCTGCCAGTAATTCACCAGCCAAATTCAGGTCTAATTGTTCCTGTCCTTGCAACAAGTGAGTTTTGGCTTTTGTCAGGGCATCCAGATGCCGTCGGCGAGCCATAAAACTGCCCTCTGAACGGGCGGTATAGCCAATGCAGTGTTTCAGGTGCTCACGCAGTAACTCAATACCATTTCCTGTTTTGGCGGATAATTGTAATACCGGGATACCATCGTGTTGATCTACACGGACCGATTCTTGGGTTAAATCCACTTTATTTCGAATAACAGTAAATGGCATGTTGTCAGGCAACTGGGCAAAAAATTCGGGCCAAATATCGTCGGGGTGAATGGCCGACGTTTGCTGGCTGTCGACCATGAATAAAACGCGGTCTGCCTGGTTAATTTCATCCCAGGCTCGTTCAATGCCAATTTTTTCAACTTGGTCGGGTGATTCGCGAAGCCCGGCCGTATCAATAATGTGTAAAGGCATTCCGTCAATCTGTATGTGCTCACGCAATACGTCACGAGTGGTTCCGGCGATTTCGGTTACGATAGCTGATTCACGGCCCGCTAATGCGTTAAGTAAGCTGGATTTACCGGCATTGGGGCGTCCGGCAATGACAATTCTCATACCCTCGCGCATTAATGTTCCCTGGCGAGCCTGTTGTTCAACGTGGTGCAGCTGTTCGATTATGTTGGCTAAATCGTCAGCAACTTTTCCATCGGAAAGAAAATCAACTTCTTCATCAGGAAAGTCAATGGCCGCTTCAACGTACATTCGCAGGTGAATGACGGCATCCACTAACTGGTCGATCTTATGAGAAAACTCACCCTTTAGACTTTGTAACGCTGCCTTCGCCGCTTGTTCAGAGTTTGTTTCAATAAGGTCGGCGATAGCTTCGGCCTGAGTCAGATCGAGCTTATCATTTAAAAAAGCGCGTTCACTAAATTCGCCGGGGCGGGCAGGCCGTACACCGGGAATTTCTAAAATCGCTTTAATGATCATGTCGATAAGGACAGGACCACCGTGGCCTTGCAGTTCTAGGATATCCTCACCGGTAAATGAGTTTGGCGCCGGAAAATAAAGCGCAATGCCTTCGTCTAAGAGTTGTTTTTGGGCATTAAAGAAAGGTAAAAATTCAGCTTTCCGGGGTTGGGGACAGTGTCCTAATAAGTGTTCAGCTACCGTTTTGCAGGCTTTACCGCTGACACGAATAATGCCAACACCACCGCGCCCAGGCGGTGTAGCCTGGGCAACAATAGTGTCAGTAGTGCCTTCGTTGGGTAACATATGCGTTATTTACCGCGAACGTTAATGCCTTTCTTCTCAAGCCCTCGGTAAATGATTAGCATTTGGGCAATGGTAATCAAGTTGCTGACCAGCCAATAAAGTACTAAGCCAGACGGGAACCAGAGGAAGAACACGGTAAAGATTACCGGCATGTACTGGAACAGTTTCTGCTGCATGGGATCGGCGGTAGGCGTGGGTTGCAGTCTTTGCATCAAAAACATGCTGGCGCCCATCAAAATCGGCAATATGTAGTAAGGGTCTTTGGTCGACAGATCCTGAATCCAGAACACAAATTGTGAGTGGCGTAGCTCAACACTTTCTAACAACACCCAATACAACGCCAGGAAAATTGGCAATTGCAATAGCATTGGCAGACAACCACCTAAAGGATTAACCTTTTCTTCCTTATACAGCTTCATCATGGCTTGTGACATTTTCTGGCGGTCAGAACCATAACGTTCGCGTAGAGCCGTCATTTTTGGCTGTAGCATACGCATTTTTGCCATCGACACATATTGAGCTTTGGTCAACGGGAATAAGAGTGCTTTAACAACGACTGTTGTTAAAATGATGGCCAGACCCCAGTTTAGAACGATGCTTTGCAGGAATTGCAGCAGTTTAAAGATGGGTTGTGCTAACCACCATAAGAAACCGTAGTCGACAGTCAGATCGAGATTTTCGACCAGCTGAGCCATAGAGTCTTGGTCTTTTGGCCCCATATACACGGTTGATTCTATGGTTTCAGTAGAGCCCGCGTTGACTTGCTGCATCGGATAAATAACACCAATGATGGCTTGTGAGTTACCGGCAACGCGCGAAAACAACCGGTTATCTTGTTGCTGTTTGGGTATCCACGCAGATACAAAGTAATGTTCCAGCATACTGACCCAGCCCGTTTGGGTAGAGACGTTCAGCCGTTGGTCCTGCATGTCTTCAAAATCGTACTTTTCAAATTTGTCGTTGTCGTGGGAATAGGCGGCACCAAAGTAAGTTGGCATGATCATACTGCCACCTTCGCCAGCGGTCATGGTCTGCTGTAGCTGGCCATAAAACTGCATCTGCTTGGCTTGCTGACCCTGGTTTTCGATTTCATAACGAACATCAACATGATACTTACCGCGCTGAAAACTAAATACTTTAGTAATTTGGCTGCCATCATCGGTAACGTATGTTAGCGGAACCTCTAAGCGTTCGCCGTTTAGTTCATACTCAGTCTGTTCAACAGAGAACTGTGCCCGGCCACCGGAAGAGTCAATGCCGTCAGGTCCAATAAGGCCTGATTGAGCGATGTACAACTTACCAGGACTGCGTTGTAACAACTTAAAGCGGTCTTCGGAATCAAGAGATTCAGCAAACTTTTGTAGTTTGGCCGATACGATATCGCCACCTTTGGCGTCAATAACAACGTCCAGGACATCGGTTTTAACTTCTATGAGTTGCCCTGAATCTCGAGTTATTGTCGGCTTGTCGCTATCTGGAACGGTTGAATCACTTGCTGCGGCTCCCTGGGATTGGGGTACGACATTGGTATCTGCCTCAGTTGTTGCTGAAGGGGCATTGGCGTTGCTAGGTGCTTGTGTTCCTGGCGCAGTATCCACCATCCAAGTTTGGAATAGGAAAAAAGACACCACTAAAAAAGCAATAAAAAGTATAGAACGTGGCGAATTCATAGTGATTTCGTCTCTAGGTTGCTAATGTTCGTGTGAATGATTCGATTTAGTCTGTGCTGATTGTTGTTCTGGCACAGGATCAAAGCCGCCGTCGCTACCTGGATGACACCGGGCTACGCGTCTGATTGCTAAACCAACTCCCTTAATTGTACCGTGTTTATCTATCGCCTCACAGGCATATTGCGAACAACTTGGATAAAAACGACAACGAGGCCCAAGCAGCGGCGATATGACCCACTGATAGCACTTTATTACCGCGATTGGTATTGTTCGCAGCGCTTTGCCAATTTTCGCCATAAATAATTCAGTGTGTTGCTCAGTTCGGAGTTATCAAGGTCAACAATACCTTGTTTTGCGATTACGACAATATCAAAGTTTGGAATTTTGTGTTGTCTTAAACGAAAGGTTTCGCGTATTTGACGTTTGATGCGATTACGTTGAACCGCTGTTTTCGCGCGTTTTTTGCTTACGGTAACGCCGATTCTCGGGTTATCTAAGTGATTGGGCACAGCCAACATGGTCACGTGTGCTGTGACAGCTTTTACGGGAGGACGTGAAAATACGGTTTCAAAGTGAGAGGGAGTTAACAGTCGTAACTCCCTTCCATACGCATGTTGAGTCACTGTGTGACCGCTAACAGGCTTTATGCGCTCAATACTTTGCGACCGCGTGAACGGCGACGAGCTATCAGTTTACGACCATTTTTGGTCGCCATACGGGCGCGAAAACCATGTGCACGCTTGCGTTTTAATACGCTGGGTTGAAAAGTTCTTTTCATAACGTTAATTCCATCAGTCAAGGCTTAAATTTTAGAGCGCGGATCTTACCGATCTTTAACTGGCCAGTCAACTCTTATCAGGATGATAATTACACAAAAGTGATTATGAACAATCCACACTGACGTTATGATATATGAGTTTTATGTGGATAAAGTCTTAGGTTACCCACAGAAGTGCAGCAAGAAGCCGGCCCCAAATCATCCGGTAAAATGCACTCAAAAGGTAGCGTTACTAAATGCTCTGCAGTACAATCAGAGTATTCAAAAATAATAAAATGTATGGAGACGTGGGTGTGAATAATTCGCTTTGGCAGCAGTGTGCTGAACGTTTGCAGTCCGAACTACCTTTGCAGCAGTTCAACACATGGATTCGCCCTATTCAAGCGGAGCATTCGGGGGACACATTAACCTTATACGCGCCTAACATTTACTCAGTGGATTGGGTCAGAGACAAATATTTAAAGTCCATCAATACCTTGCTGATTTCCTTAACGGACAATAAGCCGCCCAAAATTGTTCTTAAGGTGGGTAACGTCAATCAGCCAACCAGCAGAAGCAGCGCGCCGACCAGCCGCAGTCGTGTTAACGCCAGGCGTTCAGGGCCGACTTTTGGCAACAATTCGTCAGTAAGCGAGCAAGAAGTTTTTGAAAGCAACATTCACCCAGAATATACCTTTGATAACTTTGTCGAGGGTAAATCGAATCAGCTAGCCCGTGCCGCCGCTATTCAAGTAGCAGAGAATCCAGGCGGGGTTTATAACCCGTTATTTGTCTACGGTGGTACCGGGCTGGGTAAAACGCATTTATTACACGCGGTCGGTAATGGCATCATGGCGCACAAAAAAGACGCCAAAGTGTTTTACATTCGGGCTGAGCGTTTTGTTCAGGATATGGTTAATTCAATTCGTAACAGCTCGACCACTGAGTTTAAGCGCTATTACCGTTCGGTTGATGCGTTGCTAATCGATGACATTCATTTTTTTGCTAATAAAAAAGGTTCTCAGGAAGAATTCTTTCATACCTTTAATGCCCTGTTAGAAGGTAACCAGCAAATTATAATGACCAGCGATTTGTACCCGAAAGAAATTGACGGAGTCGAAGATCGTTTAAAATCCCGGTTTGGCTGGGGTTTAACGATAGCGATAGAACCGCCTGAGTTAGAAACTCGGGTGGCTATCTTGATCCGCAAAGCGGAAGAACGCGGTTTGCGGATGCCTCATGAAGTGGCGTTTTTTATTGCCAAGCGTTTGCGTTCTAATGTGCGTGAGTTAGAGGGGGCATTAAACCGGGTTGTTGCTAATGTGTCATTAACGGGTAAAGCCATTACTATCGATTTTGTCCGTGAAGCGCTGAGAGATTTAATTGCTGCTCAGGAGAAGCTTGTAACGATTGATAATATCCAGAAAACAGTAGCCGAGTACTATAATATAAAGCTAGCGGATATTATGTCGAAGCGCCGTAGCCGTTCGGTCGCCAGGCCCAGACAATTAGCAATGGCATTGGCAAAAGAATTAACCAATCACAGCTTACCCGAAATCGGAGACGCGTTTGGTGGCCGGGATCACACGACGGTCTTACATGCTTGCCGGCAGATTCAAAAATTAAAAGAAGAACAGAACGATATAAAAGAAGATTATCGAAACCTTATCCGTACGTTATCGTCGTAGTACGAGGGGCTGAAATCAGAGGATACTCAAATGAAATTTACAGTGAGCCGGGATGCTTTCTTAAAACCATTACAGGTTGTCAGTGGCGCTGTTGAACGACGTCATACGTTGCCGATATTGTCGAATTTGCTGTTACAGGTTACCGGCAATGAGTTGCGTTTAACGGGAACGGATCTCGAAGTGGAATTGATTTCCGCAGTCAACGTTGATTCTAGCGGTGGCGACGGGTCGGTAACGGTACCGGCCAAAAAATTATTGGATATAGTCCGCAGTTTGCCAGAAGATTCAACGATTGAATTGTCAGCGGAAGAGGACAAGGCATTTTTACGCTCTGGTCGCAGTAAGTTTAAACTGAGCACGCTCAGTTCAGACGACTATCCCAATATTGATGACTGGACGAGCGATATTAACTTTGTCACTGACCAAGTGATATTAAAACGGTTGATGGAAAAAACTCACTTCTCGATGGCCAATCAGGACGTTCGTTATTATCTAAATGGTATGTTGTTTGAAACGGATGCGGGAATGTTGCGCTCAGTAGCAACAGATGGTCATCGCTTAGCAATGAGTAGTTGTTTTGTCGAGCAGCCCAACTTGGCCCAACGTCAGGTGATTGTGCCCCGTAAAGGTGTCGTGGAGCTGCTACGATTATTGGGAGATGACGAAACCGAAGTCGCGGTGGCCATTGGAAATAACCACATACGGGTTGAGACGCAAAACATTGTTTTCACCAGTAAGTTGGTTGATGGTCGTTTTCCGGATTATCGGCGCGTGTTACCCAGTGGAGGCGATAAAATTATCGTTGCCGATCGCGACTTATTACGACAAGCCTTTGGCCGTGCATCAATTTTATCGAATGAAAAATTCCGCGGCGTGCGCTTAAATATCTCAGCAGGCGAGTTATGTATAACGGCAACTAACCCGGAGCAAGAGCAGGCTGAAGAGGTCATTGAAATTAATTACGGTGGCGAAGATCTCGAAATTGGTTTTAATGTCAGCTACTTGTTAGATGTCTTAAATAATGTCGACGACAGTGAGATTAGTATTACACTAGCTGACTCTAACAGCAGTGCATTGATTGAACCAAAGAACGATGACGCCTGTTGTTATGTCGTTATGCCGATGCGGTTGTAGCAACACAAGCTATGTGGTTGAAACGGCTGGTTGGTAACGAATTTAGAAATTTTTCGTCATTTGCGTTGTCGCCGAGTGAGAAAATAAATCTTGTATATGGGGCAAATGGCTCCGGCAAAACCAGTTTGTTGGAAGCGATTTATTTGTTTGGTTTTGGTCGCAGTTTTAGACCGGGTGGCTTTAAACCGTTAATAAAAGAAGGCACCGAAAAGTTTACGGTATTTGCCGAAGTTGCTTCAGATGAAAAGGGCAAAGGTGTTTCTAAGTTTGGTTTGAGCCGTCACGTCCAGGGTCAGCAAGAGTTGCGAATTGATGGCAACAGCAATGTGCGGCTGGCTGATTTGGCGCGTAGCATCCCGGTACAGCTTTTCACTCCTGAGTCCGTCGAAGTTATTTTGGGGGGACCCGGTGTTCGGCGGCAACTGTTAGATTGGGGCGTGTTCCACGTGGAACATTCGTTTTTTTCCTCGTGGTCGAATTATAATAAAGTATTAAAGCATCGAAATCGTTTACTAAAAAGCTCAAGAGAACAAGAGGCGCCTGACGACCGTTATTGGCAACAGCAACTGGCTGTTTACGGTGAAAAGATTACTGAGCTGCGCCAATCCTATGTAGAGCAGTTAACTAAATATCTACAGCAAATGACCCAATCGTTCCTGCCTAATGTTATACTAGACGTTTCGTTACGCGCTGGTTGGGATAGTTCTAAATCGTTATCAGAGGCGTTGGCTGCAGCCGTGTCGACGGATCGCCGGTACGGTTATACGTCGGTAGGTCCACATAAAGCCGATCTGCTCATTGTTGCAGATGGTGCGCCGGCAAAAGAGCGTTTGTCACGGGGACAATTGAAAGTTGTCGTGGCCGGCTTAAAATTGGCGCAGGCAGAGTTCTACCGGCAACGATGTGGTGAAAATTGTGTCATAATCGTTGATGATTTAAGCTCCGAGCTAGACCAACGTAATCAGAAAATTTTTTGTCGGTTATTGGAAGAAATCGATAACCAAGTTTTTATCACAACCGTCAATCCTGACGATGTCAGTGATAAGTTTAAAGAAGAACCCAAAATGTTCCACGTGGAACACGGTATCTTAAAGAGTCATATTGAGAACTAATTATGGAAGAAAATAACTACGGTTCATCCAGTATCAAAGTACTGAAAGGGCTAGACGCAGTACGTAAGCGTCCAGGAATGTACATTGGTGACACTGACGACGGAACAGGCCTGCATCATATGGTCTTTGAGGTGGTTGATAACTCAATCGATGAAGCCTTGGCAGGACACTGTTCTGAGATAATGGTAACGATTCACTCTGATGGGTCAGTCTCTGTAAAAGATGACGGCCGTGGTATTCCAGTGGATCTTCATGAAGAAGAAGGCGTTTCGGCAGCTCAAGTCATTATGACTGTCCTTCATGCGGGTGGTAAATTTGATGACAACTCTTATAAAGTCTCAGGTGGCTTGCACGGAGTAGGTATCTCGGTTGTTAACGCATTGTCAGAGAAGTTGACGCTGACGATTCGTCGTCAAGGTAAAGTCTACGAGCAAACTTACCACATGGGTGTTCCAGAGAACGACGTACAAGCGGTTGGTGAAACAGACCAGACCGGAACTGATTTACGCTTTTGGCCCAGTGATGATGTTTTTACCGGCATCGAGTTTCATTATGACATTTTAGCAAAACGCCTACGTGAGTTATCATTTTTAAACTCTGGCGTCGCAATTCGATTGCGTGATGAACGTGATGACCGCGAAGACTTGTTTAAATACGAGGGCGGTATTTCTGCCTTTGTCCGCTACTTAAATAAAGCTAAAACCGCAATTCATGAACAAACATTTCACTTTACTACCGAGCGTGATGACGGTATTTCTGTCGAAGTGAGTATGCAATGGAATAGTTCTTACCAAGAAAATATCTATTGCTACACGAATAACATCCCTCAGCGAGATGGCGGGACTCACCTGGCTGGGTTTAGGGCGGCATTAACCCGTACGTTAAATAGCTATATGGAAAAGCAGGGTTTTGCTAAAAAAGCTAAAACCTCTGCCACTGGTGATGACGCTCGTGAAGGGCTAACGGCCGTGGTATCGGTTAAAGTTCCTGATCCAAAGTTCTCTTCTCAGACAAAAGAGAAACTCGTTTCATCAGAAGTGAAAACGGCAGTCGAGCAAGCAATGAATGCTCAGTTGACGGATTTTCTGCTGGAGAATCCTCAAGACGCTAAAGCCATAATCAATAAAATTATCGATGCTGCAAGAGCTCGTGAGGCTGCACGGAAAGCCCGCGAGATGACTCGGCGTAAAGGAGCTCTTGATATTGCAGGTTTGCCTGGAAAACTGGCTGACTGCCAAGAGAAAGACCCGGCATTGTCAGAGCTTTATATCGTGGAGGGTGATTCTGCAGGCGGTTCTGCTAAGCAAGGGCGTAACCGAAAAAACCAGGCAATCCTGCCGTTGAAGGGTAAAATACTGAACGTCGAAAAAGCGCGTTTTGACAAGATGCTCTCTTCTCAAGAGGTTGGCACCTTAATTACCGCAATGGGCTGTGGTATTGGTCGTGATGAATATAATCCCGATAAAACACGTTATCATCGCATCATTATCATGACGGATGCTGACGTCGATGGTTCTCATATCAGAACCTTGCTGCTGACTTTCTTTTATCGCCAAATGCCTGAGATTATCGAGCGGGGCTATATTTATATCGCTCAACCACCTCTCTATAAGGTAAAGAAAGGAAAGCAAGAAACCTACATAAAAGACGAACCGTCGTTGATTCGTTATCTTACCAGCGTCGCGCTCGATAAAGCGTCACTGCATGTTAACGAGGATGCACCAGGCATTACCGGGGAACATTTGGAAGACTTGGTAAATGGTTATCAGCTGGCGCAAGAAAATATTAAACGGTTAAGCCGTCGCATCCCGGAGAAGTTCCTGCAACGACTGTTTTATGCACCAAGGCTTACCGATGAGCGTTTAAAAGATAAAAGCTTCATGGAAGATTGGATAAAAACACTTAATGATGACTTAACGGCAAGAGAAGTGGACTCGGCTACATATACCATCTCACTTAAAGAAGATGCTGAACGGTCTATGTGGTTACCTGCAACGAATATTCGTCAGCACGGGGTGGATACTGAATATCCGATGAGCTATGAGTTTTTGATGTCCAAGGATTACGAGCAAATCGTTACCCTTGGCGAGCAAATTGCTAACCTTGTCGAAGAGGGTGGTTATGTTGTTCGAGGAGAGAAAACTCACTCAGTGGATCACTTTGTTGACGCAGTCGAGTGGTTAATTGGTGAGTCTAAGCGAGGCCTTTACGTGCAACGATATAAAGGGCTTGGAGAAATGAATCCGGAGCAGTTATGGGAAACAACGATGGACCCAGATACTCGCCGGATGCTACAAGTCACTATCGATGATGCCATCGGCGCTGACCAGTTATTCACGACTTTAATGGGCGATGAAGTGGAACCGCGACGTGCGTTTATCGAATCTAACGCTCTTAAGGTAGCTAACCTAGATGTCTAGTAGTTAACGAGCCGCTGGATACAAAAAGGCCTCGCAGCAAGCGAGGCCTTTTTTTTGGGCTAACTACTGGAAGCTTTACTGCAACAATGAAATGTCGGCGATGTTAAGAAACATTTCACGAAGTCTGTGCAACAGGTTAAGTCGATTTTCTTTTACTTTCGCATCATCAGCATTAACCATGACATGATCGAAAAAAGCATCAATGTCGTCTTTCAGCGAAGCCATACGAGTTAGTGCACCGGAGTAATTACCTACAACTAATTCAGGCTCACAACTTTTTTCCACTTCGGCAATTTTTGCCGCCAGAGTTTGTTCCTGTGGCTCGATAAGCATGTCATGATCAATCGAACCTGTAAGCTGAACTTCCGATTTTGCCAGTAGATTACTGACCCTTTTATTAGCCGCAGTAAGACTTTCCGCAGCTTCTAATCCTTTAAATTTAGAAACCGCTTGAATGCGTGCATCAAAATCTGCAGGGCGTGAAGGGGACCGGGCACTGACGGCTTTGATCACATCAACATCGATGCCTTGCTCCTGATACCAAGGGCGGAAGCGGCTCATTACAAAGCTAAACACCTCATCGAGGACAGCCTTGTTGCTAAGACGGTCACCAAACTGTTTGTTGGCGTCTACAATCAGTGTCTGTAAATCAAGGTTAAGCTGCTTCTCTACAATGATTCGGATTAAACCAAGCGCTGCCCGACGCAGAGCAAAGGGATCACGGTCGCCTTTGGGTGTTTGCCCAATACCGAAAATGCCGACCAGAGTGTCCAGCTTATCGGCTAGGGCAACAGCAGAAGCAACGTCTGACGTAGGCAGCTTATCCCCCGAAAAACGCGGCCAGTAGTGTTGCTCGATAGCAGCAGCGACCTGTTCGGTCGCGCCGTCATTTAACGCGTAATGCTTGCCCATGACACCTTGAGTCTCAGGAAACTCTAACACCATCTCCGAAACTAAGTCTGCTTTACACAATAACCCGGCCCGTTGCGCGGCTTGATCATCAGCTTGCAGGTGATTGGCTATGGTAGCGGCTAACGATGCAATACGTTCGGCTTTATCTTTTATAGAACCCAGCTGTTTCTGAAACAACACCTTATCAAGATTTTCAAGCCGTGCCTCTAACGTCAGTTTCTTATCGGCTTCGAAGAAAAATTGCGCGTCAGCGAGGCGAGGGCGAACAACTTTCTCGTTACCGGAAATAATCTGACTCGGGTCTTTACTTTCGATATTGGTGATAAAGATGAAATTAGGTAACAGCTCACCCTCACAGGTTTCCACGGGGAAATAACGTTGGTCGTCCTTCATTGTGACAATCAAAGCTTCTTTGGGAACGGTTAAAAAGCCTTCGTCAAATTTAGCCTGCAGTGCGACTGGCCATTCGACCAAAGCCGACACTTCCTCATAGAGCGCTGGATCGGGAGTCACCTGACCGCCGAGTTCTTTTGCCAGTTGATTGACCGATGTCTCAATACTTGCTTGACGTTGCTTTTGGTCAGCGACAACGTAATGTTGCCTTAACAGTTCTTCGTAGTGGTCAGCACGATCTAACTCAAAGCCTTGTGGCGAATGAAATCGGTGACCAAGAATATGGCGGGAACTTTGCGTATCCATAATGTCAGCATCAATTAACTGAGTTCCATAAACCAAAGTCAACGTATGAACAGGTCGGATAAACTGGGCGTCAGAGTCTCCCCAGCGCATCGGTCTGGCAATGGGTAATTGCTTTAAAGCAACTGAAACAATATCCGCCAGCAAGCTGTCCAGATGCTGCCCTTTTACTTCAGCCTTATGCAATAACCATGAGCCCTTATCGGTTGTCAGCCGCTCGGCTTGGTCTATCTCAATGCCGTTCGATTTAGCCCAGCCTAAAGCTGCCTTGGTAGGCTCTCCCTGTTCGTTAAAGGCCACATCAACGGATGGTCCACGTTTCTCAACCACTTTATCTTGTTGCTGTTCTTGTAGATCCGTCACCAAAACAGCTAAGCGCCGAGGCGTCGCAAAAGGTTTGATTGTTTCAAATGCAAGCTCCGCCTGCTGTAATCCCTGCTCGATGCCTTCAGCAAAGCTTTGACTCAGCAGTTTTAGCGATTTTGGAGGAAGCTCTTCGGTGCCTATTTCAATTAATAAGTTATCCTTGTTCACTGCCTAAGCTCCTTTGGGCTGCGATGAGCAAAGTGGAAAACCAAGTGACTTGCGGGCTTGGTAATAAACTTCGGCACAGGCCTTAGCCATAGTGCGAACCCGCAAAATATAACGTTGCCGCTCAGTGACCGATATTGCATGACGCGCATCAAGTAGATTAAACGCATGGGATGCGCGCATAACCTGTTCGTAAGCAGGCAACGCCAACTCTTCTTCAATCAACAGCTGGCACTCGCGTTCGCAGTCATCAAAGCGACGAAATAGTACATCAACATCGGCGTGTTTAAAGTTGTAGGTCGATTGCTCAACCTCATTTTGATGAAACACATCGCGGTACAACATCTTGCCGCGGGGGCCGTCTGTCCACACCAGGTCATAAATGCTGTCTACCCCCTGAATGTACATCGCCAGGCGTTCTAAACCATAGGTGATTTCGCCTGCAACGGGCTTGCATTCTAACCCGCCGACTTGCTGAAAGTAAGTAAACTGCGTTACTTCCATACCATTCAGCCAAACCTCCCAGCCAAGACCCCATGCTCCCAGAGTGGGCGACTCCCAGTTGTCTTCAACAAAGCGAATGTCGTGGGTCAGAGTGTCAAACCCAAGAACTTCTAACGACCCAAGATAAAGCTCCTGAAGGTCTTTTGGTGAGGGTTTCATCATTACCTGAAATTGATAATAATGCTGCAGACGATTGG
The DNA here is from genome assembly GCA_051745735.1 of Pseudomonadota bacterium. Taxonomy (GTDB): domain Bacteria; phylum Pseudomonadota; class Gammaproteobacteria; order Enterobacterales; family Alteromonadaceae; genus Idiomarina. The sequence continues at coordinate 31,795 of JBNJEJ010000010.1, forward strand.
GGTTTTCACCATAACGCCCGTCAGTAGGGCGACGGCATGGCTGCACGTAGGCAAAGCTGGACGGCTCCGGGCCCAGGGAGCGCAGAAAGGTCATGGGATGAAAGGTTCCTGCACCCACTTCCATATCCAGCGGTTGTATTATTGCACAACCTTGTTGGGCCCAGTAATCTTGCAACGCAAGAATTAATCCCTGAAAGGTTTTGACATCATAGTTGGACATAAAAAATTCTCTTTAACCGTGATGGTTGTTGACCAATGACTCATAAGTATGCCTAGATTATACCCTCTGACAGGCCTAGGTTATAGGGGCGTTAATGACAAATCCAACAACAACACGTTGTCCCTGGTGTGAACAAGCTGACGACTATCGCGAATACCATGATACGCAATGGGGACGACCCGTTTCTGATCCTATCGAACTGTTTGCGAAATTGTGCCTAGATGGTCAGCAGGCAGGCTTAAGCTGGCTAACAATATTGCGCAAACAGGCTGACTACGAAAAAGCTTTTTGCAACTTCGAGCCCGAGGCAATCGTGGCTATGCCCGAATCCGACCGCCAACGGTTGTACCAAAATCCTGGGATTGTGCGAAATCGGAAAAAGATTGATGCCATTTTTGCTAACGCCGAAGCTTATCTTGCGATGCAAAAAAGCGGAATAAAATTTGCCCCCTGGCTATGGCAATTTGTTAATGGACAGCCCATCATTAATTGCTACCAAACCTTTGCACAGGTGCCCACCGAGGACGCTGCGTCGGAGGCTATGGCAAAGGCGTTGAAACAACAAGGATTCAAGTTTGTTGGGCCGACGATATGTTATGCTTTTATGGAGGCTGTCGGTATGATGAATAACCATCTGGTCGACTGTCATTGCTACACGTCAGTTTGCCAACAAATGCGGCAATTTTCTTTAACAGGCTAGTGGACTCATAATGATAGACATTACTTTAGCGGATTATTCTAACCCAACTCATGCGCAAGCAGTTATTGCGATGCTTGATGCCTACGCAAAAGACCCTATGGGCGGCGGTGAAGGGATAAGTGAAGAAACGAAAGAAAACTTAATTAAAGAAATGGACAAGCGCGACCATGTATTTTCATTGCTGGCCTTTGATGGCGACCGACCGGTAGGTGTGGCGAATTGCGTTGAGGGGTTCTCTACATTTGCAGCCAAGCCGTTAATGAATATTCACGATATTGCAGTGATACCAGAATATCGTGGCCAGGGCGTTGCGCAAAAGTTGCTTGACGAAGTTAAAACCTTGGCCCAGTTCCGCGGCTGTGTAAAGTTGACACTGGAAGTCTTGGACAAAAACGAGCGGGCCAAAGTCTCCTATGAAAAATTTGGTTTCAAACCCTATGAACTGGGTGAAGTCGGGCAAGCTGAGTTTTGGGAAATGTACTTGTAAAATGAAACATGCGCCAAGCGGCGCATGTTGTTAGTGACTCTTCTTTATCCAGTAACGATACGGCGTTTCATCGCTCTGTTGTTTTAATAACTGATGATCCATAAACTCACAAAAACCGGGTATATCCCGAGTCGTGGCAGGATCATCAGCAACAACCAATAACACCTCACCGACTGTCATTTTTCGGATAGCGGCCCTGACCAGCATCACTGGCTCTGGGCAACGAAGGCCTAAGGTATCGAGTTCTTTATCGGCACCCAATATCACACACGCTCGAAAACTGTTGCGATACCCTGACCCAGTCCGATGCACATGGTAGACAGACCCAGCTTAGCGTCTTTTTCTTCCATCAAGTTAATCAGGGTGGTCGAAATACGCGCTCCAGAACAACCTAACGGATGACCCAGTGCAATGGCTCCACCGTTCAGATTAACTTTTTCATCCATCTTATCGAACAGCTTAAGAGCCTTTAAAACAGGCAGCGACTGGGCTGCAAAAGCCTCATTTAGCTCAACCAGATCAATATCGTCAATGCTGACTCCGGCGCGCTGCAATGCTTTTTCTGTGGCAGGTACTGGGCCGTAACCCATAATTGAGGGGTCGCAGCCGGCGACGGCCATTGAACGGATTTTCACCCGGGGTGTTAAGCCCAGTTGTTTGGCTTTTTCAGCCGACATAACCAACATCGCTGCGGCGCCGTCAGATAAAGCCGATGAGGTGCCCGCTGTAACGGTACCGTTAGCCGGATCAAATACTGGACGTAACTGAGCTAACCCTTCAACTGTAGTTTCTGGCCGGATAACTTCATCGGTGGTTACACGGACCAGCTCTCCGTGTTCATTATGGCCATTGATTGGATAAATCTCTCTGGCAAAGCGGCCCGCGACGGTCGCTTCGTGAGCTTTTTGCTGAGAGCGCGCGGCAAAGGCGTCTTGTTGCTCGCGGGTAATACCAAATTTACGCGATAACAACTCCGCTGTCATGCCCATGCTTGCGGACGCTTTAGCAACGGTTTTATTCATGCCAGGATGAAAATCAATACCATGATCCATAGGCACATGGCCCATATGCTCTACGCCACCCGCCATGAAAATGTCGCCATCACCGTGCATGATGGCTCGAGTAGCGTCGTGTAACGCCTGCATTGACGAACCACACAAGCGGTTGACGGTAACACCGGCGACTTTGTGAGGAATGCCGGCAATCAGGGCAGAGTTACGAGCGATATTAAATCCTTGCTCCAGGGTTTGTTGTACACAGCCCCAATAAATATCTTCAAGCTCTTCGGCATCGACTTGCGGGTTACGTTTTAATAATCCTTTCATCAACTCGGCTGAGAGATCCTCAGCTCGCACATTTCGGAACACACCGTTTTTGGAACGCCCCATAGGCGAGCGAATGCAATCTACAATGACTACGTCTTTCATAACAAATCTCCTCTGGTCTTACTTTGCGCTGGTTGTGTCAAAGTAAGATTTACCGGCCTTGGCCATTTCGCGCATACCGTCGGTGACTTGATAGATTTCACCTAAATGCGCATATTGGTCCGCCAATTTAATAAAGTTTTCTATTCCCAGGGTCTCGAGATACCGGACTGGGCCGCCACGGAACGGAGGAAAACCCAGTCCATACAACAAGGCGATGTCAGCTTCAGCTGCTGATCCGACAATACCTTCTTCAAGGCAACGGACAACTTCGTTCACCATGGGGATCATGCAGCGAGCAATCACTTCGTCTGCATCTGTTGTCTTGCCTTGTTCTGAGCCCGTTAACTGATAAGCCTCATCAGCAGGTTGCTTGGTTGGCTTGCCTTTTTTGTCGGTACCGTAAAGGTAGAAGCCTTTGCCATTTTTTTGTCCGAACCGCTCTGCAGCAGCGAGTTTTGCAATCGCACTTGAGGTATCTCGTTTCATGCGGGTTGGGAAGCCTTCTTCCATCACCATGGTGCAGTGGTCTGCGGTATCAATGCCGACAACATCACTCAAATAAGCAGGGCCCATTGGCCAGCCGAATTGTTTTTCCATGACTTTATCAATGGCGACGAAGTCAACACCTTCATCGACCATTCCGGTAAAGCCTGCCAGATAGGGGAACAATACTCGATTGACCAAAAAACCGGGGCAGTCATTAACCACTATCGGTGTTTTACCCAGCTTAACTGCGTAAGCAACAACCGCTGCAACCGTTTCGTCCGAGGTTTTTTCGCCGCGAATGATTTCAACTAGCGGCATTTTGTGTACTGGGTTGAAAAAGTGCATACCGCAGAACTGTTCAGGACGCTTCAGGTTTTTACTTAATTCGGTGATGGATATGGTAGACGTGTTTGACGTCAGAATGGTGTCATTGCTAATGACTGACTCAATTTCAGCTAATACCGAACCTTTCACTTTGGGATTTTCAACAACGGCTTCGACAACGATATCGACGTCTTTTACTGCGTCATTAAGTAAGGTAGGCGTAATCGATGACAGCACCTTAATCATCTTATCGTTATTAACTTTGCCACGCTCGACGCCTTTCTTAAGGATCTTACCGGCTTCTTTTATGCCCAGGTCTAAGGCGTCTTGTTTAATATCTTTCATCACCGCCGGCACACCTTTCAGTGCGGATTGGTATGCGATACCGCCGCCCATGATGCCGGCACCAATAACTCCAGCCGTCTGAATATCTTTCTGGGCGGTTTTAGCAACTTTTTTGGATTTGCCTTTAACCGACTGGTCGGCAAGAAAGATACCGACTTGTGCCTGACAGGCGTCTGTCTGGGTAAGGTCAAAAAAGGCGTTGTTTTCTGCTTTTAAGGCACCTTCACGATGCTCCCGAGCGCCATTTTCAATCGCTTCAATCGCTTTATGGGGCGCCGGATAATGTTTGCCAGCTTTAGCTGCCACCATACCTTTAGCCGTTACCAGCGTCATGGCCAGTTCGGTATCATTGGCTTGTAATGGTTCCAGTTTTGGCTGTCGTTTCGCTTGCCAGTCCTGTTCACCGGCGGCGGCTGCTTTAGCCAAATTTAGCGCTGCCTCTGTTAATTTTTCAGGGGCCACGATGGCGTCGATAGCGGCAACTTTTAAAGCCGCCTCGGCGTTATTATTTTTACCAGTGGTTATCCACTCTAAGGCGTTATCCGGACCAATAATACGCGGTAGGCGCATGGTGCCGCCAAAACCGGGTATCAGCCCTAACTTCACTTCGGGTAGCCCGATAGTTGCGGTGGTGTCAGCTACCCGGTAATCACAAGCTAACAATGCTTCACAGCCACCGCCGAGAGCAAAACCTGTGACGGCTGCCACGGTTGGAACGGGCAGGTCTTCCAGTTGATCGAACACACGGGAGGCTTTGCCGACCCACGTGCGGGTTTTCTCTGAATCAGAGAATAAGTTTAAAAATTCGGTAATGTCAGCGCCGACAATAAAAGTTGATTTGCTGCTGGTAACAATCAAACCTCTTAAATCGTCTGTTTCTTTTAATTTTGTCAGCGCATCACTGAATTCTTCTAAGGTTGCCTGGTCGAATTTATTAACCGAGCCTTTCGCATCGAACTGAAGTTCAGCGAAGCCGGGTTCAATAAAGTCGACCCGAATGTTTTCACCTTGGTAAATCATTTTGGGTCTCCCATGACATCCATTAAATTTTTGCTACAAAGAACCTGATTCTAAGATAGCTTTAGGTTATGGTAGTCAGAGTTTGGCGCGAAAGTGTCGATTTTTCAACGGTTATTTAAACATGCGTTTGAATTAATGAAAAAGCAGTCGTTTATCATGCGTTACAAGCACACCGTGCGGATAGGACTCCTTGCTGCGGCAATGGGGTTATTGGCGCCCGTCGTTACCGCACAGGATCACTCTGAACAGCGCGCTGAGCAGCGCGAACTGTTCTTAAAAGCAGAGTATGCAGCTAAGCGTGGTCGGCTTTCCGAGTACCGGCTACTGCGCGACCAGTTACAGGATTATCCCTTAGCGCCTTACCTTGAACTTGAACGTTTACAACAGATTGGTTATCTGGTGAACGAAGATCGGGTGCTAGCGTTCCTGCAAGAATATGAAGGGACTCCTCTGGACTGGCAGTTGCGCCGGCAGTGGTTAACTTACCTTGCGGGGCACGGTGAACAACAGCGCTTCATTCGCGATTTTCGTTATCCCGGCACCTTAACGCATCAATGCCAGCTGATCGAAGCTGAGCGGGCGCAGGGCCTGGCAGATCAGGCATTTATTCAAAAAGTCGATGGTATCTGGGCGCATGGCTTTTCGGTTCCCGGTGCTTGCGATCCCATATTAGAGCAGTGGGCTGAGTTGGGCGCGCGCACGGCAGATAAGGTATGGCAGCGTATTGGCCTGGCGGCTGACGGCGGTAACCCAACGCTTATCCCTTATCTAAAAACCTTGTTACCGGATAATTATCAGTATCTGGCCGAGCTCTATCATAAGGTGCGCTACTCACCGGCCGCCGTTTATTCAGATAAGCGCTGGCAGGGCGTTGATCGGCAAAAAGAAGCTGAGATTGCAACGTACGCGTTAAAAAAACTGATCTGGCGGGAGGAAAACCTAGCCTTAAAGTCATTTGAAAAGCTCAGTCAAAAATTACCTTTTAGTGTTGAGCAACGACAACAAATTGCCTCCGAGTTTGCCGTTGCACTGAGCCTGAAAAAGCATCCGGAAGCGCGCGTATGGCATCAACGTGTGCCGCCTTCATCATTAGATGAACGAACGCTGCAGTGGCGGCTGGCTACTTATTTACGCGATCGCGACTTTAGTACGCTGAAAACCGCAATAGAGACGCTACCTGCTGCGATTGCCGGTGGTGCTCAGTGGCGTTACTGGCTGGCGCGGGCAAGCGAAATTACGGGTGATAAATTAGCGGCTAACGCGCTCTATCAAGAGCTTGCAAAAGAGCGCAATTTTTATGGTTTCCTGGCATCAGCAAGGATTGGCCAGGAGGTCAGCCTCGAAACAGATCCTATCAAAATTAGCCGAGTTGAACTGGATCAAGTCAGGCAACATCCAAGCGCTCAGCGAGCGTATGAGTTTATTCAGCTAGAGCGATTTGTTGATGCCCGTCGAGAATGGAACCATTTGTTGACAGAGCTTAATGGAGAACAGCACAAAGCCGCAGCATTGCTTGCTAGTGAATGGGAATGGCATGATCAGGCGATTTGGACATTAGCTCAAGTCGGCTATTTTGACGCAGTAAACATTCGTTTTCCGATGGCCTATGGAAGCTTGTTAACCGGTGCGTCGAATCGGGTCGGTATTGATCCCAGCTGGGCTATGGCGGTTACCCGCCGGGAAAGCGCGTTCCGTGCCGATGCCTATTCAAGCGCTGGGGCGCGGGGCCTGATGCAAATTTTACCGAATACCGCAAAACGATTGCGCAACGACAACATCAGTTACCGACAACTGCACAAACCGAAAACCAATGTCGAACTGGGTACCTATTACTTAAGCCGCTTGAAAAATCGCTTCAGCGATAACCATGTGTTAGCCACTGCATCTTATAATGCCGGCTACTACAAGGTGCTGGACTGGTTGCCGGCGACGGCAACTCCGGTAGATGAATGGATCGAGCAGGTACCTTATTACGAAACCCGAGATTACCTGAAAGCGGTGCTAACCTACCAGCAGATCTATTATTTGTTGCAGGGTAATCAGGGCAATCTGTTTGAAGCATTAGAAACGATGATGATACAACCCAGTTATGACTAAAGACTACCGTCGTCCACTGGCTGTTCACGAACATGAAATTGAAATAAAAAATAGTCGCTTCATTGCTTGCCTGGCACCAACCCATGGGCCCGAACAGGCTGCTGATGTATTGGCTGACGTGCAAAAACGCTGGCCTAAAGCAAATCACTACTGTACCGCAAGTGTGTTTGGTTCGCCGTTTACCGACAGTGGCCTGGCTTGCAGTGATGATGGAGAGCCGTCGGGCACGGCTGGTCGGCCCATGTTGATGGTGTTACGTAATGCACCTATAGGGGACATCAGCGCTGTGGTTGTGCGTTATTTCGGTGGGGTAAAACTGGGTACAGGCGGGTTACAGCGGGCCTACAGTCAAGCCGTTTCCGAGGCTCTTGCAGCGCTTGAAACCGAGCTTTGTGTTTACCGCGAGTGTTACTGGGTGCGCTATCCTTATGCTGACCAGGGTGTCATTGAGCCCTTGTGGCAACAGTATCAAGTTCAGGTTCTCGACAGTGAGTTCAGCGAAGCGGTTAATCAACGTATTGCGGTTGTTCCCGCTCAAGTCACGACACTGCAGAATAACCTGGCCGCTGTTACTCAGGGCCGCATAAAACTGACGGACAAACTAAAAGAACATAGCGCTGGGTTGGAATAACCGCTCAACTTCATCAATGTATTTTTTATCCAGCAGAAACAGAATGACATGATCGTCAGACTGAACGATGGTTTCACCGTGCGCCATTAACACCTCATTACCCCGGACGATTGCGCCGATGGTTGTTCCCGGTGGTAGTTTTATTTCTTTTACCGCTTTGCCGACCACTTTAGAGGTGCTTTGGTCGCCATGGGCAATGGCTTCGATGGCTTCGGCGGCACCTTTGCGTAACGAGTAGACATTAACAATATCCCCGCGACGAACGTGAGTCAGTAGTGCCGAAATGGTTGCTCGCTGAGGTGATATGGCGATATCGATTTCACCACCCTGAACCAGGTCGACGTAAGCGCTGCGCTGAATCAGGACCATGGTTTTTCTGGCTCCCATGCGCTTTGCTAACATGGCCGACATAATATTGGCTTCATCGTCGTTGGTAACGGCGATAAAAACATCGATATCTTCGACGTGTTCTTCCTCTAGTAATTTTTGGTCTGAAGCATCGCCGCGAAAAACAAGGGTGTGCTGCAGGCGTTGGGAAAGATCTTCGGCCCGAACTTCGTCACGTTCGATAAGTTTTACGCGATGATCACTCTCAAGTTGCTTAGCCAGACCAGAGCCAATGTTACCGCCGCCGACGATCATAATGCGCCGGTATTTGCGCTCAAGCTTTTGCAATTCCTGCATAACGGTGCTGATGTGCCGGGTATCGGCGATAAAAAATATCTCATCGTCAGCTTCGATTATGGTGGTGCCGGTAGGACGAATCGGTTTACCCTGGCGATAAATAGCGGCCACTCGCGTGTCAATGTTAGGAATGTGTTCGCGTAAGGTCGATATTGCATGACCCACTAATTTACCACCGTAATAAGCTTTCACTGCAACTAAGCTGGCGCGGCCACTGGCAAATTCCATCACTTGTAAGGCGCCGGGGTAGTCGATTAACTTTCTGATGTAATTGGTGACTAACTGCTCGGGCGAGATAAGAAAGTCCACCGGCGCATCATTTTTATGAAAAAGGCGGTCGCGATAGCGAATGTATTCTTCGGAACGGATGCGGGCAATTTTAGTGGGAGTATTAAAAATAGAGTATGCAACCTGGCAGGCGATCATGTTGATTTCATCGCTGTTGGTCACGGCAATTAATAAGTCCGCGTCTTCGGCACCGGCGTTTCTGAGTGTATCAGGATGGGCGGCATGCCCGACCACGATCTGCAGGTCGTGCTTATCTTGCAGTTTCTCCAGTAAATCGGTGTCAGTGTCCACCACCGTAATGTCATTACGTTCACCGACCAGGTTTTCAGCCAAGGTTCCGCCGACTTGACCCACCCCCAAAATGATAATTTTCATTGTTGTTTTTTCAGCCTTGCATAGAAAAAGCCATCACCGCCATCCGCCGTCGGCTCCAGTTGCAGCATAGCCTGCTGCTCGGACAAATAACTAAGCGTAGCATCCTTTTGACGTTGCAGAAAATGTTCGACTTGTTGCTGATTCTCTTTTGCCAGTATCGAACAGGTTGCATACAAAAGCTCACCGCCATTTTTCAGTAACGGCCAGATACTATCAAGAATTTGCGCTTGCAGAGCAACCAGTGCGTCAATATCTGACGCGCGTCGCAACCACTTGATGTCGGGGTGGCGACGAATAACACCCGTGGCAGAGCAAGGCGCGTCCAGTAAGATGCGATCGTAACAGACTTTGTCCCACCAGTTACCGGTATCGGTAATGTCGGCACAAATCAGATTGGCTGGTTGCTGCTGTCGCGCTAAGTTCTCTTCAACCCGCTGTAAGCGTTTGGCATCAATATCAATGGCTGTAAGGGGCTGGGTAAACTGGTGGCGCTCGAGTAAATGCTGAGTCTTTCCACCGGGGGCAGCGCAACAGTCGAGTACACGATGGCTATCGTCACTGTTAAGAAGAAAGCCGGCTAATTGTGCCGAGCGATCCTGCACTGACACCCAGCCTTCACTGAAGTGGGGCAGGCGTTCAACGGACACAGGTTGCGCCAGGCGTAGGGCACTGGACACGGTGGTGTCCTGGTGTGACTCAATCCCCTCGTCTTGCAACAGTTGCTGATACGAAGGGCAGCTGATCTGGCTTTCATTAACCCGCAGCCACATAGGCGGATGCTGATTATTGCTCATCAAAATTTGCTGCCAGCGTTCAGGGTAGTCTTGCTTAACGGCCTCGGCCAACCACCGTGGGTGGTCCAGTAAAGGATCGGCCGGCAATGGGCGTTGCTCGTGCTCGTTTCGCGCTGGCGCCTCACGCAAGATTTGACGTAACACGCCGTTGACCAAACCGGTATGATTTTTACGGCCTAATACTTTAGCGGCTTCGACTGATGCACTGACCGCTGCGTGGTCTTTTGTGCGCAGCAAGTAGAGTTGGTAAGCGCCAACTAACAACAGGCTGTTAAGGATCTGTAGCTTACCGGTTAAGGGTTTTTTTAATTTGCCGGCAACCAGTCGGTTCAGGCTGGGTAAAAAACGCAACACACCATAACTTATGGCTTGCGCCAGACGTCGATCACCGGTATCCAGTTGTTGTGTTTCGCTGGGTAATGCTGAGGACAGGCTTTCGCCTTGTTCGAGAACACGAAAGACAATTTTTGCAGCCGCAGCGCGACTGTGCGCGCCGGAAGCGGGTCGATTTTTTTTTGTCATTAAGTCAGTTGATTACCTTTGCTAAAAATAGAGCTGTAGCCGTTCAGTAATACCGCGGCAGGCTGCACCTTCTTACCGGGCATTTGTGCCGCGATAATACGCAGGACGCCAGTACCACAAGCAACATCAATGCCCTCGGTGGATGCAGCCACGATGGTTCCGGGTTGTTCGCCAGTAGCTTGCTCGATGCATTCGGATTTAAGGACTTTAATGGTGACTTGTTTACCGTCTTTATCGCTGCTTACAAACCAGGCTGTCGGCCAGGGATTAAAGGCGTGCACGTTGCGATTAAGTTGCTGTGCGTCCTGCTGCCAATCAATACGGCCTTCTTCTTTACTCAGTTTTTTGGCGTAGCTGGCCTGTTCACTATTCTGAGGTCGCGCCTGCTGCAGACGTTCCGGCAAATGATCCAGTGTTTTTATCAAAGCCGGTGGGCCCAGCGCCTCGAGTTTTTCATACAGGGAGGCAGACGTTTCGTCTGCGTCTATTTTACAGCGCTGCTCTAACAATACGGGACCGGTATCCAACCCGGCTTCCATTTGCATAACGGCGACTCCGGATTCGGTATCACCAGCCCAGATCGCGCGCTGAATGGGCGCCGCACCGCGCCAGCGCGGCAGCAATGAACCGTGCACATTGATGCAACCGAGCGCTGGAGTGTCGAGAATGGTCTGCGGCAGCAAAAGGCCGTAAGCCACAACCACCATGACATCAGCATTAAGCCGGGCAAGTGCTTGCTGCTGCTCTGCAGGCTTTAAACTTTGCGGTTGGTAGACCGGTAAATCATGTTGCAAGGCAAGCGTTTTGACCGCTGAGGGCTGTAGTTTTTTGCCACGGCCCGCAGGTCGATCGGGTTGTGTGTAAACCGCAACGACAGCGTGTTGCGAGTCCAGAAGCGCCTGCAAGTGTTGTGCTGCAAATTCTGGGGTGCCGGCGAATACGATGCGCAAAGGTTGACTCATTGACTAGCTTTCCGCTGTCATTTTTTGGTTTATGCGTTGCTCTTTTTCCAGTTTTTTACGGATACGATTCTGCTTTAACAGGGACAGATAATCGACAAACAGTTTACCATTTAGATGATCAATTTCGTGCTGTATACAAATTGCCAGTAGTCCCTCAGCGTCGAGGCTAAAGTTTTGGCCGTCGCGATTAGTAGCGCTAACGGTGATGCGTTCGGCACGCTCTACTTTGGCATAAACCCCAGGAAATGAGAGGCAGCCTTCCTCATTAGAGAAATGACCCTCTGCCTTTGTAATCTCGGGGTTAATGAATACCAGTGACTCGTTCTGATCTTCACTACAGTCAGCAATGAATAAGCGCTTGTGAACATCAACCTGAGTTGCCGCCAAGCCAACGCCCTGGGATTCATACATGGTCTCGAACATATCATCGATAGTGGCCCGCAACCCATCATCGACGGATGCTATCGGCTGAGCAACTGTGCGTAACCGCTCATCAGGGTATTTAAGAACCGTTAACTTTGACATATCTGTAACTCCATCGTTTTTACTACCCTTAGTTTAACGCATTTAGGGGGGGTAAGGACAGTCTATGGATCAGCAAGATTTGTGTGTTTTATTGGCGTTAAACCGGGCAAAACGAGAACTCAAGGTTGCTGCGCGGCAGTTAGCGTCAGTTAACGAGGTTTTGGAGCGATGGCAGCAATCGTTAAAACCGGTCGACAGTCGCTGGGTTACCGGCGCGTTAGACTGGCAGGAGAAGCCAAATCAGGGAGTCATTGGCTATTTTGACGAAGATTACCCGTTAGCATTGAAAGCCATAGCTGAGCCGCCGTGGTTATTATTTTGGCAGGGCAGAATGGAATTACTGGAAACCGCCAAAGTTGCTGTTATCGGCTCCCGCAAAGCGTCGCATAGCGGTTTACAAATGGCTGATTGGCTGGCGCAGGAATGCACCGGGCACGGCATTACCGTGGTCAGCGGACTGGCCATGGGGATTGACTCGCAAGCTCACCAACGAGCCGTAGAGCAGGGCCTCACTATTGCCGTGTTAGGCACGGGGATTGATAAGATGTATCCGCCACGAAACCGGCAGTTACATCGTTTAATTGCTCATCAGGGTTTACTGGTGTCGGAATTCCCACCCGGAATTGCCGCCAGGATGGATCATTTTCCCCGCCGCAACCGTATTATCAATGGATTAAGCAGTGGTGTTGTGGTGGTCGAAGCGGCCAAAAAAAGTGGTTCGATTTCTACCGCGCTCGCCGCGATTAACGAAGGTCGCAATGTCGGTGCCGTACCGGGTTCTGTATTCGCCAAAGAGTCAGAGGGGTGTCACTGGTTATTAAAACAAGGGGCTGAACTGGTAACCCATCCCAACGATGTTTTGAGTTGGTTTGCAGCTACGTGTCAAAAGTCAGATGTTATCGAGCAAACAGCAGCGCAAGAAAGCTTGGCAAATTCGGTATTGTTCGCTAATGTGGGTTATGAGCCAAAGACCATTGAACAACTCGTTGTTTCGACGGAGTTATCGGCGGCAGAAGTAACGGAGCAACTCTTGTTTCTTGAGTTACAAGGTGCAATAACAGCTGTTGCAGGCGGTTATATTAAGGTGGGGAGGCGCTAAATTATGTTTGATATCCTCATGTACTTGTTTGAAAACTATATTCATTCGGAGCAAGAGGTCATTGTTGATCCTGACGAGTTAACCGATGAATTGACTCGGGCAGGTTTTCACCGTCAGGAAATTCAAAAAGCACTGGCTTGGTTAGAACGATTGGCTGATTTACAGGATGGTGACGCGAAAACCTATCTGACGTCGCAGCCATCAAAAGCGACCCGAGTGTTTACTGAGCAAGAGTCCGTACGTATGGACAGTCAGTGCCGGGGGTTTCTCATTTATTTAGAGAACTTAGGTGTACTTGACTTCGCAACCCGCGAAATGGTTCTGGATCGCGTGATGGAGCTGGAAACCACAAATTTTAATTTAGATGATCTGAAGTGGGTGGTATTGATGGTCTTGTTTAATTTGCCGGGGCACGAAGCGGCTTACGATCAAATGGAAGGCTTATTGTTCGAAGAACCTGAGGGGCCATTGCACTGAGCCTGCGTGTAAAGTAATGCCAAAGTGTCCGCAGTGTAGTCACGAACTGGTCATTAAACACAAAGGCCACAACAGCTTTTATGCGTGCTCTGCGTTTCCGCAGTGTGACTTTACGCAGGGCTTAAGAGAGCAGTCAGAAATCGAGCCCGAAAGTCTGGGTGTTGAATGCCCTGAATGTGGGCGCGACCTACAACTTAAAAGTGGTCGCTTCGGGTTGTTTGTCGGCTGCAGTGGTTTCCCCGACTGTGATTTTGTAACCGAACCTAACGTTGCCGATGAGCATCAGGGTGTGTCGTGTCCTGAGTGCCACAAAAGCGGCCGATCGGGTCAGTTGATTCAAAAAACATCGCGCCGAGGCTCCTCTTTCTTTGCCTGTACCGAATACCCACAGTGTGATTATTCAGTAAACTTTCCACCGGTAGCCAAAGCTTGCCCAGAGTGCCGGTTTCCCATTTTGTTAAGAAAAAAACAAGGTGGTATCACGCGGCACTTCTGCCCGCAAAAAAACTGTGAATACAAATCAGAGCCGTTATAATTTGCCAAAATCGGTAAAGGAGAATCTTGCTTGACGACATTTGATTTGGCTGCTGCACGTGCGGCTCTGCTGGAAGGCGTTATCGCTTATCCGACAGAAGCCGTTTTTGGCCTGGGTTGCGATCCGACCAATGAGGCAGTGATTAAGCAATTGCTGGCATTAAAAAATCGGCCTGTAGAAAAAGGACTGATCCTAATTGCTGCGGATTACAGCCAGTTGCTGCCCTATATTGATGACCAGGCCATAGCGCAGGAAAAACGCTTTCAGGTACTTTCTCACTGGCCGGGGCCGGTAACGCTTATTTTGCCTGTCCGATCGAGCGTATCGACCTGGTTAACCGGCGGACGCGAAACCATCGCTGTTCGCGTTACTGCGTTTGAACCCGCTCGCACATTATGCCGCAAATTAGGCACCGCCTTAGTCTCAACCAGTGCTAATCCGGCAGGCGAGGAGCCGGCCCGAACTGCCGAACAGGTGCGTACCTATTTTGGCGACCAACTGAGTTGGGTGATGGACGCACAAACCGGAGGAGCCAAGTCGCCGAGTAAAATCATTAATCCCCTGACAGAAAAGGTTTTTCGTAATAATGAATGAAGCTTATCTCAAACCTGTCATCGCGTATTTTACCGATTTACAGGACCGCATCTGCGACCGGATAGAAACCGTCGATGCTCAAGCCCCGTTTCAGCAAGACCAGTGGCAACGAGAAAAGGGCGGTGGTGGCCGCTCCAGGGTGCTAAAGCAAGGGGCGGTATTTGAACAGGCTGGGGTCGGCTTTTCCCATGTTTACGGCGAGAGCCTGCCAAATAGTGCGACCGCTCACCGGCCCGAACTCGAAGGGCGTGAATTTAATGCCTGCGGTGTGTCGCTGGTGTTTCATCCCAATAATCCACACGTACCCACGGTGCATATGAATGTGCGTTTTTTCATCGCTGAAAAAGAAGGTCATGAACCTGTCTGGTGGTTCGGTGGCGGTTTTGATTTAACGCCGTTTTATGCGGTTGAGGACGACGTTGTTGAGTGGCATAAAAAAGCCAAGGACGCACTGGACGCTGTCGACCCGTCGTTATACCCGGAATACAAAACGTGGTGCGATGATTATTTTTATTTAAAACATCGTAACGAAGCGCGCGGTGTCGGCGGCATTTTCTTCGATGATCTTAATGACCGCTCATTCAACGATGCCTTTGCGGTAGTTAAAGCGGTCGGCGATGCCTTTTGTGATGCCTACTGCCCCATTGTCATGCGTCGGAAAGACACGCCGTATACCGAACAACAGCGGGCCTTTCAGCTTTATCGGCGGGGCCGTTATGTGGAGTTCAACTTAGTATGGGATCGGGGCACATTATTTGGCCTGCAGACGGGTGGAAGAACCGAGTCAATTTTAATGTCAATGCCGCCCATGGTGCGTTGGGAGTATGACTGGCAACCTGAACCCGATTCACCCGAAGCGCAACTGACAGAACACTTTTTAATTCCCCGGGACTGGGCGGCGATGGCTAATGACTGAGCGTTTCTGCGTTTTTGGTAATCCCATAAGCCACAGCTTATCGCCGCAAATACACCAATACTTTGCTGAACAGTTTGGTCATTGTCTGAACTATCATCAGCAACTGGCAACTGCAGCAACCTTTAATCGCCGTGTCGCTGAACAATTTCGGCAGGGGTTAAAGGGAGCCAATGTCACGGTTCCATTCAAGCAGCAGGCGTTTGCTTTAGCTACTCGATTGACTACGGAGGCAGCAACAGCAGGTGCCGTTAACACGCTGATGAAAGACCGGGCGGGGGGCTTGCTTGGTGCAAACACGGACGGCTTAGGGTTAATTTGTGACCTGCAGCGTTTACGGGTGCCATTGGCAGGTCGGCGTGTGTTATTGATTGGTGCCGGTGGTGCGGCTAAAGGCGTTATAAACAGTTTGCTGAATGCCTCAGTCGACGTGCTGTGGGTTTATAACCGAACTCACAGTAAAGCCGAGTCGCTGGTCAGCGGTTATAGTAGAGCAAGGGCGGTTACTGACTGGTCAAACGTGGCTGCTATCGATGTTGTCATTAATGCCACCAGTGCTTCACTTAACGGCCAGCTACCTGCGGTGCCGCAGTCATTATTTGCCGGCGCGTCCACTGTCTACGATATGATGTACAGTGCCAATGCAACGCCGTTTTTAAAACATGCAGGAGCTGTGGGCAACGCACAATGTTTTGACGGGCTCGGAATGTTGGTTGGCCAGGCCGCCGAAAGTTACCGTTTGTGGTGGCAATGTGAATTACCGAAAATGGCACCCGTTATCGCTAAACTTCGTCATCAGCTGGCTTCACATTAAGCAGAGTGACCGGTACCTGGGCCTGCTGAAAGAAGTTTAGCCAGCGAGATTGATTGGCCCGCAGAGTATCGCCCGGGCCTTTAACTTCTATCAGTAGCGCCTGTTGATGCTGTTGGTTGTATAGCCATAAATCGGGAAAGCCGCTGCGATTGTTCTTACTATCAAAAGCCATACGTTCAAACATATCAGCCCACAAAGTTGACGGCAGATAGCGAAACCATCTTAATGCCTCGTCGACAGGGTTGAGCTTCCAGGTTACGAAGGGGTTTGCAATGCCCTGTTTCTGTTCGGCGTGTTTAATGGCTAACGCGACAGCCTGCGGGTGCTGCTGACGAACCAGTTGCACGCGTTGTTGAATGAGCGCTTTTCGGTTTTGGTAAAAAGCCGGAGATGTCAGGTCGCGAGGGCCTCGTTGAAAAGGGTGCACAAAGGCTCCGTCGAGGTCGTGAAAAATGATGTCCCAAAAGCATAAGCCAAACACTGTCTGGGGAATAAGATTCTCACTATGGCTGCCCTCCCAGCCAAGGCTTTGATAATAAGACAGCGCTGCCTTTTCTACCCGCCTGACCGTATAGCTTAGGGCCAGCGATTGTTGAGGTAATGGTTCAGCTGGTTGCTCAAAACGGCACTTAAACCATCGGGTTAATAAGCTTTTTGCCATTTCGTACTCAGGCTCATCGCGGGGTTCCTGATACATCTGAAAAAGCAAACGTCTTGCCCGAAGGGGCTGTAGGCGGTAATAGATCCTGGCTTGTCTCTCACGCGCTGGCGGGCGTTCCGACTTAGCGTATAAATACAGTGCCAGAGATAACTCTTGCTGGCGCTCGCAATCTCTTGCCAGGCGATTAAGAAAGCGGCTTAACTTACCCGTCAGACAATTGGGTAGCGCGCTTAATTGATCATTTTGCAACCATTGTCTGGTCCAGTGCACGCGGTCAACCAGCAAACTGATGTCCGCGTATTCAAGCTGCCATTGTTCAATCTGCAAAAACATCATCATCTCATGTTTATCAGCAAACAATGACTTCGGGCGGATCCGGTACGACTCATATTGAATATGCCCCAGCGCAGCGACGACAAACTCGGACAGCTGTTGCCGTGAGTTGCCAAAAAACAACAACGCAAGTTGCTTAAACTGAGAGTTTTTCAGTAACTGGATGATGGCAACATCGGTTTCTACCACTGTATTGTTTAACTGCTCCAGCAGTTGCTGTTTAGTTACCGATTTAAGCACGTCAGGTTGTAGTTTCAACAACTCTGGTTTGGTCAGTAAGGATAACCAACGCGGCTGTGTTGCGTGGCTAACCGGCTGCAGCCAATCTTGCTCAGTTAATTCGTGAATAGCCTCAGGCACATCAATTTCCTGATAATTTAGCCGGTCGATGCGAAAAAACTCGCCCTTACGCGAATAAAGTCGCAGCCAGAGCTGTTGAGCATTATCGGAAAGCTGCTGGTACTGGTTGATCATAGTGTGCAGTTCGGGGCTCATCAGATCGCTGTGGTGTTGCTGCACCCAGTTTTTTATCAGAGCGAAGTTTTTCCAGTAATAAACGGGGTCATTTAGGTCGGCTGTTTTCCAATACATTGATTTAATAATAAAATTTTTTTTGATGTATAAGAACTACGAGAATAGATTACAAATCAGTCTAAAGAAATAACACATAGCGCTAGATCCAAGTTATTTTTATGCTAATCTAAGCACGCGTTTGAGAGTAAAGTTGCTTGTGAGTTTCATTTTAAGCAATGGTTTACAAGACAAGTAAAAAATAAAGTTTCCACATTGAGAAAAGTAAAAAAATAAGACGGGTAGCTTGGGATGCCTGCAGTAATAAAAACCCACCAAATCAATAAGTTACATGGTATAAACACACGGTGATAAATCAAATTCTCACTGTGGGACGACTAGTTGTTAACAGACTTATCCACAGCTTTTAGACAGTCCTTTGCTAGCGTTGCACTGCCAGCTGTGGCATCCTCTCGGTTATTGCAGACAACCCTCTCAAAGGCCTGACTCATGACCCAATCTGTTCCGGAAAATCCGTTTGTATTAGTGGATGGATCATCTTATTTATTTCGAGCCTTTCATGCGCCGCCCCACCTGACTAATTCAAAGGGTGAACCGACAGGTGCGATTTATGGCGTGGTTAACATGTTACGCAGCTTATTAAAACGCTATAAGCCGGAAAATATGGCGGTCGTGTTTGACGCCAAAGGCAAAACGTTTCGCAACGATTTATACGATGCTTACAAAGCAAACCGCCCGCCGATGCCGGATGATTTACGAGAGCAAATCGAGCCATTGCATGAAATCGTTAAAGCAATGGGGCTACCCTTATTGTGTATTGACGGCGTTGAAGCGGACGACGTCATCGGTACACTTGCCAGTCAGGCAGGCAACGAGGGCCGGTTTACCTTAATCAGTACGGGTGATAAGGACATGGCACAGCTGGTTAATGAGCACGTGATGCTGATAAACACTATGACCGACACGCTCCTTGATGAACAAGGTGTGAAACGTAAATTTGGCGTCACGCCCGAGCAAATTATTGACTACCTGGCGTTGATGGGGGATAGCTCTGATAACATTCCGGGTTTACCCAAAGTGGGTGAAAAAACAGCACAGGCATTATTACAGGGAATCGCATCAATTAATGAGCTTTACGAAGACCTTGATGCTGTAACTAAGCTGGGTTTTCGCGGCGCTAAAACGATGCCAAAAAAATTGCTGGAATATGAAGAGCAGTTGTTGCTGTCGCGTCAGCTGGCGACCATTAAATGTGATGTCGAACTCGATTTCACCCCCGAACAATTAGCGATTGCCCCAGCCGATGGCGACCGCTTAGCCGAACTGTACGGCCAATGCGAATTTCGCCGCTGGCTGGAAGAACTGTTGGAGAAAGGCGCGGCAACTGACCAGGCCTTAGGCTTGCAACATACGGCAGCTGAAACGTCGGAAGGGCCGGAAACGGTGGTAGCCCGAGAGGCTTACAAAACACTGTTGACTGAAAGCGAAGTAAACGACTACCTGACTCGTTTAGCAACCGTCGACCATTTTGCCTTTGATACGGAAACCACCAGTCTTAATTACATGGAAGCTGAACTGGTAGGCGTATCCTTGTCTGCGCAAAAGGGAGAGGGTATTTATATTCCGGTTGGCCACGATTACATGGAAGCGCCGGAGCAAGTTAACCGGGATTGGCTGCTGGAAAAGCTGAAACCGCTGTTGGAGGCAGAACAGCCAGCAAAAGTGGGGCAAAATTTAAAATACGATGCGCATGTTTTGCGTCGTTATGGAGTTCGTTTAGCTGGGATTAAAAACGATACCATGTTGGCCTCTTATGTGTTCAATAGCGTCGGCTCACGGCACGATATGGACACACTCAGTTTGCAGTACCTTAACCACAAGCCAATTAAGTTCGAAGAAGTTGCCGGCAAGGGAGCCAAGCAGCTAACCTTCAACCAGGTTGCCTTAGAACAGGCTGCCCCTTACGCTGCCGAAGATGCGGACGTTACCCTGCGTTTACATCAAATCTTATGGCAGCAGATCGAGCAGACTGACCCGGATTTGTTAGCGGTACTGACCGATATCGAGGTGCCGCTTATCTCGGTACTCACTGATATGGAACAATATGGCGTTAAAATTGACGCCGATATGCTGGGTAAACAAAGTCAGGAAATCACTAAATTACTGACTCAGTATGAACGGGAAGCCTTTGCCATTGCGGATCAGGAATTTAATCTGGGATCGCCGAAACAGTTGCAGCAGATTTTGTTTGAAAAACTGCAGTTGCCCGTGGTTAAAAAGACCCCAAAAGGCGCGCCATCTACCGCAGAAGATGTCCTCCATGAGCTGGCTCATGATTATCCGTTGCCCGATGTCATTTTGAAGCACCGCAGTATGTCAAAGCTAAAATCAACCTATACCGATAAACTGCCTAAAATGATTAATCGTGCGACAGGGCGTGTTCATACCTCCTATCAGCAAGCTGTTGCAGCGACCGGACGTTTATCGTCAACGGACCCTAACTTGCAAAACATTCCGATTCGTACGGAGCAGGGCCGTCGCGTGCGCCAGGCCTTTGTGCCACAAGCGGGTTATAAGATGGTCGCCATCGATTACAGTCAAATCGAATTGCGCATTATGGCTCATTTGTCACAAGATAAAGCCTTGCTGAAAGCATTTGCTGAGGGCCAGGATATTCACCGGGCAACCGCTGCTGAAGTCTTTTCGTGCGAACTGGACGAGGTGTCTACTGAACAGCGTCGGCGCGCGAAGGCGGTTAACTTTGGTCTGATATATGGTATGTCAGCGTTTGGCTTGGCCCGGCAACTGGATATTCCCCGTCATGAAGCTCAGCATTATATGGATAAATATTTTGAGCGTTTCCCCGGTGTACTCAACTATATGGAGCAAACGCGGCAGCAAGCCAAGCAGCAGGGCTATGTCAAAACGCTGTTTGGCCGGCGCCTGCCATTACCTGATATCAAAGCTTCTAATGGAGCCCGCCGCAAGGCGGCAGAACGTGCCGCGATTAATGCACCGATGCAGGGGACAGCGGCAGACATTATTAAACGGGCGATGATTTCAGTCGATCAGTGGATTGCGGGTGAACAGTGCCAGCAGGACGTTCGCATGCTCATGCAAGTTCACGACGAATTGGTTTTTGAAATTGCAGAAGCAAAAGCCGATGAGTACATTTTAGCGCTAACCAGGGTGATGGAGCAGGCTGCAGAGCTTGACGTTCCTTTGATTGCTGAGGCCGGTGTCGGCGACAACTGGGATCAAGCGCATTAAATTTAAAAAGTCCTGAACTTTTTGCAGAGCGCTAAGTCGTATTAAATAAGGACAGGAAATGAGTTATTAACTGACCTTAAAATTTGTTCTCCCTGGATCAAAAATTTTCGCCCGGCCTATTAGCCGGGCTTTTTTCTTAGTCTTCTCGGAATGCCTGCAAGGCCGCTGCGCCCGCGACGGTTAGCAAACCAAACGCCAACCAGAATAGCTGTCATACCAATTGCGTGTTGAAGCCAAAAATTCTCGCCATCCATGATGCCCAGCAGCATTGCAACAATTGGGATCAAATAGGTTACCGAGCTGGTGAAAACCGTATTAGTCATTTGCACCAGATTATTAAAAATAATCAGCGCTCCGGCTGTTCCGACCACCCCCAAAATCAAGACCGCAAGCAGTGACAGGAGTGCGTCAGGTTGCTGAACCTGTGTAACAAAATCGGTACCCAAAAACAGATATAAAGTTGCCGGAATGCTTGCCATGAGTAAAGAAACACCGGTTATGGTCAGCGGGCGTAGGTCGGCAATTTTATGTTTTATCAAGTTCAAATTGATGCCGTAGCAAACCGTCGCTATCAGAACCAACAAGGCATAGGAATTAAATGTCCAACTGCCATCGGCGCCTGCGGTCATCAGCAGGACAGTACCGAAAAGGCCAATTAAGACACCCGCCACTTGTGCGAATTTGGCTTGTTGATGAAACACTAAGACACCGATAACCAGAGTGGATATTGGTGTTAATGCGTTAAGCACGCCGGTAATACCACTTTCAAGTTGAGTTTGCGCAATAGAAAACATAAAGGCAGGAATCAGGCTGCCAACCAGACCGACGCTGGCCAGTTTGGCCCAATGTTTGGCGGTTATCTGGTGCAGCCGCTTGGCCACCAGGGGCGCTAATACGAGCCCGGCTGATGCAATGCGCAGTGCGCCAACCTCCATCGCACCAAAAGCAATTAAGCCTTTTTTAATTAATAAAAAAGAGCTCCCCCAAATCAGCGCCAACAGGCCCAGCAGCAACCACGCCTGGAGCGGCGGTTTACTCTGAGTCTGTGTCATAACCAAACCAATGATTTAACTTTGTTTCGACCTTATCAATGCCGAACCGTTTAAGTGAAGAAAATGCTTCTACCTGAACATCACCGTTAAAAGCAATAGCCGCCTGCTGGGCTTGCAGAACCATACTCTTGCGGGCCCCCTGTTTTAATTTATCGGCTTTAGTGAGTAAGGCAAGTACCGGTAAATCGCAACTGACAGCCCAATAAATGAGCTCTTGGTCGGTTTCCTTAAATGGGTGGCGAATGTCCATAAGAACAACCAGTCCTTTTAACGAATTACGCTTTTGTAAATACTCGGACAGCGACCGTTGCCATTTTTCTTTCACTTCGAGTGGAACCTTGGCAAAACCATAACCGGGCAGGTCAATCAGCCGTTCGCCAGTATCCAGCTCGAACACGTTGATCAATTGGGTGCGCCCAGGCGTTTTACTGGTACGGGCTAGCGCATTTTGTCGTGTCAGGGTGTTAAGAGCGCTTGATTTGCCTGCATTTGAGCGCCCGGCAAAAGCTATCTCAATACCGGAATCAGGCGGCAATTTAGTGATATTAGGCGCACTGGTAATAAATTTAGCAGTCTGATAGTTAATGGGTTTATTATCCGGCACGATGCACGATTCACTCTATTAATGGGAAAAGTAGAAATTCAAGACCATTATGAAGGATTTCGAGCAATCAGCCAATGACCAAATCCTTATTGAATGTGTTTTAATCGTTTAATCCACACGAGTTTTGTGTAAAATAGTGGTGAGCAATTAGCGATGTATGTTGGCGACGCTCGCCACCAGAGATACAAGAGAAGCAAATATGAAAAAATTCGCGATAATTTTTGGATTATTTCTGGGATCAACCGGTGTGGCACTAGCACAGCAAGGTGATCCTGAAGCCGGCAAAAACAAATCACAAGTGTGTGCAGCATGCCATGGCCCTGAGGGCGTATCACCAACCGATATGTATCCGCATCTGGCGGGGCAGCATCAAAAATACTTGTACAAACAATTGATGGACTTCAAAACATCAGCTGAGACAGGTGGGCAAGAAGGCCGCAATAACGCCATTATGATGGGGCAGGTTGCCAACTTATCCAAGCAGGATATGGCTGACTTAGCTGCCTACTATGCTTCGATGGACGAGCCTAAAGGCGAAACGCCCGAAGATTTGATTGCCAAAGGCGAGGATTTGTACCTCCGTGGAAACCCAGACACGAATGTCCCTGCCTGTTCAGCCTGTCATGGCCCGAGCGGCAACGGCATGGGGCTGGCTGCATTCCCGGACATTTCTGGGCAATACCCGGCTTATGTGATGTCACAATTAAAAATGTTTCGTAGCGGCGAGCGGGCTAACGATCCGAATGGCATGATGAGGGGCGTGGCAGAAAAAATGACCGACGAGGAAATCGAATTACTGTCAGAGTATTTGCACGGTCTTTACTGATTCGGTTTTCCATCGAAGCAAAAAAGCGGTCGTACGACCGCTTTTTTTGTGCCCGCTGACATAACAAAACGAATATACTCAGGCTGGTAATAACAAAAAGTAATTAAAAAAAGTTTTTTTAGAGCAATAAAATTGTTGCTTAAAAATGTGATTAGGGTAGTGTTGACAACGTCTTCGGGGCAACTTGCTAATTTAGTGAGCTATCAGAAGACTAAAAATAATAAGTTCGTTTAATAAAAACGGCAAAAGTCGACACAAAAAAATAACAACAAGTCGCACTGATTATCGAAGTAATAACAACAACAGGAAAATCGATAATCCGGGGAGTAAGCGCGCTATGCAATTACACCCATCAGTACAATAACAATAATAACAAATTAGGTTACGGAAGATCGAAATAACAACTCGGAAGCAGTGACAACCATTCTCATAGCCGCATTACGCAGCTTTATATGAGGAAGATAGGCGATGGAAACATCGCCTTTTTTTCTTTTTGTCCCCTCAATGCGTTATAATGGCCTTATTACTTATAATAAGGAGTGAGTATGACTCGCCGCAAAAAATCCAGAAAGCCGGGCCCTTTAGCTCCGACTCAAAAACCACGTGATACAGATACCGCAAGCGCTGATGTAAAAGGCAAAAGAAAAGGCAAGGGTCATAAACCTGGTGAACGGCATTCGGGCGTTAAGAAGCGGGTTAACGACAACCCAACGGCAGAGCTGCAAGATCCCCGCAAGGGGAG
Source organism: Pseudomonadota bacterium (assembly GCA_051745735.1). Lineage (GTDB taxonomy): Bacteria > Pseudomonadota > Gammaproteobacteria > Enterobacterales > Alteromonadaceae > Idiomarina. The sequence continues at coordinate 56,133 of JBNJEJ010000010.1, forward strand.
CCGACGCAAAATAACCTTAGTTGCCAGCAAAACTAGCGACCCTAAAGGCTTATCTGCGGCTGATGAGCTGAAACAACTGGAGCAAGACGAGCAGCTGCAAATATTGCTCGAGCGCTTTGAGCAAGGTGAAGAGTTATCTGCCGCTGAGCAAGGTTACCTGGATAAAAAATCAGAGCGTTATGAACAATTAGCCGAACAACTGGGTATTGAATTAGACGACGACTGGGACGAAGAGGATTAGTGATGTCTATTACCATGTTACTTGTGACGATAGTCGGCGTATCAATTATTATTGCTTTAGCTTTTTATGCTAATAAATTGGTGCGACGCCTTAAACAGCAGAAACGAATTCGCCGTGATGCCGTGCAAAAGCGCATCGACCGGATTGACGAAAGCATTGTAACTATTGCTAAAGCAATGCACCAGGAACAGTGCCCCTTGTCCGAGGGTTGCCTGCGCGTCGTCGTATTGCTTGATCACCGACCGGACTCGGTCGAATACGACTATGCCAACGATTATCCGGCGATGCATGAGATGTACGAAAAGATAAAGCACATGCCGACACACGAAAACCGTAAAAAATTCCCGAAAGATAAAATTCGGGAAATGGATAAAGAACGTGAGGGTTATGAAGCCAGTATGAAGGATGCGATTATGGCCGACATTGAAAAGCTTTTGCACAAATTCAGCTAACGACAGGCAGTGGTTATGGGCTTTATTAAAGGGGTAAAGGAAGACATTAACAGCGTTTTTGCGCGCGATCCCGCAGCTCGCAATACAGCTGAAGTGCTGTTCCATTATCCGGGATTACATGCTATCTGGTGCCATCGTTTCACTCACAAGCTTTGGCAATGGAAGTTGTATTGGCTGGCTCGTTTTATATCCAACATAGCCCGTTGGCTTACTGGTATCGAAATTCATCCAGGCGCTAAGATTGGCCGCCGGTTCTTTATTGATCATGGTATGGGTGTGGTGATTGGTGAGACGGCCGAAATTGGCAATGACGTAACGCTTTACCACGGTGTAACCCTCGGCGGAACCAGCTGGAACAAGGGCAAACGGCACCCGACCTTAAAAAATGGCGTGGTTATTGGTGCGGGTGCAAAAGTACTGGGGCCACTTACTGTGGGCGAAGAGGCCAGAATTGGCTCAAACGCTGTGGTGGTTCGTGATGTGCCGCCTAAGACAACCGTAGTCGGTATACCGGCCCGAGTTGCCCAATCCGGCGTTGATAAAGAAACCTCGGAAAGACGCAAAAAAATGGCCAAAGCCTACGGCTTTGATGCTTATGCAATAGCGGCGGACAACCCGGATCCCGTAGCAACAGCCATTGGCCGCATGTTAGATCACGTTGATGTTTTGGACCAGAGAGTATCTGATCTATGTCAGGCTGTTAATAAGCTCGGTGGCGATGTGTGCGGCGAAATACCGAAAGTCGATGTCGAAGATGTCGAGTTTCTTGAGGAAACGGCTCGCGCCGCTGAGCGACGCGAATCCAACCAACCTAATTCTTCAGATTAAAACGTTCGATGAGCTCATAAAGTTGCTTAGCGGTTTTTTCGAGTTCTTGACTAGAGGACTCGTTTTTCCTCGCCGTCTCTTCAGATTGGTTAGAAATGTCCGAAATTTCGGTTATCTGCTCGCTGATATGCTCAGCGACACCGCTTTGTTCTTCAACGGCCGAGGCCATCTGAGTCGACATGTCAGCGATTTGTTCAACCGACTGGGCAATTTCATTTAACGCCTCATCGGCTTTTTTAACCTTAGTAACCCCCTCTGAAGCCGATTCTTCGCCTTGCCGGGAAACTTCAACCGCTTCTTTCGCACGCTCTCTTAACTGGGCAATCACCTGATGAATGCTGTCGGTTGATTGCGTAGTACGTTGCGCCAGATTACGTACTTCGTCGGCAACAACTGAAAAACCACGACCGTGTTCACCCGCTCGGGCAGCTTCAATGGCAGCATTTAAAGCCAACAAATTAGTTTGATCGGCAATCGACGAGATTAAGTCGGCGGCTTCACCAATCGAGCCGGTTGATTCATCCAAGGCCTGAACGGTCTTTGCAATTTGTTCAACGGCACCATGAAGTTGCACAATAACTTCGCTGGCTTCGCGTGCCAGGGCAACGCTGCGGTCGACATTTTTCCGTGCAGAACCCGCTTGTTCGGCATTTTGTTCAACCGTCTGTGCTACTTCCTGGATAGCGGTAGACATTTCATGCATCGCCGTCGCTGTTTGCGTGGTGGCTTCAGTTTGGCGACTGATTTGTTCGCGACTCGCACGAGCCTGGTGACCAGTATCTTCAGCAATTGACAGCATACCACCTACGGCGTCTTTAATGCGGGTTAAAGCCGTGTAATTACGGGCAGCCTCGCTATGCAGAACCATAGCCAGACGCGCCTCGCGACCATGAGCATTAAAGTAGGTCATACCGACTAATTCGGAGTCAAACGCTTCCGGCCGGCTATCCAGTAATTTTTGCATTGTGCTAGCTACATAGCGATGATAGAAGGCCGTAGTTAACACGGTGCCAGCAAGAGCAATCAGGGCCGGCAGGCTACCTGAAGCGGCGGCGATAACTGCCGTTGTTATGAGCCCGGGCGCAAGCACAGGCGCTAAGTCTTTTGCGCTAAACACAAGGCGTTGAGTAAACGACAGTGGATTTTTATTATCGTTGATGCGTTCATAAATCGCCATCGCACGCTGCTTGCGTTCATCGCTGGCTGGTACACGAACTGATTCAAAACCTTTGGGTTTACCGTTTTCCATAATCGGCGTGACGTAAGCGCTCACCCAGTAATGATCGCCATTTTTACATCGATTCTTAACCAGCCCCATCCAGGGCTTGCCGCGTTTTATGGTTTTCCACATATTTTCAAACACGGGCGCCGGCACGTCGGGATGACGGAGAATGTTGTGGGGTGTACCAATTAACTCGTCTTCGGTGTAACCGCTGATATCAACAAAATCTTGATTGCAGTGCGTGATCACCCCTTTCAGATCAGTTGAGGACACTAACCGATAGTGGGCGGGTAGTTGCTTTTCTTTCTGTGTTACTGGACCGTTATCTCTCATAAATAACTTACTTAGCTAAAAGCGTTGCTGCAATGATATTACTGTAACTGTCATTATCGGCTATATCCCGACTAAATTTAAGGCTTTAGACATAAAAAAACGGCATGCTAACGAATTAGCATGCCGTTTTTTAGAATTCTTTAAAATCGTTGTTTACATTGGAACAACGTTTTCAGCTTGAGGACCCTTAGGACCTTGAGCTACGGTGAAAGAAACTTGTTGGCCTTCAGCCAAAGTTTTAAAACCGTCAGATTGAATGGCACTGAAATGTACGAATACATCTGCGCCGTTTTCTTGCTCGATGAAACCGAAGCCTTTGGCTTCGTTAAAGAATTTTACTTTACCAGTCGTAGTAGACATGCTGATATTTCCTCGTAGTGCATGTTAAAAATCAATTGCTCAGAAACTTTGGTATTACTTGGACTTACAAAACGAGGTACAGCAAAAGGAGGACTTCGTACACAAATCTCAAATCAATAGCCGAAATTTTCTCAGCGACCTTCAGTATATACCCTTATCTAACTCTGTCAATAAAAACCCAGATTATTTCAGCCAGTTTCGGCTAATATGCCGAAATGTGTCAGTTGCGGATTTTTCTAACCACTCGAATGCTGCCATTTCAGACGTTATGATGTTTATTCCGTTATTGCGCATTCGCTCAACGCCTGCATCTTTATCACTGGATCGGCGAGAGCCAACACAGTCGCTTGCCAAAAACACGTCGTATTGCTGTGCTTTGATATCAAGTGCTGTTTGCAAGACGCAAACGTGCGCCTCCATACCGATAACGACAACCTGTTTTTTTTGATAATCCTCGAGTAAAGAGAAAAAACCCGGTTGTTTCATCGCACTGAAATGAGTTTTTTCTACCACTTGTGCAGCTTGAATGACCTCATTGAGCGCCGCTACAGAATAGCCAAGACCTTTTGGGTATTGCTCGGTGACCACTATTGGTATGCTGAATTGCAAGGCAACCTCCGCTAACCAACGAACACGAGCCAGAATATCGTCGTGTTGATGAATTGCCGGAAAAAGTTTTTCCTGAGTATCAACAATAAGCAATAAAGAATCTTTGGCAGAAAGCAGCATTTTCAGGTCCGCGAGTTATCTTAGGGTAATTGAAGTGTCCTAGTGGCTAAATTTACCGCAATAAATTTGCAGTTTAAAGCGCCGGTGGCTACAATTCCGTGCTTTTCGAACGGTTGCAAACTCCTCAAGCGCAAAGGTGCCTCATGGCTTCTGTTTTAATTTTAATGGGCTCTCAATCCGATTGGCCAACCATGCAAAAAGCAGCATTAATGCTCGACGATTTAGGTGTGGAATGGGAAGCAAAAGTCGCTTCAGCACACCGTACGCCTGACCTACTTAAGTTTCATATGGAACAAGCGGAAGCCGAACAAGTAAAAGTGGTGATCGCCGGGGCCGGAGGGGCTGCTCATTTACCGGGGATGCTGGCAGCTTACACCGCAATTCCAGTGCTTGGCGTACCGGTTGCAAGTAAGCAGCTAAAAGGCATGGACAGCCTGTTGTCGATTGTGCAAATGCCAAAAGGGGTTGCCGTAGGCACCTTGGCCATTGGCGATGCCGGAGCCGCTAATGCAGGCCTGTTGGCAGCACAAATTATAGGATCCTTTGATTCGACCGTCCGTGAAAAAGTCACCGCATTCCGCCAGCGACAACGCGATAACGTCATGGCGAACAGTGATTTGGAGCTGCCGCAATGAAGATTTTAATTCTGGGCAATGGCCAACTCGGCCAGATGCTGGGTAAAGCGATTATACAGCAGGGCCATCAATGTCTGCTTTACAGCGACCGTCAACATCAGGTTATGGCCCTTGGCAGTCAGCAGCCGGTGCAACTGTCTCTGGATAATGCAAAAAACTGGGCAGATGTTGTTACCTGGGAGCACGAGCATTTATCAGAGGACTTAGTCGCTCAATGTCATGATAAATTTCTGTTAAAAGCCGAACGTTTTAATCAATTAACAGACCGCCGAACTCAAAAAGCCCTTTGTGACCAACTGAGTATACCTACGTCTCCTTGGCAGGGTTTCGAAACGCCGCAGCAATTGCAGAACATACTCGAACAAACCGATAAAGCGGTAGTCATTAAGTCAGCCCGTGGTGGTTATGACGGTAAAGGACAGTGGCGCTGGAAACCCGGCAACGATATTGCAACCTTAGCTGAGGAAGCAGGGCAAAGACCGGGTATTGTTGAGGATATGATCCCATTCACTGATGAAGTTTCGGTTGTTGCGGCACGCGATCACCACGGCCAACAGCGCGGTTACCCGTTGACGCTGAATGTCCATAAAGACGGTATCTTAGCCTACAGTGTTGCTGGAGCAAGTCGCTTTTCGGAACAGCTGGAACAACTCGCACAGCAGTATCACCACAAATTAACCGATGAAATTGATTATGTGGGCGTACTGGCTATTGAGTTCTTCGTTGTTGGTTCGGGCGATGAGCAGCAGTTACTGGTTAATGAAGTTGCTCCGCGAGTACATAACTCCGGGCATTGGACGATGAGTGGCGCGAGTTGTGATCAGTTTAATCTGCACATTCGCTGCATTACGGGAATTCCGTTACCCGACTTACTGGTGGCGCCGACTTTGATGATTAACGCAATCGGCGTAGACGGTCTGCCCGAAGTTTTATGGGAAGCCTCAGCAGCTGACTGTCACTGGTACGGGAAAGACCCAAGGCCAGGGCGTAAGGTAGGGCATGTAAACTTTATGGTCGATACTCTTGAGCGGGCAGAAAAGCTCGCCAACCAATGGTGTGACGAGCTGCAAATACTGTCTGCGAAGAGCTAGCTTGGCCGTAGCACGTTAATCCGTGAAGCGAAGCGCTAGCCAGTTTTTCATATCCTGAACCTGTTCTAAGCACAACGAGTGCGGCATCGGATAGGTTTGATAAGTGACTGGGTAGCCTCTTTCTTTAAGCTTTTCGGCGGCCTTGCGGCCCAGCGATTCAGGTACCACTGGATCCTGAGTACCGTGTTGAATCAATAGTGGCAGCTTGCTGTTAGCTGCCGCTGGCTTAATATCCTCAGCGGTTGCAAAATAAGTGGAATGAGCCATCAACCCGCCCAGTTGTTCTGGGTAAGTTAAAGCGGCTTCGTAGCCTACCGCTCCGCCCTGACTGAAGCCAGCGATAACAATACGCTGGCTGCTGATTCCCGCAGCAATTTGTTCATCGATTAACTGATGTATGGCTGCCGCCGACTGACGCAGCTGTGCACTGTCAATGGTACGGTCAATGCTCATGTCGGTAATATCGTACCAGGCTGGCATTACCATACCCTGATTAATGGTCACCGGCAGTTGTGGTGCGTTTGGAAACAAAAACCGGATGTTGGCATCCTTAAGCTGCAAGTGCTCTGTCATCGGCACAAAATCATTGCCGGACGCTCCTAGGCCATGCAGCCAAATAATGACGGCGTCAGCGGGTGCTGACGGCTCATGTCTTATGACATCAAGCGTCATAGCTTCTCCTTGTAAAATTTATGCAGCCTGGTAGCTACCAAGCCAACGTATCTGATTAAGCTTCGCCAGTTGCTCTAATGCCTCAGCAACATGGGGTTGCTGAATATGGCCATCAAAGTCGATATAAAAGTGATACTGGCCAAATCCACCGCCAGTGGGCCGCGACACGATGGACGTTAAGTTAATACCGCGCCGTGCAAAAACCGACAAGCTATCAACCAACAGGCCCGGGTGGTCATTATCGTCAATCAACAAAACACTACTTTTCCAACGCTGTTCTGGATCGAAGCGGCTAATTGCTGAATTGGCCGAGAGTAACACAAAGCGCGTTTCGTTATGTTCGGCATCGGCCGCTTTGCTATTTATCTCGCGTAAATTGGCGGGGCAAACAATGTGTGTCGGGACCAGCGCAGCTGCTGGTGTATCAGCGCTGACCAGCTTACGCATTGACTCGCTGTTACTGCTGGTGTGGATAATCGGCAGAGATAAATCTGCCAATGCTGATTGGCACTGTCCGGCGGCGACAAACTGTGCCCAAACTTCTTTTGGCTGTGGGTGGTTGGCTAACAGTTTAAATGCGATGGGCAGTTTCACTTCCGCTATAATGGTCAGAGGCTTACGCACTAACGCATCAACTACCGGTGAAACAAACCCTTCGCTCAGGTTTTCAATGGGTAACAAGCCCAGCTGCGTGTGATTAACCGCCTTAATAACGCTTGTTAACGAGTCCTTTAGTTCAACCGACAAGTTAAGTGATTGCTGGCTGAGGAAGGCCTGCGCGGCAAGTTCTGAAAACGTACCGGCAGGCCCCAAAGTGACCAGCGTCGACTCACTGATTTGCATTAGTCTTTTTTGTACTGATCGAACCAGGCTAATGCATGTTCAATTTTCGCAATCATGTTGGACGGGCGCGCCGTAACCCCATGGAATGCGTCCGGAACGCGCACCATGGCCGTGTCGACTTGTTGAAGTTTAAGCGCCTGATAAAACTGTTCGGTTTCAGAAATCGGTGTGCGACGATCTTTTTCGCCGGTAAACAGCATCACCGGTGTTGTTACGTTGCCCACCAGAGACAAGGGGGAGCGCTCCCAGTAATGGTCAAGCTCTTCCCATGGCATACCCGGAAATTGATTGTGGATTTGCCCCATCGAACTGTCAGCGGTCAGCACTTTACTGACCCAGTTTATGACGGGGTTAGTAGCTGCTGCTGCGTTAAAGCGGTCGGTCATACCCACAGCGTAGGCGGTTGCTATGCCACCGGCAGAACCTCCGGCAATAAATAAGTTGTTGGTATCGACAAAGCCTTTATCAATAAGCGCATCGATGCCGCTCATGTGGTCCGCAAAATCGTAAGGTGACGAGTAGTTACCATCAAGTAGCATGGCAAAATCTTTACCGTAAGAGGTACTGCCGCGGTGATTAACGTATAACACGACATAGCCTTCGGCGGCGTAACGTTGATGTTCAGCAGCAAAGTGTGGCCCATAAGAAAGATGTGGGCCGCCGTGAATCTCTAACAACAGAGGATACTCTTTGCTTTCGTCAAAGTCTGGTGGGGTAATGTACCAGCCCTGAATTTTCTCTCCGTCGTAGCGGGATTCAAACTCAATCTCATGAACTTCGCCCAGGTCTCGATGGGCGAGCAGGTCTTCGTTCAATTTTGTTAACGACCGCGAATCCTCGCCACGCGCCTGATAACCAACATCTGCGGGACGATGCGGTGTGCCCCGCGTATAAGCGACTGAACCATCTAAGGCCGCACTGAATGAGCCCATGGTGTAAGGGCGACTGACATAAGTCCCACCAACGTCGTCCGCACGGCGCACCATTTCATTATCTAACGAAACGGTTGCAACAACCGTTTTACCGCGATCGGTAAACTGTACCGCAATATCTTCATCGCCGTTCCATTGGGGACTGCTGAACGAACGGTCTAACTGGCTTTGTAATTCGTTACTGTTACGATCCTGCCAGTCCATGACCCAAAGTTGATTTTTATGGTATGGCACAGGTTCGTTGTTACTGTGCAGATAAACCAGTTGTTCGCCATCAGGTGAAAAACGCGCCGAGTGTTCCTCGCCGGGTAGGTTAGTAACTTGCGTCACTTGCTTATCATCCAGAGCTACCGCAAACAGATCGCTTTCGTTAATTTGATAAGCCCAGTCTTCATCTCGGTTGCCGGAAAAGACAATGTGCTGATTTTCTGCACTCCAGCTTAACGGCCCCCGATGGCTGTAATCGCCTTCGGTCAGCTGACGGGCCGAACCGCCTAATGCCGGTACAACAAAAACCTGACGGTGCGCTGGCTCGATTACGCCGCGGCCATCGCGCTGATAATAGGCTTCCTCGACAATAATCGGCGTAGCGGACCAGTTGGCTTCAGACGGTTTTGACGGCATCTTTACTGACTGCTCAAACTCTGTTTTAGGCGCTTTAACGGACATCATAAAGGCAATGTGTGAATCACCATGAGACCAGCTTAAACTGGAAGGAGACTCATGCACATTGGTGACTTTTGCTACCTGATTTTCAGCAACCCAATACACATGAATTTGATTTTTATCGTCGCGGTTAGAGGTGAATGCCAGGCGTTGGCTGTCGTTGGACCAGCTTAAACTGCCGTAACTGTGACCATCGTCAAAAATCGGCAGTGCTTTACCGGTTTCGGTTTCAATCAACCATAACGAACGGCGGGTTGAATCGCTCATATCGTCGAAACTGTTACGGATATAAGCAATATATTTACCATCTGGTGAGATAGTAACTTGATTGGCATGCTCCAGCTGAAAGATATCTTCCGCTTTAAACGTTTCTGCCAGTGTTGGTGGTGCTGCTATAATGGTGCCCAGACTTAATGCCAGAGCGGATGCTTTTAACCACATAACTGATTCCTTAATGTTGGTGCTTGTTTAAATAAACCATGGCTTAACGTTACTCAAGCATCTGCCGAAGTGCAAAGACTTCCGTTAAACTTGCTAAAAAATGCGGTAAACTCGCAAAAGACTTGATAATGCGACCATACTCATGAATTACCGAAAAACGCGAGCCGAAATAAATGCTGCTGCACTGCGCTCAAATACCCGTTGGCTGCGCCGCCACATAGGGCCGGGGTCGCTGTTAGCTGTCGTTAAAGCCGATGCTTACGGGCATGGGGTGGGGCCTGTTTGCAGAGCGATTGCTGATGGTGTTGACGGATTTGCCGTTGGTTTTACTGACGAAGCCGTGGCGTTGAAAGAATCCTACCCTGAGTGTCGACATCAAGTTCTGATCCTGGAAGGCTGTCAGAGCGAAGCCGAGTTACAATTGTGCGTTGCGCAAAACTTTACGACTGTCGTACACAGCATGGCCCAGCTGGAGCAACTGGAAGCCGTTAGCTTAACGAAAGCGCTGGATGTTTGGCTAAAGGTCGATTCCGGTATGCATCGGCTGGGCATCCCGCCAGAGGCGGTTGAACAGTGCATGAAACGTTTAAAGAGCTGCAATCATGTCGGACAAATCACCTTAATGTCGCATCTGGCTAACGCTGACAACCTAGCGGCATTGAATCAAGTGCAGCTGCAACAATTTCAGACCCTGAAAAACCAGTATCCGAATCACTCGTATTCATTGCATAATTCAGCCGCCTTGCTGAATCCGCAATTGCAGGGTGTCCTGACAGCCAGTGACTGGGTTCGTGCCGGATTGTTGCTGTACGGCGTCAATCCGTCCGAAATAGAAGATGTACAACATGAATTGACGCCGGTAATGACCTTAAAAGCCCCGGTTATAGCCCTTAATGAGGTAAAAAAAGGCGATTCGGTCGGTTATGGCAGCAATTGGGTGGCCTCATCGGACACCCGGGTTGCTACGGTAGCCATTGGCTATGCAGACGGTTATCCGAGGCAGTGTAAAAACGGTACGCCAACCTTTGTCCGCGGCCAGCTGGCGCCTTTAATCGGGCGTGTTTCTATGGACATGGTAACCGTTGATGTCAGTCACATCAGCAATGTAGTGCTTGGTGATGACGTCGAGCTATGGGGCGAGAACGTTGATGTCCGTTGCGTGGCACGCCATGCCGATACCATCTCCTGGCATTTGTTGACCGGAACCAGTGTGCGCGTACCCCGGGTTGTTGTGGAGTAAAACTTGCTGTTGCTAATTTTTGTACAGTGATTGACACTGAAAAAACACAGTCTGCGTTAACAAGCGCCACACAAAAAGGAAAACTCATGATCGAGAGCAAAGGCTTTTTTACCATAGCAGCTGTGCTTTTGATAAGTGCCTGTCAACACACGCCTGCCAATGAACCCGAAGCCCTGACAGCAGATATTGCCGTTATTAATGCAAACGTTGTGCGTGTCGCCGGCGGCGAGGGTAATATTTTGTCACAACGGGCGGTGCTTATTACTGACCAGACAATCGACCAGGTTGTCCCGATGATCAGGGTCCGGCAACTACCAGAGTCCACCCGGATCATTGATGCGAATGACGGTTACCTGCTGGCGGGTTTTACCGAAATGCACGGCCATGTTCCGCCGGCCACCGACTTTGGCCAGTTTCCGAAACGTTATGCTGATGACATGTTGTTCCTGTACCTGGCAAACGGTGTGACAACGGTGCGCGGCATGCTGGGCTACCCTCATCAGCTGCAGTTAAAACAGGATATCGCCGAGGGCAAGCGCATGGGGCCAACGCTGCATCTTGCCGGGCCAAGCTTTAACGGCAATACCATTGAGTCGGTTGAACAGGCAACCCAGCGAGTTATTGAACACCGGTCCCAGGGCTGGGACCTGCTAAAAATTCATCCCGGTCTGAGCTTAAGCGAATACCAGGCGTTAGCCGCCACGGCCCGGGCTGAAGCGATGGACTTTGCCGGGCATGTACCCGCTGACGTTGGATTAGAAGTGGCAATGACTGAGGGTCAGCGTACCATCGATCACCTCGACGGTTACCTTCAATTTGTCGATGCGGTGAACCGCCCGATAACCGATACCGAGCTGCAGCAATTGGTTGAGCTAACCTTAAAGCACGATGTTGCAGTGGTACCCACTCAGGCGTTGTGGTCAACCTTGATTGGTGCGGAGGATCCTGAGCAGCTAGCCACTTACCCTGAGCTGGATTTAGTACCCCAGTCAGTGCGTGAAGGTTGGCTAAACTATTACCAACAGCCCAGCATGGGCTATTTTAATAAAGAGCATGCTGCCACACAGCAGGCTAATCGACAGCGCTTGTTAAAGGCGTTGCATGACGGAGGTGCCGAGATTATTTTTGGTACCGACGCGCCGCAGTTATTCAGTGTTCCCGGTTACTCAATACATCACGAGATCAGAAAAATGCAGCAGGCCGGTATTTCTCTAAAAGACATCTATGCATCGGCAACCGTTGCCGCAGGTGATTACTTTGCCGAAGATGAATTTGGCAAAATCTCCGCAGGTCATCGCGCCGATTTTATGCTGTTAAAAGAAAATCCGCTGTCCTCAGCTGAGGCCTTAAAAAAACTGGACGGGGTTATGGTTCGGGGAAAATGGCTAGCGCGAGACGACATCGATGAAAAACTGCAAGAGATACGTGCGGCTTATCGTTAAGCCGCACGTCAGTATTTTATTGATCCAGTTGCAGGACCCATTCAGTTAGCAAACGCACACCATAGCCCGTTGGTCCAGCCGGATGAATTCCGGTGGCACTGCCGACCATAGCGTCGCCGGCCATATCAACGTGAACCCAGGGTGTGTCACCTGCAAAGTGCTTCAAAAATGCCGCACCAGCCTGAACTCCCGGTGATCCGATATTGCGAATATCAGCCAGTGAACTGTCGATGATTCCCTCGTACGCGTCCAGCGGCATTTCCCAGACTTTTTCACCGGTGGTTTCGCCGGCTTTAATAATGGAGTCACGTAATCCCTTATCCGAAGCAAACAAAGCACCGTACTCATTACCAAGAGCGCGAACCTTAGAACCGGTTAAGGTGGCAATGTTAGCAATAGCACGGGGTTGATAGGTATCATTGGCATACCAGTTACCGTCACCAAGTATCAAACGGCCTTCGGCGTCGGTATTGGCGATTTCAACCAAGGTGCCATCACCAGCTTTTACCACATCTCCAGGTAAGGTTGCAGAGCCTGAAATCAGATTATGAGACAGGGGCGCCACAGCCACTACATTAACCGGAGCCTTTTGCGCCGCTAACGCCATGACAGCACCAATGACGGCACCGGCACCTGCCTTATCGGTTTGCATGCGGACAATGGACGACGAGCTGGTTTTTAAGTTATAACCGCCGGTATCAAAGGTGTTCCCTTTACCAACTAAGGCAACAGGATCATCGTTACTGCCTTTGTAGTGCGCAGCTAGTAAGTACGAGCCATGCTGACTGCCCTGACTAACGCTGTGCAACAGGCCCATGCCCATCTTTTCAACCTGCTCAGGAGTCACAACGGTTATGTCGATATCAAGATCTTTCATCGCCTCTTGTGCCAGCTCAACAATAGCTTTTGGGTAGCCATCGCTGCCGGGTAGCGCGGTAATGTCACGGGCGACAAACACACCTTCGGCAATAGCACGACTCTTTTGGTAGTGTCTTTCTGCACTGCCGGGGCTGTTGACTAACCAGTGATAAGCCGTTGCCGGCTGGGCCTTCGGTTCGGACTGGTACCGGTCAAAGCGGTAGTTCCTGAGATCAACGCCATGAGCGACTCGGGCGCTGATTTCTGCGGCTAATCCGGGGTTGCCAATCAAACGGGTATCGAATACCACCGTTTCGGACTCAGAGTTTAAGGCCGCAGCAATCGCCGCCCCCAATTTTTCAGCCTCGAAGCGCGACATCTCAGCTGGATTACCGACACCAGCTAACAGCAAATGATTCGCTTGAGTTCCTTCCGGGGCAACAACCGAAGTTAATTGCGCAGCCTTTCCGGTAAACTCTTCGATAGCTGCTGCGCGGCTAACGGCATTATTGTCGGCAGAGGACCAGTTAGAAAAGCTAATATTCTGGTCTTCTGGAACAAAAATAACACGCGTTTCACTGTTTTTATTCTGATCAGAAAAAACAGTACTGGTGTGCAGATGGTTATCTGCAAGAGCTGGCGCGACTAACGCTGACGAAAGCGTAACAGCGCCGACAAACTGCTTTAGTGACATAACGGCATCCTAAGTTGTAGTTAACTAAGTAATTGGTTCGATTGAACTATAAATCGACCCAGCAGAATACGCAAAAGAGATTTTTGACATTGCCACAAGATAAACATCGAACTTGCAAAGTATGGACATGGCTGGCTGATAGCCCTATAATGCTCACGCTTTTTCAGAGCAACAGCAGTAAAAACCTGAATATGCGCCCGTAGCTCAGCTGGATAGAGCGCTGCCCTCCGGAGGCAGAGGTCAGAGGTTCGAATCCTCTCGGGCGCGCCATCTCTAGAGCGTTCCAGCGAAAGTATTTACTTACCAACTTTTACTTTGTG
>JBNJEJ010000011.1:0-67244 GCA_051745735.1 Pseudomonadota bacterium
GGGCGTGCTTTGCTTTTAGCTTTAATCTTGGAATTGCTTACCGAAGTAGGAGTCTTCCAGCCATTGAGGACGCTGGTCCGCGTTGGCAATTTCTTTACCAATTTCGAAGTTGATGTTGGTGAAACGAGCGCCGGCCTGGTAATTGATGTCGTGCTGTTTCAGGTCATCGCTGGGGCGGTGATAATGCTCAGCGAAAAAGTTACCCCACACTTCACCACCATCTTCGCCCTCGGTGCGAGAGGTAAAGCCGGTCATTAAGAAGACGGCCGGAATGCCTTTTTTCACCAGCGTGTAATGATCCGAACGGGTAAAAATAGCTTGTTCGGGCATTGGATCCGGGCTTTGTTCGGTGCCGTATTTTTGCGCGGCTTTAGTTACTGTGTCACCCAGTGTTGAGTGCGACGCACCAAAGGCAATGACATCGGCAAAGTCGTACAGCAATACCGGCATGTCCAGATTGACGTTGGCGACAATGCTGTTCAATGGCACTGTTGGGTTGTTGGCAAAGTAATCAGCGCCTAACAGGCCTTTTTCTTCGGCGGTAATGGATAAAAACATGATGGAACGTTTGTTGTCGATGCCCGAGTCAACGAACATGCGCGCGGTTTCCAGCATAATGGACACACCCGAGGCGTTATCCATGGCACCGTTGTTGATGATGTCATCGCTGCTCATGTCTTTAACTTCGCCGATATGATCCGAATGTGCGGTGTACACCACGTATTCGTCCTGTAGCTTGGGGTCGCTGCCGGGCAGTATGCCGGCCACGTTAGGGCTGGTTGTTTGCTCGTGAGTTGACTCTTTAACCAGTTTAACGGCACCGTCTAACGGAAAACCCGTAGGGGAAAAATCAGGATCTTCTTCGATTTGCTTAAAAATGGTTTCGAGTGGTGCCGGTGCGTCGGCAAACAACTGTTTAGCCGGTTCGTCGTCCAGGTAGGCGCTGCCCATCAGCTGTTCGGCTTCGCCTTTTGGCAGACCATTAGGACCAACCCAGGTCATGCGCGGTGTTTTGGTGTAGTAGACACTGGTTTCGAACTTACGCACCTCTTCCCGTACCGGGGTGTGCAGGGTGATCACGCCCACTGCGCCTTTGTCACGGGCAATGTCAGTTTTAATGTTGGCCAAGTGAGCGCCTTCTTCGCTGGGCAGGTTGGCAGGCCGACCGGTCAGCATGACCACAATTTTGCCTTCAACGTCTAAGCCCTGATAATCATCTAAACCAAATTCTGGGGCTTCCATACCGTAGCCGACAAAGACCAGCGGTGCTGTCACTTCGCTCAGCTGACTGTAATGACTGGGGCTGGTGATGAATTCTTTACCAAATTCAAATTCCAGCGTTTGGTCATTATGGGTGTACTGCATGGTGGCGCTATTAGGTACCAAAGTACTGGTGCGGAACGGCACCCGCTGAAAGTAGGTATCCTCGTCACCGCCGGGTTGCAGGCCCAGCTGTTTAAATTCACTGACAATGTATTTAGCCGCAATTTCGTGGCCGCGACTGCCGGTTTGGCGACCCTTTAAATCGTCGCTGGCCAAAAATTCCATGTGAGCGCGGATATTACCCTGTTCAGCGGCAACTGAGGCTTCACTGACGGGCTTTTCAGCGGTACCGCAGGCGGTCAGACCGGCGAGTACAGCAGCCGGTAATAGCAAACGCGTTAACTTCTTCATTGTTGTTTCACCACTTTATTGTTATTGAATAAAAGACTAGCCAGAATCAGTTTACCCGACTCAAAACAGGATAACTAGGCACGCCGACTGAATCGACAGTTGCAAAATAAAAAATCCGGGTGTAATGTTATATTATTACATTTACCAACTGAAAGCATTTTTCAGGAATTCTTTGAGGATACTATCGTGAAACTGAATCGCATAACCCTACTGATGAGCCTGGCGACGTTGCCCGCCGCTACGCCGGTGTTGGCACAGCAACAAACCGACAATGAACAACTGCCGGTTGACGAGACCCTGGTTATTCGGGCCAATCCACTGAATAAAACCGCGCTGGAATCGGCACAGCCGGTCAATATCATCAGCGGTGATGAGTTGCAGCAACTGCACTCGCAAACCCTGGGTGAAACACTGGCTAATGAGCCCGGCATCAACAACACGCATTATACCGCAGGTGCCGGCAGCCCGATTATTCGCGGATTGTCCGGGCCGCGGGTTAAAATTACCCAAAATGGCCTGGACAGCGGTGATGTATCTCGCGGTAGCCCGGATCACGCTGTCACTACCGAAACCAGCAGTGCGCAACAAATTGAAGTGCTGCGTGGGCCGGCAACGTTATTGTACGGCAGTGGAGCAATCGGCGGCGTCATCAATGTGGTGGATAATCGCATTCCCAGGCAGCCGGTTTATGAGTTGAGAGGCAATGCCAGCTTGCGCACCAGCAGTGTTGATAATAATAAAGAAGCGTCCTACGACATCATTGCCGGCAACGGCCAGTGGGCATTTTATGCAGACGCCCATTTCAGTCGTGCGGATGATTACGAGACGCCGACCTTTGGTAACGATGAGGGCGAAACTTTTGAGCGCGTAGAAAACAGTTTTGTTGACTCGCAGGGGGCAACGCTGGGCCTGGCCTATCATGGTGAGCGCGGTTATCTGGGGCTGGCCTATCAGGGCCTGTACCAGGAATACGGTATTCCGGGACATGCCCACGCTGACGAAGACGCCGGCCATGAAGGGGAAACCGAAGCGGAGCATGCGTTGCATGCCGATGAGCGCGAGGCCTTGCCCTTTGCCGATTTAGAACAACAACGCTGGCAGATAGCCGCTGAAGTGAATAATCCATGGCAGGGCTTTGAGTCGCTGGAAGTGCGCGCAGCGCTGACGGATTACCAACACCAGGAAGTTGAGGGTCAGATACTGGGCACTCAGTTTGGCAACGATCAGCGTGAGTTGCGGCTGGTGGCTAAACACCTGCCGCTGGCCGGCTGGTCTGGTGCGCTCGGTTATCAGTGGGATATCAGTGATAAAGAAGCCTTTGGTGACGAGGCCTTTACCCCGGACACATCGCGCCGTGCACAGGGTTTGTTCTGGATTGTCGAGCAGGAGTTCGGACCCCACCATGTGGACCTGGGCGCGCGCTATGAGCGCACTGCGTTAGCCAGTGATGAGGTTAGCCTGGATGATTTTAACGCGGCCTCTGCATCGGCCGGGTATTTGTATCACTTTACTGAGGCAAGTTCGGTAGCGCTTAATTTAAGTCATGCCGAGCGCGCCCCCAGTGCCGGCGAAGTGTTTGCCAATGGCGAACACTTTGCCACCCGCACCTATGAACTGGGGACCTTGTACGCACTGCAGCTGCATGATAACCAGTACGAGGTAGAGCCGCTGGCGCAGGCGCTCGACAAAGAAACGTCGAACAACATTGATGTCGGCTTTCATTACGAACAAGAACAACTGCACCTGCAGCTTAATGTTTTTTACAATCGGGTTGATGACTTTATCTACGAACACTTTACCGGCATTACCAGCGATCAGCTGACCTATGCAGAAGCTCATGATGGCCATGAAGCAGAGCCGGGCCATGAAGAGGGCCACGAAGACGGTTTGCAGGTCGTTCAGTTTGCCCAGACTGACGCCGAGCTGTACGGCTATGAACTGGATATCGGCTATCGGCTGGACAACCGCTGGTCAGTTCAGGCCTTTAGTGACTACACTCGCGCTAAGCAAACCGATGGTGCTGATTTGCCGCGTATTCCGGCCCAGCGAATTGGTGTAGAAACCCGCTATCAGGCGCGCCAGTGGGATGCCACTCTGGGTTATACGCGCTATTTACAACAAGATCGTATTGCCACTAACGAGTCGGTTACCGGTGCCTTTGGGCTGCTTAACGCGAAAGCTAACTTTTATCCGGACTGGCTGGCGCAGCATGGCGGTACCCTGTTTGTTAAGGCGGAAAACATAGCCGACCAACTGGGCTACGTGCACAGTTCGTTTCTGAAGGAAGATGCGCCAATGGCCGGACGCAACTTTCAGTTAGGGGTGTCAATGAGCTTTTGATTCCTGCGGTTAATCGCAGTTAGCTGGGCAACACAGCAGGGTTTGCTATGCTTGCAATCTTGATTTTAATTCTGTGTTACAAGGAAAATCCATATGCTGCGTTTTTCGTTGGCAGTGACTGCCGTTACTGCCGGCTTTTTATCGATGTTGCCGGGTTCAGCGAGCGCTGAACCTCTGACCATTGAACGAATTTTTTCGGCGCCGGCTTTGGCCGGCGAGTCCATTCGCGGACTGCGCTTTGCGCCTGACGGAGAATCCTTAACCTATTTGAAAGGCCGCACCGACGACGCCAGCCGCTATGACTTGTGGCAATACCACATCGACTCGGCCGAACACCAGTTACTGGTTGATTCTGACCAGCTGTTTTCGGGTCCGGAAAACTTGTCGGACGAGGAAAAAGCACGTCGTGAACGGATGCGTCTGAGTGGTTCCGGTATCGTTTCTTACCAGTGGTCAGCGCAATCTGACGCTTTGTTGTTTCCGTTAAACGGCGATGTTTATTACTATCATCTGGATACCGACCAGGCTCGCCAGATTACCGATACCGAGGCCTTTGAAACCGATGCCCGGTTGTCACCGCAGGGCAACTACGTGTCGTTTGTGCGCGAGCAGAACTTATACACGGTAGCACTGGACAGCGGTGTCGAGCAGGCGGTCACCCACCGCGGTGGAGGCGTGCTGAAGTTTGCCATGGCAGAGTTTGTGGCACAGGAAGAAATGAAGCGCATGACGGGTTACTGGTGGGCGCCGGATGAATCGGCTATTGCCCTGACTAAAGTCAACCAGGCACCGGTGAAGGTTGCTACGCGCAGCGAAATTTATGCCGACCGTATCGAGCTCATCGAGCAACGCTATCCTTATGCCGGTACCGACAATGTCGTGATTGACTTGGGTATTGTGCCGCTGGAACAGCAAAGCAGCGCGGACAGGAGTCTGGAAGACAGCATTCAATGGCTCAATTTAGGTGCCTTAGGCGATGGTTACCTGGCTCGTGTCGACTGGATGAATGACAGCCAGCGACTGACTTACCAGTGGCAGTCGCGTGATCAACAGCAATTGCAGCTGCGGCTGGCGCAGCGTGGCCAGAATCAACAACAGACCCTGCTGACTGAGACCAGTGACAGCTGGGTAAATTTGCACGATGACCTGTACTTCTTAGAGGATAACAAGCACTTTATCTGGGCGTCTGAGCGCAGCGGTTACAAACATTTGTATCTGTATCGCATCGATGGGGGCTTAATCCGCCAGTTGAGCTCGGGTAACTGGGCCGTGGATCAGCTGGAAAGCGTCGATGAGCAGACGGGCGCGGTGTATTTTACCGGTCGCCGGCAGTCGCCGCTGGAGCGTCACCTGTACCGTAACCAGCTGAATACGGCAGCACCGGGGTCACCGACTCAGCTGACCCAGCGCGAAGGCCTGCACAGCATCAGCTTTGCCAGTAATCACGGAGTGTACCTGGATAGTTTTCAGTCGCTCGAGCAGCCCTCGCAAATTAGCTTACACGGGCCCACCGGCGAACGCATTGCCTGGTTAAATCAGAATGCCATTGATGCTGAGCATCCACTGAAACCCTATTGGCGCGACTGGTTATACCCGCAGTTTGGTACCCTGGAAGCCGAGGACGGTCAGACGCTGCATTATCAGCTGACCAAACCGGCTGATTTTGACGCCGATAAGCAATATCCGGTTTTGGTTTATGTTTACGGCGGACCCGGTGTCCAGGTGGTTGATAAAGGCTGGGGTAATCTGTTCTTACAATACATGGCTCAGCAGGGCTATGTGGTGTTCAGTCTGGATAATCGCGGCTCGGCCAATCGCGGTAAAGCCTTCGAAGCTCCCATTTATCGATCAATGGGCGAGCCGGAAGTGGCTGATCAGATGCGCGGTGTGGATTACTTACGCAGCCTGGACTTTGTTGACCCGCAACGCATTGGCATTTATGGCCACAGTTACGGCGGTTACATGACGCTGATGTCGATGTTTAAAGCGCCGGATTATTTTGCCGCCGGAGTGTCTGGTGCACCCGTTACCGACTGGCGCCTGTACGATACTCATTACACCGAGCGTTACATGGGCATGCCGCAACAAGGCGATGCGTATCAGCAGTCTTCGGTGTTCCCCTATGCAGAGGATCTGCAGGGTGATTTGCTCATTTACCATGGTATGGCCGATGACAATGTGTTGTTTACTCACAGCACCAAACTGTATAAGCAACTGCAGGATAACCGGCAACAATTTGAGATGATGAATTATCCCGGTAAAAAACATTCACTGAATGGAACGGCCACTAAAGTTCATCGTCATCAGTTGATTGCTGACTTTTTTAATCAAAAATTTTTAAACAAACGCTGAAAAAATAATACGTTATAATAGCGACTCTGAAATCTTTTTTGTGAAGGAGTCGCTATGCGTTTTTTATCCCGTCGTCTGGTCATGCCCAATGACCTCAATTTTGCCGGCTCGCTGTTCGGTGGTCGTATCCTCGAATGGATTGATGAGGAAGCTTACATTTTTGCCAGTTGTCAGCTAGACGCCAAAAGTCTGGTGACGAAACACATTGGTGCCATCACTTTTGAGACCTCAGCATTTCAGGGAGATGTGGTTGAATTTGGCCTGCAGGTAAAGAAAGTTGGCCGCAGTTCACTGGCTATCACCTGCATTGTGCGTAACAAACACACGAAGCAGAATATTTGTGTCGCCGATGACATTGTGTTTGTGCACATTGATGCGGAAACTCGTCAGCCGACCCCGCACGGTAAAAGCAAGGCCGAGCTGGACGATTCCAACTTTGAAATTTAAGCCATCAGGCGCGCCTTAAATCGGCGAGCCCGGGGGCAGTGGCTGGGGCTGATAACTGTCCGGCCATTCGCCGTCATCCAGATAACGTTGTAACTGTGCCGCTAACTGCCGGGTTAATGCGGTTTCCTGATCGGCCAGTTTACGCTGCTGAGTCTGTAACGCGCTGCGCAGTGCCAGGTGTACTTCCGGCGCCAGTTGCTCAGCCTCAGTTGCCTTGACCATGGCATTAAAGGCCGTAGTCAGTAAGCGTTGCCGCAGACTATCCTGGGGCTGCTGGCGCCAGTCCTGCAACAGAGCCGCAGCGACCTGATTAAACAAGGCTGCCGCCGAGGGCACGTCAGCATTAATTGCATGTTGCTGCTGCAGACGATTTAAGCGTGCGCTGTTAAACAACAACTGCAGACTCAAGTCGGCGGCACTGGCAGCCCAGCTGACCGGGTCGGGAATTAATCCGTTACGGCCGTTAAAGCGTTCACGGTTATCGTCAGATCCATAGGCCAGCGGCACCATCAGCTGCTGTATTTGTGACGGTAACTGCAGGGCCGGATAGCGTACTGTTTTAAGCACCTGCTCTAAAGCTCTTTGTTGATCGGCCGGGCCGACCATTTGGTAGTCACTGGGGCGTTCGTCGTTGATGTAATAACGATACTGCATGCCACCCAGCCATTTAACTGCGGCTTCTGTTTGATAGCGATGCAGCAGGTACATGGGGACCAACACTTCCTGTAAATCACTGAGCGGTTTATCCGCCGCCAGCTGGCCCTGGTCAAACTGACTGATCACCTGATCGCGCACCGTCAGCAGGCGCTGCAGTTCGGTCACCGGGTCACTGCCGTTATCCCATAAGTGAGCGGTTGGGTGCGCGCCCGACGCTGGGCGGGCATCGCGATCGGAGATAAAGGCCAGCCCCAGTTGTTTATTGGTCTGCAGAATACTGGCCAGTTGCTGAGGCTCTGACGGCATACCGGCAAAGTCACTGTAGCCGTAGGCGATGGCCTGCTTGTCCCATTTGCCGAGGCCGACATCGTAGGCTTTGCGCAGACTGATATCACCGTCGGTGGTCAGGGTAACCAGCGGATGCGGGTAATCCATTACCGAGGCCCGGTCCTGAGCAGAGGCGGCAAAATTATGCGCCAGCCCCAGCGTATGGCCGATTTCGTGAGCGCTGAGCTGACGAATGCGGGCCAGTGCCATGGCTTTAATGTCTTGCCGCAACTGCGCGCGGTTTTCTTCATCAAAGGGTCCCAGCAGCCCTTCGGCAATTTTCATGTCTTGTCTGACCCGCAGCGAGCCCAGGGTCACATGGCCCTTAATGATCTCACCGGTACGCGGATCGACAATTGATGAACCGTAAGACCAGCCCCGGGTTGCCCGATGCACCCATTGGATCACGTTGTAACGGACATCCATGGGGTCGGCATCTGCCGGTAAGGTTTTTACCTGAAATGCCTTATCGTAGCCAATCGCCTGAAAAGCTTCGGCCCACCAGCGGCCGCCTTCCAGCAACGCCGATTTTACCGGTTCCGGAGCACCCGGGTCGAGGTAATAAATGATCGGCTGACGCGCTTCGCTGCGTGTGGCTATCGGGTCTTTTTTATGCAGCCGGTGGCGGGGAATTACCTGATTTTCAATGTCCTCGCCCAGGGGGGCAGAATAATCAACAAAGGTTTCCGCCCAAAAGCCGCTGTTTGGATGAAATTGACGAGCCTGGTACTGGTCGTCGGGCAAGCGGATGAAGGAATGGTGCAGATGCAGGGTCAGTGCGTTACTGTCAGCCGCCACCTGCCGCACGTAACGACCTTCTGCTTCGCCGACAAAGGTTACTTTAGCTTCCAGTTCGGTATTGTCGACAAACGCCTTGCTGCGCTGTGGGTAAACTACTGAGCGTTCGCTGTCCGCTTTAAACTCGCCCTGCTCACGGTCTGCCAGACGCTGGCTGACTCCGTGTACGTCGCTGAGCAGGTAAGGGGTGTAATCCACCAGCACCGAATCGGCGTCGCTGGCGACTACCTCAAAACCCTGCAGCGCTGCGTCGGCAAAAGCCTGGTCAACGCTATCCCGTTCGGCCTGATTGCTACTGCTGGCGCGATAACGGGTGTTATGTGCCAGCAACAGTGCCTTGTCGCCTTCGATATGGAAAGAGGCCAGCTGAGTGTCGCCTAACTGGCCGCGATCCAGGCCAATATCGTTAGAGCCTAAACCCCAGGGCAGGCTGGTCTGAAAAATAAACGGCTGGCCCTGTTTTGGTATGTCGAGATAAATCTTACCGTCAGCGGAGTCGTGGTAAAAATCAAAATAACCGTCGTTTAGTGACATGTGTTCAGTAAATTCAGCCACCAACGGAGTTTCTTCTGCAGCCAGTGCAGCCGGGCTGATGACCAGGCTTGCGCTAAGTGTTACCGCGGCTGTTACAGCCGACAGTGCAGAGCGCAGTCGATGGGGGGTTGGGTTCCGATGTGTGCAAGTGAGCAGCATAATGATTATCCTAGTTGTTCTGCCATTTCTTCGAGTATTTGTGTGGTCCATTGCTCGATGCGCTCATCGGATAGTTCGTACTGCGAGTCTTCATCCAGTGACAACCCCACAAAATAGTGTTGGTCTTCGGTCAGTGCTTTTGAAGCGGCAAAATCGTAGCCCTGATTGGGCCAGTAGCCGATACGTTTACAGCCTTTGTCAGCGATCGCGTCGTGTAACATGCCAAGGGCATCCTGAAACCAGTCGGTGTAGCCCTGCTGATCGCCCATGCCATACAATGCCACAATTTTGCCGTCCAGGTTCAGTGGCGCGATATCGTCCCAGAGACTTTCCCAGTCTTCTTGTAACTCACCAAAATCCCAGGTCGAGATGCCAAAAATAAGCACATCAAAGTTTTCCGCTGCGGCCAGCGGGGTATCTTTTATATCATGCAGCGAAACAATGTCGGCACCAATGGCCTGTTGGATTTTTTCGCCGGCAATTTCGGTATAGCACGTGGTGGAGCCATAAAACAAACCAATTTGTAATGACATAGGTTAAGCCCTCTGCTGTCGAACCTGGATTTTTGACCGTTTGAGTTAGGATGCATTGTAACAAAATCAACGCTAGAATAAGCGCCAACTTATCATGAAAAGGACGCACTATGTCGCTTTACCCGATTGTCGAACAGCTGGAAAGTGTTTTTGACCAAGCTTATGTTGATGGCAGTGATGATGAACTGTTTGCCAGCGGTTATCTGCGCGGCCATTTTGATCTGGTGGTAGCGAAAATGGAGTTAAATGATGCAACGGATCCGGCTCAGGTGATGCCGAATTTGCGCGCTGCCGTCGAGGGGGCAAAGCATGAACTGGCGCCGGCGGACCAGGCTCACATTCAAAATCTGATGGACAAGCTGGACACCGTGGCGGCCAGCGTTGATGGTTAACGGTAACGCTGCGGTGACAGGCGCCGCAGACAATCTGCCGCCAGCGGTGGCAAACCTCCGGTTAACTGCGCGGCAATGATTTCGGCCAGTAACGGAGCCGAGGTCAGACCGCGCGAACCAAGGGCCGAAATGACTGCTCGATTGGCGCTCAGTTGACCGGCAATGGGCATATGGTCGGGACTGGTAGCGCGGACGCTGGCGCGGGAACCGACCACCTGCAAGGTGTCACTCCAGGGCTGAGCACAACAATCTTGTAAGCTGGCTAAATTTTCCACATCATCGCTACTGCGCAGTTGCTCACTGTCATCGGCACGGTTAAAGGTTGCTCCGATGCAATGCTGCCCGTTATCCGCCGGTATCATGTAGCCTTTGTAACACAGTACCTGTTGTAACTGAGCTGTGGCTTGGCTGGCTTTAACCAGGGTTATCTGGCCGCGGACCGGATTGATGGGCAGCTGCAGCCCGGTCAGTTGCTCGACCAGCGCGGCGCTTTGCTTTCCGGCAGCGATGACCAGCCTGCCCGGCAATTGTTCTGCGTCAGCGCCAAGGCTCTGATGGCGGGGCTGACAGCCGGCCTGTTGTAACAGCGCCTGCACCATGGGTTGTGGCCGCAGCCAGCCGGCCGTCGGGTAGTGCAGACTGTCAAAATCCAGCGTAATACCGGCCAGCTGATTGCTTTGCGTAGCCGCTGTCAGACTGACGCTTTGCGGCTGATACAGGCCGCCGGCGACTTTTTCTGCCCGCTGCTGGCGCTGCGCGTTAAACGCCGGTTGCAACACACCACTCGGGAACCAGTGCTGGTCTTGCCAGGGATGATAAAAACTGAGCGCGGTACTGAAGGCCTGTAAATAAAATTGGCTGAGTGGGGTGATCTCCGCATGTAACAGGGGATAAACCGCGCCCTGAGGGTTGCCTGAGGCCGCATCGGCCACTCCTTGACTGACGACACTGACGTCAACGCCCCGACGGCGCAAAGCCAGTGCCAGAGTGGCAGCAGCAATGCCGGCACCGATTAGGGTTACGGGTTGTCGTTGGGGGCTGGGTTTTATCGCTTTCGGGTGCGCTAACTGACCGCGAATCATCTCGCGCTTGGGGCCAAAGCCCGGCTCTTTTGCAACAGCGAAACCGGCTTTTTCCAGCCCCCGGCGCACTTGACCGGCAGCCGTAAAAGTGGCGTAAGTGGTGTGGTCATGGGCGCAGTGTGCCATCTGCTGAAACAAAAGTGGTTGCCACATGTGCGGGTTTTTAGCTGGCGCAAAACCGTCTAAAAACCAGCAGTCCACTTGATTTTCTGCCTGTTGAGCAAAGCGCGGCAGCTGTTCCTCGATGTCACCAATCCATAAGTCCAGCGTAATTCGGCCGTTGGCCAGTAGCAATCGGTGACAGCCGGGCTCACAGTTCGGGTAAACGGCCAGCAGTTGTTCAGCCAGGGGCTGTAATTCCGGTAACGCCTGATAGGCTTGCTGCAGTTGCTCGCGGCTGAACGGATATTTTTCGAAACTGGCGAATACCAGTCGACAGCTGGCTGGCGCCGTCTGCAAAAATAGCTGCCAGCAGAGTAAAAAGTTCAGGCCGCTGCCAAACCCAGTTTCGGCAACCACAAATTCGCTGTAGTCCGGCAGGTTTTCAAAGCGTTGCGGTAATCCGTTATGCTGTAAAAAAACGTATCGGGATTCAGCGACGCCATTGTAAAGCGAGAAATAAATGTCATCGAACTGGTTCGAGACCGGAACGCCCTGGTCGTTAAAACGGATATCTGCGGAATAATTCATTTAGGCTGCATTCATGGAATCTGTCATAATGGACGCTATAATAGCAGTTAATTGACAAAGCAGACCACCTATTGACGCAAGCTTAGTTATCCTATTGGTAATTAAGAATGGATTTAAATTTTAGCGAAAAACAGGAAGACAGAATGAGAAGAGCAGTGATTACCGGGCTGGGCATTGTCTCCAGTATCGGCACCAACCAGGAACAAGTGCTGGAGTCATTACGTACCGGCAAGTCGGGCATCGAACACTCTGAGTCGTTTGCTGAAATGGGATTGCGCTGCCAGGTGTGGGGGCCGGTTCGGCTGGACGTAAAAGACCACATCGATCGCAAAGCATTGCGCTTTATGGGTGATTCTGCCGCGTATGCCTATATTGCCATGAACCAGGCCATTGAAGATGCTGGCTTAAGCGATGAGCAGGTATCCAATTACCGCACTGGCCTGGTGGTCGGTTCCGGTGGTGCCTCGGGCGAACATCAGGTCGCCGCGGCTGATATTTTACGTGAAAAAGGCGTAAAACGTGTCGGCCCCTACATGGTGCCCCGTTGCATGGCGTCGACGACCTCGGCCTGTCTGGCAACGCCGTATAAAATTAAGGGTGTTAACTATTCCATCAGTTCTGCCTGTGCCACCTCGGCGCACTGTATTGGCCATGCGCTGGAATTGATTCAGTTTGGCAAACAGGACCGCGTTTTTGCCGGCGGCGGCGAAGAACTGCACTGGACGCTGGGCATGGAATTTGACGCTATGGGTGCGCTCAGTACCAAATACAACGATGACCCGGAAAAGGCTTCGCGGACCTATGACCAGGGCCGGGACGGCTTTGTACCGGCCGGTGGCGGCGGTATTCTGGTGATTGAAGAGCTGGAGGCTGCCAAGGCGCGGGGCGCGAAAATTTACGCCGAAATCGTTGGCTATGGCGCGACCTCGGATGGTTATGACATGGTGGCTCCGTCGGGCGAAGGCGCTGTGCGCTGCATGCAGATGGCAATGGAAACTGTCGACACGCCGGTTGATTATCTGAACACCCACGGCACCAGTACGCCGGTAGGCGATGTCAAAGAACTGGAAGCGATTCGCGCGGTATTTCCTGAGCAGACACCACTGATCAGCGCCACCAAAGCGATGACCGGCCATGCGCTGGGCGCCGCCGGTGTGCACGAAGCCATTTACTCGCTGCTGATGATGAAAAATGATTTTGTCACGCCGAGCATCAATATCGAAAGTCTGGACCCGGCCGCTGAGGGCATGAACATTGTGCGCCAACCGAGCCCGGCAAAACTCACCACGGTGATGTCCAACAGCTTTGGTTTTGGCGGTACAAACGCTTCTCTGGTTTTGCGCGAATACAGTGAATAAGCACTGCTGAGGTGCATATTGTTGCTGACCAAAATATACCCGCATTACCGCAATTGCTGGCGGCTGTGGGTAGCCTGTCGTGCTATAGCGGGCGACAGCCGCCAGCTGACGTGTTGCACAGCGCCGATGCGTTATTGGTGCGCTCGGTTACTGCGGTTGACGACTCGCTGCTGGCGCAGGCACCACAGCTAAAATTTGTCGGCACCGCAACGATTGGTACCGAACACCTTCAGCAAGCGGCGCTGGCCGGGCGTGATATTACTGTCGCCAGTGCCCCGGGGGCGAACGCCGATGCCGTTGGTGAGTATGTACTGACGGCGGTGCTGGCCTGTTTTCAACAACGCGGGCAACTGCAGCAATTGCCGAATCTGGAAGTCGCCATCATTGGTGCCGGCCACACCGGCCGCGCAGCCGGGCGCCGGTTGCAGGCATTGGGTTTGCTGGTGCATTATTATGATCCCCCGTTGCTGGACAGTGGCCACACTGAGCTGGACGATGCAGAGCTGCACCAGCACTGGCAACGGGTGCTTAATTCCGACATCATCAGCTGTCATGTGCCGCTAACCACAGCCGGTCCGCATCCGACCGAGCAATTACTGGACATTGAAGCACTGCAGTCATTACATAAAGAGCAGTTACTGATCAATGCCAGCCGGGGTGCGGTGATTGATAATCAGGCCCTGTTGCAGTGTTGTGAGCAGGGTGACTGTCCCCAACTGGTCATGGACGTCTGGCAGGGCGAACCTCAGATCCTCACCGCTTTGCTGCCGCAGGTCACGATTGCGACCCCGCACATTGCCGGTCACAGCGCTGAAGGAAAGTTAGGTGGTGCGGTGATGATCGCCCGCGCCGTGCACGATTTTATCGATAAACCCTTTACCGCCGATGTCGCTTCGTTATTGCCGCCGTGTGACTGGCCCGCCCGCGACGCGGCGGATTTAACCGACCCGGTGCAGCTGGCGGAACTGGTGTTGCAGCGCTATAACATCTGGCAAGATGACCAGGCCATGCGGCAGCAGGGCATAACCGCAGCGGGCTTTGATCAGCTGCGTAAACACTATCGCAAAGATAATCCCCGCAGACAGCTCAACAATCAGGCCATTGCATGTCATAATACCCAGCAGGTTAATCAATTTTTAGCGTTAGGCTTTAATGCTTTTCGCAGCGAATAGTCAATTAAAACGGGAGTCATTATGTCTGAAGGGTTTTGCGTTGCTGTGTTAGGGGCCACCGGTCTGGTCGGTCAACAGATGATTGAGATTCTGGAGCAACGAAAATTTCCTGTCAGCCAGTTAGTTCCGTTGGCCAGTTCCCGTTCGGCTGGGTCGACAGTCAGTTTTCAGGGTCAGGAGCTGGAAGTGCAGGATGCCGACAGTTTTGACTGGAGCCAGGCCGATATCGCCTTTTTTTCAGCGGGTGGCAGTGTCTCACGGGACCTGGCACCGAAAGCTGCCGAAGCGGGTTGTGTGGTGATTGATAATACCTCAGAGTTTCGTTACCAAGCCGACATCCCGTTGGTGATACCCGAGGTTAACGCGTATGCTTTGGCTGATTTTCGTAACCGTAACATCATTGCCAACCCAAATTGTTCGACCATTCAGATGTTGGTGGCGTTAAAGCCGATACATGATGCCATTGGTATTGAGCGCATTAATGTGGCCACCTATCAGTCGGTTTCAGGGGCGGGTAAAGAGCCGATGGAAGAACTGGCCAAGCAGACAGCGGAATTGCTGAACGCGAAAGAGCCCACGGTCGCAAATTTCAGCCGCCAAATCGCCTTTAACTGCATTCCGCAAATTGACGTATTTATGGAGAATGACTACACCAAAGAAGAAATGAAAATGGTGTGGGAAACGCACAAAATTTTTAATGATTCAACCATTCGGGTTAACCCCACTGCGGTGCGTGTTCCGGTATTTTTTGGTCATGCTGAAGCAATCCACATCGAAACGCGGATGCCGGTTACGGCGGAGCACGTCAAACAGTTGCTGCAAGAGGCACCGGGTGTTCAGCTAATGGAACAACGGGAAGAATTTCCGACTCAGGTGACTGACGCTGCCGGCCAGGATGAGGTGTTTGTGGGTCGCATCAGAGAAGATATCAGCCACCCTCAGGGGCTTAATTTGTGGGTGGTGTCGGACAATATTCGCAAAGGCGCCGCCACCAATTCGATTCAGATTGCTGAGCATTTGGTCCGTGATTACTGGTAAAAGGCAGTGGTAAAAGCGAATCGCTTGTGTCATAAAGATTTTATGGCTGACGCCGTTAATAAGAATAGCAAAGTGCGGGCAGAGATTAAGGATGAAAATAAATAACATCGGACGCAGACTCAATCAGGTAATGCGACAGTGGCTGGCACAGATTCTGCTGGCGACACTGTTGGCATTGCCGCTATCTGTTGCCGCCACAACAACGCTGCAGGATGATGGTGTCATCATCAAGGGCGAGAAGGGCTCCGAGGCAACAGATGTGCGCGAGGGTCAGCAACGCTATGGGCCGATTTCTTCCGACGATACCCTCTGGGCCATTGCCCGCCAGCACATTCCGCACTCCAGTGTCACTCAGTATCAGACCATGGTGGCCATTGCCCAGGCCAATCCGCGAGCCTTCGTTGACGGTAATTTGAATCGTATGCTGGACGGCTTTTATCTGCGCATTCCCAGCCTTCAGGAAATCCGGATGATTAACCCGGAGACAGCGCGCCGCCGGGTACTGGCTGATCAGCAATTGCAGGATCGGCAGCAACAGCTGGCAGACACTCAGCAACAGACAGAACAAACCCGGGCGGAAGAGCAGCAGATACTCGATCAAGCGCGCCAACGGGCGGAACAAGTCATTCAACAGGTTGAACAGCAACAGCAGAAAAACTTTGCCGATTTACAGGCCGAAGTTGATCAGTCGCTGCAGGCGGTGCAACAGGTTTATGATGAAAATGAGTCAATCCAGCAGCGCTTAGATAACCTGGCCGAGCGTATCGATCAACTGGCCGGCAGTCTGCAGCAGACTGGCGAGCTGGAACAACAGTTTGAGCAGGTACTGCAGCAACAACAGCAAATGTTGGAAATGCAGCAACAGCAGCAGGAGCCGCCGCAGTCAAGCTTTATGGAGTGGTTGCAGAACCCGATAAATATCGCTTTGCTGTCGGTATTACCGGCACTACTGATTATTGCCGGTCTGTATTGGTTCTTAATTAGGCGCAAACCGGACACTGACGAGTCCGGCAAGCCGACCAACAAAAAGGTTGACGAGCTGGATGAAGAAGAAGCGTCTAAGGCCCTTGATCGCGAATTGATGGAAGGCGGCGAAAAGGCCGATGATGATGAAGGGCTGTTTGACCTTGAAGGCGACAGTGACGATGAGGATCTGGGCGATGATTTGAGTGCGCTGGAAGCCGAGTTAACGGAATCCGGTGAAATGGCTGAGGAAGATGACTTCAGTATTCGTCTGGACGACGATGACAACGCAGCAGCCGAGGAAGACGCCAGCGCCGAGACAGCCGAAGCCGAGACAGCCGAAGATAATACCGCGGATGAAGACCTGTTATCCGAGGATGACGAAGAGTTGCTGCCCGACGAGGAAGGTGAATCTGAGCTGTCGCAGGAAGAGCTGGATAAACTCTTTGATGAGGGTGATGATAGTGAAGTGGCCGATACCCCCTCTGAAGGTAAGCCAGAAGCTAAGCCGGAGCCGGAGCCAGAACCAGAACCCGAGCCAGAACCCGAGCCCGAACCTGAGCCGGAGCCCGAACCTGAGCCGGAGCCAGAACCCGAGCCAGAACCTGAACCAGAGCCAGAGCCAGAGCCAGAGCCTGAACCAGAGCCAGAGCCAGAGCCTGAACCTGAACCTGAACCGGAATCCGAGCCGGAAGCCTTTGCTGATGCCGATGCTGCTGAAGAAACACTGGCTCAGCTTGGCATCGGCGAAGACGAAACCAATGACGACAGCGGTGATGAGTCGCAGGAATACAGTCAGGAAGATCTTGATCGCTTGTTGTCCGAGTCTGAGGAGATCGAGCAGGAACTGGCCGATTTAGACGACGTTGAAGAAGAAATCCCTGCAGATGATGCCGAGCTTGCCGAGGCTGAACAGCAGGCAGACGATGAGTTGGAAAAAGCCTTTGCTGACGACAACAGCGGCGAGCAGCAGAAGCCGGCTGATGACAGCCAGGCCGATGACAACGATGACAGTGATGACGGCTTTCTGGACATCGACAGTTTAATGGAAGATGCCGATGACAGCGGTGAGGAAGAACAGGATAATTACCAGTCTTCAGCCGTTAAAGATCTGCTCGACCAGGACAGTGGCGATGAGCAGGACGAGTCGGCTGACAGCGAAGTTGATGAAGAAGCTTCCGGGCAACTGGATTTGGCCCGTGCCTATATTGATATGGGCGAAGCCGACGAAGCGAAAGAGATTTTACAACAACTTATCGACGGTGATGACGCCGATATCGCAACCGAAGCGAAAGCGTTATTAAACCGATTGGATACCTGACTTTATTCGTAAGGAAGCCGTATGCGAATTGCGCTAGGTGTTGAATACGACGGCAGTCGTTATTATGGCTGGCAGCGTCAACAGCAGGTTGATAGCGTGCAGCAGCGTCTGGAGCAGGCGCTCAGTAAAGTGGCTGATGAAAAGGTGGGCGTGGTCTGTGCCGGGCGCACTGACGCAGGTGTGCATGCCACCAATCAAGTGGTGCACTTTGATGTCAGCAAAGCGCGCGGCGGCGGTGCCTGGACCTTAGGCATCAACAGCAATCTGCCGGCCGACATTGCTGTGCGTTGGGCACAACCCGTAGGCGATGATTTTCATGCCCGCTTTAGTGCCCGGGCACGACGTTACCGCTATATTATTGCTAATACGCCATTACGACCGGGCATTCTCAGTCATGGTGTCAGCCATTATCATCCCTTGCTGGATGAGCAGGCAATGCAGGCGGCGGCGCCGGCTTTGCTGGGCGAGCACGACTTTTCCGCCTTTCGGGCAGCCCATTGTCAGTCCAATTCGCCCCGTCGTGAAGTGACCCACCTGACGGTAACCCGCCGCGGCGACTTTATTATTGTCGATATTAAAGCCAATGCCTTTTTACACCATATGGTGCGCAATATTGTCGGCAGTCTGATCACCATTGGTCGCCACCAACAACCGCCGCAATGGCTGGCACAGCTGCTGGCCGGCGGCGACCGTACCAAAGCCGCAGCAACCGCTAAGCCCGGTGGTCTTTATCTGGTTAATGTCGATTACCCGGCAGAGTTTCAGTTACCGCAGCCACACGCCGGCCCGCTTTGGTTTGCTGAAGATTAGGCGGTGACTGTTATGACCTCTTTGCTTGACCCAATTGTGCTACCATGTAAGCTACTCTATTAATTTAATAAAGCCTGAAAGCGGACACTTATGAGCTGGATTGAAAGAATTCTCGCAAAGCCAAAATCAAATAAACGTAAAAACGTGCCGGAAGGGGTGTGGAGTAAATGCAGTGCCTGTGATGCGATCATTTACCGCAATGATCTGGAGCGCAATTACAGTGTCTGTCCTAAATGTGATCACCACATGCGGCTGACCGGTCGCGAGCGGCTGCAACAGTTCCTCGATGAACAGGGCGTAACAGAAATTGGCGCCGAGCTGGAGCCCAAAGATATTCTTAAGTTTCGTGACTCAAAAAAATACAAAGACCGGATTGCTGCGGCGCAAAAGAGTACCGGCGAAAAAGACGCGTTAATTGCACAGCGCGGAACTGTGCAGGGTGTTCCTGTGGTCGCGGTGGCTTTTGACTTTAATTTTATGGGCGGCTCAATGGCCTCAGTGGTGGGCGCCAAGTTTGTTAAAGCGGTAGATGAGTGCTTGGCGCATGACTTGCCGTTGGTGTGTTTTTCGGCCTCGGGCGGTGCCCGCATGCAGGAAGCGCTGATGTCGCTAATGCAGATGGCAAAAACGTCAGCGGCGCTGGCACGCATGAGCGAGCAGGGTTTACCTTACTTTTCGGTATTAACCGACCCGACCATGGGCGGTGTTTCGGCCAGTTTAGCCATGTTGGGCGATATCAATATTGCTGAGCCGAAAGCGTTGATTGGTTTTGCCGGCCCCCGGGTGATAGAGCAGACGGTTCGTCAGACTCTGCCGGAAGGCTTTCAACGGGCCGAATTCTTGCTCGAACACGGAGCCGTGGATATGATCGTCGACCGCCGCCAAATGCGCACGACCATTGCACGCTTACTGGCTAAAATGATGAGATTGCCAAGCCCCGAACTGGAAAAACTGGCGTCTGCTGAGGGTTGATGACAGCGCATGACGAATGATCGCCCGAACAACCGCTCCGACGTGCCGAGCGCTGTCTCATCACTGCAGTGCTGGCTGGCTTACCTGGAACAATTGCATGCCAGTGAGATTGAATTAGGTTTAGAGCGTGTGCAGCAGGTGCTGCTACAGGCGCAGCTGGCTCGCCCGGCACGCTACGTGATTACCGTAGCGGGGACCAATGGCAAGGGTTCGACGGTCAGTTACCTGGATACCATTTTGCGGGCTGCCGGTTACCGGGTCGGGGTGTATACTTCACCTCATTTGCAACACTACAATGAGCGTGTCAGTATTGCCGGCGATTACCTTGACGATGCGCGCCACTGCAGCGCCTTTGCCGCAATTGAGCAGGCGCGTGGGCAAACGCCATTAACCTATTTTGAGTTTGGCACGCTGGCGGCTTTCTGGCTGATGAAACAGCAACCGCTGGATGTGGCGATCCTGGAAGTCGGTTTAGGCGGTCGCCTGGACGCGGTGAACGTGATTGACGCCGATGTTGCTGTGATCACCAGCATCGGCATCGACCACGTTGCGTTTTTGGGCGATAACCGCGAACTTATTGGCCGTGAAAAGGCGGGCATTGCACGCCCGGACACGCCATTGATTTGCGGGGATCCCGAGCCGCCTGCCAGTATCGCCGCGCAGGCCGACGCTATTGGTGCGCCGTACTACCCGCTTGGCGCTGCATACAGTTTTACCGAGCACAGTGACCATTGGCATTATTTGGGCATTGAGTCTAATTTGCTGCAATTACCCCGACCCAAACTGCCTCTGATCAACGCTGCTACGGCACTGGCTGCGCTGGAAACCTTACCGCTGGCGGTCAGCGCCGATGCCATCCGTGACGGGCTCAGCAAGGCGCAGCTAAGCGGACGGATGCAGGCTTTGCAGCATAACGGCTGTGATGTGCTGCTGGACGTTGCGCATAATGCCCATGCGGCGGCCTACATTGCCCGGCAACTGGCGAAAAGAGCCAAACGTGGACCGATTTATGCCGTGGTAGGTATGTTGCAGGATAAGGATCATGAGGCGGTTTTTGCTCAGTTGCAGGGGCTGGTGAGTGAGTGGTTTTTGGCCAGCTTGACTGAGCCCCGCGGCAGTCGTGCCGAGCAATTGGCAACAGCCGTCAGTCTTACCGAGAGTCATGCGCCGGTGCACTGTTTTGCTGCAGTTGAAGAGGCTTTTGATGCCGCCACCCAGGCCGCGCAAAATCATGACGCTGATGACAACGATGAAACTGAAAAGCCGCTGGTGTTCGCATTTGGCTCGTTTTACACTGTCAGCAGAATCAATCAGCAACTGAGGAGTTAAGCTTGGCCAGTCCGCTACAAAACCGGCTTGTCGGAACACTAATTTTAGTCGCGCTGGCGGTTATTATCTTACCCGATGTGCTGGATGGTGAAAAAGCGGAAACAGTGGAAGACTTCGAAAGTATTCCACTGCAACCCGAGCAAAGTGCTGCCTTGCAGCAACCCCAGCCGATAACCGACGAGGTGGTTGAACAATTGGCAAAACAGCCGATGGCGGAGGCCAGCCTGGACTCTGAACAAGCGTTATCGGCGACTGCCGAGTCCGCTGGCGAACTTGAGTCGGATGCAATGGATAACGAACAATTGCAGGTGCCATCGCGTCAGCCACAGGAATTTGCCGCCGACGGCAAAGCTTTTGTCATTCAACTGGGGGCTTTCAGCAATCAACAAAGCGTTGAACAGCTAGTGGCACAGTTACAACAAAAGGGCTTTGCTGCTTACAGTGAACCCAGTGGCCAGTTGACTAAGTTGCTGGTGGGCCCGGATACCTCGCAGGCGGAACTTGAAAAACAGCTACCGGTGTTAACTGAACTGACCGGGCTGGAAGGTAAAATAATTCCGTATCAACCGTAGAGCTGTTGCCAGTCAATTAATAAAAAAACCACAATTTGGTTTTGTTTCTGCTAAAATTTGTCCACTTTTGTCGAGCTAATGAGTGTTTATGGTCTGGATAGACTATGCCATTGTCATCATCATCGCGGTGTCGACGTTAATCAGTCTGGTACGCGGTTTCGTTAAAGAAGCTGTGTCGTTGGCCGTCTGGTTTGCCGCCTTTGTCATTGCCAGTCAGTTTTATCGCGACCTGGCCGTTTATTTTACCCAAATTCAGGATCCGCTGATCCGTAACGCTGCAGCGATTGGGGCGTTATTTGTGAGCACCCTGATTGTCGGCGCAATCATTAACTACATTTTATCTAAGCTGGTGTATCACACCGGCTTGTCCGGCACCGATCGAGTGCTGGGTCTGGTTTTTGGGGCCCTCCGAGGGTTGCTGATTGTCAGCGCGTTATTATTCTTTATCGATTCATTTACTGGCTTGTCAGATAGCGCCTGGTGGCGCGGATCACTGCTGATACCGCATTTCGGGGTATTTATTCAGTGGTTTTTTGAATATCTGCAAACAAGCTCAAGTTTTTTAGTCCCGGAACCAGTTTAAGAGGGTCAACGTTTTATGTGTGGTATTGTTGGAATCGTAGGCAAACAACCGGTTAACCAAGCTTTATATGATGGCTTAACCATGCTCCAGCACCGGGGTCAGGACGCCGCCGGCGTTATGACGGTGGACGAGCACAACACCTTGCGTCTGCGTAAAGCCAACGGCTTGGTGCGCGACGTGTTTCATACCCGTCATATGCATCGCCTAGCCGGTAAGGTGGGCATTGGTCACGTGCGTTATCCCACCGCCGGCAGCTCCAGCTCGGCCGAGGCACAGCCTTTTTACGTTAACTCGCCGTTTGGTATTGCGATGGCGCATAACGGTAATTTAACCAACGCCGCCGATGTTAATAACCATTTATTCAAAACGGCGCGGCGCCACATTAACACCACCTCCGATTCTGAAATTCTGCTCAATGTGTTTGCTAACGAGCTGGATAAAAACGAGAGTCTGGGACTTAACAGCGACGATATATTCCGCACCATTACCGCAGTTCATCGTAAGATCCGTGGTGCCTATGCGGTGGTCGCGATGATTTTAGGTCATGGCATGATTGCTTTCCGGGACCCCTGGGGCATTCGTCCGTTAGCTTTGGGTAAACGTGAAACCGTTGACGGTGATGAATACATGGTGGCTTCTGAAAGTGTTGCTATCGATGGCACCGGCTTTAAGTTCGTGCGCGACGTAGAACCCGGTGAGGCCATTTATATTACCAACGAAGGCCAGCTTTATTCTCGCCAGTGTGCCGACAAACCAAGGCACTGCCCGTGCATCTTTGAGTACGTTTATTTTGCCCGCCCCGACTCCTTTATCGATGGTATTTCGGTGTACGCGTCACGGGTTAACATGGGCCGTAAATTGGGCGAGAAAATCAAACGGGACTATCAGGATCTGGATATCGATGTGGTGATCCCGATTCCGGAAACCAGCAACGATATCGCGCTGGAAATTGCCAGTGCGCTGGACCTGCCTTACCGTCAGGGGTTTGTTAAAAATCGTTATATTGGGCGGACCTTTATTATGCCGGGTCAGACCCAGCGGCGTAAGTCGGTGCGGCGCAAGTTGAATGCCATCAGTGCGGAGTTTAAAGGTAAAAACGTGCTGCTGGTGGATGATTCCATTGTGCGTGGCACAACCTCCGAACAAATCATCGAAATGGCACGCGAGGCTGGCGCTCGCAAAGTGTATTTTGCTTCGGCGGCACCGGAAATTCGTTTTCCTAATGTTTATGGTATCGATATGCCCAGCGCTAATGAACTCATTGGTCACGGCCGTGAATCGATGGAAATTCGTGAGATGATCAAAGCTGATGGCCTGATTTATCAGGAGCTGGACGACTTGGTCGCCGCAGTGGGTCAGGAAAATCCCGATGTGAAGCGGTTCGAAACCTCAGTGTTCAGTGGTGAGTACGTAACCGGTGATATCAGTCAGGATTACCTGGAGCAGCTGGACGCTGCCCGCAATGATGTCGCCAGAACCGAACGCGAAAGCAGCGAAGACGCCAACCTGGAACTGCACAACGATAACGATTAAGTCAGGGTCAGCCTGTCTACTGAACCAGCGCGCTTAGGCGCGCTGGAATGCGTAAACTGAGCCCAGCTTGAGAATCTGGGTCAGTTCATCAAGGGCGGTACGGGATTCTTCCAGCAGCGCGGGATCGCGCAGTTCATCGACGGCCAGCCGATCACGGTAATGTTTTTCGACCCACTGATTAAGGCGCCCAAACAGCGCGTCTGACATCAGGCAGTTGGGGTTAGCTGCGGCCAGCTCTTCATCATTTAAAGCCACTCGCAGGCGCAGACAAGCGGGCCCACCCCCATTGCGCATGCTCTGTTTCACATCAAAGAATTCAACCCGCTGAATGGGACCACCGCTGGCGACTAACTGCTCAAGGTAAGCGTTAACGGCCGGGTTTTCCTGGCATTCGGTGGGGGCCACCAGAGTCATTTTACCGTCAGGCGGGGTGATCAACTGAGTATTAAACAGATAGCTTTTTACTGCATCCTGAACACTGACCTGCTCGTTACCCACTTCGATAAAGTGCAACTCGCTGTCACCAAACTTTTGTTTGATCTCGGCCAGTTTACTCTGGGTGTCGGCAAAGGCCTGCTGGTGATAGAACAAGACATTCTGGTTACCCACAGCGATAACATCGTTATGAAATACGCCCTGATCGATAACCGCCGGATTTTGTTGTAAAAACACCGTGTCCTCGCTGGATAACCCGTGCAGACGCGCTATTGCCTGGCTTGCTTCGAGTGTCTGGCGGGCCGGATAACGGGTCGGCGCGGGTTTTGATGAGTCAAACGCGTGCCGGCCAAAAACAAAAATTTCGACCCCGGAATGACCGTATTCACGGCATAAACGGGTGTGATTGGCCGCGCCTTCATCGCCAAAGTGTTCATTATCCGGCAAGTGTTGATGATGATCAAAATAACGCGGATTGCGGAACATCGCCTGCAGGATACGGCCACTGGTGGTTGGCTCCAGTGAGCGGTGGAATTTATTGGTTAAATTAGCCGGCGTAAAATGTACTTTGCCGTTGTGGGTATCGGCACTGGGCGATACGGTCGCCGCGTTGGCGGTCCACATACTGGAAGCCGAGCAGACCGCCTGGAAAATCGCCGGTGCCTCGCTGGCTGCTTGGTGCAACACTTCACCGTCACTGCCGCTAAAACCAATCCGCCGTAAGGCCTCGATGTCCGGCCGTGCCTGTGGCGCCAGTACGCCTTGTTTCATGCCCATGTCGTGCAGTGACTTCATCTTCCGCAAGCCTTGCAAAGCGGCTTCTTTGGGGCTGGAGCTGGCCTTTGCGTTGGCTAACGATGCCACGTTACCAAAGGATAAGCCGGCATAGTTGTGAGTAGGGCCGACCAGGCCATCGTAGTTAACTTCGAAGTGTTGCATGGTCACGTTGGTGGACTCCTGTTATCGTGCGTCTTTGACTGATCGAATAGGGGCATTATACGTACTTAGGGCAAGCTTGTAAGGCTTTATTTAAAGAGCCTGGCGGGCGCTTTTACGGGATAAGGGTGGTTATGCTCAGACCGTGAATTTTTATCAAATTCGTCGCTAACGGTTGTTTCTGGTAGCAATTACCGATATACCTAAAAAAAGAAAAGCCGCTAAGCGGCGCTTGCAATCCTGTGTAAAGATAACTATATCGTCGGTCATACATCTATTAAGAGAAGCTAAACTTTATGGCGAAATCGCTCGTTATTGTCGAGTCTCCGGCAAAAGCTAAGACCATTAATAAATATCTGGGTAAAGACTTTGTGGTCAAATCCAGCGTTGGTCATGTTCGTGATTTGCCGACTAAAGCGGTAAAAAAAGTGCCCAGTAAACCGGCCGCTGAAATACGCAAAATGGAACCGGAAGCGAAAGCGCGCTATCAGCAAAAACGTGATTATAAACGGTTAATCGCGCGCATGGGTATTGATCCTGAGCATGACTGGCAGGCACATTATGAAGTGCTGCCCGGTAAAGAAAAAGTAGTCAAAGAGCTGCAACAATTGGCAAAAAAATCCGACAGCATCATTCTGGCGACGGATTTGGACCGCGAAGGGGAGGCCATAGCCTGGCATTTAAAGGAGTTGATCGGCGGTGACGACGATCGCTTTCAACGGGTGGTATTTAATGAAATCACCAAAACAGCAATTCAGGATGCCTTTAAACAGCCGTCGGAACTGAACGTTGATCGGGTTAATGCGCAACAAACGCGTCGTTTTCTGGATCGGGTGGTTGGTTTTATGGTGTCGCCGCTATTGTGGAAAAAAATCGCCCGCGGACTGTCGGCCGGACGCGTGCAATCGGTGGCTGTGCGGCTGGTGGTTGAACGCGAACGCCAGATTAAGGCGTTTGTGCCGGAAGAATATTGGGATGTCTTTGCCGACCTGACCACGCCCGGCGCTGATGAACTGCGCATGCAGGTGATGAAGCAGGCCGGCAAAACCTTCCGGCCTGTTAATGAAGAACAGACTCAGCAAGCTGTTAAGCAGCTGAAACAGGCGCAGTACCAGGTTACCGCACGGGAAGATAAACCGACCAGCAGTAAGCCCTCAGCCCCCTTTATTACGTCAACGCTGCAGCAGGCTGCCAGTACCCGCCTTGGCTTTGGTGTGAAAAAGACCATGACCATGGCACAGCGTCTGTACGAAGCCGGTCACATAACCTACATGCGAACCGATTCGACCAATTTAAGTGCCGATGCGGTGGCCGCCTGTCGCGAGCTGATCGAACAACAGTTTGGTAAAAACTATCTGCCGAAAGAGCCCAATCGCTATGGCTCTAAAGAGGGCGCGCAAGAAGCCCATGAGGCGATTCGTCCTTCTGATGCCCAGGTAAAAGCAGAACAACTGGGGCAGATGGAGCGTGATGCGCAGCGCCTGTATGAATTAATCTGGCGTCAGTTCGTGGCCTGTCAGATGGTGCCGGCAAAGTACACCAGCACCACCTTAACCGCTACTGCGGCAGATTTTGAATTGAAAGCCCGCGGTCGGGTGATGAAATTTGCCGGCTGGACCAAAGTGATGCCGCCGTCGAAAAATAAGTCTGACGGTGATCAACTGTTGCCGGATGTCGGCAAGGGCGATGAACTTGCTCTGCAAAACCTTGACCCGCAACAACACTTTACCAAACCCCCAGCGCGCTTTAGCGAAGCCTCACTGGTTAAAGAACTGGAAAAGCAGGGCATCGGTCGGCCCTCAACCTATGCGTCGATCATTTCGACGATTCAGGATCGCGGCTATGTCAAAGTCGAAAGCCGGCGTTTTTACGCAGAAAAAATGGGTGAGATCGTTAACGATCGATTGCTGGAAAACTTTACTGAATTAATGAATTACAATTTTACCGCCGAAATGGAACAGGCGCTTGATGATATTGCCGCCGGAGAGCGCAACTGGAAGGAAACCCTGGATACATTCTATCAGGACTTCAAGCAGCGACTGGAGCAGGCCGAGCAAGACCCGGCCGAAGGTGGCATGCGCGAGAACCCGCCGGTACTGACCGA
Organism: Pseudomonadota bacterium; assembly: GCA_051745735.1. Taxonomy (GTDB): domain Bacteria; phylum Pseudomonadota; class Gammaproteobacteria; order Enterobacterales; family Alteromonadaceae; genus Idiomarina. Next base: position 27,112 of record JBNJEJ010000011.1, read on the forward strand.
TATTGAGTGTCCTAACTGTGGTCGTCCAATGGGTATCCGGACCGCTTCAACCGGTGTGTTCTTGGGTTGTTCAGGTTATAATTTGCCACCGAAAGAGCGCTGCACGCAGACGCTTAATCTGGTTCCCGGAGAAGAAGTCACCGACGTCAGTGACGATGACGAGGCCGAGACCGAAGCCTTGCTGGCGAAAAAACGCTGTCCCAAGTGCGGTACGGCAATGGACAGTTACCTGATAGATGAAAAGCGTAAGCTGCATGTCTGTGGCAACAATCCGACCTGTGACGGCTTTACCGTTGAACAGGGCTCGTTCCGGATCAAAGGCTATGATGGCCCGACCATTGAATGCGACAAGTGCGGGTCGGAAATGCAGCTAAAAACCGGTCGTTTCGGCAAGTATTTTGGTTGCACCAACAGCGAGTGCAAAAACACCCGCAAACTGTTACGCAGCGGTGAACCTGCACCACCGAAAGAAGATCCGGTGCCGCTGCCGGAATTACCCTGTCAGGATTCGGATGCCTACTTTGTTCTGCGCGACGGCGCGTCCGGGATTTTTCTGTCGGCCAATACTTTTCCCAAATCGCGTGAAACGCGGGCAGTTACGGTAAAAGAACTGGCTCAGTTTAAAGAGCGGTTGCCCGATAAATTTAAGTACCTGGCTGATGCTCCGCAAGAAGACGAGGACGGCAACGATGCGATTGTGCGCTTCTCACGCAAAAGCAAAGAGCAGTACGTCGTTACCGAGGTGAACAAAAAACAAACCGGCTGGAAAGCCTTTTACCGGGATGGTAAATGGCAGGTCGAAACTCAATAAGTCGGCGATGTCGTACAAACGGAGTCGTAATTAGCCACTAGCCAATTGCCGGCTGGCCTCCTAAATTTGTTGTGTGTCAGGACGACACAGTCAACAGGACAAGGAGGTCCGATGAAAGTGCCGCAGGGTTTTATTCGGCCGTTGCTCAGCGGCTGTTGTTTCATTGGTTTGACGTGCCCGGTCGCAGCCGCGACCGGGCTTTCTTCCTGCAAGCCCTTGCTGCTGGATGATGGGTCTGGTTACTCGGCAGCCAGTTCTGAGATTGTCTCGCCGCGGGTTTCGCTGCAATTACAACCAGGTCAGCTGGAGCCGCAGATCCGGCGCTTATTGCGTCAACATCTGGCAATAAAAGTGCTTGACTGGCAGGCCTCGCCGCATCATCAGTGGCCGACCGAACATCTGATCAGTGCTGACAGCTGGCTGCAATTACTGCAGCGGGTACTTAAACCTTATCAACTGCAATTGGTGTTACATCCCAACCAGAGTGCGGTAGTGCGTTATCGCGAGACCTCGTCCAGCTAATGCGCATAATTGTGGCGTTGAGTGTCTTGTTGTTATGGTCCTGTGCGCATGACCCGCAGCAGTTGTTGCGCAAAGCCGATGCGCTGCAGCAGCAACAACACCGCCAATTAGCTCAGAATTATCCCTATCAGGCCTTACCTGAACCGACGCAAACGGTGCTCTACAGCGACGATTTTTATGTGCCGGCCATTAATCCCGAATTGCTCGCCAAACCTGGCTGGTACTCTCAACGTGTCAAAGCCGACATGCGCGGCGTTCCGTTACTTAAGGCCCTGCAGCAATTGTTGAGCCCGTTGGGAGTGACCATTTATCTGGCCGATGAAGTCGATGCTGAGCAATTAGTCTATACCGATCAGGATACCCGGGTTGGCGACGTATTAAATTGGATTGCCAATGCACAGCAGTTAATTATTGAGCCTTATGCCGCGCGGGTCGAAGTTAAGCAACTGGCGGTGCGGCAGTTTGATGTGTCCTTTTTAGCCGGTGATACCCGCTTTTTGCTCGGTGAAGACAGTAATCGCAGTGGCTTACCAAGGGGTAATCAAAGTCAGGCCGGCGTCACGGATGGCTCCAGTCAATATTTAAACTTTGCTTCGCAGCAATTATCCTTGTGGAGTGACTTAGAGCGGTCGCTGCAACTGATGTTATCGCAGCGCGGTGAACTGGCCATTAATCAAAGCTCTACCTCGGTGGTGGTCAAAGATACACCGACGGTAATCGCAGCGGTGCAGGACTACATTGCCGACCTTAACCGTAACCTGACCCGTCAGGTTGCGATTGATGTACAAGTTATTGAAATCAGCTTCAATGATCGGCAACAGTACGCTGTGGACTGGCAGTTACTGCGCAACGGGCAGTCGTTAGGACCTTTCACGGCACTGAGTTCCGGCAATGGGGCGGTCAGTGGTGCGCCGTTACAATTTAATCTGCAAAAAACGACCGGGCGCTTTGCCGGCTCGCAGGTATTCATTGACGCCTTGCGTGAGCAGGGGCAGGTTCGGGTCAGTCACCACCCGCGGGTGATGACGCTGAATAATCAGATTGCCCGCCTGCTGGTGGAGGATGAGACGACCTACCTGGCATCGTCCGGCAGCACCAGTACCCCTAATGTTGGTACCGAACAATTGTTGCTGCCGGGCAAAGTAACCACCGGTTTTGAATTGTTTTTATTACCCAAAGTGCAGCAACAACAGGTGATTTTGCAGTTGTCGTCCAGCTTAAGCGCGCTGCAGGGGATTGACAGTGTCAGTTCAGGGGACCAGTTAATACAGACTCCGCGCACATCGCGTAAAACCTTTTTCCTTAAAGCCATGGTGGGTCACCAGCAGACTTTGCTGTTGTCGGGTCTGCAGCACTCGCGTACCGAAACCGGTGAGCGCAAGGGGTTGCTGAGCTGGGTGGCGGGTGGCCAGACACAGCAGACAATGGCAAACAGCGAAACCTTGCTGTTGCTAACGCCGACCATTGTCGGAGAAAGCATTTAATGCAGGTTGTGGCGCAGTTATTTCGTGAGTGTTGGGGGCTTAAACGTCCGCGTCCCGGGCTGCTGTGCCGGCGCGCGCAACTGTTGGGTTATGATCATTTACAGGTGCACAAAATCGCCGGTAACTGGTGGCTGAGCCTGGGCGCTGAACCAATTATTGACTGGGTGATGGCGCTATCGGCGGGAGTACCGCCCACCCAGCGCTGTTTGATCCTTGCCCATCATGAGAATACTTCGGTGTTAATTGAATGGCAGCAGGGTCAGTTACAACGGATTGAGCCGCTGTCGCCGGCGGCACTGACGCAACACTGTACAGAGCTGGCGGAAACCGATCTGCTGCTGGAATATAACTGGCCGCTGCCCTTACCGGCTGGCTGGCAACGAGCCCAGAGCTTACTGATGGATAGCACTGCGGCAGCGCTGGTCCCGCTCAATCAGGTGAAAAGCTTGCCGCAACTGGGTCGCCGCCGGTTAATCGTACGCCTGACGTTGGCCTTGCTGTTGCTGCTGGCAGTGACAGCAGCGTTGTTTGGCTGGTTAAAAAGCTCTGCCGGTCTGGTGCCGACTGCCGCTGCAGAATCATCGAAAGCGGCAGTCGCAGCTCAAACCGCACAACGATTTTATTTGCCGCCGGATCGGGTGCTGCAGCGTATGCTGAACGTGATTGTGGTGCCGGTCAGTGGCGCGTGGCAGTTACGGCAAGTACAGCTGTCTGGCCGGGTGTTGCAGGTGCAGTATCAGGGGCAGCCGCCGCTGGCCTGGTTGCAGCTACCTGCTGAATCGGCTAAGGCGACCAGCCAAAAGCCGCTGCTACAACAACAACTGCCATTGACCCAACAGCGGCTGATGGTTACCGCTAACCACATCACGGAAAATTTGCCGCAACTGCTGCTGCGTTTTCGTCAGACTCCTTTGCCTGGCCTAAGCGCGCAACTGCAGGGTCAGCAGTTACAGCTCCGCTGGCAGGACTGGACGGGCGCGCAGCTGCAGCAATTAAGTGAACGCTTGCAGGAACGAACGTTAGACACGGTAGCAGCCAGTCTGCAACGCTCGTTGCTCGGCTGGAGTGGCAGCCTCACGGTAACCCAGCCTGCGCTCTTACAAGCTCCCACAAAACAGCAGGATAGCATGCCATGAAAGGATTAAGCGTAACCTCGGTCCGGCAACTGCGGCTGGTCATCAGCAGCAGTTTATTAGTTTCTGTGTCGGCCTGGGCAGAACCCGAGCCGATAGCTGCCCCTGCGGCGCAGTCTTCGCTGCCGCCTAAGCTAATGTCATCGCCGTTGACCGAGCATTATCAACAAACCCAGCTGAGCATTCAGCAACAACGGCTGGATAATGAGTTAGCGCAGCTACAACGCGATTACGCGCAGCTGCAACTGCAACGGCAACAACACCAGCAGGCACTAAAGCAACTGGGGCAATCTTCACGGGCCGCAAACAATAACACGGCTACCGGCGTGGCGGCCCGACCCGGCAGTTTGGGGCAGCTGGTCAGTGAGGTGCGTTATCCGCAACTGCACTTAACTCTGTATCAGCAGGCGCAAAGCTGGCGTTGGCAGCGTCGCCGCCAGTCTGCCACTGACCCTAACTGAACCGCCACCGGAGCCTACTGTTAATGAGCGAAAATTTGTTGAATAGCCGAGAATTGCAGGGCTGTAGTATTCCGCCCACTGTACTGACGTATTGTCTGGAGTTATCAGAACGCTGGCGCCGCAAGGGGCAGTTGGATCTGGCCATTATGGCCACGGAAGCGGGCATGCTGGTGTGCTCACCCCCGGTTCCCGGACAGGCCAGTGTCGAGCTTAGTAATGTCCGTCAGTTGCTGCAGCAGGGCACTCAAAAAACCGTTATCGTGGCCTACGCCAGTGCCGCCAATATCCGTACCTTACTGCATGAAAGTGATCGCAACGCCGCTCAGCAATCCCATTCCGCCGGGCTACTGAACCCGGCGGATAAAACTCGCGCGCAGCAGGCCTTGATTGATTTGGTCAGTGAAGCGCTGGCAATGCAGGCGTCTGACATCCACCTGCGTTTTACGCCGGTACTGGCGTATATAAATTTTCGGGTTAAAGGGCGCCTGGTCGGTGCTCAGCGGCGCAGTCGCGAAGCCATGGTTGAGTCGATAGCGGCAACTCTGAATACCTACAGCCACGATTATCGCGACGTATTTAATGAGCAGAGTTGCGACAGTGCCAGCATCGAACTGTTGCTGCCGGGGGCTGAACAACACAGTGAGCCGGGCCGTAAGGTCCGTTTAAGATTACAAAAGTCGCCCCTTAATAATGGTTTTTCGGTGACACTGCGATTATTACCAGAGCAGGCGCAGTCCGTGCTGAGTCTGGCACAGTTAAACTTTAGTGAGGATGTGCAGGCGGGATTGCAGGAGCTGCTGAAACAGCGTTACGGCTTGTTGCTGATTGTAGGGGCCACAGGCCACGGTAAAACCACCTCGCTGGCGGCTTTAAATGGTCTGTTTGGTGACGATAAAAAAGTGATTTCGCTGGAAGACCCGGTCGAAATTGTTCAGCCGAAAATTGAGCAACGCTGGGTTGACGGCCAGCAGGAGAGCTTTGCTGATCACATTAAAATGGCGCTGCGGGAGGATCCTGATGTCATTTCGATCAGTGAAATACGTGACAGCACCACGGCGCAGGCGGCTGTAACAGCGGCGCTGACAGGGCATTTGGTAACGGCAACTCTGCACGCCCACGATTGCATTGGCGCGATTCAGCGGTTGCAGAATCTGGGGATTTCCATTAACGAACTGATTGCCGAAGGGGTGCTGCAGGGCATCGTGGCTCAGTACCTGGTGCATCAGTCTGATGAGACCACCCTGGTGGCTGAATACGTGATCATCGATCACCCGGCACGACGCTATCTGCGCCGCCATGATTACAGCGGCTGGCGTCAGCATTTACAACAGCAGGGCTGGTTATCACTGGCGCAGCGCTGGCGTGAGCGCGGTCTGCCGGTTGCCGCCATGGCTGAGCGACCGCAAACCTATTGTTATCGGCGGCAGGGCCCCTTTGCTTCGTAACTACTGGTCATCAGGGCGGCAATGGCAGTGGGTAGAAGATTACTGTCATTGGCTGGAAGATGGCTGCAGCCCGCTGCAGGCGGCAAAAGCCATGCAACTGAGTGCGGCAGAGTACGGTTTGCAGCGCGAACAGCAACTGGCGGGTCAGCTGCATGAATGTTTGCGGCGTGGCCAGCCGCTATTAACCGGGCTGCAGAATTATTTGCAGCGCGATTTACTGCAGTTGTTTGCTCTCGGTCAGCAAAATCATTGTTTAATGACATTGTTAAAACAGTACCAGGTGTTTCAGCAGCAACGGCGTGCGCTGGTCCTGAAATTGTGGCGACAACGACTGTACCCGCTGTTTGTCTTATTGATGGTGCTGGTGACGGTGAGCCTGGCCGGTACCGTGTATTTTCCAAAATTAATGCAGCACAGTGCGACAACGTTGCCGCACTGGACGGTTGAGGCGGTATTGTCGATTGCCCAGGGCTTGCAGCATTGGGGGTTGGTGTTAGCTGGGTTGCTGCTGGTACTGGTTTGCGGTTATGGCTGGCTGGCTCAGGTCTGGACCGGGCGCTGGCGCTTTACCCTGGAGCGTTGGGGTTTGTTTGGCTATCAACGCGCACTGACGGCGGTCTGGGTCACTCAAATGGTGGCGCTGCTGTTGCGCAACCGCTTAAGTTTGCAGTCGGCGCTGCAGCGCTTACAGCCGTTATCGTCAGCCTATGCCTGTTATCACCTGCAGCAGATGCAGATGAAATTAGCCCGCGGTGAGCAGCAATTAGCCGAGGTAATGGAGACCGGTTTGTTGACACCGCAAATCTTATTTCGTTTGCGTAACAGTGGTCGTCAACAGGCGCTGGTGGAGGGGTTGTGGCGTACAGCATTGCGCAGCGCAGACAGTATTGAACGTGGTTTGCTGATGCGGCAACGGCTTGTGCTGAGCGTCGTTTATCTGTTGATTATTGGCTTAATTGCATTACTGGTGCAGGCTTCGGGTCAACTGATGATGGCGGTATTGATGCAATAATGGGGATCGGATTTTTTAACAACAAGGAGCGTTTTATGAACCGCAATAATAAGTTAGCGAGTACGGGTATGCAGGGGCGGGGGTTTACATTTATCGAGGTACTGGCAGTGCTCAGTATTATTGCCATTGCCACCCTAGGGACACTGGTGTTACGCGACTGGGCGGTGTCTAATGCCCGGGTCTCAGAAGCTAAGTCGATGATTACCACGCTGCAGTCCGGTGCGCAGATGTGGCGGCCAAACACCGGTATATACACCGGTATCAGTATTACCGAACTGAGCAGTATTGGCGCGGTACCAGCGACCTGGGCCGATGGTGTGGAAAAGAACCCCTGGGGTGGTGATGTAATGATTGGGCCTAATACAACTGATCCTACGCAATATATTATAAGATTTACAAATGTAAATGCTTCGACAGAAGGGCAAAGATTGGTTCGTGACTATGCAAATTCATCGATAGTAGCTTCTTATGCCGCGGGAGACTTTACAGTGACATTTGGTAGCTAACATGCGTCCCCGAGGTTTTAGCTGGCTGTCGCTGCTGACCGCACTGGCGCTGGCCGCGCTGTTAAGCAGCAGCTGGCTCAGCCTGTGGCAACAACATGATGTTATGCAGCAAGTGCAGCACTGGCGCCTGCATCTGCTGCAGTTGCAGCAGGCGCAGCGCAATTACTATCAACAACAGGGCCAGTTTGCTTTGTCGCAACAGCAACTGGTGCAACAGGGGCTACTGCCGGCTCCGTTAAGTTTTCCGTTTGCCACCGACTGGCAGTTTCAGGCGCAGCAGCAAACGTTGCTGATGAGCAGTTCGGTAAAGGTGTCATCGGTGGCTTTGCTGCTGAAAGGTTTTAACGATTACAACTGGCAGCCGCCGCAGCTTACCGTAAAGGTGATTGGCTATGTTCAGCCGTAAAGCCATCAAAGGCCAGGCTCTGACGGAGTTTGTGGTGGTCTGGCCATTGTTGCTGCTGAGCTTGTGTCTGGTGTTACAGGTTTTTTTACTGTGGTGGGCGCAGCAAACCTTTGTCATCGCAACGCAATACGCCGTGCGCGCGGGGGCCATCAATCATGGCGCCAGTGCGCCCATGGCGTTAACCCTGAGTGCGGTGATGGCGGGGCTAAAACCACAGCTGGATCAGAAAAACAAACTGCTTGCCGCAACGGAGTCGATTGTTAAACAACGGGCGCACTTTTTATTGTACGGCAAGCTGACCCGGCTGACACCGACCAAGCAACACCTGCAACAATTTGGTCAACGTCGCTGGCTGGACGAACAACAGCGTTACGTGCGAGAAATTGCCGTTGATCATTATCAGGCGCGGTTAGCGCAAAGCAAGGATACGGAGTGGGTAAAAGCGCGCCGCTTGAGCATAACCACCGAGTGGTGTTTTGATTTGCAGATCCCGCTGGCCGCGGAGTTTCTCGGCTGGATAGCCCGGCAACGGGGCCAATGTCTGTTAGGTAACCTGGCCCAGCGACCGCAGTGGCCGCTAAGCAGTAGCGCCGAGCACGAACTGCTCAGCGGTTTTCGAAGCCGTTAATCGTGATAATCGACACAGGCCTGCAGCGTATTTTCAATTAGCGAAGCTACGGTCATCGGCCCGACACCGCCGGGTACGGGGGTAATCCAGGCGGCCCGCTCGGCTGCTGTCGGGTATTCGACATCACCGGTTAAGCTGCCGTCATCCAGTCGGTTCATACCGACATCAATCACGATGGCTCCGGGTTTGACCCAGGCACCTGGGATAAAATCCGGTTTGCCGACAGCGACAACTAAAATGTCCGCACGCCGCACATGCTGCTCCAAATCGTTGGTAAAACGGTGGCAGACGGTGGTAGTGGCGCCGGCCAGTAACAATTCCAGGCTCATCGGCCGGCCGACAATATTAGAGGCACCGACGACAACCGCATTAAGGCCGTGTAAATCCACCTCAGTACTGTTCAACAGGGTGATTATCCCTTTCGGTGTACAGGGGCGCAAAGCCGGCATGCGTTGGGCCAGCCGACCTATGTTATAGGGGTGAAAGCCATCCACGTCTTTGTCCGGGCGGATGCGCTCTAAAATCGGCGTGGCATCCAGGCTGTCGGGTAACGGCAGCTGTAACAAAATACCATCGATTTGGTCGTCGTTATTCAGCTGGTCAATCAGTTCTTCCAGCTGTTCCTGGGTGGCGCTGGCCGGCAAATCGTAGTCGTATGATTTAATGCCAACCTGCTCGCAGGCCCTGCGCTTGTTACCCACATAGATCTCAGATGCGGGGTCGGCACCCACCAGCACCACCGCCAGACCCGGTGCACGCAGCCCTTGTATGGTGCGGGCAATGACTTGGCTTTTGACCGTGTCACGAACGATAGCAGCAATGGCTTTTCCGTCGATGATTTGTGCGGACATGAATGTTTATTTCCCAGCAGGTTAAGGTGAATGGGTTAAATTACTTGCGCCACAGTTTACGTTTTTTGGGGTTTATTGTCACTGATCGCCGTAAAAACGGGCAGCTTGTATCAAAAGTAGGCAGTTAGCGGTTTAAACGAAAAAAGTGTTTGACGTACTACAGCGCAGTAGGTAATATTCGCCACCGTTGTAGGCCAGCCAGGTCGACACGCAGCTTTTAGAAAATTCGGCGAGTAGCGCAGTTTGGTAGCGCACTTGGTTTGGGTCCAAGGGGTCGCTGGTTCGAATCCAGTCTCGCCGACCATGCTGAAAGCAAGCAGTTGCAGGAATGTTCAAATGCGCCCGTAGCTCAGTTGGATAGAGCAACGGCCTTCTAAGCCGTGGGTCGCAGGTTCGAATCCTGCCGGGTGCGCCAGAACGCTCCCTAGCAGTAAATGTATTACCGTAAGATAGTAACAATCAAGCAGTGGTGGGTGTAGCTCAGTTGGTAGAGCCCCGGATTGTGATTCCGGTTGTCGTGGGTTCAAGTCCCATCATCCACCCCACTTCTTTAGTTTTCCCTGCAGTATATTGTCGGCGAGTAGCGCAGTTTGGTAGCGCACTTGGTTTGGGTCCAAGGGGTCGCTGGTTCGAATCCAGTCTCGCCGACCATCGATTTACCTGATCAATCACCAGACGGGTTGCGTATCCTTAATTAATAGCTAAACTTTAGCTAATTGTATGATTAACGGAGGCAATCATGGTAGATTTTGAAACCTGTATGAATAATCCCGCCAGTAATTTTTCTGAACCACAGCAAGTTTTGGACCGTGATGATTTGAGTCACGAGCAAAAATTAAAGATCCTTAAGCAGTGGCGTTACGACGAACTTGAAACCGAAGTTGCCGATCAAGAAAACATGAGCGCCGACAAGCCGGACCGGCTGGGTGAGATCAATAACCTGATCCTGAAGTTAGAAGAATCCTAAAAAAGAATCCTGATAAATAATCCACAAAAAGAGCCCTGACAACGACTCTGCGGTTCACCAAATTCTAAGCGATATGTCGCTATCGATATATCGCTTAGCAAAATCCCCAACTTTTTTGCTGCGGCTCTCGACTCAGCGCCAGGACCTCGCTATAATGCTGCGTCATTTTTAAAGGTCAACGCCGTTGTTACGCCGACTTTATTTGATTCGAAATCTGATTCGATTAAGAACAAAGGGCGAACGACATTCATTGATTGAAACCGAGGTAATGAAGCAATGCAGGTTTCTGTAGAGACAACTCAAGGTTTAGAACGTCGGGTGACGATTTCCGTCCCGGCTGATGCTATTGACAGCGAAGTCAAACGTTTACTGAAAGAAGAATATCGTCACCGCCGTGTGAATGGGTTCCGTAAAGGAAAAATCCCTCCGCACGTGCTGCAGAAGCTGTTTGGCCGCGAAGCGCGATCACGCGCCGCATCTGGCGTAATGCAAAGCAAGTTTTACGAAGCGGTCACGCAGGAACAACTCAACCCTGCAGGGGCTCCGGCTATCGAGCCTAAAGTCAATGAACCTGGTAAAGATTTAGAGTTTACTGCAACGTTCGAAGTGTACCCGCAGGTCGAAGTCAAAAATTTAGATCAAGTGGAAATTGAAAAACCCACGGTCGAAGTGACTGACGAAGATGTCGATAACATGCTGGAAACTTTGCGCAAGCAACACGCCAGCTGGAAAGAAGTTAAGCGTAAGTCTAAACAAGATGACCGCATCACAATGGACTTCATTGGTTCCATCGATGGCGAAGAATTCGAAGGCGGTAAAGCCGAAGACTTTCAGCTTGAACTGGGCCAGGGCCGTATGATCCCGGGTTTTGAAGATCAGATCAAAGGCATCAAAGCCGGCGAAGAAAAAACCATCGAAGTCACTTTCCCGGAAGATTACCACGCGGAAAACCTGAAAGGTAAAGAAGCGCAGTTTGTGGTAACCGCTAAGAAAGTGGAAGAGCAGGACTTGCCTGAATTAGACGATGAATTTGTTGCCTTATTCGGTGTCAAAGAAGGCGGCGTTGATGCATTAAAAGCAGAAGTGCGTAAAAACATGGAACGCGAATTAAGCAACGCCTTAAAAGGTAAGGTTAAAGAGCAGGTATTAAAAGGCATCGTTGCACACAACGAAGTTGATTTACCGAAAGCGATGATTGACCAGGAAATCGACGCATTGCGCAAGCAAGCGGCTGAGCGCTTTGGCGGTAACGCCGAGCAAATGCCTGATTTACCCGCAGAACTGTTTGAAGAGCAGGCTAAAGAACGGGTTAAGGTTGGTTTGTTGTTGGGTGAAGTGATTCGCCAGCAAGAAATGAAGCCAGCTGATGATAAAGTTAATCAAATCATCGCCAATGCCGCCTCAGCGTACGAAGATCCTGAGGAAGTTGTTGCCTATTACCAGTCTAACAACGACATGATGCAACAGGTTCGCAATCTGGCACTGGAAGAACAGGCCATGGATTTCGTCCTCGAGCAGGCTAAAGTGTCTGAAAAAGCAGCGAGCTTTGACGAAATCATGAACCCCAAGCAGTAAGCTTTGTAAGCCAGAGTCCTTGACGGAGTCGGCTTGTGCTTGGTTTAATGGCTCGTATGATCTCATACGAGCCATTTTCATTTCAGGAGCAGTTATTTAATGTCCAGTGATATTCAGGATCCGATGGCACAACTTGTGCCCATGGTCGTTGAACAAACGGCAAAGGGCGAGCGCTCATACGATATTTATTCGCGCTTGTTAAAAGAACGCGTTATTTTTTGCTGTGGTCAGGTTGATGATCACATGGCCAACCTTATCGTCGCTCAGTTATTGTTTTTAGAATCGGATAATCCGGATAAAGACATTTACTTATACATTAATTCGCCTGGTGGCGTGGTTACTGCGGGTATGGCGATTTACGATACCATGCGCTTTGTTAAACCGGACGTCAGCACCGTTTGTATGGGTCAAGCTGCCAGCATGGGGGCCTTTCTGTTAGCCGGCGGCGCGCACGGCAAACGCTACTGCCTGCCAAATTCACGGGTAATGATTCACCAGCCACTGGGTGGTTTTCAGGGCCAGGCATCGGATTTCGAAATTCATGCCAAACAGATTTTAGATCTGAAGAAACGCTTGAACCGTATGTTAGCTGAACATACCGGACAAGATTACGATAAAATCGCGACCGACACGGACCGCGATTATTTTATGGCAGCAGAAGAAGCTGTTGATTATGGCCTGGTTGACGGCATTTTGAGTCAGCGTGGCGAAGAGTAGTAGGAGAACAGCATGACCGATAAAACCGAAGGTGAAGGCGATAAGCAACTGTATTGTACCTTCTGTGGTAAAAGTCAGCACGAAGTGAAAAAGCTCATCGCAGGACCTTCTGTTTTTATTTGCGATGAATGCGTGGAGCTATGCAACGATATTCTGAAAGAAGAAATCGACCAGATAGCGGAACCCACAGAGCACGAGAAGTTGCCGGTGCCGAAAGCCATTCGGGAGAATCTGGATGACTACGTGATAGGCCAGGATCGCGCTAAGCGCGTACTGTCTGTTGCCGTCTATAATCACTACAAGCGACTGCGTAACTCAGGCAAAGGTAAAGAACAGATTGAACTGGGCAAAAGTAATATTTTGCTGATTGGCCCGACTGGCTCAGGTAAAACCTTTCTGGCGGAAACCATGGCCCGGTACCTGGACGTACCCTTTACCATGGCCGATGCGACAACTCTGACCGAAGCCGGTTATGTTGGCGAAGACGTTGAAAACATTATTCAAAAGCTACTGCAAAAGTGTGATTACGATGTCGAGAAGGCCGAGCACGGTATTGTCTACATTGATGAAATTGACAAAATTTCACGCAAATCAGAGAACCCGTCGATCACTCGTGATGTGAGTGGTGAGGGTGTACAGCAAGCATTGCTTAAGCTGATTGAAGGCACGGTTGCCTCGGTGCCTCCGCAAGGCGGTCGCAAGCACCCACAACAGGAATTCCTGCAGGTCGACACCTCAAAAATCCTGTTTGTCTGTGGCGGCGCTTTCTCCGGTCTCAGCAAAGTTATTGAGCAGCGCCTGGCAACGGGTACGGGGATCGGCTTTGGTGCTGACGTGAAAAGTAAAAGTCAGGACGAAGAAGGTAAGGTGATTGCACAGGTCGAGCCGGAAGACTTGGTAAAATACGGGCTGATACCCGAATTTATCGGTCGTTTACCGGTGGTTGCCACTCTGGACGAGCTGGATAATGATGCCTTGGTTCAAATCTTGAAAGAGCCGAAGAATGCGCTGACCAAACAGTACTCAGCTTTGTTCGAAATGGAAGATGTCGAACTGGAATTTCGCGATGATGCGTTGCGTGCTATCGCTAAAAAGGCAACAGCAAGGCGCACCGGCGCTCGTGGCTTACGCTCAATTGTCGAAAATGTGTTGTTGGGTACCATGTATGATTTGCCTTCCATCGAAGGTGTTGCCAAAGTGGTCGTTGATGAGTCGGTGATTGCCGGTGAGTCGCAGCCGATTTTGATTTATTCAAATCAAACCCAAGAGAAACAGGCTTCAGGCGAATAAAGCGCCGTTTTAGCGCAAAAACTGTGCAAAAAAGGGCCATAAGGCCCTTTTTTTTTGTCAAACATTGAACTTTAGTATTCAGACCGCATATTAGAGATATAACTAAGGTCGGGAGAAATTAATGAGCGAAGAACGTACAGAACATTCAGCAGTTCCTGTTCTGCCGTTGCGAGATGTTGTGGTGTACCCGCACATGGTCATTCCGCTGTTTGTAGGGCGAGAAAAGTCCATACGTTGTCTGGAAGCCGCCATGGACACCGACAAAAAGGTGTTTCTTGCAGCGCAGAAAGACGCTTCAGTGGATGAGCCCGCGGAAGACGACATTTATCAGGTGGGCACAGTAGCGACGCTGCTGCAGTTATTAAAGCTGCCTGACGGTACGGTTAAAGTGCTGGTTGAAGGCCAGCAACGTGCCCAGTTGACGCAATTACAGGACGATGAAGACTATTTTAAGGCCAGCATTGATTACCTGGCTTCGGAAGAGCTACCGGAGAAAGAGCAAGATGTCATGATCCGGTCGGCGATGAATCAATTTGAAGGTTACGTAAAACTGAATAAGAAGATTCCACCGGAAGTATTGACCTCGTTGTCGGGGATTGAAGACTGTGATCGTCTGGCAGACACCATGGCTGCCCACATGCCATTAAAACTGGCGGACAAACAGCAGGTACTTGAAATTACCGATGTGCGTGAGCGAATCGAATATTTAATGGCGCTGATGGAAGGCGAAATTGATATTTTGCAGGTTGAAAAGCGCATTCGCAGCCGGGTTAAAAAGCAGATGGAAAAAAGCCAGCGCGAGTACTATCTGAACGAGCAAATGAAAGCGATTCAGAAAGAGCTGGGCGAAGGCGAAGACGGTGTTGATGAATTTGAGCAGCTGCAAAATAAAATCGACGATGCGCAAATGCCGGAAGAAGCCCGTAAAAAGGTCGAAGCTGAGTTGTCAAAGCTTAAAATGATGTCACCGATGTCAGCCGAAGCAACCGTGGTTCGCGGTTACATCGACTGGATGGTGTCCATTCCGTGGAAGAAAAAATCGCGCATTAAAAAGGATTTAGCACACGCCGAGAAAATTCTTGATGCCGATCATTACGGGCTGGAAAAAGTCAAAGAACGGATCATTGAATATCTGGCTGTACAACAACGTACCACCAAGGTAAAAGGCGCAATCTTATGTCTGGTAGGCCCTCCCGGCGTGGGCAAAACCTCGTTGGGGCAGTCGATTGCCCGGGCTACTGGCCGCAAATACGTGCGTATGGCGCTGGGTGGCGTGCGTGACGAAGCCGAAATTCGTGGTCATCGGCGCACTTACATTGGCTCAATGCCCGGTAAATTGATTCAGAAAATGTCCAAGGTTGGAGTACGCAACCCGCTGTTCTTACTGGATGAAATCGATAAGATTTCGTCGGATATGCGCGGCGATCCGGCTTCGGCCCTGCTGGAAGTGCTGGATCCGGAACAAAACATTAATTTTAATGACCATTATCTGGAGGTTGATTACGACCTTTCTGACGTGATGTTCGTGGCAACCTCTAACAGCATGGACATTCCGGCGCCATTACTGGACCGCATGGAAGTTATTCGGCTGGCGGGTTATACCGAAGATGAGAAACTGAACATTGCTAAGCGTCATTTGCTGACCAAACAAATTGAGCGCAACGGCTTAAAAGACAAAGAAATCACTGTGCAGGACTCGGCTATTATCGGCATTATTCGTTATTACACACGCGAAGCCGGTGTGCGTAACCTGGAACGTGAGTTGTCGCGTCTGTGCCGCAAAGCAGTGAAAACCATCTTGCTGGATAAATCGATTAAGCACGTCGAGATCGACCAGGATAACCTGAATGAATATCTGGGTGTGCAACGCTTTGACTTTGGTAAAGCCGAAGAAGAAAACCAGATTGGTCAGGTTACCGGATTAGCCTGGACTGAGGTAGGCGGTGATTTGCTGACCATCGAGGCCACCAATGTGGCGGGTAAAGGTAAAATCACCTCAACCGGTTCGCTCGGCGATGTCATGCAGGAGTCGATTCAAACGGCGTTAACGGTGGTACGTAGCCGCGCTGATAAATTGGGTATTGCGAAGGACTTTCACGAGAAGCGTGACATTCACGTGCATGTACCCGAAGGGGCAACACCTAAAGACGGTCCCAGCGCTGGTATCGCCATGGTGACGTCGTTGGTTTCTTCATTTACCGGCATTCCGGTAAAATCCGAAGTTGCCATGACCGGTGAAATTACCTTGCGGGGCGAAGTGCTGGCAATTGGTGGTTTGAAAGAGAAATTACTGGCTGCCCATCGCGGGGGCATTAAACATGTACTGATACCCAAAGAGAACGAACGCGATCTGAAAGAAATTGCCGATAATGTGAAAGCGGATTTAACCATTCAACCGGTGAAATGGATCGACGACGTGCTGGCAGTGGCGTTGGAAAAAAATCCGATGACTGACTAATACTAAAGTTATAGTTGGCTTTGTCGGCAAAGCCAGAGAATGCGGCCTAGCGGGTTAAAAACTGCCTGCAGGCCGCATTTTTTCGTTAAAAAAGTTGAAAAAAGGGTTTTCAAACGTAACGACTGTGGTAGCCTAAGTGTGAAAGCTAACTCCGGTCTGAGTAGTTGCCGGCGGGCTGGACCAAAGTTCGGAACAATGATGTTGAAGATTTAAATTCAGCTTGATATAACAATTTATGTACATTGAAGCTATCCGAATAGAATGATGGAAATCTGATAATAACAATCGAAGGGGATGATACTGTGAACAAGTCTCAGCTAATTGACAAAGTCGCCGAGGGTGCAGATATTTCAAAAGCTGCTGCGGGTCGTGCACTGGACTCTATGATCGATGCAGTAACCGAAGCTCTGAAAAAGGACGATCAGGTAGCCCTGGTTGGTTTTGGTACCTTTAGCGTTCGTGAGCGTTCTGCGCGCACAGGTCGTAACCCACAAACGGGTGAAACCATTCAAATCGCTGCTGCCAAAGTACCTTCTTTCAAAGCGGGTAAAGCGCTGAAAGACGCAGTAAACTAAGAAATGCGCGTAAGCGCTTTTTTTATATAAGATTTTTGACAGACAATAACCCGGAGTTGCGAAACTCCGGGTTATTTTTTTGGTCGAAAGGGTGAGTTTTAGCGCCATTTCGATATAATGTGCTGTCGACCATTAAACCACGAAGGAAGTTCTGATTATGTTAGAGCGGATACGAGAAGGATCGCAGAGTTTTACTGCGAAGGCCGTTCTGGTACTGATAATTTTGACCTTTGCATTAGCAGGGGTAGGTAGCTACGTAACCGGCGGCGCAGAAGCCACGGTGGCCGAAGTTAATGGCGAAGCCATCACGGAACCAGCTTATGAGCGGGCTTATGAAAATGAGCGCAATCGCTTACAAGAACAGTATGGTGATATGTTTGATGCCATCAGTTCGGATCCTAGCTACATGCGCAGTGTTCGGGCCGGAGTGCTGAACCAGTTAGTTGAGCAGGAATTATTATTACAGTACGCACGGGATAATGGCATGCGCATTTCGGCCGGGCAGGTCAAAGCAGAAATTCGTAATATTTCTGCCTTTCGCAGTGCCGGCCAGTTTGATAACGACGTCTATTTGATGGCGTTGCGTAACGCGGGTTATACGCCGGAAAGTTTTGCTGAATTAATGCAGGATGATTTGTTGCGTAACCAGCTGGTACAGGCACTGGCGGGCAGCGAGTTTGCACTGGATTCAGAAGTGCTGGCGTTATTACGATTGCAACAGCAAAAACGGTCCGGTGGTTATCTGCTTGCCAGCAATGACGACTATCGCGATGAAGTTGAGCTGAGCGAAACTGAAATCAACGATTATTACCAGCAAAACAGCCGCTCGTTTCAGGCTCCGGAGCGAATACAGGTTGCTTATGTTGAATTATCGAAAGCCGATTTAATGGCCGCTGTTGATGTTTCCGAAGCCGATGTGCGCGATTATTATGAGCAACGGCTGGATCAATACCGCACCGAAGAAGAGCGCCGGGTGTCTCATATTCTGGTTGAGCATGCGACCGAAAACGCTGAACAAAAAGCTGAGCAGGCCCTGGCTGAGCTGGAATCAGGCACTGATTTTGCTGCAGTCGCAAAAGAATATTCTGATGACACCTTTTCTGCTGAACTGGGCGGCGACCTGGAATGGATAGAGCAGGGCATGATGGACGCTGCCTTTGATGAGGCCGCTTTTGGCTTACAAGCGATTGGTGACACATCGGCTATCGTTGAGACCAGTTTTGGTTATCATATTATCAAGTTAACGGATTTGCGTGCCGGCAGTGTTACACCGTTTGCCGAAGTTCAGGACGAGGTGCGTGCGCAATTGGTTGAGCAGCAAGTTGAAGATCAGTACTTTGAGTTGCAGCAGCAATTGGCCGAAGTGAGTTTTGAGCAGCCGGATACGCTGGAACCAGCCGCTGACGTTATCGATGAGTCTGTGCGCCGTACTGATTTGTTCAGCCGTGAACGTGCGCCTACGCCGCTGAGTGATGATGTGGTATTAAACACGATCTTCTCGCAGCAGTTGATTGATGAACGCTTTAACAGCGACATCATCGAAACCTCTGATGAGCGCTCGCTGGTTGTACGAGTACTTGAACACGAGCCAGCGCATACCCGTCAACTTGCCGAAGTACGCGAGCAGATTGAACAGCAGCTGCGCACCGAAAAAGCCCAGCAAATGGCACTAGAGCAAGCGCAACAGTGGCAGCAGCAATGGCTTGAAGGCAGCAGCGAACTGGACCAACAAATTGTCTGGCTTGATGCTATTGCGATGAATAATCAGCAGCATCCGCGTGGGATTGTGCAGAATCTTTATCAGATTGCCCCCACGGGTACCGAACAGCCGGCTATGGAAACGGTAGAGTTAGCCAATGGCGATGCCGCAGTGATTGCCTTAACTGAGGTGATTGAGGGTAATGCCGAATTAGGGGAACAAGCACAGCAAATACGCGACCAACTGAGTAATCGGCAGGCGCAAGTGCTGTTGCAGGCCTTTATTAATACCCTCAAGCAGGACGCTGAAATAAGCCAACAGGACATTTAGTTATTGTGGGTTATTCCTGTTACGAGCAAAGGCGCCTTTACGGCGCCTTTTTTATTGGCGATAAAGCTGTGGTAGCTGATTCACCGATGGTTTTTGTTGATTGGCTTTAAGGGCTTTGCGCAAACTTTGATACAAGGCTTTGCCACCCGTCCAGTTAGGTTTGGCGGCACTGAATAAACTGTGCTGTAACTCATGCAACTGCTGTTGCAAAACCGGATCCGGCTTGCTGTTGGGGGCAACCCAGTGGGCCAGTTCATTGAGGGAAACCAGTGGCCGTCCGTATTGCTGTTGCGCCCATTGTCGTAAAAACTGCTCAGCTTTGCGGGCTTGATTATCAGCACAGGCCTTCTGAAAATTTCGCCATTGTTGGCTGTGAGTCAGTGCTGACGTTGCCGGTAACCCGTGTTCAGTTTGCAGTTGCTGGCGTTTGCGTGCATGTCGCCGCCACAATGCCGCCAGGTTACCGATAACCGATAAAGCTAACAAGACGACGAGCAGAAGGATCAGATTTTTGCCAGCCAATTCGGTAACTGACCTTTGCGGGGCCTGCTGTGGATCGGGTTCGACGGGTTGTTCACCCTTGGTACTTTGCTCAGCTTCGGGTGGTTGATTAGCCGCCGGTGGCTGAGCAACAGGGTTAGCAACACCCTTTACCGCCAGCGTAAGGGCTTCGGTGCGAGCGGTATCCGGCTGCTGACGTTTGGTATTAAACCAGGGGATTTGCAAGGCTGGCAGAGTTAACTGACCGGGTTGATTCGGTACCACTGCATAAGTAACGGTTTTTTGTGCGATGCTGACACCATTACGAACAAATTGATCCACCTTGTCGTCATCGGCATAAACCCGGACCGAATCGGGGAATTGCGGATCCAGAGTTGGCAACTGCTCAGGTTTGACGCCGACGGCGGTCAGCTGGTAGGTCAGCGACAGGGGCTCGCCAACTTTTACGGTGCCTTGCTCCGGCGATAGCGTCTGTGAAACCGTTACCAGGTCACTGGGTAACCATTCGCCGCGCCAGTTGGCCGGTATGGGTTTTACGGTTAGCTGAATATCATCAGCCAGGGTGCTGACCGGCTGAGTGTTAGAAAACGACGAAAAAATGGAGCGTTGACCCTCGGTATACACTTCGCCATTAAAACGCGCCCCGGATACTGTGAAAGTACCGGATTTGTTTGGCGTGATCTGAAAGGTGCGCTGATAAACTTTGTAACGCCGGCCGTTGACCATTTCTGTCGATTCCTGGTCAGATCCGACTTGGCGGATGTCAGCTTGTTCTACTCGTGGTGGCAGCAGATTACCTTTATTCAAGTCGGCGGCCAGATACAGACGCACAATATAGGTAAGCGGCTGTTGTAAATATACCGTCTGATTGTCCACCGAAGTTTTAATAAAAGCGATTTTGTCTGAGCGCGCTGAATTGTCGCTACCGGCCTGCAGCACGTTAATATCGATAGGCTGTGAACTGACGCCGTTTTTACTAATGGCGGGGATGGTAAAGGTTCCGGGCTGCTCAGCAATCAGTACCGTGGTAAAGCGCGTGAGCTTATTTAATGCGCCATTAACAATGGACGTTTGCCGGCTAACTGAGGTGCGGCCCACCATAAAATTCTGTAGCAGTTGTTGTGGCTGAAAAGCATCATTACCAACGTCGTCATTAAAGGTGACAGTTAATACAAAAGACTCATTGGCAACAACTGGATTTTTATCCACCGAGGCCTCGACCCGGGTAACCTGAGCCGGTGCTGAGACGGACATGAACAGGCTAAAAATCACCACCAGTAAAGCGCTTATCCTTACCATTTTTTCTTTTCTCCTTGCGGTTCAGAGGCACGTCGTGCGTTACGGCGTTGACTTTCCAGCAGCATCTTATTGCGTAATAAAATACTCGGGTCATCGGGCACTCGTTTCATCCATTGTTCCAGCTGTTGCGCTTTTTCCGGATCGATATCGTCACTGAATTGTGTCTGCTGATCGCGCGCGGAGTCCTTAGCGCTGGACTGCTGGTCCTGCTGTTGTTGCTGATCTTGTTGTTGCTGTGGTTTTTTCTCGCCATCGTCTTGCTGGCCCGGCTCATCTTGTTGCTCCTGCTGGCCTTGCTGGTCCTGTGGCTGGCTATCGGACTGGCTGTCATTGGCGTCCTGTTGCCCTTGATTGTTGCCACTATTTTCGCCGTCCTGCTCGCGACTCTGGTCACCTTCCTGATCGTCCTGATCCTGCTGCTGTTGCTCTTCCTTTTGTTGTTCTTGTTGCTGCAACAGTTGCTCCATCAATTTTTTATTGTCCTGTGCGCGGGGCCATTCAGGGCGCTTATTCAGCGCCGACTGGTAAGCTTCTCTGGCCGCCTCAAATTGCTCTAATTGTGCCAGCGCATTACCGCGATTATACCAGCTCTCGGCTGTATCCAGCTGTGCAAAACTGTCGGCAGCGGCCTGGTATTCCTGGTTGCGATAATGGGCAGCACCTTGTCGTAACGGTTGCTGACTGAGTTGTGCCGCCTGTTGATAGTCTTTTTGTTGGTAAAGCTGCTGCGCCTGCTGTTCTTTATTTAACCACCAGCCCGGTGAGTCGGACACCGGCTCAGCTGCGCCGGTGGATTGTTGGGCAGCACTGACACTGAGCGGGCTATAAAGTGATAACGGCAGCAGTAGCGCCAGCAGCCAGCTGCCAAGGGTGCCGCCCCGGCGCCAGCTGAACAGCATTAACGGAATCAACAACAGCGCCAAAAACGGCCCGGTATCACGCCATTGGTCACCCTGTTGTTGTTGTTCTGAATCTTTGCCAGCGCGGCTTAATGGCGGCTGGTCAATCAAACGCTTGATGTCCTGATTGTCGGAACGCACGGTTTGATACAAGCCACCGGTTAAATTGGCCAGGCTCTGCAATCGGGAAGGCGTCATTTTGGCAATAACCACCTGGTTAAACCGATCTTTTAACAATTGTCCGTTGTCATCTCGCACCGGCGCGCCCTGCTCGGAACCGAGACCAAGAATAGAAACACGGTGCGGCTGCTGACGTAAATAACGGGTCAGTGAATTGAGTTCGCTACTGGCAATGCCGTCGGTCAGCCAATAAATATCGCCTTCGTTGTAGCCGGCGTTTTTGAGCAGTTCATCAGCCTGTTTCAGAGCGCGCAGCGGTTCGCTGCCGGCAGCCGGCATGATTTGCGGCGATAAGGACGGGATCAGGTTAACCAGATTGTTATTATCAGCAGTTAACGGACTGATGACAAAGGCATCATCGGCATAGGCGACCAGCCCGGTGTCACCATCCAGTCCGGATTTAACCAGATCGATGGCTTTAAAACGCTGTTGTGTTAAGCGATTGGGGGCAATATCTTCTGCCATCATCGAAGGCGACATATCCAGAATAACCACCTGGCCCGTTTCTAATTGATAGACAGGCTGGGGCAGTCGCTCCCAGGTAGGGCCTGCCAGGGCGACACAGCTGATTAACCAGAACAAAGCCAGCCGATGGGCAGACCAATGGATTTTGCGGCCGGCAGAATCAACCAGTACCTGAGATAAATGCCGGGGTAGCCACTGGTGCCAGCCGGACTGTGTTTTTTGTACCCGCAACAGCTGCCAGTAAAAGAGGGCTAGCGGCAATAAAGCCAGTAACCACCAGGGGCGAAGCAAATGAAAATCAGCCATTGCGCTGCCTCCATGGGCGGAAGTGAGAAACGGCAATCAGTACCATAAGCAGCAATGCCAGCGATAAGGGCCAGTAAAACAACGCCTGTCGTGGTCGTAACTGTTGTGGCGAGCCGGTAATGGGTTCCAGTTGATCCAGTAATTGATAAATTTGTTCCAGTTCTTCTGTACTGCGGGCGCGGAAATATTGACCGCCGGTTGTATCGGCAATACGTTGCATTAACGGCACGTCTAAGTCGCGGCTGGGGTTCACCCGACGCTGACCAAAAAAGCTATCAACCACGACTTCTTCTGCGCCGACCGCGATCGGGTAGATTCTGACATCGAAAGCGTCCGCCAGTTCCAGTGCTTGATCCGGAGTTAGATTACCGGCCGTGTTTTGGCCATCGGTGAGCAGGACCAGTACCCGATTGGTTTCTTCTTTGCTGCGAAAGCGCTTGGTTGCCAGGGCAATGGCGTCGCCAATTGCCGTACGCTCACCAACCAGGCCTAAAACCGATTCTTCCAGCATTTGGCGAACGGTTTCACGGTCGTAGGTCATGGGCGTTTGCAAAAAAGCGGTGTCAGCGAAGAAAATAAGCCCCAGGCGATCGCCTTTCCGGCGGCTGATGAAATCGCCCAATACCGATTTAACCATCGTCAGCCGGTCAACTTTGTCCCCTTCTAAGTTCATATCCGCAATTTCCATACTGCCGGATAAATCCACGGCCAGCATGACCTCTCGCCCTTCGGCGCGGACGGGCAGCGGATCGCCTAACCATTGTGGGCGGGCAACGGCGCTTAGCACGGCCAGCCAACACAAGCTCAATAACAACCAAAGCCAGGGCTTGGCGCGTATACTCTGCTGAGTATTTTGCAAGCCGTTAAGGTTGGGGATGCGGATCGCCGACAGCGGTTGTTGGGTTGCTGGTGCTAAGTAACGCAGCAACCAGGGCAATGGCAGCAGCACAAAAATCCACGGCCAGACAAACTCAAACATGGCTCTGACCTCGTTGCGCTTGCTGGCGGGCGTGGCGCATCCACTGCATTGCCAGCTGTTGATAGGATTGAATTAAATCAGCGCTGGCCGGCTGATAGAACAGTTCATCACTGCGTTCAAGCAGCTGTTGATAACCCTTTTCTTTGGCAGCCAGAAAGGTCAGCCAGCGCTTACCGCTTAGCTCAGCAATCTGTGCGCGTGGGTAGTAAGCCAGCGCCACGCGTTTACACAGTAAAGTAATATCACTGGCGGCAGGGCGTTGCAGCTGAGCCAGCTGTTGTATGGCAATGCGCTGAGGACGATTTGCCCGATAGCGACGCCAGCTAAGCAGAATAACTACGGCCAGCGCTATTATCCCGGCGGCGGTGATTAATAAAACCGGCCAGGATGGCGGCCACCAGACCGCCGCAGAGGGTTCGACAATGTCGTTTAATTGTTGCAAAGACGCTTGCTGCATTTACTTAATTCCAGTCAGTTTTCATCAGTTATTAGCGCAGTTTGGGCCACTGTTGTTCGAGAGCCTGAGCGGCGCTAACCCATGTTAACGGTAAGCCAAACTGTTCGAACAGGGCTTGCTGCTGCTGTTGCCGGGCCTGTGCATTCTGTTGATAGCGACGGCGCTGATGTTTATCCGCTAAATTAATTTGTGCCTGCTGCTCGCCGTCAAAAACTGCCAGGGGCTGTGCCGAATAACCGGTTGGGAGTTCAAATTCCATTGGATCAAACAGTTGGAAACAACGCACAGAATTGCGCTTATTAAGTCGTGCCAGGGGTTCCAGCTGATGTTGTTCAAGCTGCTGAAAGTCACTGACAATATTGATCAGACTGCCCGGTTTAACCAATTTTTGCAGTCGGTTGAGGCTGTCATTGAGAGGTTCCGGATGCGGCCTTTGTTGTTGTTGCCAACGGCTGTAACTGTCTTCGTGTACATCCAGCAAGCCGTGTAAAAAACGCATCACGCCCGGCTTGCGTGCTACCGGCTTATGTTCGCGGTGCAGCCAGCCGTTGCTGATGATACCGCCGACCCGATCGCCGCGTTGCTGTGCCTGCCAGGCCAAAGCCGCCGCCAAGTGACAGGCCTGCACTGATTTAAACAGCAGTTGGCTGCCAAATAACTGGGTCAGGGCTAAATCAACGACCAGAAAAACCGGCCGTTCTTTTTCTTCACGGTAAAGCTTGGTGTGCGCTTTGCCGGTTCGGGCAGTAACCCGCCAATCGATGGACCGTATGTCGTCACCGGCCTGGTAATGACGTACTTCATCGAATTCCATACCCCGGCCACGGAATTTACTCAGCACCGGGCCGGACTGACTAACGGCCGGCAAGTTGCGGGCATGGCGTGCGAACGCCGGCAACTTAGTGCGGTAGTACATCAGTTCCTGTATTTGTGGCTTCAGGCCATCACTGTGGAACTTGTTTAACCAGAAATTGGACTGCTCTGCTTGCATAGTAATCAGGGCGCCGGGACTAACTGCAGGATCCGGTCAATGACCTGATTTTGTGTTATCCCGTCAGCTTCTGCCTGATAACTGATGATGATGCGATGGCGCAGACAGTTGTGCAAAATACCACGCACGTCATCGGGGGTAACAAAATCCCGGTCATCTAACCAGGCACTGGCACGGGCACAGCGCTCTAAGGCAATAGTGGCACGTGGGCTGGCACCGTATTCAAGCCAGCCGGCCAGCTCTGCATCGTAGTTGGCGGGTTGCCGGGAGGCGATGATCAGTTGCACCAGGTACTGTTCGACGGCATCGTCTAAATACACCTGCATTACCTGTTGGCGGGCGTCAAACAGTTGCTGCTGCGTCAGCGGTGTCGGCATGGCTTCTTCGCCCTCGATCACTTCACCCCGGTTAAGGCGCAGAATTTTTTGCTCAGTTTCGGCGTCCGGGTAGTCCAGGTTCAGATGCATCAAAAAGCGATCCAGCTGCGCTTCGGGCAGTGGGTAAGTGCCCTCTTGCTCAAGCGGGTTCTGAGTCGCCAGTACCATAAATAGCTGCGGTAACGGATAGCTGCGCTGCCCGACCGTAATTTGTCGTTCGGCCATGGCTTCGAGTAAAGCCGACTGCACTTTGGCAGGCGCACGGTTTATCTCGTCGGCGAGAATTAAGTTGTGAAACAGTGGCCCCGGTTGAAACTCAAAGGTCGCATTTTCCGGACGATAAATATCGGTGCCGGTTAAATCAGCGGGCAACAAATCGGGGGTAAACTGTACGCGATGAAAGTCGCCTTCGATGCCTTTTGCCAGTGCCTGTACAGCACGGGTTTTGGCCAGTCCCGGCGGACTTTCAACCAGCAGGTGGCCATCGGCCAGAACAGCTAATAGCAAGTTGCGGGTGAATTCCGGCTGACCGAGCACTTGTCGATCGAGAAACTCGTGTAACTTTTTAAACTGAGACGCGGCCATGGGACTCCTGTACCTGTTATCGGATTTCGCCTATGCTATTTTCATAGCATAACATGATTTGGTATTGACAAAGATAGTAACACTTTATCGAAAACGATGGTTTTAATCTGCCCGATAAACGGCTAGAATTTGTAACAAAATCTATTGTGGTCAGACCAGTATCGGCCCAACTTTGAAAATGGAGATAATTTATGGCGGCGACACAATCGTTGCGCACACCCGATGGTGACCGTATTGCCATTGTAGCAGGTTTGCGAACCCCGTTTGCCCGGCAGGCCACTGACTTTCATGGTGTCCCGGCTGTTGATTTGGGCAAGATGGTGGTGCAGGAACTGATTAATCAAACCGGTATCGACCCGCAATTGGTACAGCAACTGGTTTTTGGTCAAGTTGTGCAAATGCCCGAAGCACCCAACATTGCCCGGGAGATCGTACTGGGTACGCAATTACCGGTTTCTGTTGATGCCTTCAGTGTCTCCCGCGCCTGTGCCACCAGTTTTCAAACAACCGTTAATGTGCTGGAAACCATGTTGGCGGGCAACGTTGATATCGGCATTGCCGGTGGTGCCGACTCGTCGTCGGTATTGCCCATTGGTGTGAGTAAAAAGCTTGCCGCGGCGTTGGTGGATCTGAACAAGGCGAAAAGCCTGAGTCAGCGATTCAGTATTATCCGGCGCTTAGGGCTGAAAGATTTAATGCCGGTGCCACCGGCGATAGCGGAATACAGCACTGGCTTGAGTATGGGCGAAACCGCTGAGCAGATGGCAAAAAGTCACCACATTGCACGTGAGGCTCAGGATCAACTGACTGTTGATTCGCATCATAAAGCACATCAGGCCTGGGAAGCCGGCTGGCTGGACAGCGAAGTAATGACGGCTTACCCGGAACCCTATAAAAAGCACATCGAACGCGATAACAACATTCGTGGCGACAGCAACATCGAAAAATTGTCCAAACTGAAACCGGTTTTTGATCGCAAACACGGTACCGTAACCGCGGCCAACAGTACGCCATTAACCGACGGGGCGTCAGCCGTTATGTTAATGACCGAAAGCCGCGCCCGCGAGCTTGGCTACCAGGCCCTTGGCTACATTCGCAGTTATGCCTTTACCGCCAATGGCGTAGAAAAAGACATGCTGATGGGGCCCTCTTACGCAACGCCGATAGCGCTTGACCGCGCGGGTATGCAACTGAGTGATCTGGATCTGATTGATATGCACGAAGCCTTTGCGGCACAGACCCTGACCAACATTAATATGTTTGCCAGTAAAACTTTCGCTGAGCAAAAACTGAATCGTAGCCAGCCGATTGGTGAAATCGACATGGCGAAGTTTAACGTTCTGGGTGGCTCGATTGCCTACGGCCATCCGTTTGCAGCAACCGGGACGCGGATGATCACGCAAATGCTGCACGAATTGCGTCGCCGCGGCGGCGGTACGGCGTTAACGACCGCTTGTGCAGCAGGTGGCCTGGGTGCCGCAATGATTTTGGAGAGCGAATAATGAGTGAACAGAGCGCATTCTCAATGGATGTCCGTGATAATGGCGTGGCGGTGATTAGCATCGATGTGCCCGGCGAGTCCATGAACACATTAAAAGACTCTTTCTCTGAAGAAGTTGGCCGTTTGCTGAACCAGCTGGAGAGTAATTCGGCGGTCAAAGGGGTGGTGTTTATCAGCGGCAAACCCGGTTCGTTTATTGCCGGCGCTGATATCAATATGATTAATGACTGTGAAAACGCGGCTGATGCCGAGAGCCTGGCACGCAAGGGTCAGGCCATGTTCGATCGTATCGAGCAGTTAGAGGTGCCTGTTGTGGCAGCAATTAACGGTGCTTGCCTGGGGGGCGGGCTGGAACTGGCGATGGCCTGTCATGTACGGGTTGCCAGTGATAACAGCAAAACCCAGCTGGGCTTACCCGAGGTGCAACTGGGGTTACTGCCCGGTTCAGGCGGCACTTACCGATTGCCGGCGTTAGTGGGAGTGCAACAGGGCTTAACCATGATACTGACCGCAAAACAGCTGCGCGCTAAGCAAGCAAAAAAGGCGGGGTTGGTGGACGAGGTGGTAGCGCAATCTATTTTGCTGGAAGCGGCCATGAAACACGCCCTTAAAGACAAGCCCAAGCGTGGCAAACCGCCGCTGAAAGGTATGAGTAAAGTGTTGGAGGCTACCTCGTATGGCCGCAACATGATTTTTAAAAAAGCGGCGGAAAAAGCTCAGAAAAAGTCTCAGGGTAACTATCCGGCTATTGATAAAATCATTGAAACGGTACAAACCGGTGTGGAAAAAGGCCGCGAGGCCGGGCTGGATAAAGAGGCACGCAGTTTTGGTGAGCTGGCAATGACCCCGCAGTCATTCCAGTTACGACAAATCTTCTTTGCCACCACTGAGATGAAAAAAGAAACCGGTGCTGACGGAGTTAAGCCTGCTGCGGTTGATCGTGTCGGTGTATTAGGGGGTGGCCTGATGGGCGGTGGTATTGCTTATGTGACCGCAATTAAGGCCGGTTTACCGGCGCGCATCAAGGATATTTCTCATGAGGGCATTACTCACGCACTGCATTACAGTTATGAGCGGTTGAATAAAAAAGTAAAACGTAAGCACTTGCGCCGCGCGGAACTGGAACACAGCATGTTGCAACTGAGCGGCAGCCTGGATTATTCCGGATTTGAGCGCGTTGATGTTGTGATTGAGGCGGTTTTTGAAGATCTTGAGTTAAAGCAAAAAATGGTTGCTGATATCGAACAGCATGCCAAGCCAGAGACCCTATTTGCCACCAACACCAGCTCGTTGCCGATTACGCAGATAGCGGCGAAAGCCGAGCGGCCCGAAAACGTTATCGGGTTGCACTACTTTTCACCGGTGGACAAAATGCCGCTGGCCGAAATCATTACGCACCAGGGAACCTCTGATAAAACCATAGCGACAACGGTAGCGCTGGCGCGAAAACAAGGCAAGACACCGATTGTGGTAAAAGACGGTGCGGGCTTTTTTGTTAACCGAATTCTGGCTCCGTACATGAATGAGGCCGCTCGGCTGGTGCTGGCGGGAGAACCTATTGAGCACGTTGATAAAGCGTTACTGAAGTTTGGTTTCCCGGTGGGGCCGGTGACCTTACTGGACGAAGTTGGCATTGACGTGGGCGCTAAAGTTGCGTCTATCCTTCGTCAGGAGCTGGGTGAGCGGTTTGAACCGCCGGCGGCTTTTGAGAAGCTGATTGATGATGACCGCAAAGGCAAGAAAAATGAAAAAGGCTTTTATCGCTACGGCAAAAGTGTGAAAGGTAAGCCGGTCGATGAGTCCGTTTATTCATTGCTGAATATTGAACCGAAACAACAGCAGGATGGTGAGACCATTGCTGAGCTTTGCGTGTTGCCGATGCTGAACGAGGCCGCTTATTGTTTGCAGGAGGGCATTATTCGCAGTGCCCGTGACGGCGACATCGGTTCGGTTTATGGGATTGGTTTTCCACCGTTCCGCGGTGGGCCATTCCGTTACATGGATGAGATTGGTATTGGTGCCTTAGTCAGTAAGTTAAATAAGCTGGCAGAACAGCGCGGAGACCGCTACCAGCCGGCTCCGTTACTGCAGGAAATGGCCGAACAGCAACGTCGTTTTTACTAATACGAGGCTGCTGTTTGGTGTTGCTCGATAAAGCGGATGAAATCATCCGCTGGCATCGGTTTAGCGAAATAGAAGCCCTGAATAAACTCACAGCGCAGCGTTTTTAAAATCTCCAGCTGCGTTTGTGTTTCCACTCCCTCAGCAACCACCTTTAAGCCCAAATTGTGGGCCATCGCCACTATCGAGGCGACCATGTTACGGTCTTTATCATCACGGGTAATATCATCGACAAAGGCTTTGTCGACTTTTAGCGTGTGAATTGGGAAGCGCTTAAGATAAGCCAGCGACGAATAGCCGGTACCAAAATCGTCTAACGCCAACTGCACGCCCATATCGGACAGGTTCTCCAGCATGGTAATAGCGCGCTCGGGATCACTCATCACCATGCCTTCCGTAATTTCAAATTCAACATGACGTGGGTGCAGTTTTTCCTCCATCAGAATGTGCTCTATCTGAAACGCCAGACTGGAACTTAAAAATTGTCGTGCAGATAAGTTGATGGCGACATTGCGGGGGGCGCCGGGCAAGGGTAAAAAGCGCAGCATGTCACGGCAGGATTGTCGTAAGACCTGCTCACTTAACGGAACGATCAGCCCGGTTTCCTCAGCCAACGGAATAAAATCGGCCGGGTTAATCATGCTGCCGTCTTTACGACGAATCCGGGCCAGCGCTTCGATGCCGGCAATATGCTGGGAGCCCAGTTCAATTTTTGGTTGATAGAAGACCTCAACGCGTTGTTCGCGAATGGCACTGCGCACTTCGTTTTCAATTTGTAACCGTTGTATTGCGTTTTCGTTCATGGACTGGCTGAAAAACTGATGGCAATTACCGCCGCGTTGCTTGGCGTGGTACATCGCCGTGTCGGCTTTTTGCAGCAATTCCTGCGAGCTGCTGGCATCGTGAGGATAAAGCACGATGCCAATGGAACTGCCGATAACCACTTCGTGTTGTTGCACGCGGTAGGGATGGGCGATTTCCTTGTTGATCTGACGAGCCAGACTGCTGATGGTATTAATGTCCGTGTTATCTTCAACCAGCAGACCAAACTCGTCGCCGCCCAGCCGATACAGAGTGTCCTGGCGACGGCCGATATCCATCAATCGCTCGGCCACCCGGCACAGTAATTCATCACCAATTTCGTGACCGAGGGAGTCATTGATTTTCTTAAAGTCGTCCAGGTCAAATAATAACAGCGTGTGCGGTACCTTTTTGCGAACCAAGTTCGAATGACTGACCTGAAAATAGGAGCGATTAGGTAAACCGGTTAAACTGTCGGTATTGGATAAACGGCGAAGCTCGTTTTCAGTGTGTCGGCGTTCGGTAATATCCGAAAAACTGGCGACAATGAGTTCAATCTCATTATGGTCATTTTTTACCGAGTCCAGTGTCAGTTCCATTTGAAATTCACTGCCATCGGCACGGATGTCGGACACCTCTCCCTGCCAGCTGCCTTCGCGCAAAACGGTGCGTTTAATTTGATCTACATACTCACTGTCGTAAGTCTGCAGGTTAAAAGGCTGCGCCAGCACTTGCTCGCGTTGATAGCCGGTAATACCGGCAAAGGCTTTATTGATTTCGCGCTTGCGAAAAAAACGGTCGTAAATACAGATGCCGTCGGAAAT
Organism: Pseudomonadota bacterium; assembly: GCA_051745735.1. Taxonomy (GTDB): domain Bacteria; phylum Pseudomonadota; class Gammaproteobacteria; order Enterobacterales; family Alteromonadaceae; genus Idiomarina. The sequence continues at coordinate 58,268 of JBNJEJ010000011.1, forward strand.
ATTGGTCAAGGATAAGGCCAGCATATTAAGCCGTTCTTCGCGGCTTATCACCGTGCTGATATCGGTTAGGGAGCCCTGAATACGATGCGGTTTATGCTGTTCGTCCCATTCAGTAATTTCACCCTGGTCCATTAGCCATATCCATTGGCCATCGTTTTCCAGCCGATAACTGCACTGAAACGAATTAATCGCACCCTCAATCAGTTGTTCAAGTTGCTCACGTAAACGGCCGGCATCCTGTGGGTGAATATTGGTTGCTGCGCCGGGTACGCCACTGCGATAGCCATCTAACGGAAACTGCGAGCAGTAAGACCAAATGTTGTGGCGATACAACTCATTACGGTGCCGTTGCCAGTCCCATAATTGCACACCGCTGCTGGCCAACCCCTGTTGCAACTGATGTTGGTGGGATAAGTAGCGTTGCTGACGCTGGCGATAGCGCTGCCCCATTGCAGCCAACAACAGCACCAGCAACAAGGCTGTCATGGCATACAAGCCGTAGGCCATACTGCTGGCATACCAGGGGGCACCGATGCTAACGGCTTGCTGGTGTTTTAACGACCAGTCATGGCCGTCAGCGGAAGCCTGCACCTGCAGTGTGTAAGAGGCCGCTGGCAAGCGCTTAAGAGCGATTGGCTGCAGGGGACGGGTGGTATAGCGCCAATCCCGATCCAGGTTCAGTAAACGGTATCGATACTGGGTTTGTGCCGGCTCTGGTGCCAACGGACTGACAAAATCAACCTGCAAGCTTTGTTGTTTTTGCGTCAGCTCAACAAACAGCGGTTTAAGTTCATGCTCGGCGGGGCGTTTAAGCAATATTTTTTGTTGAATAACCTGTAAAAACTCATTGACGGCTCGCGCTTCATTTTGGTCAGCAACCCATAATTTGTCGTCACCTGAGGCTAACCGAAGTCCGGCCTGTTGAAAAAATTCATCAGCCGCTGGCAAGCTGAGCCATTGCTGCTCGGTAATATCGAAAATAAACAGGCCATTGCGCTCAGTGCTGATGAACAAACGTTCGGCGAACAGCATCATTTGTTCTGCAAAGACGGGCCGTTTGGAGGGCAGTGGGTAAACGTTAGTAATTTGCCGGCCCAGGTGATCATACTTAACTAAGCCGGCTTGTGTGATGAACCACCAGTCGTTGTCAAGACCTGCGGTGCTGGCGCTGTAGTTGTGCAATGCCGGTGGTAGGCTGATGTTATTCAGGTCGCTGGCCAGCTGAATATCAAGCAAGCGTTCAAAATCGATTTGCGTTCGCGGTGCGGTAAGCTGGTAAAGCCCACCGTTTTCAGCACCCAGCCACAAGCGTTGTAAATGGTCAACGTCAAACGCCGATACCCTTAAGGTACTGGGAATAGGCAGGCTATGTTGCGGATTTAAATAGGCGGCTTGGTGGGGTGGTGTTTCCAGAATTCTGATACCGGTCTCAGTCCCCACCAGCAAGTGACCGTTGTCGACATAGGCAAGGCGGTTAATTGGCCCCTGACAGTTCAGTTGCTGGTGGTTATCCAGCTGATCACGCAGACGCAAGTTTTCATCCAGCATAAAAATGCCGTCATCATGGGCAAACCACAGTTGGTTATTACGGTTCAGAATGTGGTTAAAACCATCTGCTGGCAATGGGTCAGTGATGGGGTTGTCGATGGTTACCTTAAATACATCATAACTGTCGCCATCCCAGACATAAATCGAACCACCTTGCTGCTCCAGCCATAACCAGTTGCCGGCACGCTGTATGTTGCTGATCTGTGTTAACGGGGTGCCGTTATAGTTAAGACTGATTTGACTGACGCGGTAAGCGTCATTGGCTTGTTCTGACACTTGCCATAACAGACCACTGCTCAGCAACACCGGCTGTTGATCAAAATTTGCGGTGATTGCCTGAATAACCGTATCAGGGTATTTTTGATTAAAGGCGGTTAAGCGGAAAAAACGCCGCTGTGGGTAATCGTAATAGGCAACGCCACCGGTAGTCGAGACCCACAGCTGCTGGTCGTTAAACCACAGGTCGATGATGTGGTTACTGGGTAAGTACTGGTCACTACTTCCGCTTAAATAGTGTTCAAATTGTAAGCCATCAAAGCGCTGTAGACCATTACGGGTGCCGACCCATAAAAAACCATGAGGGTCCTGCACCAAGTCGGTTATGGTGTGGCTGGTCATGCCCTCACTGATGCCCCAATGTTGAGACTGTGCCAGCGCCTGTGGCGGCGACGCCGCGGCAAACCCGGGCGCTAAGCATGCCAGGCCGATGATTAGGCTGGTGCACAAACGTTGAATTAATCTGACTAACAAGACGGATTCCTGATGAGTGGCGACGGATTGGTAGCGTTTAATGGTTGTTAATTAAAGGTTAAGCTAACCAAATTGAAATGACTTGTAAAGTCCTTCTAGCCCTTGTTAACTGTGGTTTGGAGACAAATTAATGCGGGCTGTTCAATAACTAAGCAATTTACATAACTGAGCCATTCATCCAACTGCCAATGATCTAATGCGGCCGTGAGTTGCTGGGCCCGGTTAAATTGAGTAGCGCCAAGCTGGATTGCCCCCCAAAGACGTTGGCTGCGAACACGCAAGTTGCGGTCTTTTACCTGCAGTTGGCTGCGCATCAGCGCTTTGTTGTGAGCCCAGGATGTTAGGCTTAATGACTCAAGTTGCTGCAGCGATAACTGCATAACCTGCTGCAGTTGTTGATGCAGCTGCTGTTCATTGAGAGTCGGCGATTGCACAAACAGGATCAGCCCGGGAATACGTTGCAGCGCAAAGTACTGACTGCCGGCCATATAGCCCACTTGTCGGCGCGTGCGTAACTCGTCAAAAACGAATTGGTGTATGAGTTGTTGCAGTAACATCAGTGCTACCTGGTCACGGGGGGTGTCTGCTGCGCCTTGATAATAATGTAAAACAGCGGAATCCGGATGACTGTGCTCAACATTCACTGTTGTTTTAGTGGCCGGGCTCAGACGTTTAATGCGTTCGGGCGGAGGTGCTGTTAAGGCTTGCTGCTCAGAGACATTGTCCGCTATCAGCCGGCGTAACAGCTGTGCGTGTTGTGGTTGCCAGTCGCCATGCATCAAAGCCGTTACCCGCACCTGGTCAAATAAGCCGGCCACCACGTGAGTAAACTGGATTTGCCTGAGCTCATCACAGGCATCGGCCATGTCACTGAGCCTGAACAGCCCGTGCTGTAAGGTTAAGTTCAGTTCTGAAAATAACAAGTTCAAGGGCTGACTTTGATGAGCTGAACGCCAGTTACTCAGCATTTGTTGCGAGATAGCCTGCCAGCGCTGGCGCTCGAAACGCACGCTCCAGGCCTGCCCGATTAAATACTCTAACAACGGCAGCTGGCCAGCCGACAAGCCCGTGGTATGTACGGTGATGCCGGTTTGAGTGGGATAAATATTAAAATGTAAGCCGGCCACTTCGGCATCGTATAACGCCTCGTTAAGTGCATCTATCATCAGCTCTGACCAAATCCGTGAACAGGCAAAATTCAGTGCTGAGGAATTAACCGCAGGCGCTTGCAGATTCAGGTAAATATGGCCTTTGGGAACTCTGAACTGAGGGTCCTGTAAATGCCACAGTTGCTGCTTGCCATCCTCGACCAGGCAATGCGGCATGGCATCGTCCGACGTCGGCGCTGTTAACGGATAAGGCTGTAAGTGTGCGTCTAAAAACCGATTAGGGGCGGGCAGAGTAGCGTTAAAATGTGCTGCAGGCTGATTTAACTGTTCCAGCTGACTGGCGTTTAAGCGGCGCAGACTAAAGGGCGCATCATACAGGGCAGTAACCTGATCGGTTTTAGCGGCGGCCGTTACTAAGGTAATGCGAGCACGCTCGGGTGCCATTAAGGCCAGCAATTGGCTGGCGCGTTGTTGATTAAGTCCGTCCATGCGAAAGTCCGCATAAATGACGTCGTCGGCTGGATAGTGATGAAAGTTTATAGCTAACTGAGAAACTAATTCACCGACCGGCGCCGGCTCCTGATATTTAAAACCCAGCTCAGCGGTAATTTTTCGTTCTTGGTAGCGCCAGGCCTGGATCCCATGTTGTTCTACCAAGCGTATGTAATTAAACACCCATTGCGCCACACTAAGGAACTGCCGCTCGCCTTCTTCGGTCAGCTGAATATTGATATTAAAGTCTTTAAAATTACTACCACTGATGCCACCACCGGCTGACAAATCATTGATCCAGCCTTGCCGTCGCAACTGGCTGAATAAGCTACCCGGTCCTTCATAGCCCAATAAATGGGCAATAAAACTGGTTGTTTTATGTCGATAATCGTCATCAATGCTGGGTAAAGGCAGAGTAATGATAAGGCGGCGGGCGGGCTTAACCGGCTTAACCTGTAACAACACACCGAGTTGATGATCCTGATACAGCGGCTGCTGTAATCTTTTTGCCGAGGCTGCAGTCGAGGGCCGGATTTTTGCAAAATGCTGCTCGGCCAGCTGTTGCAGCTGATCCAGTGATTGTGGCCCGGCCAACACCAGACGAAGGTTGCCAGCCACAAAGTGTGTCTGAAAAAAGTGCTGTAACTTATCTGCCAGGGTTCCGTGCTGGTCGTCGTTTAGGGTATTCAGATTGCCGACAGAAAACTGGCTGAATGGATGTTGTGCGTTGCAGGTCGATTTATGCACCTGATAAAGACGCCGCAATTCATCTTTTTGTTTCAGTCGAAATTCAGATTCAATAGACTGCCGCTCTTTCTCAATACATTCGGCATCGAACAGAGGTTGCTGAAACATGGCAGCAAAATACTGCAATGCCTGCGACAAGGCGTTGGCCTGACAGTCAAAATAAAAATTAGAATACTCGGTGCCAGTCCAGGCATTTTGCTGGCCACCGTACGCATTTAAAAAGTCGTTAAAGGCTGAAGGGGAAGGGTACTCGCTGTTGCCCTGTAACAGCATATGCTCAAGAAAGTGTGCTAAACCCTGAGTGTGTTCCGGGTCATCAAAATGACCGGCATTGACGGCCAGTGCCGCAGCTGCTTTTGCGCTGTCCGGGCAATGCGCCAATACCACGGGTAACCCGTTTGCCAGGGTTACTTCGTGGTAGTCCCGTCGGTCCCGGGGGCTGCGAATAATCCGGACGACCTCGTCAGTAGCAGATGAGCTCGCCATAATGTGCCTTAAGGTTAAGAGTCGAGAGGCGTATCAAAGTCGTTGGGTTGTTCAAAATCACCAGACATATCAGACAATACACCTTGATTAAAATTAAGGATCAACTCTTTGCGGAAGACCTCTCCGCTATTCGGATTCATTTCGTATAAATAAACCCACCGGTCATTATCAAAGGCATTTTCAGCCACCGGCTGGCCCAACACAAAGGCAACTTGCTCTTGAGTCATACCGACACGCAGCTTGTCCACATCGCGTTGTTCAAGATAGTTTCCTTGTGGGATATCAATACGGTATACCATCTCATTAAGTGTTGCACAGCTGCTTAACCCGATAACCAGTGCCGCAATGGCCGACACCTTTAAAAAACCTTGTTTCATTAATAACCTTCTTGGATAAATAAATTTTAATGGTGCCGATGATAAACAATCAATGCAACAGTTACCAGTAAAGCGCTTAGCCGGCCAGTAATTCTTGCGCATTGGCTTTAGTCAAATCGGTTACCTTGTCGCCACCCAGTAAGCGGGCTAATTCGATAACCCGCTGCTTGTTACTCAGCGGCGTAACTTGTGTTTCGGTTTCTTTTCCGTTGGTCTGCTTCGTGACCTGTAGTTGCTGATGAGCTTTTGCTGCCACTTGCGGTAAGTGAGTAACGCAAATAATCTGACTGTGTTGACCCAGTTCTTTGAGCATCGAACCGACCACTGCCGCGGTTGGCCCGCTAACCCCGACGTCGACCTCGTCAAACATCATCGTCGGCACCGTTTGCTGAGTCGCGCTCATCACTTGTATGGCAAGACTGATACGCGAGAGTTCACCGCCGGAGGCTACTTTACTGAGCGCCTGTAATGGCTGGCCCGGGTTTGCGGTGACCTGGAATTCAATGCTATCGGTGCCTTTAGCCGTTGCGGGGGCGGCGTCATCGTGCTGTAAGGCGATGGCGAACCGCCCGTGAGGCATATTCAGTTTTTGCATTGCCTGAGTTATTTTGTCACCCAGTTGTCGAGCAGCCTGCTGGCGACTGTCAGACAATCGTTTAGCGCACTCTCGGTAAGCCGAACGCAGCTGCTGGCGTTGTTCTGCCAGCTGTTCGTTGGCAACGTCACCGGCATGCAGTTCTTGCAGCTGTTGCTTTAATTGCTGATGGTGTTGATGCAACTCGGCCGCGGCTAACTGATGCTTTTTAGCCAGTTTCAGGGCCTGGCCCATGCGTTGTTCTATTTGCTCCAGTTCTCCGCCATCCAGGCTGATGGCCTCCTGATAGTGGCGTAATTCCAATGCGGATTCCTCGATATGAACCATAGCCTGTTGTAAAAGATTATTCATGGGAGTTAGCTGACTGTCCATATCAGCGGCCTCCTGCAGGCGCGTGAGAGCACTTTGCACCAAGCCATTGGCATTGTTATGTTCGCCGTCGTATAACGCATTAAGGGCAAAAGAGCTGCTCTCTAACAACTGGCGACTGTTGGACAATCGTTTGTGGTCGGCTTCGAGTTGTTCGAATTCACCCTGCTGCAGAGCAAATTCATCGAGTTCCTGTACCTGGTATTCGAGTAATTGCCGTTGAGCTTCGCGATCGGCGCGTTGCTGCTGATGTTGACGATATCGCTTTTCCGTATCGGCCCACTCGCGGTAGGTGATGGCGGTATCGTCCAGTAATTGTTGGTGACGGGCAAAGCTGTCCAGCAGGTGTAACTGATGATCATCGCGGGTTAGTAACTGATGTTCATGTTGACCGTGGATATTGACCAACAGCGGGGCCAGCGCTTTTTGCTGCGATAAGGGGACCGGCGAGCCATTGATCCAGGCTTTTGATCGACCGTCTTTAGAAATCACCCGACGTAATACGCATTCGTTATCAGCATCAAGTTCTTGCTGCTTGAGCCAACAATCCGCCGGACTTTGTTCAGCGATGGAAAACAGCGCAGTAATTTCGGCCTTATCGCATCCCGGCCGCACCAGGCTGGCTTCGGCGCGACTGCCCAGACACAAACTCAGGGCATCCAGCGCAATGGATTTTCCGGCACCGGTCTCGCCGGTTATTGCGGTCATCCCCTGGGTGAACTCAATATCCAGCGACTTAACGATGGCGAAGTGACGAATATGCAACTCAGTTAACATTGCGGGCCTCCATAACTACTGTGTGTTTGTACAGTTTATACAGTAGTTATACAGTAGTCTGCGCAAATTGCAAACGGCAGGCGCTGTTTTTTCAGCCATTGTTGCCGCCTTAAAACAGGCGACTGCCCCAGCCAAGCTTGTTTCGTAATACGTGATAGTAATTGTGATCTAAGGGATGAATCATGGTCAGTGTCTGTTGGTGTTTTTTAATCACTATTTCGTCACCGGGGTGCACGGCCATGCGCACGTGGCCATCGCAACTGATTTGCAGTAAGTCGTTGTCATAAGCTGCCCGCAGGCGGATCTCGGAGTCAGCGTCGAGCACAATCGGACGGCTACTTAAGGTGTGTGGAAACATCGGCACCAAGGTTATGGCGTCCAGGCTTGGGTGCAGTATCGGACCACCACCGGATAAAGAATAAGCCGTTGAGCCGGTTGGTGTTGCGACAATCAGGCCATCGGAGCGCTGACTAAAAACGAAGTGGTCATCAACATAAACTTCAAACTCAATCATATGAGCCACTTTATCCGAGTGTAAAACCGCTTCGTTAATGGCCGAGCCCTGACCGGCAACTGAACCGTTGCTGAGGACTTCGGTATTCAGTAAAAAGCGTTCCTCGACGGTATAATCACCTTGCAGCACAGCCAGTAACGGCGTCATCACCTCATCCGGGTCAAGGTCGGTTAAAAAGCCCAGGTTACCCCGGTTAACGCCGATGACGCCGAGGTCATATTCGCACAGCGCCCGCGCAGCACCCAGCATATTGCCGTCACCACCCACTACCACAGCGAGATCGGCCCAGTCGCCAATTTCGTTTAAGCGCAGCGTTTCGGCCTGGTGGCCTGGACCAATCTGCTCGGCACAACGTTGTTCAACGGCCACCGAATAGTCACGCTGAGTCAGCGCTTTTAATAAGGTTTCCACGGTCAGGCGCGTGCCGGGGTCTGCGTCTTTGCCGAGTAATGCAATTTTGCTAAAGGGTTTTCGTGACATAAATTCGACCTCTGCTGTAATGGACAACTAAGCTACGCTGAGTGACTTTTTTTATCAAGTCAGAGCAGACCACTTGAATCTTTCTCTGAGTGTCCCCATTTGTTGCAATAAGTTTTTGCACAATCAACTTGCCTAGAGAGTAGTCACTATGACAGATAAGAAAGCCGAGCAATATCAACAGCAGGCCGAACAAGCGGCACAGCAACAAGCCGAGGAAGCCGCAGAGCAGACCCTGGCCAGTGACGAGCAGCCCGAAACTCAGGACCAGACCGCCGCGGCAGCCGACAATGAGCTCGACCGCGTTGCCGAGCTGGAACTGGCGTTGAGTAAAGCCGAAGCGCGAGCTAACGAACAGCAGGAGAATGTTGTCCGTATTCAGGCCGAGATGGAAAACGTGCGGCGTCGAGCCAGCCTCGATGTTGAAAAAGCCCACAAGTTTGCATTAGAAAAGTTTGCGACTGAACTGTTGACCACGGTCGACAACCTCGAGCGTGCTTTGCAGGCCGCAGAAGATCAGCAGAATGTCGATGAAAGCTTTCTTGAGGGCGTAGAACTGACTTATAAAAGCTTAACCTCAACACTGCAGAAATTTGGTGTTAAACCGGTCGGTGAAGAGGGCGAAACCTTTAATCCTGATGTCCACCAGGCGATGTCCATGCAGGAATCCGAACAGCACCAGCACAATACCTTAACCGCAGTGATGCAAAAGGGCTATGAACTCAATGGCCGTTTA
>JBNJEJ010000012.1:0-60330 GCA_051745735.1 Pseudomonadota bacterium
AGCCGCAACGGAGCCAACGCCCAATAAAAACAGGATGACCAAACTGACAACTAGACGTTTAAAAAGCTTCAACCAGCGACTCCATTAATGACGACAAATAATGACGACAAATTTACTCGATTTCATACAACGGTAAGCGAGTTCTGATTATGGCTGATTTTTGCGCTAAACACTACGCTTGCAACTTATTTTCAAAACTTTTACTGAGTGCTACATGGCAACACGAGATAGCCAGACAATGGCCGTAGACAGGCTTGACGAAACCTGGCTGCTGCTTAAGCTGCAGCGGGTCAGCAACAAAATTGCTGTTAACTATTTTGCCACGGTGCCATTGCAACAAGCGCCCGCCACGGCACTCCCCTGTGCGACGTTAATGACGGTTATGGAGCATCGTGCAGTGCATTACCAACAACTCACTCAAGCCATCAATCCCCGGCAGATACAAGAGTCCGTGGTCAGTATGCTGGGCCCTCAACCGCAACAGTTGGGGTCCGTTGCTTATGACCACCAGCAGTATCCCGATTACACCGCCGTTGTAACCGGTCACGCATCTCAAATTCAACAGCGCAGACAACAGCTTGCTGTTTTGAATAAGCCCGTCAGTATTATTGAACCGGCTTTTCAAGCCGTTGTCCGTGCCGTAAATTTTTTATTACCAAGCCACTGGCCGCCGGAATACCTTGCAAACCCCGCCAACCAATGGGTCATTGTGCATCTGGTTCAACCGCTGGTGGTGGTCATGCATTGTCGGCACGGTGACCTGGTCGAGGTTAAGTTTCAGTCGCTGGCTGAACTGTCCAGCCTAGTGCAGTGTGGCATCCCCGTTTTTGTGTTTGGTTTAAGCCACCTTTTAACATCCCTGCACGAATTATTGCCGCAACACAATTTTATCTCATTACAACTACCCGCCGAGCTTACTGCTGTATCAACAACCGACGCTTCGTTAAAACTCAACACGGGACAAATGATGCCATTGCTGGGGTTGGCACTGCGGGGTTTTAGTCATTGGCATCATTAAATTTAGTAAACTGGCGTCAGCCCGGTTGGCGCCAACAGCTGCGCGCCCAACGCTATACCGTCAGCTTATATCTGATGGTCCTAATGATACTGTCATGTCTCTTGGTTCACCGGTACCAGGCAACGCTGGAACCCTTAACAAAGCGTGTCGCAGTGAATAAAAAGCAACTGAGGTTAATGCCCGAACTGAAACAACGCGTTTTGCAACAACAGCAACGACAGCAACAGCTCGAGCAACAAAATAGTGCACGGCAACAGCAGCAGGCTATCCTGACACAGTTTATCGGCCTCAGCCGCTTGTCGATCAGCGGGCTGGTTGTTGATCAAGTCAACTGGCTGGCTGATGAGTTAACCATCGCCGGTCACTACCACAGCATCGACGCGGTTAAACAATTACTGCGCTTAATGCGCCAGCGGCATCCGCTCTGGACTGTGGATGTCAGCTTTCCCCGTTCGGGACAATTTCTCCTGCTTGCTTACAATGATCGTGAGCAATGAGTTTCTTCGGCCGGCACGTCGTATTCTGTTTGCTGTTGGGCTGCACGTTGCTTGCCAGCGCGATGATTTACAGCGTTACTCATCATCTGTATCAACAACTGAATCAGCAACTGCACGCCCAGGCCGCTCAGTTAAAACAACTTGAGCAGTACCGCCTGCGTTTATCGACCCCCCCATCACAGCCGACCCCTTCATTGGCAGCTGAAACTGTTGAGTGGCATCTGGCTCAATGGGCAGAAGAGCTGGGCCTGAACCTGACGCTGACGCGTGATAAACAGCAACAGCGGCTATCGGTGTCATTGCTGCAGGTTGATACCACGCTACTTAAGCAGTATTTGCAGCGTTTTTTAGCTTTGGCTCAACCACACACTCATCAACGCCTGAGTCTGCAACGTCACAAGCCAGGCGATCTGCAGTTTAACTGGCTATTGAGTGAGGATTTGCAACAGCACGCAATTCTGACTGAGCCTGAGCAAAAGACAGCGCTGGTTAACTGTCAGCAGAGCCCTTTGCCCGCTTCGTTATTATCACCATTACCGTCGCTGAGCGATTTGCGGCTAGCGGCTATCGTCACCGATTTATCCGCAGAGAGTAAACGGCAGGCTTATTTTCGCCAGCCCAACGGCAACTGGCTGGCAATTTCTGACGGTGGCTGGTTACAAAATCCGCTGACTCAGGTTACTGCCATTAATGAATTTTCATTGCAGCTACAACAATGGCGTCAGCATCAGGGCTGTTGGCATGCCCAATCTACCGAATTAAAACTTGAGGACTAACTATGGATTTTAACCTGATTGTTCGGCACGGGCTCAGTATTATACTGCTTTGGTTGACGCTGACAGGCTTGGCAACTGCTAAAATTCAATCCTGGCAAACACTCCTGACGGCTGAGCAAAAGCAGGCCCGAGTCAATTTAAGCCTTAACAATACCCCGCTGCGGGATATTTTTAAGCTGTTGGCGCAGCAGTTATCTCTTAACCTTATCATCAGCGATACGGTAACGGGCACAGCCAGTTTACAGCTGCACGACGTGCACTGGGCAGACGCTATCGACAGCTTAGCCGCAAGTCATAAACTGTACGTTAACCTTAACGATAAGGTCTTATGGATAAGTGATTCGCCACCACCGGAGTTGGCCCCCGATCCGGCAAGTCCCGAGTTGATTGCGATAAACTTTGCCCGTGCTGTTGATATTGCCGCGCTATTACAGACAGGCCCCGGCTTTGTATCAGCAGCCGGCTCAATCAGCGTTGACGAGCGCACCAATACATTAATTGTGGTTGACAGCCCCGCTCAAATAGCCGTGTTAAAATCTCTAATCAAGCAACTCGACCGCCCGGTGCGTCAGGTTATGATTGAGGCGCGTATGGTCAGTTTAAAAGCTAATATCGCGGAAGAGTTCGGCGTACGCTGGGGGGCATCAGAGTACGGACTTAACTTGCCGGCCGACAATAACGTTACCTTTATTAAAGGAATGCAAGTTGATTTACCCGCCGTGCAGCCGGCAGCAACGGTGGGACTTAATGTTGCCCGTTTAAGTGACGATTTGCTGCTCGACCTGGAATTAACCGCTCTGGAGCGGGAAAACAAAGGCGAAATCATTGCCAGCCCGAAAATCTTTACCGCTAATCAACAACCGGCATACATCGAACAAGGTACCGAAATACCCTACGTTGAAAGTGCCGCCTCCGGAGCAACCGCAGTACAATTTAAAAAAGCCGTGATGGGCTTGCGGGTAACCCCTCAAATCACCCCCAATAAACACGTGCTACTGGACTTAACCATCACCCAAAATACCCGCGGAGATACCGTATCCACGCCCACTGGGCCGGCCGTCGCTATCGACACCCAGGAAATGGGAACGCAGGTACTCGTTAAAGATGGTGAGACCATTGTGCTGGGAGGAATTTTTCAGACTTTAGAATTGAATGATAGCAGTTCAGTGCCTATATTCTCTGCATTGCCGTTGCTTGGTAACTTGTTTCAACACCGGCAATATCATAAAGAGAAACGAGAACTGGTTATCTTTGTTACGCCAACGATTCTGGACGCTGCCGAATAGTGTTGCTAAACGCTTGCCGAATTGCGATAATCGCGCTTCTTTTCGTTGGGTTGGGGGATCGTCTGTAGACACTCCGGATTCGTGAGTTACAGCTAATTTAAACAGTGATGTAAGCAGGAATATGGCTGAGAAACGTAATATTTTTCTTGTCGGCCCTATGGGTGCCGGCAAAAGTACGATTGGTCGTCAAATTGCCAGACAACTCCATCTAGACTTCTTTGATTCTGACACAGAAATTGAGCGTCGCACGGGTGCTGACATCAGCTGGGTATTTGAGTTGGAAGGTGAAGATGGCTTTCGTGTCAGAGAAGAAAAAGTGCTCGAAGATCTTACCGAGCATACGGGGATTGTGTTAGCAACGGGCGGTGGCTCGATCATTAGCAAAGAAAGCCGCAACCGGCTCTCTGCTCGTGGCATTGTTGTGTACCTAAAAACCACGATCGATAAACAACTGGCGCGCACGCAGCGTGATAAGCGCCGACCTCTGATCGCCGAAGCCGAGGACCCCCGTAAAGTACTCGAGCAACTGGCCGAGGTTCGTGATCCGTTATACGAAGAAATTGCGGATATAACGGTGCGGACAGACGATCAAAGTGCCAAAGTTGTAGTCAATGAAATTATTGAACAACTGGGTGTGAATGGCTTAAGTTAAAAGCCACAAAGAATTTCTGGGAGCTGCGCAATGACATCGATAACGGTCGAACTGAATGAGCGCAGCTATCCCATCCACGTCACCAGTGGGCAGCTTGGGCAAGCCAACAGTTTATTGCCTAAACGAAGCCAACAAGTCTGTATCATCACAAATCCGACGGTAGCTCAGTACTACCTGCACCCGCTGATAAACTCTCTGGGCGAATACTCCGTTACGGTATTTGAAATGCCCGACGGCGAGCCGTTCAAAAGTTTAAGTGTTTACAGTGATGTCATGGATCATCTGATCAGCGCGGGCTTTAACCGCGACTGTGCCATTATTGCCTTAGGTGGCGGAGTTGTTGGTGATATGGCTGGTTTTGTGGCGGCAACCTTTCAACGCGGCGTCGATTTTTATCAAATCCCCACCACGCTACTGGCTCAGGTAGACTCCTCTGTCGGCGGCAAAACCGCAGTAAATCATCCGCAGGGTAAAAACTTGATTGGTGCCTTTTATCAGCCGAAAGCGGTGCTGATTGATACCGAATGTCTGCAAACACTTTCCGAACGCGATTATCTCAGCGGACTGGCCGAAGTCATCAAGTACGGCATTATTTACGATAGTGACTTTTTTCACTGGCTTGAGCACCACACCGCTGAACTGAAAATGCGCGATACCAAAAGCCTGATGTTTGCGATTCAGCGCAGCTGTGAAATTAAGGCGTTGATTGTTGCCGATGACGAGCACGAAAAGGGCGTCCGGGCCTTATTAAATTTAGGCCACACCTTTGGTCACGCAATTGAGGCTGCCAGCCATTACGGCGAGTGGACTCATGGTGAGGCTGTATCAGCTGGCATTATAATTGCATCTAAGCTAGCGGAAGTGACGCAGCAGCTATCGGTGTCAGAATTTCGTCGTCTTTTTGATTTAATCAGTGCGTTGGGCTTACCAACCCAAAGTCCGCATATGCCATGGACTCAGTGGCGTGACTATATGCAACGTGATAAAAAAGTGAAAGACGGAAAACTGCATTTTATTTTGCCGACCGGTATTGGTTCGGCAGCAGTTTTTAAAGATATTGATGAACAAACCCTTGCTGCTGTGATCACTGAATGTTGCTAACGCATCAGACAGGAAACAGTTATGCAAGCAGTGGCTCAACAACAACTCGTCGCAGCACCCGTTAAAGTAAAAGCAAGCCAGCAGAAAATCATCGACCAACTGCATCAGCAGTGTCAACAAAATGACTCGCTGCTGATGCTCCATGGCGGCGATGGTTCAGGTAAAACCACCATTGCTGAACTTTTTTTAGAGCAAGCTTCGAACTATGCTGAATGCGCTTTTGTGAGCGCAAACGAGCGTTCCAGCATTGACCGTCTGCGGGCGCAGGTGCTTAACCAGTTGTTCGGCACAATCAGTCTGAGTGATGAAACATTAAGCCGCCAAATGCAGCGCCAGGCGCCTCTTAAACACGCTGTTATTGTGATCGACAACGGCGAACACCTGCCCGATAGCTTCCTTGCCGAATGTGTATCAACGGTTAATCAATTATCAGCCATCGGTCAAAAAGTCAGTATTGTCATCGTTGCCGACAGTCGCTGGGCATACCAACAAAAACCTGCACCACATTTACGCGTGCAAGGGCCTCTTATGTTAGAAGTTCCGACCCTGTCTCAGGAAGAACAAATACGCTATGTGCAGGAACTATTACCGGAACGTCAGCAACGACTTTGGAACTTTGACCGAATTCAGCAATTTTTAAACACCATCAACGGCTATCCCGGAGAAATTCAACAGCGCTTACAGTTGGCTCTGACCACACAAGCGCAGCGTTATAAGGATCAGCCGGCAAAAGAAAAAGCAAGCGAGGCCGCAGATGAGGTTTCTGACGATCCGGTCTCCTTAAATACCGGCGCTGCCAGTAATGCGCGTCGGACAATTAAGATCAGTCATGTTTTTATTTTGACCCTGCTGTTGAGTCTGGCTGCTGCGGCTTATTTTAATCAACAAGCGTTACAAGATTACTGGCAAGCCGAAACACCTGACAGCGAGAAAACCGTCGAGCAAGCGCCGGCTAAAGAAACCGGGACAAAGGTAGAAACAAAAGCGGAAGTGGTTGCAGACCCCGAACCGGTTGCTGAACAACCTGTCGAACTGCCCTCGTTTGAACCCATGACCGAACCTTCTCTGGAACTCAAGCCAAAAGAACTGGCCATGTCATACCGGGAAGCACTGAAGGACCTTAACCGAGTAGCTGCAGCAGAAAACGACCCCAGAGAACTGCAACTCAGCCTAGTTAAGGTTCAGTCGCCCAGCAATGTTGAAGATGCAGCCGCAGTCAGTGCCGGCCCGTACCAGACTGATGGGATTGCGGCTCGCGATAGCCAGTCGTTCGCGCTACAAATCGCTGTCATTAGCAGCGAGGAGCTGCTCGTACAATTTCGTCAGCAGCACGACATCACCGACACCACCGACGTTTATCAGCGCAGTGATGGCGCTTATGTCATCGTTCATGGAACCTTTGAAACCCTCAACCAAGCCAGGGAATCGTTAACCGAGCTACCTGCGTCGGTTCAAAAAATGCAGCCGTGGGCGAAATCTTACCTTTCCATGCAAAAAGAAATTGGCCAGCCCAAGCCACAATAATTTTCATCAAACGACCTTTGGGGTACACTGGCAATAAGATTCTCCAAAGGCCAGTCAATGAAGAAAAACAGGGCTTTTTTAAAATGGGCCGGCGGTAAGTATTCACTCATTGAGCCCATCAAGGACCAACTTCCGACTGGAAAAAAGCTCATAGAGCCCTTTGTCGGTGCCGGCTCGGTATTTCTTAATACCGACTACGAGCGCTATTTGCTCAATGATATCAACGCCGACCTAATTACTCTGTATCAATTCGTCAAACGCCGGCCGAAAACCTTTATTGACGATGCTAAGCGGTTATTTACCGGTCGCCATAATCAAAGCGACGCGTATTATTCTCTACGCAAAGAGTTTAACCAAACAAACGACTCATATTATCGTTCCTTATTATTTTTATACATGAATCGCCACGGCTACAATGGACTGTGTCGTTACAACAGCAGAGGAATTTTTAATGTGCCGTTTGGCGATTACAGAAAACCCTATTTTCCTGAAGCCGAAATCGAACATTTTGCAGAAAAAGCAAAGCGGGCAAAATTTATTTGCCAGTCTTTTGAGCAGGTATTCCGGCGTGCCCGAAAAGGCGATGTTATCTATTGCGATCCGCCTTATGCACCAATAGTGCAAAGCTCTAACTTTACCAGCTACGCCAGTAACGGCTTTGGTCTTAATGATCAAAATGAGCTGGCTCGACACGCTTTGAGGGCGGCCAGCAAACGCCAAATACCCGTGTTAATCAGTAATCACGACACACCGTTGACACGAGCCTTGTATCAAAAAGCAGCCATTCGGCAACTGTCGGTGGCTCGCAGCATCAGCCAAAAAGGGGATGGCCGCAAACCGGTTAGCGAGCTATTAGCGCTGTACCACTCGGCATCGGTTATTCCAATAACTCAATCAATTAAAAAAGTGGGCACATGAATTGGTATCTTCACACTTTTAATGAACTGTCGTTACAGCAACTTTATCGTATTTTAAAAGTTCGCCAGGAAGTCTTTGTGGTAGAGCAGACCTGCCCCTATCTAGACGCCGATGGCGCTGATGAGCAAGCACTGCATTTGTGCGCCGAGGACAATGACGGACTGATGGTGGCTTATGCCCGTTTGTACGTCGCCGATCAGCATCAGTCATACAGCCGTATTGGCCGCGTTTTGACACATGCTTCGGTGCGCCGCTCAGGCCTCGGCCGCGAGCTCATGCAACGCGCTATCGACTACCTGCAGCAACAAGCTCCTGCGGCGCCTATACGTCTTGGAGCACAAGTCTATTTAATGGACTTTTACCAAAGCTTTGACTTTAAGGCGGTAAGCGAGCAATACCTGGAAGACGATATTCCGCATATTGATATGGAACGCTGATGGGCGAGCCTTTTGAGCTGATCAACACTGAGCACGGTCTGGGGTTAGTATGGCATGACGCTAAACCGGCCATGCAGCCACTGGTGGTCGATTTTCATCAGGGCAAAACAGCTTATCGTGCGCAGCACTCCTCGCTTAAATCCGAGGCCATTGCAAAAGCCGTTGGGGTCTCGGGCAAGTTCCAGCCCCAGGTTGTTGATGCCACGGCCGGATTAGCCCGCGACGCCATGGTATTAGCTCAGTTTGGCTGTCCGGTGCAGCTTATCGAACGTCACCCCATGGTACGAGCCTTACTGGCTGATGCGTTATCTCGTGCGCAAACAAAGCATAACCCCATCGCCACAGCAGCGCAGCGCTTGCAGCTGTTGACACAAACTCATATTGCTCAATTACCCGACGACAGCGCGGATGTTGTTTATCTCGACCCAATGTTTCCAAAAACCGGGAAACAAAAAGCGCAGGTTAAAAAAGATATGCAAATGTTCCAACAGCTGGTCGGAAACGATGCCGATGCAGATCAGCTGCTTTACCCGGCACTCAGGGTTAGCCGCTATCGAGTGGTGGTTAAACGACCAAACAGTGCCCCTTTTCTGGACGGTAAAGAACCAAATGCGCAACTAAAGAGTAAAAAGCATCGTTTCGATATTTACATAAAACAAGGATTCCCAACATGATTAACGTTAATACCCCCATACCGACTGGCGAATTAACCAGTAAAGGCGAACTTGGTATTCAACATTACAACCCCAAAGAGCTGTTCGCTAAAGGCCAACATGTTGTGTTTGCGGTGCCTGGCGCATTTACTCCGACCTGTTCGGAAAAACACTTGCCGGGCTATGCACAACTTGCCGATCAGTTTGCACAAGCAGGTGTTAGCAGCATTAACTGCCTGGCGGTTAATGATGCCTTTGTCATGCAGGCCTGGGGTAATGATTTAGAGATTGGAGAAAAGGTGCGCTTATTGTCTGACGGTAATGCGGCCTACACCGAGTTATTAGGCTTATCCGTTGATACCGGAGCCTTTGGCGGTATCCGCTCTAAGCGCTACGCTATGGTGATCGAAGATGGCACAGTTAAACACCTCTTTATCGAAGACGAGAAAGCGTTTGAAGTCAGTAAAGCAGAATATGTACTGGAGCAATTGCAAAAATAATGTCTAACTGGGACGTGATCATTATAGGTGCCGGTGCGGCTGGGCTGCACTGCGCCGCTCAGGCAGCACAACGAGGCAAATCGGTGCTGGTTATTGATCACGCCAAACAAGCGGGTAAAAAAATACTGATTTCCGGCGGTGGGCGCTGCAATTTTACCAACCTTTATACCAGTCCGGACAATTACCTATCCAGCAACCCTCATTTTTGCAAATCAGCGCTCAGTCGCTACACGCAGTGGGACTTTATGGCTCTGGTCGATGAGTACCAGATCCCGTATCACGAAAAAACACTGGGGCAATTGTTCTGCGATGATTCGGCTAAAGACATTGTCAAAATGCTGTTGGCTGAATGCCAACGCTATGGCGCACAAGTTCAATTGCGCACCGAAATACTGCAGGTTAGTTACCAAAGCCCTTATCAAATCAATACCACTCAAGGTTCCTATCAGGCTGATAAGCTGGTGGTGGCCTGCGGTGGTTTATCCATGCCCAAACTTGGTGCCACACCACTCGGTTATCAATTAGCCGAGCAGTTTGGTCATGATATCGTACCCGTGCGGGCAGGATTAGTGCCCTTTACCTTACAAGAACAGCAAAAGCAGCACTTTGCCGAACTATCCGGAATATCCCTGCCGATAACAGCCAGTGCCGGCGAAGGGTATTTTAAAGAAGCCATGCTGTTTACTCACCGGGGGCTCAGCGGCCCGGCGATATTACAAATATCGTCGTACTGGTCGCCCGGCGACAACGTGAATCTGAACTTGTTACCCGACCTCGACGCCTTACAATGGCTTAAGCAAGCACAGCAAGAGCAGCCCAAAGCTCAGCTTGGCACCGTATTACAGAGCCAATTCCCTAAGCGCGTTGTGCAAGCGTTAGCCGAAGAGCACAACTGGCCTTTGTCACAACGTTTGGCAGACGCCTCCAATAAACAATTTGAAGGTATCGCAGAAGACTTAAATCACTGGTCATTAAAGCCCAGCGGCACCGAGGGTTACCGCACAGCGGAAGTTACCTTAGGCGGAGTCAACGTTGATCAGGTAAGCTCCAAAACCATGGCCAGTAAGTTACAGCCGGGCCTTTATTTTATCGGCGAAGTACTCGACGTCACGGGTTGGTTGGGCGGCTACAATTTTCAATGGGCCTGGGCCAGCGCCTATGCAGCAGCTCAGGACCTGTAACTGGCCGTGCTATTAAGTGCCATTATAGTTATGCCAGCTATCATAGCACTGCCAGTTCTCAATCCAGTCGGCCAGCTGATCTGCCGGCATTGGCCGGGCAATACCAAAGCCCTGTCCGACTTCACAACCCAACTGCAGCAGCCTTAACCCTTGCTGCTCAGTCTCAATACCCTCAGCAATGATGCCAAAGCCAAACGCTTTAGCCAGCCCGATAATCCCCTTCACAATAGCCAGGTCGCTCTCGTCATTCAGCATGTCCCGAACAAAGCTTTGATCAATTTTTAGTGTCTGAGCCGGTAAACGTTTCAGGTAATCGAGTGCAGCAAAGCCAGTACCAAAGTCATCCAGTGATACATTGATGCCCAGCCGCTTACATTTTTTCAGTACCTTGGCAGCTACATGAATTTTTCCGATTGCCGCACTTTCTAACACTTCCAGCTCCAGTAACTCAGGGCCCACGTCGGGATACCGTTTTAGCCGCTCGCAAATGGAATCAATGAATTCTTCATCGAGCAATTGCAACGCATTTACGTTGATACTCACGGGTACAGTAAGGCCCTGATCCTGCCACTGCTGGCATTGCGCTATGGCTGTCTCAGCTACCCAGTTACCCACTTGTATCGAGAACGGATGCTCTTCTATAACCGGCAAAAACTCACCCGGCGAAACCAGGCCACGCTCTGGATCGCGCCATCGGAGCAACGCCTCTACACCCATAATTTCGCAACTGCTCATATTTACTTTTGGCTGATAAAACAACTCCAGTTCGTTGCGCTGCATGGCAAGATTTAAGCGCGATATTAACTCAGCGGTTTGATTGTGCTGCTGTTCTTGTTTGGCATCAAACCAGCTTATTTGGTTTCGACCATCACGTTTGGCATGATGCAACGACTGGGTCGAGTGGCGAATTAAGGTATCGGCATCGGTGTTATCTTCCGGATAAACGGTGGCACCAATGCTGGCCGTAATATGAACTGTATTACCGTCAATGATCAGCGGCTCCGGTATGTCTTTTAGCATACGTTCCAGAATGGTATGGACCTTCCGCAGGCTGTTGCGCTCTTCTATCACCATTAAAAATTCATCGCCAGTGACACGACCCAGAGTATCGCCTTCACGTAACATCCCATTCAATCGTTTTGCCAGCGCTTCGATAACCTGGTCACCAATGACATGCCCGAAACGCGAATTAACGTATTTAAAGTTATCGATGTCCAACGAGGCAACGACAATGTTTTCGTTGTTACGAGCGGCAATGTTTAAAGCGTGCTCTAGCCGATCCCGCACTAACATAACGTTCGGCAATCCGGTAAGTGAGTCATGGTAAGCGCGGAACTCAAGCTGCCGTTGATGCTCAAAAGCGCGATCGGTGATATCAGAAGATATGCCAATATAGTTTTGTATCTGTCCGTGCTGATTTTTTATCGCGCTGATCGAGGTCAGCTCGGCATATATTTCGCCGTTTTTACGCCGGTTCCACAGCTCGCCCTGCCAGGCGCCATCCTTAAGCAACTTTTCCCACATGGCTTTGTAAAAGCTTTTAGTCTGCTTACCCGACTGTAAAATACTGGAGCGTTGACCCAGCACCTCCCGTTTTGTGTAACCGGTGACTCGGCTAAAGGCCGGATTCACATCGACAATAACACCTGTCGGATCGGTGACAGTAATGCGATCCTGAGTATGATTAAATACTTTACTGGATAGAGTTAGCCGCTGTCTGACATGTCGTAATATGAGCCAACTGAAAACTAAGGCAGCGAATAAAGTTAAAGGGGCAATGATCAAATAGCGTAATAAATCTACGGAAGACCTCGTATAAGTGGCCTTCGCTTTTGCTTTTACCGATTCGATAAGCTTTTGCTCTACCCGCTGGATTTTGTCCAACAGCTGGCCTTGTTGATCAAGCCAGGACTTCGTTTTTAGCGCCGCCATAAGAGTCACTGGATTATCGGCAACCGCCAACAAGCCGTCTCTTAACTCCGATACCGCCGAGCTGAGACTGTATCGCTCAGGAATTGAGCTTTGACTTTGTAAGCCGACCAGTAAACTTTGTTGACGGCCCATCAAATAAATCAACTGCTGGATATCATTTTTTGCTATGTCGTCGCGAACAATGGCAGAACCCAGTAGCTCACGCTCCTGCCCTATCAGTTCGCGTAGGCGATTTAAGATAAAATACGCATTTAAGGCCCGGGCAAAACCGGCCATTGACAGATCTCTGGAAAGCATGCTGATTTGCTGATTAAACTGTTCTACCGGTATTGAATAGGCAGCACTTACCTGTCGGCGAGTTGATTGTTTGTCATCGACCGCAGTCCGCAACTGCGCTAATTTAGCCAGGCCGCGGACAATTTCATGCAGGTTTCTGTACAATGCCAGCTGCTGATATTGGCTTTTAGTGGATGTTAATTGCTCGCTTAGACGCGTTAGCTGCTTATCGGTTTGTTGTCGGCTTGCTGCCAGCGCGCCGCTGAACTGCTGATTATCTGAGGCAATGTATAACACGCTGGTATTACGCTCACTTTGTAAAGCACCTAATAACTTACCGGTGTCACTTATCAAGGCAATGCTAGCGTTCAGTTTTTGCAGTTGAGCGGCTGTTTGCCGCAGCTCGATGACATTAGCAACAGACATCCACAGGATTGCAGCAACAGGCAAAGCAAAGGCAACAGCAAAGCGATAAGACAGAGGGAGCTCATCAAAATAGCCCTTTAAGCGATGAAACGTCCGTTTTGCTTGCAACAACTGGATTATCCTTGTTTAGTTTTTTATCTTACTGACTACTGATACTATAGTTAAGCTAGGATACTCAGGAAACGCTCTATGTTCAGTAATTTTTCTTTGTTTTTACTATTATCAGTGACATTCATTTTTTCAGCGGACGTTCATGCTCAGGCAGCCAGCCAGCAAATAACAGCTCAGCAACGGTGTCTGCTGGATCGCATTAAAAATGTAAGTGCCCAAGCCACGGTAACTGAGATTATAGCCTGGTGTAAAGATAACCAGGCCAACACCAGCACGTCCGATGACACGAATCAAGCTGCTGGAACGCCCCAACCAGGCGTCGTCACAAAGCGCCTGCAAAGCGAGCAGAGCACTCAATTCGACCCTTATATCCTGACGCCGCACCGACGCAACTACATGCTGCCGATGCTGACAACTAATAACATAAATCGTATACAGTACGCCGATATCAGCGGTTACCAGCAAAGCCTGGAAGATTATGAAGCGAAATTTCAGGTCAGTTTCAAGGTCCCTTTTAATAAGGGCAGTTTACTGTTTAAAAATGACCAATTGTCTTTTGCCTTTACCGTCGAGTCCTGGTGGCAAGTTTACTCCGATGATATATCCAAGCCATTCCGCGAAACCAATTACATGCCGGAAATATTTTACAGCACACCGACGGACTGGCACCCGTTTAACACCAATACCGGCGTTGTTATCGGAGCAGAACATTTATCCAATGGTCGCAGCCAACCATTATCCCGCAGCTGGAACCGTATTTACGCTCAGTTCCTGGTTGAAAAAGGACCTTTCGTCTTTTCAGTTAAACCTTGGTTCAGGATACCCGAAGACGCCAAAACGGATCCGTTAGATTCCAGCGGTGATGATAATCCCAACATAGACGACTACGTTGGTAATTATCAGTTTTCGACCGCTTATCGAAGTGGCGACTTTGAATATATATTTCGACTGAACCATGCCATCGAAACGGGCCGTGGTTCGGCAGAAATTAACTGGACCTTCCCGTTGTGGGGTAAGTTTATCGGTTATACCACGTTATTTACCGGTTACGGCGATAGCTTAATTGACTATAACCACAAACAAACCCGCTTCGGACTGGGCATTGCACTGAATAACGTACTTTAGCGTCGTTTTTCTAAAACGTCAGTCAGCAGCTTTTCAAAAAAATCATTACCCTTGCGACGGGCAAACTCCATGTTGCGCTGCGGGATCTGCTCCGGCTGATCGGTTCCCGCCAGCGCTTGTTCCATTGAGTCTTCACGTAAAAAGTGCAGGGCAGGATAAGGCGAGCGATTGGTGTAGTTGGCTGGATCAGACGGTTGCTCCCCGGCAAAACAATAATCGGGATGAAAATGCGCCAATTGATAAATGCCGTTATAGCCGCTCATCGACAATAGCTGCTCCGATATCGTAATCACATCCAAAAAGTCGTCAAAGGATGTAAAGTCGGGGAGTATCAGTAACGTCGTTTCGATGCCTTTATGTTCATCCAAAAATCGACATTCTGCCACCACCTTATCCAGGGTGGCTTCAAAATCGCGCCCCTGGCAGATGGTATAGCGGATGGTTTGGCGCTGCACCTCACGCCGGGCAAACGGACAAATATTGTATTTAACAATCAACCGCTGCACCCAAGCCTCGGTTTGCCTGATAATCTCTTTATCAGCTGACATTTACGTCCTGCATCAATAAGGCGGTCAATTGGTCTAAATGGGTAATCGTGTGATGGGGTTTAATGTGATCAGGTATTTCGCCGTTACCGCGATCAAACCAACAGGTATGCCAGCCCGCATTTAATCCGCCCAAAATGTCCGAATGTGGATTATCCCCCACCATCAAAATACGCTCTGGCTCAGGCAGTTCACTCATGTGCTGCCGGTGGGCATGATGAAAGATGCTGGCGTCTGGCTTGGCCATACCAACGGCCTCGGACACCACCAAAAAATCAAAATAATGGTGGGTATCGGTTTGCTGCAACCGTTCTTGCTGAAGTTCAACAAAACCGTTGGTAATGATGCCCATTTTAGTTTTGCCATGCAGAGCTTTCAGCAACCGGTCGGTACCCTCAATGGTCTGAGATATTGATGCCATGCAACTCATAAACTCAGCATTAATTTCCTGCGATGGTTTACCGAACTTTTGTTCCCAGGGAATAAAGCGTTTTTGCTTGATATCTGCAGCGGTTAATTGACCGTTTTGAAAGCCCTCCCATAACGGCCGGTTTACCGCTTTAAAATCCTCAAAATGACGGCTGTCAAAGTCCATCTCATACTGAGCAAAAAGTCGGCTAAGGCCTTGTTGTGCATCAAACGTAAAAAGCGTTTCGTCGGCGTCAAACACGACCCAATCGTAAGACATTAAAACTCCTGCTGTTAAATCACTGCACTAACTGCGCTACTCGTTGTTTTAAAATAGGCAGTACCTCTTTTTCAAACCAGGGGTTTTTTCGTAACCATAAGTTGTTCCTGGGGCTTGGGTGCGGCAAAGGTAAAACACCGTAATCAAGATACTGTTGCCAGTTTTTAACTCGTTCTGTCAGTGTTTTTTCTGGCCGCGTAGGCAGCCGGCTTAAATGCCAGTTTTGCGCGTACTGCCCTATCGCTAAAATTAATTCGAGCTTGGGTAATTCTGCCAGTATAGTGGATCGCCACGCATCGGCGCACTCTTTACGGGGCGGCAGGTCGCCGGACTTACCGGTCCCCGGATAACAAAAGCCCATCGGCACAATAGCCAGTTGGCGGGCGTCATAAAACGTGTCCCTGTCGACCGCCAACCAGTCCCGTAACCGGTCGCCGCTCGGATCATCAAACGGCTTGCCCGAAGCATGAACCCGCCGGCCAGGCGCCTGACCCGCCACCAGAATTCGCGCCTGCGGATTAAACTGCACAACCGGGCGGGCACCAAGTGGCAGCTGCTTTTGACACAGCTGGCAGGCCCGTATATCCACCAGTAACTGATGCCAGCTCATTAAAGGTGTCGCTTACTTTTCAATAAAGGCCTGCTCGATCACATAATCACCCTGCCGGCGCGAGGTAGCTTTTTTAAAGCCCCGTTCGTTTAAAATAGCCATCAGGTCTTCCAGCATGGCATTGTTACCGCACAGCATAAAGCGGTCACGCTCGGGATCGATAGCGGGAAGCCCAATTTGCTCTGTTAGTGTATTCGTGGTCAATAAATCGGTAATCCGCTGCTGATGCGCCTCGTTACGGAATGCCTCGCGAGTTACTGTCGGGTAATAAATTAACTTTTCCTGCACCCAGTCGCCAAAAAATTCGTTGTGCGGCAGTTCTTTACAGATAACCTCTTCGTAGGCTAACTCCGATTTGTAACGCACGCCGTGAACTAAAATAACCTTATCGAATTTTTCATAAATATCCGGATCTTTAATAACACTCATAAAAGGGGCCAGGCCCGTTCCGGTGGACAGCAAATACAGGTGTTTGCCCGCCAATAAATGGCCTGGCACCAGGGTGCCACTGGGCCGGGTAGACAGCAACACCTCATCGCCAACCTCAATATGCTGCAGCCGTGAGGTCAACGCGCCGTCGGGTACCTTAATACTGAAAAACTCCAGCTCATCTTCATAGTTGGCGCTGGCTATGCTGTACGCCCGCAGTAAAGGCTTACCGTCGACTTCTAACCCGATCATGACAAACTGGCCATTTTCGAAAGTGAAAGTAGGCCTTCTGGTTGTTTTAAAACTAAACAACGTCTCATTCCAGTGACGAACTTCAGTAACTTTTTCCGAGATAATACTTCGCATAACATTGTCTCTTAATCTAACATTTGAGCGCTTGCTTACTCGCTCTGTTTATAGGGTGAATGCTCGTTTAACACCGCCAGATGTTCGACTACGGCACTACTTTCGCGCTGACAGAAATCTTCGATAGCGTCATTCAGTGGCGTTTCCGCAAATCGGTAGAAACCTTGCCTCAACACCGGCTCGAATCCCCGGTGCAGTTTGTGTTCGCCCTGCGCACCCGCATCAAAATATTGCAGCCCGTGCTCGATACAGTACTCAATCCCCTGATAGTAGCAGGCTTCAAAATGCAAAAAATCAAATTCTGATAAACAACCCCAATAACGCCCGTACAGTGTGCGCTTATCATGGAAACACAACGACGCAGCAACCAGTTGCCCGTTGTAGTACGCAGCAAATACAACGATAGATTGCGTTAAGTAACATCCCCAAAGTTTCAGTGTATCGGGAGTTAAATAGCCATTGTGGCCCGAGCGTTTTATATAGGTGTGCTGGTAAAAAACAGCAAACTGCTGCCAAAACTCTGTGCTCAGCTGCTCACCTTTTAAGACCTGTAATTCAATACCTTGTTCCCTGACTTTTTGGCGCTCTTTGCGCACTGACTTTCGCTTACGCGAAACCAGCTTTTGTAAAAAATCATCAAACTGCCGGTAGCCTTTATTATACCAAAGAAACTGAATATCATTACGACACCACCAGTTGTCAGCCATCAGTGCCTGGCCAAGCGCTGGCTGAACATACAGACACTGAAAGTTGCTTACTGCCTCTGCCTCTATCAAAGCGGCTTCAATAACCGGCATCACCTGCTGTACGCCAACTCCCTTCAGAAGTCCGAGCCGGGGCCCTTGGCACGGTGTAAAAGGCACCGCATTGATCAGTTTAGGGTAATATTGATAGCCGTAACGCTCAAAAGCTTCGGCAAATGCCCAGTCAAACAGGTATTCGCCATACGAATGCTGTTTTTTAAACCAGGGCATTACCGCCACGGGTGTCTGCTGCTGATAAACAACAACATAACGTGGCATCCAGCCGCGCTGAGGCCCTAAACTTTGTCCCTGCTCTAATGCCAGAAAAAATTCGTGCCGGGTAAACGGATAATCGCTGTCGAACAGACTATTCCACTGCTGTGCATCAATTTCCGCTATCGACCGATAAACAATCGCTCTCATTCAATGTCACCTAAAAGGTAAAAACCCGAACCCAGGCGTCTACGGTTAGCTCGAGCTGATCTTTTTGCGCGGCCTCTTTGCGACCCTCGGCACTGCTTCGGTATAAATGCGGCGTCATGGTAAGTAAGTCATTAATGGCTTGCCTGGATGACAAAGTAACCGGAAAGGTGACTCGCTGTTCAGTCTGCAGTTCAAGGTCTTTGTCGTCAATGGGCAACGCCGCTGCTTTGTTGTTTACTTGTGAGTAAATAAGAGCTTTTAATTCCTGCAGGTGCGCGGGCCCCGGATCCACCATAATTAATCGACCACCCGGCTTTAACACGCGCTTAAACTCATTGGCTACGGGAAAACCGAATACACACAACAAGCTGTCAACGCAGCTATCAGCCAGAGGAATGCTGCTGTTAGACGCGACCATCCAGCTTAGCCGCCGATCCTGCTTAGCTGCTGCCTGTACCGCCCATTTCGAAATATCCAGTGCACCAGCCGCAAGGTCAACAGCCTGATGCTCGGCAGCAGCGATTAAATGCCTCAGGTAATAGCCTTCACCACAACCGGCATCCAATAGTGACTGCTTGCCGGCAGCCAGAACCGTCTCGGTCAGCACCGCGGCTAATGGCTGATAATAGCCTTGGCTAAGAAACTGGCGACGAGCCTGAATCATCGCTTTACTGTCACCGGGATCTTTTGAACGCTTGTTTTGCACCGGTAATAAATTAACGTAACCCTGCTTCGCCATATCAAAGTTATGGCCTTGTTGACAGCGCCAGCTGCGCCCGGTCATTTCAAGGGGTGCCCCATCTAAAGGGCAAATTAATTGCTGCAGCGGTTGAATCACATCCAGTGTCCCTAAACGATGAAGTAACGCCGTCTATTCTACGGGGTTTAAACAGGAATTTCAGGCACAAAAAAAGCAGCCCGTAGGCTGCCCTTCATAATTTTTGCTTAATTAAAAGCTAGTCCAGACGCATTACAGCGCTTGGATGTTCTCAGCTTGAGGACCTTTAGGACCCTGGGTTACTGAGAAAGAAACGCGTTGGCCTTCGGTCAGCGTTTTAAAACCATCGCTAACGATAGCGCTAAAGTGAGCAAATACGTCTGCGCCACCTTGCTGCTCGATAAAACCAAAACCTTTTGCTTCGTTAAACCACTTAACAACACCATTTACTGAATTAGACATAATAATATCCTGAAATTTTAAATTTATAAAAGTACCGAAATGAGATATTCCCAATGACGGTGATCGTGCGGGTAAAAAATGAAACTTAAAACTTACAGGACGAGGATTGTTGCCTTGAAGACTTAAATGCTGCGTTGTGCGTGTTTAACTAACTGTTTCTTATCCAACGCCGCCTAATCTACGCGCTTTAAAATTAATGTCAAACGATATCTTCAATTAATTTACTACAGCACCGTATGAACTCATCCGTTTACTCTTCGGTGTAATACTCAACCCCAATTTGAATACGGTCGCGACCGTTCTGCAGCCGCCAGCGGTTGGTATCTCGCAAAGAGTAGACACAGCCACAATATTCTTGCTGATAAAAGCGCTCGCGCTTGGCAATTTCCACCATACGGGCAGACCCGCCTTTCTTGCGCCAGTTAAAGGTCCAGTAATGCAGCCCTTCATAGGGCGCTACCGCTCTTTGGCCGCAGTCGTTAATTTGCTCCATGTTCTTCCAGCGCGAAATACCCAGGCAGCTGGTAATGGTATCAAAACCATTTTCGTGAGCGTACAAGGCTGTGCGTTCAAACCGCATGTCAAAGCACTCGGTACAACGCTGGCCACGCTCCGGTTCCCACTCCAGGCCTTTGACCCGCTCAAACCAGTTTTTGCTGTCATAGTCGCAGTCAATAAAATCGACACCTAACTTATCAGCAAAGCGGATGTTTTCTTCTTTACGCAGCAAATATTCTCTTTCCGGATGAATATTGGGGTTGTAAAAGAAGATGGTAAATTTGATACCCGCCTCTGCCATGCGTTCCATAACTTCGCCTGAACAGGGTGCACAGCAAGAGTGTAAGAGAACGTGGTCAGAGCCCGTCGGAGTTTCTAACACAATGGATTCTTGCTTCTTTCTCGCCATAATAGTCTCTTGTCCTAGCTAAAGTTCGCAGTAATTATAACTGATCCGGGCCACGGATAAACAGCGCTTTACAGTAAAAGCTGTTTACCCAGCATACCCAAAATAAAACCCAGCACAGCGCCTAAGGCCGGAGTCCAGTGGCGGCGCATCCTAGCCTGAGGGGCAATATCCTGAAACACCAGGTAGAGAATCCCGCCCGCTGCAAAGCTCATCAGCACCGAGGTAACACGTGGAAAATCACCAAGCCAATAGTAACCCATCAGTGCCGCCAGAGGTCCAAAAAACGACACAGCAAACAAGCCTAGTAACGCTGTTTTGGCCGGCAATTGCGCGAATTTTAATTCACGATATGAATTAAAGCCCTCCGGCACATTTTGCACGGCAATAAATGCCGCCAACAATATTGCGGCCTTTGGGCTCGCAGTAAACAATGCCCCCAGTGAAATGGCTTCCGGTAAAAAATCCGTCAACATGGCCGTGAGCTGAGCATAATTACTGCGCCGTCGTTGAAACCAGGCATCCCCAAAGCTGCACAGTATGCCACCTAAAGCAAACGACACAGCCACCTGCCAGACATTCAGGTTTTTCATCCCTTCAGGAACCAAAGCAAAGGCAACCGCAGCCATCAAAATACCACCACCAAAGGCATTGATACCGTGGACAACCTCACGCTTTACCATGGTGTTGGCACTGCCCTCAAGATGTGCCAGCAGACCACCGACGAGAGCCATCAACCCGGCGCCCCAGGCAATCAAAGCCATTGTATAAACATTCATCTCTTATATCCTGTCTGTTGCCGCCCCTTCAAACGGGTTAAACAATTGGCTGTAAAGCTTAGCAGCGTAGTTATCTGTCATGCCCGAAATGTAGTCACAAATAACTCGATTCGGGTTTTCAGCTGTTCGATACTTATTCAGTGTAGATGGCTGCAGTAACTGCTTAGGACTCTCGCTTAAGGCATCGAACAGCTTCATAATCATAGACTGGCCTTTGTATTCCATCGCTTTTACCGAGGCGCTGCGAATCACATGCTTAAAAACAAAGTCTTTTAGAACTGTCAGTGAATGCTCTATATCTTCGGGTAACCGTGCCTGCAGATCCAGGTAGGGTGAATTAAACCGTTGCTGCTGAATTACTTCTATCTGCGAAATAAAATGAGCAATTAACAAACTAATCGCGTGTTTGCGCGGTTTGCTCTGACCGGAAAATAGCTTATCCGTATAAAAGCCTGCATTTTTGGCGATAATGCTGTCTTTTAACACCTTATTTAATACATCTTCACGCCACTGGCGCTCCGTTACTAAGTTAAGCGCCAGTGCGTCTTCTAAATCGTGTACGCCATAGGAGATATCGTCTGCCAACTCCATGATTGACGTATCAAAGGCTTTAAACTGTGATTTCCGTTTGCCTTGCTGATCTCTTATGAAACGGAAGGTATTCTTATCGTCATCCCCGAAAGGCTCGAGCACCCAGCTCAGCACTTCCTGTTCATCATCATGAATACATTTTGGCGGTTTAAAATCAGAGCGTGGTGAATCATCCATTAAGCTTGCCGATGCGACCTCCCGGTAAAGCACAGGATATTTCAACACGCCCAGCAAGGTACGCCGGGTTAAATCTAAGCCATCGTAATCAGAGTATTCTCCCAACTTAGAAATAATACGCAGCGTTTGCCCATTACCCTCAAAGCCACCATGGCGATGCATCGCGTAATTCAGCGCAACTTCGCCACCATGTCCGAACGGCGGGTGACCGATATCGTGCGCCAGACAAATGGCTTCTATTTGAAAAAATGACGGTATATGCAGCGAAATAGCGGCATGATTAGCGTATTTTTGCTTTAACTTCTCGCAAACTCCCGAACCGATTTGAGCTACTTCCATGGTGTGTGTCAGCCGGGTACGGTAAAAGTCGCTTTGCCCCACGCCCAGCACCTGGGTTTTTGCCTGCAGCCTCCGAAACGCGGACGAATGAATGATTCGCGCCCGATCTCGCTGCGCGTCACTGTCCGGCGTAGCGGCATTAAACGTTGTGGTTTTTCCTGAACGACGTTGCTGCATAAAATTTAGTTCTTGTTGGTTTCTCAATACCTTACAGCAGAACAAATTTTTGTGGGTTTGCCCAGCGAAACCTCGGTAAACCCACTGCGTATCCCGGCCGAGAACTTTGTTCAAATATTAATCATCCGAGTATTTGACAGATGTCGGCTTATGGTCAACTCTTCTTTTAAGGTGCCGCCTAGCAAACTCCTATTATAAGAAGTTTGGGGGACATGCTCTGCGTCTGTAGATACTAATTTCCAAGAGGTTGATGCTTTTATGAAACCAACGTCACGCATAACTGACGCTACAGCAATCGCATGGATCGTGCGGGTATTGACGATGTCATTTTTAATTTCTGGTCAAGCCGTTGCGAAACAAACTGACCCGGACGCAGTCAGGATTGTTGAGAACGCCCAACAACATTATGAAGATTCCATTAGCCATATTGATGATATGGAAGTTGTCACGGACAAGCATATAAATTACTACAAGAAAGTCGAGCAAAACGGACATTCATATCTGGAGTTTGTAGGTCAGGATACTAGGTCTGATAAAGCTATGAATGCCCGCGCCAGTGAATCAGGCTACAGTCTTTTAACGCCTTCCGTATTTGCCGACTTGAAAGAAAATGCCCGCTACCAGGGCAAGGATGTAGTTAATGGGCATCCGGTACATATCTTATACGTCGATAAGCTGGTTATCCCGGCCAAGGAGCCCGGAACTAATGAAACCGCAGAAGACGCCCGCTTATACATTGATTCCGATGACTGGATTCTCAGGCAAGTATCCTTCACCACCGAGATCGAGAGAGAAAATGGCAGAAAGCAGATGGTGGATTCGGTCAGCATTTTGAAAGATTACCGTAACGTCGACGGCATGATGATCGCATTTAAAACGGTCACCCAGATGACGGGGGTGTCCGATATGCTCACTGCCGAAGAGCGTAAGGAAGCAGAACAGGCCATCAAAGAATTGGAAAAATTACCGGCCGAACAAAGAGAAATGGCAGAACGTATGATGGGCAATAAAATTTCAAAGTACAAAAAGATGCTCGAGAATGATCGAATGGAAACCGTACAGGAGATCGAGGAAGTCCGGGTCAATACTGGCGGATAACACCACCATCAATGGCTTATCCGAGCAAGTTTATGGAGGCACTTATGTTTAAAAAAGGTTTTTTATATTATTTATTAGTTGGCTTTGTTTTCGCTGCAGGCAATCCAGCTTTCGCCCAGACCAAAGACGACGAGGAAGGCAGCAAAGACCACCCAATGGTATCCCGGTATGAGGGTTCTTATATCACCGCTTACGAACGGTATGCATACGATCGCCTTGCATTAGGCACGGGCATAAAAGACGAAGAGGTTGAAGAAATTACTGTTGAGGGCGCGGTAACGCGTAACGTCTACAAGGGTCCCGACGGTCGCTCGTCGCTGGAAATCTTTCGAAACTATCAGATGGCATTAACGGAAGCAGGTTTTGAGATTCTTTATAAATGCATTGATGATCACTTCAAATGCATGGATTTCGCTCATTTTCAAATTGGCGGTTATAAATACGGTGAGGTGGCTCATTCAGGCAAAGATGCACGGTATTTGTATGCCAAGCTGGCCAATCCCAATGGGGATATCTTTGTGTCATTACATACGGCCGTGAAAGGACAAACTCCTTATACTTTGCTGCAAGTCGTCGAAGAAAAGCCGATGGATACCGGAAAAGTTAACGTTGATATAGACGCTCAGGCAATGGCGGACGACATTGACGAAACCGGCAGTGTTCGCCTTTACGGTATCCACTTTGATACCAACGAGGCGACTATCAAGGAAAAATCCGAATCCACGTTAGCTGAAATAGCCGACCTTATGGATCAGCAACCGGAGTTGCGGCTGAATGTTGTCGGCCATACCGATGCTGTCGGAGATATTAACTACAACATGGACCTTTCCCGCAAGCGGGCTGAGGCCGTGGTGGCGTTTTTATCTTCCCAGTATGGAGTCGCGGAAGGCAGGCTTAAAGCTCATGGGATAGGTCCCCTTGCTCCTGTTGCCAGCAACGAAGATGAGGATGGCCGAGCGCGTAATCGGCGGGTTGAGCTGGTCAAGATATTAGATGATTAAAATGGCAATCACCCCACAAAGTCATTCAGCCATCCCGGGGTTTCTCCTCTCTCCATATTTCCAGTATGTCCAGCACACTATCCGGGTTGAGCGAGATGGAATCGATACCGCTATCCACTAAAAACTGAGCAAAGTCCGGGTAATCGCTGGGGGCCTGCCCGCAGATGCCTATCTTACATCCGCTCCGGTGGGCTTTTTCAATCACTTGCACGATGGCAGTCTTAACGGCCTCGTCCCGTTCATCGAACAGCTCACTCAGCTGCTCGGAGTCACGGTCTACTCCCAGTACCAACTGCGTCAGGTCATTGCTGCCGATGGAGAAACCGTCAAACCGCTCGGCAAACTGCTCCGCGAGGAACACATTGGAGGGCAGCTCACACATCATGTACAGCTGCAAACCATGTTCGCCGCGCTCAAGACCTTGCTCGGCCATTACCTCGATGACCCGATCCGCCTCCTGAGGGGTGCGGACAAAGGGGATCATCACCACAATATTGTCCAGCCCAATTTCCTCCCGAGCCTTTTTTACCGCCTGGCATTCCAATGCAAAGCCATCTTTGTAACGGTCGCTGTAATACCTGCAAGCTCCGCGGAATCCCAGCATCGGGTTTTCTTCCTGGGGCTCGAACTGCTCGCCGCCAATGAGCTTGGCGTATTCATTGGTCTTAAAGTCGCTCATGCGGACAACCACCGGATCCGGATACTGCGAGGCGGCAATCATGGCGATACCCCGGCTGAGGTGCTCAATAAAATAGTCGGTTTTATCGTTGTAACCCGCAGTCAAATCCTCGATACGCTTTCGTACCTTACGGTCTTTTACCTCGTCAAAACGGGCCAGGGCCAGGGGATGAATCTTGATCACGTTATTGATGATGAACTCCATGCGGGCCAGACCAACCCCCTGAACCGGCAATCGCCACCAGCGAAACGCGGCATCCGGAGCCGCCAGGTTGATCATCAGTTGCACAGGTGCTTCGGGAAGATTCTCGATATCGATATCCTGTTCCTCGTAATCAAGGATAGCTTCGTAAATCAGTCCTTCGCTTCCTTCCGCGCACGACACGGTGACTTCCTGACCGTCTTGCAGGGCCTCTGTGCCGCAGCCCGTTCCGACAATTGCAGGAACACCCAACTCGCGACTGACAATCGCGGCATGACTAGTCCGGCCACCATGATCGGTAACAATGGCGGTGGCCCGTTTCATCACAGGACCCCAGTCCGGGTCCGTCCGTTCGGTAACCAATACATCGCCATCCTCGAAGCGGTCAATCTCTTTGGGGCTCTCGAGAATTCTTACCCGCCCGGCCGCTATGGATTCGCCAATAGCGGCCCCGCGGGCCAACACCTCGCCGGATTCCTTTAGCTGATAGCTCTTAAATGCCCCAGTTTGTTTCTGTGAATGAACCGTTTCGGGACGCGCCTGAACACAGTAGAGCTCGCCCGACTCACTATCCTTGGCCCACTCCATATCCATAGGCTTGCCGTAATGCTTTTCGATGGACACGGCCCAGCGAGCAAGCGCAAGGATGTCATCGTCGCTGAGTACCCAAGCTTCCCGCTCTTTCTTTTTGGTGGCTATCGTTCGGGTGGGCTCGGATCCGCGGGCAGCATAGACCATTTTTTCTTTCTTGCTGCCGCGTTTTCTGGCTAGGATTGGCACTAAATCTTTGTTCTCAAGCCCCGGCTTAAAAACCCGGTACTCGTCAGGATCCACAGTCCCCTGCACGACGGTTTCACCGAGCCCCCAGGTGGCGTTAATGACCACCACATCGGGGAAGCCGGTATCCGTGTCCAGCGAAAACATCACTCCGGCACAGGACTCGGCCGATCCCACCATCTTTTGTACACCCACGGAAAGTGCAAGTTTCAGGTGGTCAAAACCGCGATGCTCCCGGTAATTGAGGGCGCGATCGGTGAATAATGAGGCATAGCAATTGCGGCAGGCGTCAATGAGGTTATCACCGCCGCGAATATTCAAAAAGGTTTCCTGCTGCCCGGCGAAGCTTGCCTCAGGCAGATCCTCTGCGGTGGCACTGCTGCGTACCGCCACCGACAGGTCCTTGTTATCGTTGCGGGAGGCAAGCTCCTGATAGGCATCGCGAATGGTTTGTTCAATGTCATCCGGAAACTCGCCTTGCCGGAATGCCTCGCGGATTTCCTTACCCACCTGTTTGAGGTTTTTTTCTTCGCGGGCCAGAGCTTCGGTCAGTTCCCGGATCGTGTCTTCGAGTTCATTATGCTTAACATAGGCATAGTAAGCATCTGCGGTGGTGGCAAACCCACCCGGCACCCGCACGCCCTGTTCGCGCAGGTTACCAATCATCTCTCCCAGCGACGCGTTTTTACCACCAACAATGGAAACGTCGTCGCTGCCCAGATTCTCCAGCCAACGAACGTATTGTGTTTTTGTCATATCAGCCCTCCCTTTGCATCATAGTCACGCAGAGGGTGCGATATGCTTGCCGGCCTATACGGCCAAATCGATATATGCTGATTTTCATGAAGTTATCGCCTCAGTTGCTGTGCAGACACGGTTGTCTGACCCTCTGATAAGCGTAGTTCAAAAAATAACCGACTAAAAGACCATCCAATGTTTCGCTATCGGTTGACCTTTAGCGCAATACACTAAATGCTTGGTACAGGCGGGTTGGAAGTCTATTTTTCAACCTCCAGACTATATTCATGGGTCGATCTGCGAGATTTGTTCTGACAATGTCTCCACTAACCGATTATGACTAACTGCTAGGCTTAAATCCTCTACCTCAGAGACAAAATTATCGCCCTGTTCAGATAGCTCATTCTTAACAGCAGAGGTTTGCAATAAGTCATAAATGCCACGGTACAAGCTAGACATTTTTCTTGCTCAAATTTAACACCTTCTTACCCACCAAACTCAACCGGTCCTTAGCCCGGGTTATCCCGGTATACAGCAACTCTTTGCTGAGCACAGGGCTGTCGTGGTCGGGCAGCACCATCACGGTGTGTTTGAACTCGGAGCCCTGAGATTTATGCACGGTCATGGCGTACACGGTTTCTATATGGGTTAAGCGGCTTGGGAGTACCCAGCGCACGCCGTGTTCCTGATCAGGGAAGGCGACTCTTAGATGGCCCTGTTCGGGGTCTTCAAAGGTGATGCCGATGTCACCGTTATTGAGCTTCAGTCCGTAGTCGTTTTTAGTGACCATAACGGGCCGGCCTGGGTACCAGCTGTTGGTGTTCACGCCCAGGATCTCGCCGACTTTCTGATTAACGGCTTTTGCACCCCAGGGTCCTTCGCGCAATGCGGTCAGAATTTGGAAGTCAGTATTGGCGTCCAGCACCGCCTTGGCGTAGTCGTCAAAATGGTTAAAAGACTCGCGTCGAGGACGCGAGCTACTGGCTCGCACCAATTCTGTAAATTCGGGAGCATCGAGGCTACTGACTTCATAAAGCTGAACCGAGTACTGATCGTCCGCATTCCTGGCTTGCTCCAGCTCCTGTTGCACAACCGCGTCACCCTGACGGTTAATTGCGTTAGCAAGATCGGCAATAGGTCCGAAAAAACGGTAACTTTTACGGAATTTAACGACATGTTGCAGACGTTGCTCACCGTTGTCGTCAATTAGATCTGTCGGAAATGTGGGTATATCTGCTACCTGCTGCAGCCATTGCGCCGTTTCGGTATGGTAGTGTCCTTGGTCAGCTCCGCTACACAAGTTACCGAGTACCGCACCCGCTTCTACAGAAGCCAGCTGATCTTTATCGCCGATAAGCACCAGCCTCGCATGTTTTGGTGTCGCTTTTAGCAGTGCCGTCATCATTTCAATATCGACCATTGAAGCTTCGTCAACAATGACGACGTCGGTACGCAGTGGGTTGTCGGCGTTATGTTTAAAGGCACGGGAGTTTGGCTTTACCCCAAGCAGACGGTGCAGGGTTTTACCTTCGGCTTTTATGACCTCTAGTGCAGGCTTTAGCTTTTCTAAGCGCTGATCGCTTTTTAGGTTTTCCAGTTCGGCATCAATCGACTCGGTTAGCCGCGCGGCAGCCTTGCCGGTAGGCGCTGCCAACGATACCCGCAACGGCGGTAAACCTAACGTTAAAGCCTGGTGCTGCAGTGCAGTTAACAGGCGCACGACGGTATAGGTTTTACCGGTGCCCGGCCCGCCGGTTATGACGCTAAAGCGGTTACGCACGGTGTTCGCGCAAGCCACTCGCTGCCAGTTAATATCTTCTGTTTGTTCAGCTTTGGCTTGGGTAAACAGCTTCGCCAGAGTACTTTTCAACAAGTCATCGTTAGTGACCGGGCGGTCGCTCATCCGCAACTTTAGGTCCTGATCGATAAAAGCTTCGTATTGCCAGTAACGGCGCAAATACAGCTTACCGTTACTTAACACCAGCGGCTGATTACCGTCGCCTTCGGCATCCACGCAGTCGCTTTGCTTTAAAGCCGCATCAATATCAGTACCAAACTGACGGAACACGTCACCGGGGGTAGGGCAGTCAGCCGCATAACGATTTTCCGGGGGTAAATTCAACACTGCCCCGGGGCGATCCTGCAATGCATTCAAATTAACGCGGGTATGTCCGCGTCCCGCTTCATGGGAAATGCAGGCAGCTGCCAGCAGCACCTCGTTTCGTGCTTCTCCAGTTTGCTGTAAAAACTCGACAATGGCCAGGTCTATTGAACGGATCCAGCCGGCGTCGCGCCACTGACTCAAAACATCAAACAGAGTGTTGGAGGTAATCTCTGTCATACCAGCTCCTTACCCGCACAGCTCTCTCCTGAAAATAAAGCGTCCAGCTGCTCGATTAATTCCCGCGGCGGTCTGTCACAGAAGGCACCGCCGGTTTCTGCCCGGTGGCCCCGCAAAAACAAATACACAGCGCCACCAACATGGGTGTCGTAATCGTATTCATTACTTAGCCGGGCTTTTAATAAACGGTGCAAAGCCAGGGTATAAATCACATATTGCAGATCGTAGCGGCTGTGCAGAATTTTTTCACGCATAGCTTGTTCGGTATAGGCCTTGTCGTTTTCACCCAGCCAGTTGGATTTGTAATCGGCCACGTAATAATACCCATTGTGTTCAAACACCAAATCGATAAAGCCTTTTAACATGCCATTCAGCAAATTGGGCTCCAGTGCGGGGCGCTCATATCCGGGCAAAATATGCTCACACACCAGGGCGTCCAGTTTTTGTGTATTCACTTCACTGGCAGCAAACCAAAACTCTGGCTCAGCTTTGTATTGCTCCAGCGCGCTTAAACTGATGGTTTCGCCATTCGTATTAATTGGAAATTCATTGCGCAAATATGCTGTTAGCCAGTGTTCAATACTGCCTTGATGTTCCTGCCAGTAAGGGCTGACACAAAAGTGCTGTACCAGTTCTGAACACGCAGTCACATCATCTGCAAGTTGCAGAAAACCGATATTAGCCGATTCTTCCAGTAGATTGTGCAAAAAGGTACCCGGTCCTGCACCTTTAGGTAAGTGATGGATGCTATCCGGACTGGGCTCCGTGACGCTGGCAATGACTGTGTCGTCCTCTTCGCGTTCGTCCAACAAGTTCATTTCATCCGGCGATTGCGGTGCCTGCACATTTTTTATTGTTGCACCCTGGTACTTCAATGCGCTGTAGCTAGCCACCCACCAACGTTCTAACTTGCGGTCTGTTGGCATGCTGCGTGGTACCAGCTTAGGTCTTTTTTGCTCTTGTTCCATTACCCGAACCAGCGGCTCGTCGTCTTCCAGACGCGTTAATTGTGTGTGCGGTGCCTGCTGCCAGCGGTCACTGATTTCGTTATAAAGCTCACCGGACAATGATTCGCCGCCGCTCAACAAATAAAACAGCGGGTTATTTCGATGTTCTTTCATCGCTTCCAGAGCAATAAAGGTGGCGTATTGTGCGCGAGTTATCGCCACATACATTTTGCGCACATCTTCGGCGAGGATCTCATCGCTCAACCGCTGCTTGTTGTCGTCGTCTTTTGACCACAGTACCTGCAGCTCGCCGTTTTCATCGTGATACGCAGCAGGTGACTTTATGCGGTAATTTTCTGCCTGTGTATAAGCCACAAAAGGCATAAACACTAACGGGTACTGCAAGCCTTTTGACTTATGAATGGTGATGATTTTTATCAGTTCAGCATCACTTTCTAAACGCAGTTGCTGCTCGTCACTCTGAGTGCGGCTGTTACTGCCAAAGCCATGGCGCTCATTCACTTGCTCGACAAAATGATTGACCAGAGCCGGCATACCATCCAGTACCAGACTTTGCTGCTGCAGCAGTTCCGCAATATGCAGCACATCGGACAGTTGTCGCTCGCCCTGAATACGATCTTGCAGTAATTGAGCGGGTACCTGATAGTCGTGCAGCAGGCTGTGTAACATAGCCAATACGCCCTGTCGCTGCCATTGATCATGATAACTTAAGAATTGCTCTACGCGGTTTTCCCACTGCTGCTCGTCGCTGTGGATGCGCTCCAGTTCTGGCAGCGGCAGGCCCAGTAACTGAGTCGCTAAGGCACTGCGTATCAGCGAGGGGTCGCGCGGCTCAGCGCAGGCACTTACCAGCGCCAGCAAATCTTTTGCCACCCGCTGCGCAAACACCGACTCACGGTCCGACAGATAAACACTTTTTAGGCCGCGGTCGCTTAATGCCTTTTTCATCGCGTTAGCTTCGTTAAAATTATTTACCAGTACCGCAATGTCGCCGGTTTTTACGCGCCGTTCCAATGTGCCGTCATCATGGTAGTAACCGGCCTGCGGGTCGTTTAATAACGACGCCATGATGTTGGCATGATGGTTAGCGGCTGCTCGGAAAAAGGTATCTTTATTGCGTTTCTGCTGGTCGGACACTGACCATAAAAGCGCCGGTGCGGTTTTTAAATTACTGGATAACAGGCAGTGCTTAAAGGTTCGCTTCAGACCATTTGCCTGCACCTGATTAAAGGGCAACTCGTTACTCTGTTCGGTTTTGAACAGAAAGGCACCACGCGGCAGCGGTTCGGCGCGTTTAAACAGGCAATTTACGCTGTCCACCATGGCCTGCGACGAACGAAAGTTACGAGCCAGATTATAATGACGGCCTTCGGTGTCGCGGCGGGCTTTTAAATAGGTGTAAATATCGGCATTACGAAAGCTGTAAATGGCCTGTTTTGGGTCGCCGATAAGGAAAATACCCGTACCTGCGTGCGGTTCTGCCAGATTATAAATACGGTTAAAAATCTCGTACTGTACCGGATCAGTGTCCTGAAACTCGTCCACCATGGCGACCGGATACTGTTTGCGGATGGCTGCACCTAAGGCTTCGCCACTGGGGCCTTGCAACGCATCACGCAGGCGCGTCAGCATATCATCATGGCCCATTTCGGCGCGTTGGTTTTGCAACTCGGCAAAACGGTGATTCACCCAATAGGCGGCGTGCTGTTTCACTTTCGCCAGCTCTTCCTGCTGCTGCACTTTGCTGTGCTTTATGCGTTCCTGCAGTTCACCTAAAATCGCCCAGTCAGGAGACATACTACCCAGTTTGGCATCGGCAAATTTCTGCAACTCGTCCCGGCTTATGTTTTTCCAGTTTGCCGCCGTGACGTCGGGCTCAACGGAATCAGGGTCCGCACACCATTCGGCAAATTTCTGAAACTGTTTAAGCTTGGTTGTCGTACCTTTAACCTGCGAGGTTTTATCAACTAAGTCCTGCACAATGGGTGTTATTTCGCGTTTTATCGCATCCATTCGTTGTTGATGGGCGCGTTCAGCATCTTTCAGCAGATCCTGCAAGTCGCCACTTACAGGTGCCTGTCCGGTTTTGCTCAGACTGTAGGTAAGTCCTAACAAAGCTTCAGGAGACTTAAAATCTTTGAGCAGGCGGGCACTTAATTCGGCATCGGCCGGATAAATAAAACGCCGAAAATAATCTTCCGCTGCCTGTAGGCGAAGCTCTTCATTGTCGGTTTCGACATCCTGGCTGAACAGGCTTCCGCTGGCAAAGGCGTGTTCTTTCAGCATCGACTGACACCAGCCGTGAATGGTTTTTACTGCGGCCTCGTCCATCGACTGCGAAGCGAGATCCAACAGCCGGGCCAGGTGCATCAGGTTCTGTTCTCTGGCTGCACAGTCTTGCCTCAGGCTGGCTAAAAAGGGGTCGCTGTCGACCGAAGCGGGATCCCGAAAATAGGCAGCGGCTTCGGCCAGTCGTGCTCGAATACGATCGCTGAGCTCTTCGGTGGCGGCTTTGGTAAAGGTCATCACCAGAATATTTTTTGGTACAAGCTCTCGCTCAAAGCTTTTCTCACCGGCACCATGACCAATCACCAGGCGCACATAGAGTGCGGCAATGGTATAGGTTTTACCGGTGCCGGCACTGGCCTCAATCAAGCGACTGTTATTCAGCGGAAAATCGAGTGGATTATCTAGCGTATGCCCTAGCGTATAGGACGGCAGATGGCTCATGGTTTTGCCTCCGGCACCAGCGTTAAGCGCATGGGGTCATACAGTTGTTCAATAAACAGACGAAACTGTGGCGACTGTTCGATAGTCTGATAATGCTCTGCTATACGACCGCAGTAATCGCTTTGGGTGACCAGCGCTGGCTCGTTATGACCAGCCTCTTCGTATTTCTGCCGGGCAGCCTCATGCGCCAGTGCTTCATCGCCTTGTTTTTTATCGATGGCGTTTAGCCAGGTCATAGCCACGTCCAGATGCATAGGTTGCGGTTGTTGCACTGAAAAAGCCACCAACTCCAGCAACTGCTCTAACTGTTGCACTGCAAGCTCTGCCGGAACTGGCGCTACCTGCAACTGACACCCGCCTTTGGAGATAATTAACAAGCGGGTAGGCTGCTGTAAGTTCAGCAATAGCAGTCCGATGTAATAACTACTGGCATTTTTCCAGCCTCCGTTATTAATACCGCTGCCGTTTTTAGCGGCTATATTGCTGGCTGAGGTGACTACCCATAGCCGATCACCCTTTTCAGTGGAATGTAAATCGGTCACAGTATCCTCTATCAGCAATCCATTGTGTTCGAAACCAACTTCTAGCGGAAATTCACTTACATTCGGGTAGCCGGCAATGCTCTGTTGATAGGTCTGCAGTATTTCCTGTGCCTGCTCCAACAGCTGCACAGCGTTTTGCTCGGCTATTGCCCCGACACCAAGGGCCCCCTCGCGTTTTATACGATTTAACTCATTCAGCAGTGAAGCCTCGGCGCCAGCCCCCTTTAACAGGGCGCGCTTGCCGGCGTCAACTAGCCGTGTGGTTAACGACCAGTTCTGCAGACTATCCATCACAAAAGCTTCGCTGTCATCCAGATCTTCACTGCCCCGGCTAAAGTAGGTATCCAGCCGCCAGTTAAAATAGACCCTGGCCGGCTCTTCGATAAAGCGCTTAAGGTCGCTTATGCTGAGCGTTCGTTCCAGCTCATTATCGGCTACCGCTTTGGCCTCCGAAGTCGGGCTGTCAGTAGTTCCCTGGTGCGCCTGCGCCCACTCACTGGCATAGGTAAAATAATCGGGCGCGTGCTGGTTAAAGTAGTCCGGATTAAACGGCTGTAATTTGTGCGCCACCGTTAGCCGGTCAATGTCCACCTGCCAACCTTGCCGCAGATGGTCCCGCAATTGCGCCACCAGCACCGACGGCGTGCGTTCACTGTTGTCTTTAGCGCTATAGCCCACCCAACTTAGATAAAAGCAGTCGCGGGCCGACAGCATGGCTTCGAGAAACAAATAACGGTCGTCATCACGACGCGAACGGTCTCCCGGACGGTAACGATCGGTCATCAAATCAAAGTCGACCCGCGGGGTAGATCGTGGGTAATCACTTTCGTTCATGCCCAGCACACAAACGTATTTA
Source organism: Pseudomonadota bacterium (assembly GCA_051745735.1). GTDB lineage: Bacteria > Pseudomonadota > Gammaproteobacteria > Enterobacterales > Alteromonadaceae > Idiomarina. The sequence continues at coordinate 34,296 of JBNJEJ010000012.1, forward strand.
AACGGAATTGCGCGCATCGGCATCAGAGTGGCAAAGTTAACGGCACCCGCCAGAAAACGCTGGTTAAGATTTTGCTGATCGACCCGCTCTAACCAGGCGTCTTTAAATATCGGCAGGCGCAGCAGCGATTCGTTATCCGCCTCGATGCAAATATCCCGCAGCTGATACAATTCATCACTGAGTTTAGCTAACAGTAAGCGGTCACTGTCTTCTTCTGCCTCGAAAAACTCCTGCAGCAGCCATTCACCCTGAGCTACCCACTGCGGCAGCGTCTGTTCGCCCTGTGCCTGCTGCCACCAGTGTTCCAATGTGCGCACCAGATCCGCCAGACAGCCCACCAACTCGGCACTTAGGCCCGACACTTCGGCGTAAGGCTCGACATCTGCCCAGGGCGAATCGTTTTGCAAACCGATTTCTGCCAGATCACCCATGGCGTAACCAGCTATCATGCGCTTTATGCCAAACCACCAGCTGTTGGTTTGTTCCGCTGCAGGCATATAAAACTGCTGACGTTGTTTACTGTTGAGTCCCCAGCGGGCACCGGCTTCTTTGACCCAGCGTTTTAACTGCGGCAAGTCATCATCGCCAATACCAAAGCGTTGCTGCACCGCGGGTACCGACAGCAAATTAAATAAATCGGTTTGAGTAAAGCGCAATTGATCCACTTGCAGCAACAGTTCCAGCGCTATCATCAGCGGGCGCTGATGACGCTCGCCCTGGTCGGCAATGGTATACGGAATGGCACGCCGATCGCGCTCTTTAAAACGGTGGTGATAACGGCCAAATACGGCATCAATATAAGGTGCGTAAGTATTCACGTCCGGCAGCATCACCATAATATCGCGCGGCTTTAATTCCGGGTCATTGGCAAACGCATCTAACAGCTGATCATGCAGCACTTCCAGCTCTCGCTGCGGGCTGTGGCAAACATGAAACTGCAGCGATTTATCCGTTGGCTGGGGCGTTGGCCATAACTGGCGGGTTTCCGGTAGCGGACGCAGGTTTAATATATCGTCCTGTAATTGCGCCAGCACATGATCCGTGCTGTGCTCTTCAAACAGCTCCAGCTTAGTGGTATTAAAGTCTTCCTGTTTGGCCAGAGTCTCGTCATATAAATCCAGTAAACGGATGTAGTCCCGGCCCTGTTTACCCCAGGACGCTAAAAGCGGGTGCGCCAGCTGATGCAGTTCGTCGTCGTTTGGATCGTCCGGTAGTTCCGGCTTGTGTTTTAACCGCGAAGACGCTTTAACCGCCTGCCGCAATGCCTCTTTACCATCAACAATATCCGCCCAGTGGTATTGGGACGGGTTGTGCACACACAACAAAATTTGCGTGTAGCCTTTTATAGCATCCAGTACTTGCAGCATTTGTTGTGGTAACGAGGAAATACCGAACACCACCACACGCGGCGGTAACTCCGCCGGACGCTCGGTCATAGCCTGCGCCGTATCAATAAAGCGCTGGTGCAGTTCGGCCCGGTTGTTCCAGTAATCGTCTATACCGATGTCGTTACTGACCGCGCGCCATAATTCCGGTTGCCACAGCTGGTCGGCCTCGACTGGCTGCCCGGGCTCCAGTACATCATTACCGCGTACCCAGTTGTCTAGCCAATCAGCACGATAAACTGCGTATTGATCAAACAAATCCGCCAGCCGACCGCTCAGCTGATACAACTTACGACCGTCGTGATCATCGGAGGTATAATGCTTAAGCGGCGCAAAATGGGGATTATACTCAATCAGCTCTGGTAGCAAGCGCATTAGCCGCCAGGTTAAACGGTCTTTATCAAACGGCGAGGTTTTCGGAATGTCATTGCCTAAAACAGCCCGATAGGCTTTCCACTGAAAACGGGCAGGCAAAGTCACGTCAATCATGGCGGCAATCCCGTTTGCCTGGGCTAAATTGATTTTAAGCCACTGGGCGATGCCGTTACTCTGCACCAGCACCGTTTCCTGCTCCAGCGGAGCCAGCGGATAATTTTGTGTAAATGTAACGGCCACATCGGTCAGGTCTTCCAGCCGGTGTCCGTGCGCAACAATAAATCCGGGAGTTAATTCACTCACTGGAAAAAGTCCTTTTTTACATCATTCGGCCGCTCAACGACCGAATAATTTATCTTTTAGTTTTCGATTCACCTTACGCAGTTTTGAGAACACCGAACCCGACGTATAACGGCCTTTTTCGACATGCCGTATAATGCCAATATTCTTCACGTTAACGGGCTTGCCATGGGTGCCCAAAATCCAGCGGTAAGCTCGATCCTCATACGTTTTTACCCAGCGTTCTTTGGGTTGTTGATAGCACTTCAACTGTTCACAGTAACCATACTGTTGAGCGGTCGGTCCATGAACGATCTGCATCGCTCCCACGGCTTTTTCGTAGGTATGGGTGTTAACATCGCTCTGTTTTAAATAATCATCGGATTTACACTCGCCACCCGATAGCAGCTCATGGTTTTTCTCTAGCAACGAGGTTCTTTTTATCGTTTGCGGGAAAACCAAACGACTTTGCTGATGGGTCAGCTCTTCCACCAGTGATTCAAAGGTCTCTTCGCCAAACACCAGGTCGCAGTCCGTAAACCATATCCAGTCGGCCGTGGTTTGCTTTGCTGCTCTGTTACGACCAATAGCTCGACGCAATAACTCGCCTTTATTTAGCGCAATAAAATTCCACTCAATATTTTCTACCGACATCTGACGGTAGCGCTCTAATAATTCAGCGGTAGCCTTGTCCTCGTTTGAGTAAAAAACAGTAAATTTAACCTTCAATTGCGTTGGTGCGTAATCGACTGCCGACTGTAGCTGGTAATTCAGCAAGTGGGAGTAATTCCAACAATGGCTAACAATTTCTAAGCTGTTCGGCGCAGGTTGAGGTTCAGGCAACTGGCTTGATTTGGGAGCATTCAAAACCCAATGAGCAGGAAAAAGTCCTGACGCAGCGAATCGTATCGCAAATTCCTGGAACCTATAAAAGCTTTCTTTTAACGCCATCTGTGGACCTATATATTGCTGGGCAAGGATTTGTACTCGCTTGTCAGGGGCGAATCCCCTAGACTAAATACTAACTAAGATCCAACCTAAATTATACCGATAATCTGCTTTTAAGAGGTCCCGTTGAACATCTTAAGTTATCTAAAGTACCGTTGGTTACGCAAATACAAGTCGCTGCAAGGTGGGCGCCTAAAAAAGAATGCCGTGGATTTAGTTAATCGCTCATGGCAGGCAGATAAGCGGTCGCCAGACATGCATCAACTGCCAGCGCCGTTAATGATTAACTTAACCTCGTTTCCTAAACGCTATAACAGCCTACACTTAACCATTAAGTCATTATTACTCCAGGATATTCGGCCCGACCGTGTCAATCTGTGGCTTTATCAGGCGGATATAAACCAGCTGCCGGAAAACGTTAAGCAATTAGAGACCCAAGGATTAACAATAATTCCGGTAGCAGAGGACAGTCGCTCGTATAAAAAACTCATTCCGGCACTTAATGAATTTCCGGACGCCTTTCACGTGACTGCCGATGACGACATCTATTACCGCCCTGACTGGTTGTCAACGCTGGTTTCAGGCTTTTCCGGCAACTATAACGAGATCTTGTGCTGGCGGGCGCATTATTTAATAACGGACTCCAACGGTGACCCCAAGCCTTACAGAAAATGGCATCCAAAAACCGAAGTCAGAGGTCCAGACCCGCGTCTGTTCTTTACCAGCGGTGCCGGTGTTTTGTTCCCTCCCGGTAGCCTGCCTCCGATCGCAAAGGACCTTACACTCGCACTAAAACTGGCGCCGTACGCAGACGATCTTTGGTGGTATAGCATGGCCCGGTTAAACAATTGCCTGATAACCCGGGTTGGTAATAATCCCGCACTGATTAACTGGCCGGACAGCAGAGACGGCTCCTTATGGCAGTTCAACAAGCAAACAGAAAACGGTAATGACGCACAACTGAAAGCGTTAATTTCATATTTCCAGTTTAATTTGTAGATAAATAGGCTATATTTACGACAATCGTCACATTGGTTAAATAATAACCAGGTCAACGATAAGGACTTTATGGAAGCCTATAGCAATAATGAAAGCGATTCTTTCGACCAACTTTTATCCCAGTTGTCGACCCGGCTTATTAATAGTAAGCCCGATGAAACGCAAAACAATATCGCTGAGGTGATCGCGGCCTTCGGCCGATACGTGAGTGCTGATCGTTGCTACATGTTTGAGTTCGACTCGAAAATGCAGCTGATGAGCAATACCTACGAGTGGGTTGGTAGTGACTTTTCTCCTCATATCGACCATTTACAAAGTGTTTCTGCTAAAAACTTACCTTTCTTTTTTCAACAAATGCGAACCGACTATCGCTTTGTTATCGATGATATTGAAACGCTCCGAAAAAACGCCATCAGCGAGTACGCAGAGTTTAAGCGTGAAAACATTAAATCCATTATTTGTATTGGCTTAGTTGCCAGCCAAAAACTGCTTGGTTTTGTTGGCTACGGCATGGCTCGTGAACAACACCACTGGAGCCAAGAGGATATCCAGCGGCTCAGTTTAATTGCTGATATGTTGGCAAATACTCTTGAACATCAACACCTGCATCAACAATTTATTGAAGCACAGGGCCAGTTAAAGAAAGCCAATTTAAAACTGCAGACGCAAACCACTGACGACAAGATGACGGGTATCGCAAATCGCAGAGCGCTGGATGAAAAGCTCGAACAAGAGGTGAGACGGGCCAAACGTCAACAAATCGGAATTGCCTTGTTGCTCGTCGATGTCGACCACTTTAAAGCCTACAATGATTTCTATGGTCACTCGAAGGGCAACAGGGTACTCAAATCTGTGGCTGATTGTTTAACTCAGAATATGCAGCGCAGTACCGACTTTGTTGCTCGCTACGGGGGCAAAAAGTTTGCCGTCATTATGTCGACCGATTCAGCCTGGCAAGCTTTGAGTAAAGCCAATGAGCTGCTGGAGGCCATTAAAAATCTACAAGTCGAGCACCAGAAATCTCCCGCCAAACCCTACGTTACTGTCAGTGTTGGCGGGTATTTCGAATTGCCGACGGCTGACACATACGTCGACAATACCATTAAACGATTACTCGATAACGCGCACAAAGGACTCTATGAAGCTAAGTCCGACGGCCGCAACTGTATTCGATTCCGTTAAGCTTGCTGAGCAGCAATCCACTGCTCTACCCGACGCTCCAGGATATGCAGCGGCAATGCACCACCTCCCAGAACGGTGTCATGGAATCCACGAATATCAAACTTTGCGCCTAATGCCTGTTTCGCCTGCTCACGCAACTCGAGAATTTTTATCATGCCGATCTTATAGGCGGTAGCCTGACCCGGCATCACCAAATAGCGACGAACTTCTGAGCGAACAGCCCCTTCTGCTATGGGCGTGTATTGTTCAAAGTACTTAACGGCATCTTCTTCTGTCCAGCCCTTAGCGTGCATGCCTGTATCAACAACTAACCGAACAGCTCGCCAAATTTCCGTAATTAAACGACCGAAGTTTGAATAGGGGTCTTGATAGGCACCCATTTCTTTAGCCAGCTGCTCTGAATACAAGCCCCAGCCCTCGCTGTAAACGGTAAAACCTGCCTGGGTCCTGAATTCTGGTACGGATTCCAGCTCTTGAGCAATGGATATTTGCATATGGTGGCCCGGACTCCCTTCGTGATAGGCAATCGCTTCCATTTCATTTTTGGGCATGGCGCTCATATCAGACAGGTGTGCGTAATAAACGCCCGGACGCGAGCCATCCGGAGTCCCCGGGAAATAATGTTGCGCGGCACCATCTTGTTCGCGAAACGGCTCAACCCGTTTCACCACCAGGTCAGCCTTTGGCAAAATACCAAAGTAATCCGGCAGTTTTTCATTGATGAAATCCAGATGCTCTTGAGAATCCGCGATGTACATCTCGGCGCCCTGGTCATTATTGGGGTAAAAAAACCGTTCATCGGTACGGATAAAGGCGAAAAACTCCTGTAAATTGCCCTCAAAGCCGACTTTATCTTTAATTTCCAGCATTTCGTTGTTCAGCCGTTCAACTTCTTTCAGGCCCAGTTGGTGAATTTCATCGGCTGTCATGTCGGTCGTCGTATAATTTTTTAGCATGGCGTTATAAAATTCAACACCACCTTCAAACCGATGCATCCCCGTAGCAACGTCCGGTGTGTTTTCGATATCATTTTCAAAAAACGTAATGATATCCTCATAAACTGGCAACACCTGCTTATACAGTACATCTGCCGCCCGGCCGCGCAAAGAATCGGCCGTTTGCTGATCAATCTTATCCTGCTCTAGTAATGCAGCTATTTTTTTATTGGCATCGGCCATAAAGGCAGAGTCTTCGCCTTCGGTGAAGGGGGCCCCGGTAATCACTTTCTGTGACTCGTCAACAATTAACTTATAGGCAAATCGTGGCGCACGAATACCCTGCTCGACTTGTTGTTGCGCCCGCGCCAAAAGTTGCTCCAGAGCACCCGCCGAAGCCCCAAGTCGGGCAATATAGGCGTCCATATCATCTTTTGTATCAACCCGATGGAAGTTAAGCAAAAACTGCGGCATGAAGGTGTGCGCACCCCGCATTTGGTCAAACACATAGTCGTATTTGCGAAATTGCGCACTTCGCTTTTGCTGCTGGTACTGATAAATCCAAACGTCGTAAGAGGTCTTGGCCTCGTCAGTCAACTGTTCGTAAGCAAAGGTATTTTTCAGCTCGTCAACACTGTCGGCCATCCACTGCAAGCGTTGCTGTTCCGCCTGGATGCTCATATCATCCATTTCGTCGTAGCGCTGCTTCATGCCCAGAAACGTCATTTGCATTGGGCTTTGTTGTAACTGCTGCTGATATTTTTTATCAAACCAGGCATTCAGACGCTCGGTTTCAGCCCCTTGATTCTGTTCGGTTACTTCAGTCTGTTGTGCCTGAGACTGTTGCTGCTGCGAGTCTCCCGGTTGACCACAACCGGCTAATAAACCTGCCAGCGCTAACGCAATCACTGAATATTTCATGGCATGACCTTTTTTATCGTTGTTATTAAGCAAACTAGGAAGAAAAACTATACCGCGCTTGTTACACTCTTTGGAATATTTTTTAAACAAATGCGCTAACAAAGGACTTTACTACCGTATGTCGAAGCCTAATAAAAAAGGCCCAAAACGTACCGTGCAGATTTCGTGTTTACACTGCAAAGCGGCTTTATTTAAATACCGTAAAGGCGGTAAAGGTGCGCTTGTAAAATGTTTTTTAGAGCGCATCGTTGAAGACTACACCGATACGGCCTGCCATTGTCCGGGCTGTGGTCAGGAATTTGCGCGCGAAACGATGATTCGGGGTACGCCCGCCTATAAAATGATTGGCGGCAAGGTCCACATGAAATAATCAGTTGGATAATAAGGTAAGCGTTATGATTGAACAAAATACCCAAAAACGATATCAATCGGCTTGCCAACAGGCCTCTAACAGTTTATTGCGGCACCCGCAGTTAAGCATGGCTGAGCAATTGCACAGCCTGGCTGCAGAAGTCGCAGCCGATGAACAGCGCGATGTCTACGGCAGCGGCCAGTTAATCGAATCGTTTGAACATCAGGTTGCTCAACTATTGGGGAAAGAGGCGGCGCTGTTTTTGCCAACCGGCACACTGGCTCAACCTCTAGCACTTAAAGTGCACAGTCAGCAAACGGGCAACATTGGGGTAGCTTTGCACCCAACTTCGCACTTGCTCCTGCACGAACAAATGGGCATTGAACACCTGTGGGGCCTGAGTCCTCAGCGTGTGGGTCAGCCCCGGCAACCTGTTGAATTACAAGATTTGAATTCTTTGCACAGTAGCCAGCTGGCTGCTTTACTGATTGAGTTGCCGATGCGGGAAATTGGCGGTCAGCTACCCGACTGGGAAAGCCTGGTCGAGCAGACTGACTGGGCCAGAAAAAATGGGGTACGTAGCCATCTGGACGGCGCCCGATTATGGCAAACGCCAACCTTTTATCAGCGCGGTTTGGCCGAAATCTGTGCTTTGTTCGATTCAGTTTACGTCAGCTTTTACAAAGACCTGGCCGGTATCAGCGGGGCCGTACTGGCTGCCGATGCTGACTTTATTCAGCAAGCCAAGGTTTGGGCACGCAGGGCGGGCGGCAACCTGATCAGTCTTTATCCAGAGTTACTGGCCGCCCGCAAAGGATTGCGCGAAAACCTTCCGGTAATGCCTGATGCGGTGCATTATGCACGCGCTCTTGGTTGTGCGTTGGCAGAAATCGATGCCATCGAGGTAACACCAAATCCTCCTCAAGCAGCTATGTTTCACTTAACCTTTACACTGTCCCGCCAGGATTTAGCTGAAAAAATCAGCCTTTATGTACAAGAACAGGGAGTTGTTATCCTCCCGCTGCCCCGCAGCGGCGACGAAAACCACTCGGTCTGTGAAATCACCATTGGCCGTAATGCCATGGCGCAGCCGCAAAGTTTTTGGCTGCGGCACATGAAGCAATTTATAGCGACACTTTAATGCTGCGAGTGTTGCGAGTGTTGACAGCGCTGCCCAAGAAGTAGCTGCAGAGTATGCAGGTACTTTTCGCCGTTTTCCACAATACGGTCTTTATCCATACTTTCAGACCCCAGGTGAACTTCTTCAAGTTGTTCTGCGGCTGAGTCCAGCTCATCGTCAAGACGCTCGAGCGCCACTTCCAGTGTGTACGTCAGTTCGTGGATTTTTGCCTGATCTTGCGCGTTGAGTTCGCCTGACATCAACTCGCTCAGCATGGCGTTGTATTTATTTAAGTTTTTTATCGCTTGTTGCAGATTTTCAGACTTTTCCGGTTGGTAGTGCTGATACATTTTGTCGTCATCTGCAACAGCAGAAGCCGACAGCCCTAAAAATAGCGTGATAGCGATTAAAGTTAAGTATTTCATAACGACCTCACTTGCAGTAATGATAACGATTCTCATTCTGAAGGTAATTCACTTGCGGATCAACTATAAAAAAAGCCGTTCAGGGGCTGACCAAAAAAGAACCGTAAAGCGTATTGATTCGGGTAAATACCACTTTGTTATCGAAATCCCGAATGGCTAGCAAGCATTAGCCATTTACTTTACGTAACCCGCCGATTTTAGTGACTGCAGTACGTCAGGGTCAGCCTGCTCCAGGGGCTGTAACCAGGCCGCTTCACACAGGTCAGAATAAAATAGCAGCCAGTGCCTGTGCTTGATTGAGAGTCGCCAACAGAACTGATCAGCACCCAGTTCTTTTTCCCTGATGATGCCGTTAACCCGCGCAGCCAACTGCTGCGCCCAACCATCACAGGCTGACTCTGAGGCAGGTAAATCCGCTAAGACGATAGTATCTTCTGTATCAGCCATTAAACAACTGCCGCTCACTTGCGCCATTCAAAAATTGCTCTATGGCACGAATAAATTCGTGCCCGTAGCGCTCCAGCTTAACCCGGCCAACGCCTGAGACACTGAGCATTTCGTCAGCACTGGTCGGATAGTCAACGCACATCTCGACCAAACTGGCATCACTGAACACCACAAACGGCGGAACACCGTCCCGGTCAGCAATGTCCTTACGCAACTTACGTAAGCGCCGGAACAATATCTTATTGTAATCTCCCCGGTCGGTAATGCTATTACGGGTTGCCGTTAAATTAACCCGTGGCTTGGCCAGCTCAAGAGTTACCTCACCCCGCAATACCGCTCTGGCTTCTTCGGTCAGCTGCAGCGCCGCAAAACGCCGAATATCCTGGACAATAAAGCCACGGTGGATTAATTGCCGTAATACCGAGAACCAATACTCCTGTGACTCGTTTTGTCCCAGCCCATAAGTACTCAGCTGATCGTGCTGTAAATCCAAAACTCGCTGGTTTTTTGAGCCTCTCAAAACTTCAACTACATGTGCAATACCGAATTGTTGCCCCACCCGATAAACACAGCTGAGTGCTTTTTGAGCGTCTTGTAAGGCATCGAAGCGTTGTGGCGGATCCAGACACAAGTCACAGTTACCGCATTCTTTGTCGCTGAACTCATTAAAATAATTTAATAAGACCAGACGGCGACAGGTTTGCGCTTCGGCCATGGCCTGCATAGCAGCAAATTTTTGTTTCTCGACTAAACGCCGGTGTTCATTATCCTGTTCGTCTATCATCCGCTGTATCCATTGAGCATCACGCGGGTCAAACAGCATCAATGCTTCGGCCGGTAAGCCATCGCGACCGGCGCGGCCGGTTTCCTGATAGTACGACTCAATACTACGCGGAATATCAAAATGTATTACAAAGCGAATATTGGGCTTATTAATCCCCATACCAAAAGCAATAGTGGCCACCACAACATCTACATCGTCACGCAGAAACTGTCTCAGCGTAGTCTCTTTCAGGCTATGGTCCAGCCCGGCGTGATAGGGCATCGCTTTAATGCCGGCCTGTTGCAGACTTTCGGAAATCTCTTCGGTCTTTTTACGCGACCCGCAATAAACAATACCCGCAGAGCCCTTTTGTTTTTTTACATAGTCTTTTATTTGCTTAAGCGGTTTGTATTTTTCCTGCACCACATAACGGATGTTGGGGCGGTCAAACGAGCTGCGATGGCAGTAGGGATTTTGCAGTTGCAGACGTTCAATAATGTCGTGTTGAGTTGCAGCGTCAGCTGTGGCGGTCAGCGCCATAAACGAAACATTCGGTAGATATTGGCGCAGCTGTCCAAGTTGCCCGTAAGTTGGCCGGAAATCGTGCCCCCATTGGCTAATACAATGGGCTTCGTCAATGGCAATAAACGCTAGTTCAAAGGACTGTAACCGCTCAATAAAATTTGGCTGCAGGGCTCTTTCCGGGCTGACATAAAGAACTTTTATTTGCTGTTGCTGTAATTGCTGCAAAACGCCCATGGACTGCTCGGACGAAAGCCCGGAATGCAGAGTAGCTGCCGCTACCCCCATTGCTTGCAAAGCCTCAACCTGGTCTTGCATCAATGACAACAATGGCGAAATGACCACGGTCAGGCCCGGGGCACACAACGCCGGCAGTTGATAACACAGCGACTTACCGCCGCCGGTAGGCATCAATACCAGAGTATCCTGCCCATGCAGCGTTTTAAGCATGACATCCTGCTGGCCCTGGCGAAATTCAGAATAACCGAAAACCTCTTGTAACTTTTCGCTAAGATGAGCGATTTGTTGCTGATCTGGCGTCGATTGTTCATTATTTTCGTCTTTCATCGCTAGCATAAGTTACTCGGCAGTGCGCCTATTGACTTGATTAACTTCATCGCTCTATTGTAAGCGTCCTAGCCTATGATCACCATGGTAAAAATGGACACTCAACAAATACTGACAAAAGTTTGCGACTATATGAACGACCTGGTGCCCTTTCAGCGCCAGCTGGGTTTTGAAATTACAGAGTTTAGCGCCGAAAAAAGTGAATTGAAATTTCATTGGCAGGATGAACTCATGGGTAATGTACCACAGCGTATGCTGCATGGTGGCGTGACCTCGACGGCCTTAGATACCGCTGGGGGTCTAGTTGCTATAGCCGGTATGGTGTCGCGACTGGACAACCCGTCTGAAAGCTATTTGATGGACCGGCTTAGTCGCTGTGGTACCATTGATTTGCGGGTTGATTACCTGCGCCCGGGCAGAGGCACACAATTCATTGCCAGCGCCACCATCATTCGTTCAGGTAATAAAGTGGCTGTTGCGCGGATGGAACTGCATAACCAGGAAGGTACCCACATTGCGTTTGGTACCGGCACGTATTTAGTAGGATAGCTCAATGACCGATGAAGCAGTACGGGCAAAACAGGGGGTCTTTTTTGCACTGGCCGCCTATACCTTTTGGGGCTTAGCACCCATTTACTTTAAGCTGATTAAGCAGGTGCCTCCATTTGAGATTTTGGCGCACCGTATTGTCTGGGCCTTTGCACTGGTCCTTATTTTAATCATCGCCATGCGTCGCATGGACAGAATTTTACCCATTGTACGCAGCCCGAAACTTATGCTTCGGCTGGCGTTGGCGACCTTGTTGCTGGGTGGAAACTGGTTTATTTTTATTTGGGCGATTAACACTAACCATCTGCTGGACGCCAGCCTCGGGTACTACATTAACCCACTACTTAATGTTGCCATTGGCATGGCCTTTTTTGGCGAAAAGATGCGTAAATTGCAACTGGTCGCTATTGCTCTGGCTATCATTGGCGTTGGCATCCAGATCGTTACTTTTGGCTCAATACCCTGGGTTGCGCTCGCTCTGGCTGGCAGTTTTGCCACCTACGGTGCCATCCGCAAACGGCTGCCGGTAGATTCGATCAGTGGCCTGTGGCTTGAGACCGCTCTGCTGACACCTTTGATGCTGGTTTATTTGCTGGTCTTCGCAAGCTCAAGCGTGTCGGATTTAACGGTAAACAGCTTGCAGATGAACCTACTTCTGGTTGCTGCAGGCCTGGTAACCACCGTGCCCCTGCTGTGTTTTACTGCCGCGGCACAGCGGTTGCGTTACGCAACCCTGGGATTCTTTCAGTACATAGCTCCCAGCCTGATGTTTCTGCTGGCCGTGCTGGCTTACGGTGAGCCTTTAGCGGCTAGCAAACTGCTGACATTTGTCATTATCTGGAGTGCTCTGGCACTGTACACCCTGGATTCGGTGCTGCAGCGCCAGAGAAATAAACGGCTTAAACGTGCGGCGGTGCAAGAGCCCCTTAGTTAAGAGACGCTTGTAAGCTGATGTCAGCGGTTAACAGCTTGCTGACCGGGCAGCCGTCTTTTGCCTGGTTAGCCAGTCGCTGGAATTCCTCTTCACTGATGTCATCAATGTCTGCTTTGACCGTCAGCTTAACGGCATCAATTTTAAAGCCGTCGTCGACTTCTACCAACGACACATCGGCTTTAGCATCAATCGAATTGGGCTTAAAACCTTCTTCGCCCAGCATCAGCGAAAATGCCATTGCGTAACAACCGGCATGCGCTGCACCAATCAGTTCTTCAGGATTGGTGCCCTGACCGTTTTCAAAGCGGCTTTTAAAAGAATATTGGGTGTCTTGCAGAGTTCCACTTTCTGTAGAAACCACACCTGATCCGTCTTTGATATCACCTTTCCAAACTGCGTTTGCGCTGCGTTCCATGAACACCTCCTGTTAAGTAACTTACCTAATAGCATAGTCGCTTTTTCCAGAGAACGATCAACTTTTGTTTTTCTTAACCAATAGCCTCCAGGCGCGCGTAAGACACAACCAGCCACTTACTGCCCACTTGATCAAAGTTGATTTGGATACGACTCTGCGGCCCGGTACCTTCATAATTGAGTACCGTACCGTCCCCAAACTTGGTGTGACGCACTCGCTGGCCTAGCGAGTAGCCGGTTTGCTCGAAAGTTTCGTGGCTGGCTGCATTATTGAAACGCCCATAACTGGTTGGCTTTTGAACCTGAGTTTGCAAGCGCACTTCGTGCAGGCTGTCCGCGGGTATTTCAGAAACAAAGCGGCTGACTTTATGAAAAAATTCCTGACCGTAAATTCGTCTCTGTTCGGCGTAAGTTAACACTAACTTTTGCATTGCCCGGGTCATACCGACATAACACAGACGGCGCTCTTCCTCCAGACGACCCGGCTCGTCCATGGATTGCTGCGACGGAAAAACACCCTCTTCGACACCGGTCATAAACACTAGGGGAAATTCCAGACCTTTGGCGCTGTGCAATGTCATTAACTGCACAGCGTCCTGATATTCGTCGGCCTGTTCTTCGCCGGACTCAAGAGCGGCGTGAGCCAAAAAGGCATTCAGCGGGCTCATGTCCTCCTCTGAGTCATCCTGATTAAAGTTTTCACAGGCACTCACCAGCTCTTTCAGGTTCTCGACTCGGGTCTCGGCCTTTTCTCCCTTTTCAGCTTCGTACATGGCCAGCAATCCCGAACGCCGGATCACCTCGTCACTGAGACGCCCCAGAGTAAAATCTTCTGTTTCATCGTCCAGCTTTTCGACAAACTCAATAAACGCAGCCACTGAATTGCGCGCACGACCGGCCAGCAATTTTTGTGTCACCATGGCTTTTGACGCCTGCCACAAAGACTGTTTATTGTCACGAGCCGTTTGCCGCACGGTATCCAGAGTTCGGTTGCCAATACCGCGTGCCGGCGTGTTGATCACTCGCTCCAATGCCGCATCGTCGTCTCTGTTACCCAGTATGCGCAGATAACCTAACGCGTCTTTTATTTCCTGCCGCTCGAAAAAGCGCAAACCGCCGTAAATTCGATACGGCATGCGAGCATGCAACAGCGCTTCTTCCAGAACCCGTGACTGGGCATTGCTGCGATACAAAATCGCGGCATCCTGCAAGGCGTTGCCCTGGTCTCGCCACTCTTCCAGGCGGCCCACAATGTATCGCGCCTCGTCCATCTCATTAAACGCGGCATACAGACTGACAGGTTCTCCCTCGTTGCCATCCGTCCAGAGATCTTTACCGAGGCGCTCGGAATTATTAGCAATCACCGCATTAGCAGCGCGCAGAATCGTTGCTGACGAGCGGTAGTTTTGCTCAAGACGGATGGTCGTTACATCGGGGTAGTCGTCCATAAATTGCTGAATATTTTCTACCCGCGCGCCACGCCAGCCATAAATAGACTGATCGTCATCGCCAACAATGGTGACAAAATTATTTTCACCGGAGAGTAGTCGGACCCAAGCGTACTGAATGGCGTTAGTGTCCTGAAATTCGTCCACTAAGATGTGGCGGAACCGTCGTTGGTAATGCTCGCGCACTGATTTGTTATTACGCAGCAGCTCATGGGCGCGCAATAGCAGCTCGGCAAAATCAACCAGACCGGCACGATCACAACTTTCCTGATAAGCCTGGTAAATAGACTTCAGAGTTTGTTCGTTGGGATCGTAGGTATCGATGTGCTGCGCTCGCAGCCCCTCGTCTTTTTTACCGTTGATGTACCATTGAGCCTGCTTAGCCGGCCAGCGTTTTTCATCCAGGTTCATCGACTTAATCAGTCGTTTAAGCAGCCTTTTCTGATCGTCACTATCCAAAATCTGGAAATTCTGCGGTAGACCCACATCCATATAATGGGCGCGCAACAAGCGGTGAGCAAGGCCGTGAAAGGTGCCAATCCACATATGCCGCACTGAGCTACCCAGCAATTGTTCAACCCGGCCTCGCATTTCGGCTGCCGCCTTATTGGTAAAGGTAACCGCAAGAATACTGTAGGGAGAATAATGTTGTTGCTGAATCAACCATGCAATGCGATGCACCAGCACCCGCGTTTTGCCACTACCGGCCCCTGCCAAAACCAGCATGTGTCCGTCGTCTGCGGCAACGGCCTGGCCCTGCTTCTCGTTTAACCCTGAAACCAGTGGATGTGTGCTGTGCATGTTGTCCCCTTTACCATCGTCAGGCTGACAGTTTAATCGTCAACTACTGTACGTGCAACCAGTATCAAGTTGGCTCAATGTCTTTACCGACAACGGTTGCCAGCTGCTGCAGCTGGTTAAAGCAAAATGTCGGTAACACCCGCAGTTGGCCAGTATGTCCTAAGCCACCCCGGAACCAGGCACTTTGGCAACCAGCACGATGAGCGCCGAGAATATCAGAATAGGGGTGATCACCCACATGTAGAATACGTTCTGCCGGCACCTCAAAATGCGTCTTCACCCGGTCAAACATATCAGCAAAGGGCTTACCGCGCAGTCCCTCGCCGGGCTGGATAACCAAATCAAAATAATCCGCTAAGCCGATTTTGTTACACTCGACATTACCATTACTGATAGCAGCTAAACGGTAGTGACACTTGAGCTGCTGCAGTAACTGCAGGCTATGGTCATCAACCATAAAGTTACTGCGATGATAGCGGAAAAACGCCATCACCTGTTCAGCCGCCTGCCAGGGCTCGGTGATACCTGCCTCACTGAAGCCTTCGCTCAGGGTAGTCAGGCGTAATAGTGTCATGTCACTGCTGAGTTGAAGGTTACGCTGCATCACTGACAGTCGCCGGCGCTGCCAGTGTTCAATATCCCAATGACTTGCCTGAGGGTATTGGCGGGCAATAAATTCTTGAGTCTGCTGCTCCGCGTTTTGCATGATCGGGACATTATCATACAAAGTATCGTCAAGATCGAAGCTTATAACTGATATTGGCCGCAACTTACGATAAAATTGTACCGTCATTCTTTTCTTGTCCTGTGCGCGCGCGGGTGGGCAGAATCGTAAACGTCTGCCAGATGTTTAAAATCGAGATGCGTATAGATTTGCGTAGTTGATAAGTTAGCGTGCCCTAATAATTCTTGCACAGCGCGCAAATCACCACTTGCTTCCAGTAAGTGCGAGGCAAATGAGTGACGTAACTTATGCGGGTGCAAATCACCGATGATGCCTTGTTGCTGCCCCCAATAATTGACACGCTGCTGAACTGTCCTCGGGCTGATCCGACAATAGCGCTTGCTGACAAATAAAGCCGGCTCTGGTTTTATTCCCAACCATTGAGATCGAATTTTAAACCAACGCTTTAATGCCGACAGCGCCTGGCGCCCGATCGGTACCAGCCGCGTTTTGTTACCTTTACCCAGCACGCGCAGCTGAGCCATGCGTATGTCCACTGAATCCATGTCCAGGCTTACCAGTTCCGCCAGCCGAATACCACTGGAGTAAAACAGTTCCATCATGGCGGCATCACGAATCGCCAAAGGCTCGTCTGCAGGCAAATCAAGAAGATGACTGATACTGTCTACATCAAGGTTTTTAGGCAATCTTTTGGGTATTTTGGGGGCCTTAATGGATAAAGCCGGGTTGTCCCGTAAACAGTCCCGGTGCAATAAAAAATCACAAAATGTACGCCAGGATGATAATTTCAGGGCTATGGTTCGCTCACCTAATCCGTCTCTTCGCCAACCCACCATTAATCGCTCGACCACCTCGGTAGACAGCTGTTCCGGGCTATCAATTTGCTGCTGACTCAGTTGCTCTAAATCTTTTTTTATTAACCGTCGATAGTTTTTTAAACTCAGCTCGGCCAGACCGCACTCGCCACGCAAATAGTCCAGCCATTGGGACTGCCACTCAAGCAGCGTCATTATTCGCCATCAGCTTGGGCAGCAGAGCGCTGAGCAAGGCCTGCAACTGGGTTATCAGCAACTTATCCATGGCGGGCTCAAAGTGCCCTGCATTACTACTCCCCACGGCTAACATGCCAATCTCACCCTGTTCACCCAACAACATAAGCGCGACGGATGACACCTTATCCTCGCGAAACAACAACTTTTGTTCCTGCTCGGTCAGGCGTCCAAGATATATTTGCCCCTCATTAAAGCGTTTACTTAACAGCTGTTTATGGGTGTCGGAGGCAAACGTGTATTGCTCTTCCAGTTCGATGGGACTGTTAAAAAACTTCAGCGATAAGGCCGGCATTTCCAGTTCGCGTTCGAACGTCAACTGCAACTGGTCCAGTACGTCAGTCAGCGTGGAACAGCGTAATAAACGAACATAAAGCTGGCTATAGGCGTTGAAAATCACTTGATTACGACGAGCATTTACCATCAGCTCGGTAATTTCTTCCTCCAACTGTTTTACTTTCACCCGCAGCTTTTGCTGTTGCCGCTCAATCAGCGATATCGCACCTTTTTCGTTGTGCTGAAAATGCAGGCTTGCCAGCAAGTCTTCGTTATTCAGAAAAAAGTCTGGGTTTTCTAATAAATATTCCCGAATTAACGTGTCATCGAGACATTGTTTAAGGTTTTTCTCTGCATCACCTGTCATAACAACATTTGTCCATCAAAAATAAGTTCGGCTGGCCCAGTCATTTTCACTGGCTGCCCCGGCTGCCAACGGACAAGCAGTTCACCGCCTGGCAATTGCACAGTAACCTGTCCGTTTAATTTATCTTGCTGCATAGCAATCACAGCAGCAGCACAGGCTCCGCTGCCGCAAGCAAGTGTTTCACCAACGCCCCGTTCGTATACACGAACGCGGATGTTGTCGCGATCTAATATTTGCATAAAACCCACATTAACGCTTTCAGGAAAACGCTCGTGGGCAGCTATCTGAGCACCCAGGTTGCTGACCGGAGCCTGGTCCAGATCGTCTACCTGCAGCACGCAGTGCGGATTACCCAAACCCATTACGCCACAAAAAACGGTTTCGTCGTTTACTCTTAAAATGTAAGTTTGCTCAACTTTTTGTGCTTTAAAAGGGACACTGGCGGGTTCAAACTGAGGCTCACCCATTTCTACCGTTATCTGGCCATCTTTTTCCAGATGCATCACCATCTTGCCGGCTTTAGTACTCACTTTTAAATGATTTCTATTGGTTAGACCCTTAAGCCGCACAAACTTAGCAAAACACCGTGCGCCATTACCGCATTGGGCGACTTCGCTACCATCAGCATTAAAGATACGGTAGTGAAAATCCAGATCCGGGTCATAAGGCGGCTCGACCAGCAGTAACTGGTCAAAACCAATACCGCGGTGGCGATCGGCCCAATGTTTTATTTGCTCCGGATTGACGTAAAGATTCTGCGTCACGTTATCAATAACAACAAAATCATTGCCTAAGCCATGCATTTTTGAAAACTGCAGTAACATGCTGCGATTGTCCCTTTAAAGTAAGCGTTCACCACGAATGAGATCATCAAAGCTTTCTCGTTCACGGATAATATAGCTTTTTTCACCGTCGACCAGAACTTCCGCTGGCCGCGTACGCGTATTGTAATTTGAACTCATAGTAAAGCCATAAGCGCCGGCGTGCCTGACGGCCAGTAAGTCGTCCTGTTCAACACGCAAATGCCTGGCATGGCCGAGGAAACAGCCGGTTTCACAAACCGGGCCTACCACGTCCAACAAACGGTCCCGACAGTTTTTGCTTTCGTCTACGGCAATAATATCATGCCAGGCCTGATACAAGGATGGACGCAACATGTCGTTCATACCCGCATCCACCAAGGCAAAATGTCTATCCTCAGAGGTTTTTATGTATTCCACTTTGGTTATCATTAAGCCCGCATCTGCAACAATTGCACGCCCCGGTTCGAGTAATAAGGTAACACCAGGATAAGCTTTTGCCATATCCAGCACGCGCGTCAAATAGTGTTCAACATCCAACACGGCGTTGTTCTCATAACTGACACCAAAGCCTCCTCCCAAGTCCAGATGAGAAAGGGTGATGCCTTTAGCATTCAGTCGGTCAACTAAATCAAACATGCGCTGAGCTGCATCTAAAAATGGCGCGGCGTTCATTATTTGCGAGCCAATATGACAATCGGCCCCCAACAGTTCAATATGGGGCAGGTGGGTTGCCCGCTCAAACACCGGCATTGCATCGGCCATGGCAATACCAAACTTATTCGCTTTCATGCCGGTAGCAATGTATGGGTGGGTCTGAGCATCAACATCCGGGTTAACCCGCAACGAAACCGGGGCTATCATATTCAACGACGCGGCCACCTGCTCAATACGTTCCAATTCGGCCGCGGACTCGACATTAATGCACCCGATCCCCTGCTGCAGAGCAAAGGTCAACTCGTCAACGGATTTAGCTACGCCCGAAAAAACGGCTGACTTGGCGCTGGCCCCAGCGCGCAAAACACGCTTTAATTCGCCGCCTGACACAATGTCAAAACCTGCGCCCTGAGCTGCTAATAACTGTAAGATGGCCAAGTTACTGTTAGCCTTTACCGCATAGCAAAGCCGGTGAGGTGCCGGCCAAAACTGCTGAAATTTTTGCCAGTTGGCCAGTAACTGTTGTTTAGAATAAAGGTACAACGGCGTGCCGTGCTCAGCAGCCAAGTCGGTTACCGAGTGATGTTCTATCATTAATTGCTGCTGACGGTATTCAATCGGCTTCATAAGTTACAGTTTCAGTTGGATTAGCGGGTGACTTATCGGGATTATTTTGTTCTGGCATTGGTTGTGGCTGCAATGGCCCTTTTTGGCCGCAAGCAACTAATCCGAGGCAAAAAACCGATACCACGAAAACGAGTTTCACTGGCTTGATTACAATTTGCTTAAACATCGCTAAACTATAAGCTCATCTAATTAAGAAAAGTAGTGCGTATCATCGCACCACCAGCCACAAATGTCATTAAGCAGTAAGGGTAGACTATGACCAGAACCGTCAGAATTGCGACACGCAAGAGCAAGCTTGCTATGTGGCAAGCAGAGCACATTCAGGCACGATTGAGCGAGCTGTATCCAACGCTCAATGTCGAGTTGGTGCCCATGTCGACAAAAGGCGACGTCATTCTGGACACCCCATTGGCTAAAATTGGCGGTAAAGGGCTGTTTGTTAAAGAATTAGAAGCCGCAATGCTTGACGGTCGCGCTGATTTAGCTGTGCACTCAATGAAAGACGTACCGGTCGAGTTCCCGCCGGGGCTGGAGTTACATACCATTTGTGAAAGTGAAGATCCGCGTGATGCTTTTGTTTCAAATCATTACCAGGATTTAACACAACTGCCAGCCGGAGCCGTTGTCGGCACCTGTAGCTTGCGCCGTCGCTGCCAGATTAAAGAAAAATTCCCTCAGCTTGAGATAAAGGATTTGCGCGGTAACGTTCAGACCCGTTTACGTAAGCTCGACGAGGGGCAGTTTGACGCAATTATTCTGGCTGCTTCGGGATTACTGCGGCTAGAGCTGGGGCACCGGATCACCTCCTGCATTCCAGTCGAACAATCCTTGCCGGCTAACGGGCAGGGCGTGCTGGGAATCGAAGTACGCAGTGATGACGATGACATTAAAACCTTGCTGGAGCCACTGCAATGCCCGCAAACACGCCATCGAGTGTTAGCAGAACGGGCAATGAATCGGCGACTACAAGGCGGCTGCCAGGTTCCTATCGGGGCTTTTGCGGAAATTAACGATCAACGGCTGTATTTACGTGGTTTAGTCGGTGATCCGGACGGAACTGAAGTACTTCGCGATGAGGTTGAGGGCGATTTAGCGCAAGCGGAAGAACTGGGCATCAAGCTGGCCGAAAAGTTATTAGCTCAAGGCGCCGGCGAAATTCTCGAGGCCGTTTACCGGGAAACTCATGACTAGCGTACTGCTCATTCAGCCGGATAACAGCAGGCAGCGCCTGGTCGCTGCTTTGAAAACCGCAGGATTTCAGGTTTTTCAACACAGCTTTATTCAAATTGAGCCGGTAACGGCTGATAGCACGACGTTAAGTGACTGCGATGCGGTTATCTGGATCAGTAAAAATGCCGTTGACTACGCCCATCAATCAGGCTTTAAACTGCCCAAGCGTGTTGCTATGTATGCAGTAGGCCCATCGACCGCCGCCTATGCGGCGAAATTGTTTGCTCAGCCCTGTCAATGCCCAACACACCGGCACGATTCCGAAATGCTGCTGTCTTTGTCCGAGCTGCAATCGGTGCAAGGTCAGCAATGGTCTATCATTAAAGGACTCGGTGGCCGGGAGCTACTAGCCGATACACTGCGCGCACGAGGGGCTTTACTGAATCCGGTAGCCGTGTACCAGCGGCAAAAAAAACCGCTTAAAACAATGGACCTTATTAACCTGTGGGCCAGTAGTGTAGATACCATTGTTGTGAGTAGCGCAGAACAGTTGTCTTATTTTCTGGCCGAGCTGCCGCAACAGGCAAAAACCTGGCTCAAAAGCTGCCACTGGGTCACTCCCAGCGAGCGGCTAAGTCAGCTGATTCCGGCAGCTGCCGCGGATCAAATTACAATTACACAAAGTGCTTCAGAAAACGCTATGATAAAGGCACTGATTAACAATGGAACGTCACTATGACTGATGAAAATAAACCGACGCCAGATGAACAGTCAGCTGTCGAAACAGAGCAGACCGAAACGCCGGAAAACGAAGCCGGCTCGGACAATAAGCAGGACGATGAAAAAACTCAGCCGAAAAAGAAAGGCGGCCGTTTAAAGCGCACCTTTTGGTATTTAATTTTAGTTATAATTATTGCCACCATTGCCTGGCTGGTTGTCGAAAAACCTTATCAACAGTTTGATTTTGATCTTTCGTCAGTGACTGAGGTGACTGAAACCACTCAGCCTACCCAGCAAAAAACCAAAGCGGTTGCCGAACCGGCTGTTAAACCGGTGGATCAACAGGAACCAACTTATGACCCGCGCAGCGACATTGCTGCGTTAACTGATCAATTACAGGACGTCACTCGACAAGTGACTGCTTTACAGCAGGATGAGGCAGAGAGCAGTGGTAACCAACAACAACTGACCCGCCTTAAAAAGCAATTATCCGAATTAAGTCAGCGCTTACAGGCGCAGCGCAATCAATTAGCCGAGCTGTCCCGGCAGTTGCCTGAACAACAAGTTGAGCAAGCAGCAAAATGGCGCTTGTTTGAGGCTAAACAAACCGTCAGCGCAGCAGGACGCCTGTTGTGGGGAGCACAAAACCATAAAGCCGCGCTAAAGTTACTCCAGGTTGCAGATCAACAACTGGCCGGGATTGAGTCTGCCGCGGCGATTCAAATTAGACAGTTACTGGCCTCTGACATTGCCCGGCTTGAAGCCTCAATTGACAGCCAGTCCGATGAGCTGGTATTGGCTATCACCGGATTGCAACAGCGCTTAAATGATTTGCCTAATCGGGTGGAAAAAAAGCGCTTTACTGAGCAACAAGGCAAGCCTACAAAAGTTTCGGCGGCTGCTAATGACTGGAAAGCCAACCTGGCAGCCAACTGGGATGATTTTGTGGATACCTTTATTCGCATCCAGCCTACCACCGGTCAAGCCGAACCGTTGTTAACAACAACCGAGCGCAAGGCAATGGCTTTACGCATGAACTTGCTGTTAACCATGGCACAGCACGCGGCAATTACTGATAACGGTAAACTTTGGCGCCGTCATATTGATCAACTGATACCCCTGGTAGCCGAATTAAAAGGCCAAACGGATGCAGTAAACGACGTCATCAGTCGGCTCAAATCACTTCGTTCGTCTACAATTCAGCGACGCCCAGTTGAGCAACTAACTGCATTAGATGCATTGGCGAAAGCTGTTGCGATGGGAGGTCTGTAATGAAATGGTTAATTGTTGTCCTCGCACTGATGGTAGCGGGAGCGATTCTCGGCCCGATATCTTCCGGTAATGCGGGTTATGTATTAATTCAATTTGCCGGCTGGTCGCTGGAGACATCGGTTATTGCCTTAGCCATCATAGCGGTTGTTGTTGTTGTGGCGTTCAGTCTCATTGTCGCCATTATCAACGCTGTGTTCCGACGTACCCGTAAGAGTGGACGTTGGTTTTCGCAGCGGCGCGAGCATAGAGCGAACGAACTGGTCAAAGCGGCACAATTAGAGCTACTGCAGCAGAACTACCTGGATGCCCTGCAATACTTTGAAAAAGCCTATAAAAAACACCCGGGTGCCGAGATTGCAGCGCAGGCCAGTTATTCGGCACAACAATGCAACGAGTATGGAAAAGCTGAGTTTTGGCGGGATAAAGCAGGCCCGGATTATGCGAAAACCGATTGGATTTTGAAAGCCAAGCATATCGATGCCATCAAAAAGTCGGATCCTGCCGAGGCCGCTCGTCAAATGCAGCCGCTACTGCAACAGCAGCCTAAGGACCCGTACATTTGGCAGCTGGCGACTGATGTTTACACTACGGCACAACGCTGGCAGCAGCTGACTGACATCATGCCGTCAATCGAACGCTATGCGCACTTTAGTGAGGAACAGCTGAATCGCCTGAAACAACAAACCCTGTATCAAAGATTCGTTGAAGAGGGTAGAAAGAGCGACGCCGCACTGTTCGATCACTGGCGCTCCCTGAACAAGTCAGAGCGAAGCCAGGACTGGATCCGTCTCAGTTACGCAGAGGCCTTAAAGCATTTTGGCAACAAGGAAGCCTGCGCCAAAATCATTTATAAGGGCCTTAAACGTGGTCAACTGAGCATTGAGCAAGTTAACAATAAAGGTTTGTTATTCGCCAGTTATGCCAAACTGGTTGAGTATGTGCAGGACACATTAAAGCGGAACCCGGAACATCAGGGCTACCTAAAGGCGTTGGCATTACTGGCCTTCGATAATAAAGACTATTCCCTGGCTCAGCGCGCTATGAGTAAGCGACTGGACAAATCAGACGACGCCGATGATTTGGCCTTAATGGGCGATATATATAATGCTTTAGGGGACAGCCAGCTGGCCGCCAACGCCTATCAAAGGGCGTTGGCTTAATTCGCAGTTTACTGGCGAACCCCTTCGATAGAAAGGTATAAGTAAACCTCTTCAGCAGCCGGGCCCAGATTGTAGTTAATGTCATAATCGGCCAGCGTTAAATCAACTTCACCTTCAAAACCGCGGCGAAATCCACCCCAAGGATCTTCGCCTGCACCTACGTGATCTACGTCGATAGCAATTTCTCTGGTAACGCCGTTGAGGGTAAAGTTGCCGTACATGACACCTTCACCGCTGTTGTTTTCATCAGGCACGTAGCGGGTGCTTTCAAAGCTTGCTGTCGGGAATTCTTCAACATTTAAAAAATCATCACCGCGCAGGTGCTTGTCACGCTCCGCATGGTTGGTATCAACACTCGCGGTATCAATGGTTACGTTTACCGAGGCATTTTGTGGGGCATTTTCGTCGTAACTGAAGCTACCTTCAAAGTCATTAAAACCACCTAACAACCAGCTGTAGCCTAAATGGTTTATTTTGAATTGGATGAAAGCGTGTTGCCCTTCGATGTCAATCGTATAATCTTCAGCCATAACGGCCGAGCTGAATAGCGCACTACTTGCCACCGCGGCTGCAATTAATGTTATTTTCATGATGATTTCCTCTTGGTTTTGCCAAACATTCGAATAAGGGTGCTGTCTTGATTAATAAAGTGATGCTTAAGTGCCGCCAGCCCGTGCCCACCCGCTAAAATCACTAGCGCTAATGCCGAATACCAATGTACCTTACCGGCGATATCTGCCTGCTCTGGAATGTTGGTAACAATCGCCGGCACCGAAAACACATCAAAGACGCTAATAGAACTACCATCTGCGGTTGAGATCAAAAACCCGCTGACCATTACGGTGAATAACAGCAGATAAAGTAATAAGTGACCTGTCTTCGCACCGAGCCGTTCAAGCTGACTTCCTATAGGTTTAGGCTTAATATTAAGTAGCGTCCAGAATACCCGCAGCATGGTTATCACAAATAACGTAATACCGAACGACTTATGCCACCAGGGGCCCAAACGATACCACTCATCGTAATAGGTCAGAGTTAACATCCACCAACCTAAAGCAAACAAGCCAACGACAACGAGGGCTGTCAGCCAGTGAATGACAATTGCTATGATGCCATAGCGTGTACCTGTATTTTTTAGCATTGTTTTATAACTGTTTGCTTAATCTACAAACACAGTTTAGTACAGCTTTATAAAATAAATAGCGGTAAATACCGGTCTTTTGTTACGATAAAATAGAAGTGTTTTCGTGGGTAACCGTCGGTTTTACCGACGGACATAAAAAAAGCCCCAAGCGATAGCTTGGGGCCTTCGTTATTCAAAGTCTGGCGGTGTCCTACTCTCACATGGGGAGACCCCACACTACCATCGGCGCTGGTATGTTTCACTACTGGGTTCGGAATGGAGCCAGGTGGTGCCATACCGCTATGGCCGCCAGACAAAAACTGTCACAATATAAAAAGCTGATGCGTACTGAGCAATGCCACTCTCTTTGTCGCGCCTCGGCGCAACCTATGTCTTCCGGTAAAGGCTTACCCACTTATGCGTTACGATTTACAAACACCTTGGGTGTTGTATGGTTAAGTCTCACGGGCAATTAGTACGGGTTAGCTCAACACATTACTGCGCTTCCACACCCCGCCTATCAACGTTGTAGTCTTCAACAACCCTTTAGAGCACTCAAAGTGCTAGTGAGAGCTTATCTCGAGGCTCGCTTCCCGCTTAGATGCTTTCAGCGGTTATCGATTCCGAACGTAGCTACCCGGCAATGCCACTGGCGTGACAACCGGAACACCAGAGGTTCGTCCACTCCGGTCCTCTCGTACTAGGAGCAGCTCCTCTCAACTCTCAAACGCCCACGGCAGATAGGGACCGAACTGTCTCACGA
>JBNJEJ010000013.1:0-58478 GCA_051745735.1 Pseudomonadota bacterium
ACGCGGTTTTCTTCGACACCACGATTATTTTTTAACACCAGCAGATTTTCAACTTCTAAATGCCAGAGGGGATAAAATAAGGTTGCTGCACCACCGCGGACACCACCTTGCGAACAGCTTTTAACGGCGGTCTGAAAATACTTATAAAATGGAATACAACCGGTGTGAAACGCTTCGCCGTTGCGAATGGGGCTGCCAAGGGCGCGAATACGACCGGCATTGATACCGATACCGGCGCGCTGAGACACGTATTTTACAATAGCGCTGGCGGTGGCGTTAATTGAATCAAGACTGTCGCCGGCTTCAATCAGTACACAGGATGAAAACTGCCGCGTTGGTGTCCGGACGCCGGACATGATGGGCGTCGGTAACGAGATTTTAAACATTGAAGAGGCGTCATAAAAGCGCTTGATGAAATCCAGCCGGGTTGCTTTGGGATAATTAGCAAACAGGCAGGCAGCAACCAGTATGTAGAGAAATTGAGCACTCTCATAAATGTCACCGGTGACACGATTTTGTACTAAGTATTTATTTTCCAGCTGTTTTACAGCAGCGTACGAAAAATTCATATCGCGCCAGTGGTCGATCAGTTCGTCCATCTGATCGAATTCCTGCTCGCTGTAGTCGTCCAGCAGGTGCTTATCGTAGCGGTGTTCTGCTACCATTTTCTTTACGTGGTCAAACAGCCGTGGCGGCTCAAACTTGCCATAAGCGCGCTTACGCAAATGAAAGACCGCTAGCCGCGCTGCCATGTACTGGTAGTCAGGGGCTTCTTCGGAAATTAAATCGGCGGCCGCCTTGATAATGGTTTCGTGGATGTCTTCGGTTTTAATGCCATCATAAAACTGAATATGCGACTTAATCTCGACTTGAGAGGCTGACACATTGTGCAGACCTTCTGCAGCCCACATTATGACGCGGTGAATTTTATCAAGATTCAACGGTTCGCGTTGACCATTGCGTTTGGTGACAAAAAGTTGATCATTCATTTGGCGCTGACTCTTATCCATTTGTTATAGGCGTGCAACCACAAGATATTGTGTAAAAAAGCTCCTGATTACCAAATAGGCACAATATCTAGGGGTTTCGTATAACCCGTATGCTAGAAGTAACGGTGCTTGTGATCAAGTCAAAATGCGTGAAAATAATCGGAAATACCGCTTGCAAAAGGCGACACATGGACACAACGCTTTAGCTGCTTGCATCTGCGCCCAGCAACCACCGGCTATAATTTTTTGGACTTTAAAAATTCATATTTAGTATCGCTGGTTCTATGCTACCAAGTTAATGACTTAATTCACTGATGGATAAAATATTCAACAGATCTAACGGCTGCTCGATGGTGTAATCGGCCCCCCAGCGTTGCGGTTGATCGTTGTCATTAATGTAACCATAACTTGCCAGTACCGTTACCATGCCGGCCTTACGCCCGGCTTCGATATCTCGTTCGGCATCACCGACATAAACACACTGGTTGACCTCGACATCAAGCTGTTTGGCCGCATGCCAGAGCGGATCAGGATGCGGTTTAGCCACTGCCAGGGTATCGCCGCCAACAATAATTTCGATGGCTGCCAGCTCTGGGTAATGAGGCAGTAGCAGCTGAGTTAAGGCGTGCGGTTTGTTGGTAACGATAGCGACAGCAATGTCGGCCTCAGACAGGGTAGTTAACAGCTGACTGATGCCATCAAATAATTGCGAGTGCACCGCAATGTTCTGCTGGTAGTGGCTTAAAAAGCGCTCTTTCAATGCCTGATATTCGGCGCTTTGCAAATCGTTCATGTGATCGGCGAAGGCCAGTTCTAACATACCCCGAGAACCATGAGAGGCGACTTTGCTGAACAAGTCGGCAGCGACTTCCTGACGTCCGTGATGTCGACACACATGGTTTAAAGCTGCCCCTAAGTCCATCGCGGTGTCCAGTAGTGTGCCATCCAGATCAAACAAAATTGCTTTAACGGGCTTGATGTCGCTCGCGTTACTCATGGTCTTTCCTTATGTTAGGCAGATTGATGGGGTTTCTGCAGGGCGACAATATAATTGACATCAACGTCATCGGGCCGCAGCTGAAACCCCTTCAGCGGATGATAAACAATGCCGCTGATGGCAATGGGCTGTAAGCCCGCCTTATCGGTCATTCGCAACAACTCCGATGGTTTGATAAAGCGTTGATGGTCATGAGTGCCTTTGGGTACCCATCGCAACACGTGCTCAGCAGCAACGATACCTAGTAGCCAGGATTTGATGTTTCGGTTCAGGGTAGAGAAAAATATTTTTCCGCCCGGTTTTAGCAAATCCGCACAAGCACGCACCACAGATTCCGGCTCAGGTACGTGTTCCAGCATTTCCAGGCAGGTAACCACGTCAAACTGATTTTCGTGTTGCTGGGCAAAACGTTCGGCAGAGGTCCATTGGTAGGTAATGTCGAGTTGGCTCTCGAGGGCATGCAAGCGCGCTATTTCAAGGGATTGTTCAGCCAGGTCGATTCCCTGCACTTGGCCGCCTCTGCTGGCCATACCTTCGGTCAGTAAACCACCGCCACAACCAACATCCACTATTTGCCGGGCAAACAGACCGTCGCTGTGTTGCTCAATGAAATCCAGCCGTAACGGATTAATTTGGTGCAACGGCTTAAACTCTCCTTCTGGATCCCACCAACGTGATGCCAGTGCCGAAAATTTATCGATTTCGGCTGGATCAACGTTACTGTCAGTCAACTCATTTTCTTTAAATGTCATTTTATTTACTCAGGTTTTGGCAAAGTTTGGCGACCGGTCGCACAAAATAAATTGCGCCTAGCATACCGCAGCCCGAGATTGTTAAAAAGAGGGTGCGGGATGGGTCTGGTATGGGTACAATAGAGAGATCATTATAACAACGAACTTGCGGATTTTTTAGGGACAAATATATGAGCGATCTAGCCAGAGAAGTGTCACCCGTCAACATAGAGGACGAGTTAAAAAGCTCTTACCTTGATTACGCTATGAGTGTAATTGTTGGCCGTGCCTTACCTGATGTACGTGACGGATTAAAACCCGTTCACCGTCGCGTGTTATTTGCGATGAATGAACTGCGCAATGACTTTAATAAACCATACAAAAAATCAGCCCGTGTTGTCGGTGATGTCATCGGTAAATACCACCCCCACGGCGACTCGGCTGTGTACGACACCATTGTCCGAATGGCGCAGCCGTTCTCATTACGCTACACGCTGGTTGATGGACAAGGTAACTTTGGTTCGGTTGATGGCGATTCAGCCGCTGCCATGCGTTACACCGAAATCCGGATGGAAAAAATTGCCCATCAGCTATTGGCAGATCTGGACAAAGAAACCGTTGATTTTGTCGATAACTACGATGGTACAGAACGGATCCCTGATGTGTTACCGACGCGGATCCCCAACCTTCTGGTTAACGGCTCATCGGGTATTGCCGTTGGCATGGCGACCAACATTCCGCCGCATAACCTAAACGAAGTAATTAACGGTACGCTGGCTCTGATCGAACGACCGGAAATTACCATTGACGAGCTGATGGAATACATTCCCGGCCCGGATTTTCCAACCGCCGCCAGCATATCGGGCCGTTCAGGCATTATTGAAGCTTATAAAACAGGTCGTGGCCGCATTCATTTGCGCGCCAAAGCTGAGGTTGAGGTGGACGAAAAGTCCAGCCGCGAAAGTATTATCGTTACCGAAATTCCGTATCAGGTAAACAAAGCGCGTTTAATCGAAAAAATCGCTGAGCTGGTTAAAGAAAAACGCTTAGAAGGCATCACCGGCCTGCGTGATGAGTCGGATAAAGACGGCATGCGCATTGTCATCGAAATACGCCGTGGCGACGTTGCTGAAGTGGTGCTGAATCATCTTTATGCGAATACCCAGATGCAAGTGGTGTTCGGCATCAATATGGTTGCGCTGGATAAAGGCCAGCCTAAGCTGTTTAACCTGTACGACATGTTGAATGCTTTTGTTCGCCACCGTCGCGAAGTGGTTACCCGCCGTTCGGTTTATGAATTGCGTAAAGCTCGCGAACGAGCCCATATTCTCGAAGGGCTGGCGATTGCGTTAGCAAATATTGATGAAATCATTGAGCTGATCCGTCGTTCACCGACTCCGGCCGAAGCCAAAACCGCGCTGAGTGCCCGCAGCTGGCAACTGGGCAACGTTGCCGCCATGCTTGAGGCGACCGGTGTAGATGCGGCGCGGCCGGATCATTTGCCGGAAGAGTATGGTATTCGTGACGGCAATTATTACCTGACCGGAGAACAGGCACAGGCAATACTGGATTTACGGTTGCACAAACTCACCGGACTGGAACACGAGAAGATACTGGAAGAATACAAAGGTATTCTTGACCAAATTGCTGAGTTGTTGCACATCTTGGGTTCAACCGAGCGGTTAATGGAAGTTATCCGCGAGGAGCTGATCGAAGTTCGCAGTAATTTCGGCGACCAGCGGCTGACCGATATTACCGCCGCCACCCACGACATCAGCATGGAAGATTTAATTAACGAAGAAGATGTGGTTTTAACGCTGTCCCATGAGGGCTACGTAAAATATCAACCGCTGACCGAATACGAAGCACAAAAACGGGGTGGTAAAGGCAAAGCCGCGACGAAGATGAAAGATGAAGACTTTGTCGAACGGCTTTGGGTGGCTAATACCCATGACACGATCTTGTGTTTCTCGACCCGCGGCCGTATTTACTGGATGAAGGTTTATCAACTGCCATTGGCTAGCCGTGCCTCACGGGGTAAGCCGATAGTTAACTTGTTGCCATTAGAAAACGACGAGCGCATTACCGCCATTTTGCCAACCCGCGATTATCCCGAAGATAAATTCGTGATTATGGCCACTAAAATGGGGACGGTTAAGAAAACTCCGCTGGCTGACTACTCACGGCCTCGCAATGGCGGCATCATTGCCTTAAACCTTAACGAAGACGATGAATTAATCGGCGTTGATATTACTGACGGAGAGCAGGAAATCATGTTGTTCTCTGATGCCGGTAAAGTGGTTCGCTTTAAGGAAGATCAGGTGCGCTCTATGGGTCGTACCGCGACCGGTGTGCGGGGCATTCGACTGGAACCGGGCCAGCACATGGTTTCGTTGATTGTGCCGCGCAGCTACGAAGACGAACATCCGGCGATTTTAACGGTTACCGAAAATGGCTTTGGTAAACGCACAGCCGTTGCCGAATATCCGACTAAGAGTCGCGCCACTAAAGGTGTCCTGTCGATTAAAGTCAGTGAGCGCAACGGCAGTGTGGTCGGCGCCATGGAAGTTATCGAAGGCAATGAGATCATGCTGATCAGTGACAAGGGTACCTTAGTGCGTACACGCGCTGCTGAAGTATCCAGTGTCGGCCGAAATACTCAGGGTGTGCGTTTGATTCGTACTGGCGATGACGAAAAAGTTGTCGGCTTACAACGGATTGACGAAATTGAAGAAGATGAAGCAGAAGACGAAATCAGTGAAGCCGACGCGGCAGCCGATCAGCAGGGTAGCAGCGATGAGTGAGCTGTTTAACTTTTCTGCGGGTCCTGCGATGCTGCCAAGGGCGGTCATGCAACAGGCTCAGCAGGAATTGTTAAACTGGCAGGGGCAGGGTGTCTCGGTAATGGAAATGTCTCACCGAGACCCTGCCTACGTTAAAATGGCACGTCAGGCAGAACAGGATCTGCGCGATCTTTTGGCGGTACCCGATGATTACGAGGTGTTGTTTCTGCAGGGCGGTGGGCGTGGTCAGTTTTCCGCGGTGCCGCAAAACATTGCCCCCAAGTCAGCCACCGTTGATTACCTCGATAGTGGCGTCTGGTCGGGCTACGCAATTCGCGAAGCGCAAAAGTACGTGCATCAGGTTAATGTCGTTGGTGGCCAGGCAGAGCATGAAAACGGTAAAGGTCTGACGCCGCGCAGTGACTGGACGCTGTCAAAAAACGCAGCCTACTTTCACTACTGCCCGAATGAAACCATCGATGGCATTGCTTTGCATGAGATCCCGGATAACATTGGCGCGCCCCTGGTGGCTGATATGTCGTCCAATATTTTATCTGAACCGCTGGACGTCAGTCGGTTTGGAGTCATTTACGCTGGTGCGCAAAAAAATATTGGTCCGTCAGGCTTTGCTGTGGTTTTAGTCAAACGTGATTTGCTGGGTTCAGCTCAAACCGAGCTCAGTTCAATTATGGACTATCAGCTACAAGCTCAAAGCGGCTCGATGTACAACACACCCAATACCTTTGCCTGGTATCTGGCTGGCTTAGTTTTTCAGTGGCTTAAGGACATGGGTGGTCTGCAGGAAATGGGTCAGAGAAACCATCAAAAAGCCCGACTGCTTTATCAGTACCTTGACCAGTCCGACTTTTACCGAAATGACATTCAGCCCGGCCATCGTTCAATCATGAACATTCCATTTCAGCTGGCCGACAAAAACCAGGAACAGCGTTTTTTACAACAGGCTAAAGATGAAGGTTTGATGGGCTTAAAAGGGCATCGGTTTGTCGGCGGAATGCGCGCCAGTTTGTATAATGCCATGCCAGTTGACGGTGTCCGGGCTTTAATTCAGTTTATGGATGAATTTCAACGCAAATTATAAAAACAATAGGTCATGATTATGTCAGTATTTGATGCGAATGCCGCCGCTAATCCAGGGGTAAGGCAATTACAGCCATACCAGGCAGGCAAACCTATGGATGAACTGCAGCGAGAGCTGGGTTTATCAAAGGTCATAAAGCTTGCTTCGAATGAGAATCCGTTGGGTTTAAGTGAAAAAGTCCGTACTGCACTGCAGGGCGAACTCGACGATCTGATTCGTTACCCCGATGCCAACGGCTTTTATTTAAAAAGCAAGCTGGCTGAGTTACATCAGGTGCAGCCGCAGCAAATCACCTTAGGTAATGGCTCCAACGATGTACTGGAAATATTGGCACGCACCTTTGTCAGTGCAGAACATGAAGTGATTTTTTCGCAGCATGCTTTCGTTGTCTATCCTCTGGTTACTCAAGCGATTGGCGCGAAAGGTGTCGCCGTTCCGGCGCTTAATTACGGTCACGACCTGAATGCCATGGCTGCGGCAGTCAATGACAAAACAAAAATGATTTTTGTCGCTAATCCGAACAATCCGACCGGCACCTTTTTGGCAACGGAAGAGATAAAAGCCTTTTTAGATAAAGTGCCGTCGCATGTACTGGTGGTGCTTGATGAAGCCTATTCAGAGTATGTACCCGAAGCTGAGCGAGCGCCGTCAGTGGACTGGCTGCAACAATACCCGAATTTAGTTGTCTCGCGAACCTTTTCAAAAGCCTACGGATTGGCCGGTTTGCGTGCGGGGTATGCCGTAAGCAGCACCGCAATTGCCGATTTGATGAACCGGATTAGACAACCGTTCAACGTTAATGCGTTGTCACTGAAAGCTGCCGAAGTGGTGCTCGACGACCATGACTACCTGCAGAAAGCTGTCACGGTTAATCAGCAGGGTATGCAACAGTTAACAGAGTTCTGCCAGCAACAGGGTTATGATTATATTCCGTCCTACGGTAATTTCGTGACCATCGAAGTGGGTCCGGCGGCCCATGAGATCTACGAAAAACTTTTGCACGAAGGAGTTATTGTCAGGCCTGTTACGGGTTATGGTCTGCCTAACCACCTGCGCGTGAGTATTGGTCTGCAAGAAGAAAACCAAGCCTTTATTGACGCTATGTTGAAACTGTCCTGAGTTGCGGTGAGATGGTGTCTCAATTACCCGATCCGTTAACATTGCAGTCGCGCGATCAATGCACTGGTGAAGTAACCTTGCCCGGTTCAAAAAGTATCGCAAACCGGGCCTTGCTGTTAGCGGCACTGTGCCAGCAACCGGTTGTGTTGCATAACATGCTGCGCAGTGACGATACAGCCCGCATGATGGAAGCTCTTTCCGCTTTGGGTGTCCGGCTGACAGAGCAGGGCGATACCGATATCACAGTCGTTGGCTGCAGCGGTGGCTGGCAACCAAACCAGGAAACCTTGCGGCTGGGCAACGCGGGCACCGCCATGCGGCCACTGCTGGCGGTATTGGCAGCGACATTAACTGATGACCAGCAACTTGATCTGGACGGTGACCCGCGGATGCGAGAGCGGCCACTCAAACATCTGGTTGATAGTTTGCTAGCGCAGCAAGCGGGTATTACCTATTTAGGGCAGACAGGCTATCCACCGCTGAATGTGCAGTCGGGACTCAAGGCGGGCGACTTCAGCATCGACGGCAGTGTTTCCAGTCAGTTCATCAGCGCGTTGTTAATCGCTTTACCCTTGTTGCCTGCTGATTCGACTCTGACCTTAACCGGCAACATTGTGTCGCGGCCCTACATTGACCTGACGCTCGCGATGCTGAAAGATTTCGGTATTCGTGTCGATGTGGTTTCAGAACACCAGTTTTTTATCCCCGGCCAACAGCTACCTAGCTCACCGGGCGATTATTTTGTCGAAGGTGATGCCAGTGGCGCAAGTTACTGGATGGCTGCAGCGGCCATCAGTGGCGGGCCGCTAACAATTCATGGGGTTGGTAAAGATTCCATCCAGGGTGATGTGGCCTTTAGCGAAGTCATTAAGCGCATGGGGGCGCACGTTGAACTGTCTGAACGGTCGATCCATGTTAGTGGCAAGCAGCCGTTACAGGGCATTGATTTTGACGGTAATGCGATACCGGATGCGATTATGACGCTGGCGCCTCTGGCCTTGTTTGCAGAGGGCCCTACGGCAATAAGAAATGTGGCAAACTGGCGCGTTAAAGAAACGGATCGCCTAGCCGCAATGGCCACTGAGTTACGAAAAACCGGGGCGACGGTCGAAGAGGGTGAAGACTATTTGTTGATTAACCCACCACAACATTGGCAACACGCTGAAATTGACACCTATGACGACCATCGAATGGCCATGTGTTTTGCTTTAGCGGCATTCTCGCCGGTCGGCGTCAGCATCAATGATCCCGGCTGTTGCGGTAAAACCTATCCACGTTTTTTTACAGAATTTTCACGGCTTTGTCATTTAACAAAGGATGCAAAAATCTCCTGAGTGCGTATAATTGCGCCGCTTATCATTGCGATAGGAAGCGCAACTAGGGGATTCTATGACAACGCACACGCCCGTTATTACAATTGATGGACCCAGTGGTTCAGGTAAAGGCACTGTTAGCCGTTTGCTAGCCGAAAAGCTGAGCTGGCACCTGCTGGATAGTGGTGCCATCTACCGTGTCCTTGCACTAGCTGCCTTGCACCACGACTTTTCGGTAACTAATGAAGACAGTCTGGTTGCCTTAGCTGCCGACCTGGATGTCAAATTTGAACCCCAAGAAGATGATGGTCTGACTCATATCATTCTCGAGGGCGAAGATGTGACGTTAACCATTCGTACCGAGAAAGTCGGTAACATGGCCTCAAAAATTGCCGCCTTACCGCGCGTGCGGGAAGCCTTACTGCGACGTCAAAGGGCCTTTAAGGAAATGCCGGGCTTGGTTGCTGACGGTCGTGATATGGGGACGGTGGTGTTTAATGACGCCGATGCCAAGGTATTTTTGACGGCCTCAGCAAAAGAGCGGGCCGAGCGTCGTTATAAGCAATTGCTAGAAAAAGGCTTTGATGCTAACATTGACCAATTAATAAACGAAATTGAAGAGCGTGACGAACGCGATACTCAGCGTACCGTGGCGCCGTTAAAACCTGCTGAAGATGCATTGTATCTTGATTCGACAGAATTAAACGTCGGGCAGGTGATGGAGCAAATTTTGGCGTTTGCACACAGCAAACTGCCACAGGACTAGCTGATTGGGCAATTTTTGATAATGCCCGATTATTTAGGTGTCTGCCGCAAGGATACCCGCAGACTTTATTCATAACCCCGCTGTACAGGATGTTCAGTGGTCGTCATCAAAAAGCGAAGTTATTTAATATGTCAGAAAATTTTGCACAGCTGTTTGAAGAAAGCCTAAAAGAAGTCGAAACTCGTCCGGGCTCGATCGTAAAAGGTACCATTGTTGGTATTAAGAAAGATCTTGTCTTAGTTGATGCTGGCCTGAAATCTGAAAGTGCCATCCCAGCCGAACAATTCCGCAACGCTGAAGGCGAACTCGAAGTAGCAGTCGGTGATGAAGTCGATGTTGCTCTGGATGCAGTTGAAGACGGTTTTGGTGAAACTATTCTTTCACGCGAGAAAGCTAAGCGCTACGAAGCTTGGCTGCAGCTGGAAAAAGCATACGAAGACAATGCAACTGTTACCGGTATTATCTCCGGTAAAGTTAAAGGTGGCTTTACTGTCGATCTGGGCGGCGTTCGCGCGTTCTTACCTGGCTCGTTGGTTGATGTACGTCCAGTACGTGAAACAACTCACCTGGAAAACAAAGATCTGGAATTCAAAGTTATCAAGCTGGACCAGAAGCGCAACAACGTTGTCGTTTCACGCCGTGCGGTTATCGAAAAAGAGAACAGTGCAGAGCGCGAAGAGTTGCTTGAAAACTTGCAGGAAGGACAAGAAGTTAAAGGTATCGTCAAGAACCTTACTGACTACGGTGCATTCGTTGATTTAGGCGGTGTAGACGGTCTGTTGCACATCACTGATATGGCCTGGAAGCGTGTTAAGCACCCCAGCGAAATTGTCAACGTTGGTGATGAGATAACGGTTAAAGTACTTAAATTTGACCGTGAACGTACCCGTGTTTCTCTGGGTCTTAAGCAGTTAGGTGAAGATCCTTGGGCAGATATCGCTAATCGTTATCCAGAAGGTACCCGTTTAACCGGTCGTGTTGCAAACTTGACTGATTATGGTTGCTTTGTAGAAATCGAAGAAGGCGTTGAAGGTCTGGTACACGTTTCTGAAATGGACTGGACTAACAAAAACGTACATCCTTCTAAGGTTGTTGACCTGGATGACACCGTTGAGGTGATGGTCCTGGAAATTGACGAAGAACGTCGTCGTATTTCTCTGGGTCTAAAACAATGCAAGCCGAACCCGTGGGAAGAGTTTGCTAAAAACCACAACAAAGGCGAGCAAGTTACCGGTAAAATCAAATCAATCACTGATTTTGGTATCTTTATTGGCCTTGACGGCGGAATCGACGGTTTGGTTCACTTGTCTGACATCAGCTGGAACGCTACTGGCGAAGAAGCCGTTCGCGATTATAAGAAAGGCGAAGAAGTTACAGCCGTTGTGATGCAAGTTGACGCTGAGCGTGAACGCATTTCTTTGGGCATTAAACAGCTTGAAGAAGACCCGTTCAACAACTATTTAGCGGCTAATAAGAAAGGAACCCTGGTAACAGGTACCGTTTCTGAAGTGGACGCTAAAGGTGCTACTGTCGAACTGGCTGACAGTGTTGAAGGCTATGTGCGCGCAGCAGACATCGCTCGCGACCGTGTCGAAGACGCATCAACGGTACTGAGTGTTGGCGATTCCATCGAAGCTCGCTTCATGGGTGTTGACCGTAAAAACCGTGTCATCAGCTTGTCTATCCGTGCGAAAGACGAAGTTGAAGAGAAAGAAGCGGTTGAGCAAGTCAACAAGCAGCAAGACAGCTCAAGCCTTAACAGCGCCATGGCTGAAGCATTTAAAGCAGCTAAAACTGACGACCAAGACTAACTAATAGCCTGCTTTTGCAGGCTATTAACTTTGTATGCGGGAGATAGGGTAATGACGAAATCAGAGTTGATTGAACGGTTAGCACTGAACTATCAGAACCTGCCTCCTGCTGCAGTTGAGTCGGCAGTTAAAGAAATCCTCGAACAGATGGTGCAAAGTTTGGCTACCGGCCAACGCATCGAAATTCGGGGATTTGGCAGTTTTTGTTTGCATTACCGTTCACCACGGGTTGGGCGAAATCCCAAGACCGGTGAAAGGGTTGAGTTAAAGGGTAAATATGTACCGCACTTTAAAGCGGGAAAAGAACTCCGTGAACGAGTGGACAATTTAACTTAAGCTTTGCGCTCGAATGATAAAAACGGCATGCTATACTGGCATGCCGTTTTTTTATGGGCGTGTAAAAATTCTTAACATGGCAGGTAAGGACACAGATGTTAAAAAAACTACTGTTCATTATACCCATTCTGATCATATTTTTTATTGCGCTGGCTTTTGGTGCTCAAAATGCGAGCGAAGTGACGATTAATTTTTTGATTTTTGAAAGTCGTCTTTCGGTGGCTTCAGTCGCTGGTATATTTTTAGCGCTTGGCTTTATCATTGCTGTCGCATTCTATCTTTTTGCTTTATTAAAATGGAAGTTTGGCTATAACCGTTTGTTAAAAAAGTACAACGCACTAAAACGGAAAAACCATCGCGCGGATGAGTCACAGGATTAATTGCGATGCTTGAGCTGCTGTTTTTGCTGCTCCCCGTTGCCGCCGCCTATGGATGGTTCATGGGGCGCAACAGTGTGCGCAGTGAGGAGCGTAAAGAGCAACAAAGATTTTCCAAACAATACGCAACAGGGTTAAATTTGTTGTTGTCGGATCAGTCTGATAAAGCGGTTGATCTGTTTGTTGAGCTGCTGGATGTTGATAGTGAAACGCTGGAAACGCACTGGACTCTGGGTAAACTGTTT
The DNA here is from genome assembly GCA_051745735.1 of Pseudomonadota bacterium. GTDB lineage: Bacteria > Pseudomonadota > Gammaproteobacteria > Enterobacterales > Alteromonadaceae > Idiomarina. The sequence goes on from JBNJEJ010000013.1 coordinate 12,567, forward strand.
CGCCGTCGTGGCGAGGTTGAACGCGCCATAAAGATTCATCAGAATTTAACCTCCCGGCCGAACATCACCGAGTACGATCGGTTAACAGCGATGTTTGAGTTAGGTAAAGATTATTTAGCCGCCGGTATTTATGACCGGGCCGAGCAAATGTTTTCGGGCTTGCAGCAGCATAAAGCGTTTCGCGCACGCAGTCGTAAAAACTTGCTGGAACTATTTCAGGCAACCCACGAGTGGGATAAAGCAATAAAAGTCGCTTTACGGTTGAGCAAAGAACAGGCTCAGATCAAGCCGGTTGTTGCTCAGTTGTATTGCCAACTAGCCGAATTCGATTCGGGCTCTGATGCGGCGATCAAACATTACAAAAAAGCATTAAAGCATGACCCTCGTTGTGTCAGGGCGAGCATTGCTCTGGGGCACCTTCACGCTCGTCAAATGCGCTATCAGCAGGCTGCTGTTCATTATCAGCGCGTACTCGAGCAAGACAAAGTCTTTGTCTGCGAGGTACTCGAACCTCTTGAACAAGTTTACAGTGCAATGGGTGACACCTTACCCTATGTAGAATTTTTGCAAGACTGCGTAGCCGCTGACGCGGGTACCACTGCTGTCATCACGCTTTCCGAATATATTTTTCAAACTCAGGGTGGTGAGGCAGCCGAACGCTTCCTGCGTAAAAATATGGACAATCATCCCACCATGCGGGGTTTTCATCAGTTGATGGATTTTCATATCAGGGCTGCGGATGTGGGTAATGCCCGTGCAAGCCTTAAAATTCTGCAGAGCATGGTGGCAGAGCATATCAGCCAACGGCCAAAATATTGCTGTCGTCATTGTGGCTTTGCCGGCCACACGTTGTACTGGCAATGTCCAAGTTGTAAAAGCTGGAGCACAACAAAACCCATTATAGGATTAGACGGTGAATAACGTTATGAGCTTACCGAAAATTTATGTTGCCCTTGATTACCATAATCGTTTGCAGGCGGATGCAATGGTTTCTCAATTGGATCCGACAAAAGTTGGTATAAAAGTCGGCAAAGAATTGTTTACCACAGAGGGGCCTGATTGGGTTACCGAACAGGTGAATAAAGGCTTTTCTGTATTTTTGGACCTTAAATTTCACGATATCCCCAATACCGCTGCTCAAGCGGTGGCCGCAGCAGCCCGTCTGGGTGTCGATATTGTTAATGTGCATGCCAGTGGTGGTCTTAAGATGATGCAAGCTGCAAAGCAAGCATTAGCAGACTTTGAAAAACCACCGTTGTTGATTGCCGTCACCGTACTAACCTCGATGGATGATGATGATTTAAGCGCTGTTGGCATTCAGCAATCCGTTGCTGAGCAAGTCGTGATGCTGGCAAAGTTGTCACAGCAAGCCGGATTAAACGGCGTTGTGTGTTCGGCAAAGGAAGCGCAGCTGTTGCACAGCGAATTGGGCCCGGACTTTAAACTGATGACGCCCGGTATTCGCCCGGCTAATGGTCAAAAAGACGATCAAAAGCGGACGTTAACACCAGCCCAGGCTTTAGCCTCGGGTGTCGATTTTATGGTGATCGGACGGCCGATTACTCAGGCGGATAATCCTCATCAAGCTGTGCTGGACGTGATTGCGGAAATTAATCCAGATTAAGTCCTAATCTGCTGAGCTAGATAGCGCATTATACCTGTATCGGTGGCAGCCTGAGGGGTTTTATCTATAGTGAAGTAGCTGCGTTTGGCAGCGTGTGATAAGGAAACTTCACTATGTTAAGGAAAACAATTGTTACTTTGGCAACCAGCCTGACATTAGCCGGCATGATCTCAATGCCGGCGGCAGCCAGCTTTGCGACACCGTCAGCAGCTCAGCAATCGTCTGTTGTACAGGCAATCGGTAACAAACTGAATATTAATACCGCCTCAGCCCAAGAGTTAGCAGCAGCGCTGACAGGCATCGGTGTTAAAAAGGCAGAACAAATTATTCGGTTGCGCGAACAACTGGGAGGCTTTACAGAACTGGAGCAGTTGCTGGATGTAAAAGGCATCGGTTTAAAAACACTGGAAAAAAATCAGGCGTTAATCAGTCTGGAGTAGATTGAACCAGGGTGTCGCTTCAAACGAAAGACATAAAAAAGCCCCGTAAAAACGGGGCTTTTTTGGTTCAGTCTTTTATTAAGAACACGCTTTTATTACGAACACTTTGTCATCCCGGCGTTAGCCTTAGACGTTGCCTGTTCCAGCATTGCGATGCGCTCGTCCTTAGTAAACTGAGGCCGGCCAGTAGCTGCAGCAACGGGTAAGGGATTAAATGCCTGGTCACGCTGATCAGCACTGGCTTTAGTCATTTCAGCAAAGGCTTTAGCCCGCGATTGAGTTGGATAAACAGGCTGACTTTGGTTAGCCGCCGTTGCGGCATTAGCTTGCTTATCACGCTTACGCTTTTGGCCTGCTGCCCGCTGATGGCGAGGTGAGCGCCGTGAGCGATTGCGCTCTGGCCTAGCCGACGGTTCGGTTGTTTCCGGTTTTGTTTGCTCAAGATCTTTTTCAGGTTCAGCTTCAATCTCAGGCTTGAGCTCCGGCTCAGCTTTGGCCTCAGCCTCTGGCACTGGTTCGGCTTTGGTCTCAACTTGAGCTTCTGGCATTGGCTCGGCTTTGGCTTCAACCTCAGCTTCTGGTTCAGGCTCGGCTTTGGCTTCAACCTCAGCTTCTGGCTCTGGCTCGGCTTTGGCTTCAACCTCAGCTTCTGGCTCTGGCTCAGCTTTGGTCTCAACCTCAGCTTCTGGTTCAGGCTTCGCCTCGACTTTGGCTTCCGGCTCTGCTTTTGTGGCAGCGGCTGGCTCTGGCGTAACTTCGGGCTCAGGTGTTGCTGCAACCGGAGTTGGTTCTGCCGAAGATTCTTCAACCGGTGCTTGCGGCTGATTTTTCTGCTCTTTTTCAATCAACTCGGCAGCGGCCTGTAAACGCGGGTCACGAACCTTAGAAGCTAACTTTTCAGAGCTGGGCTGTCGCTGGGCCTTGGCTGTATCACCATCTGATTTAGCTGGCGTTGCTGCAGCCTGAGTTTTGCCCTCAGCAGCCGGTTTGGAAGCTTCATTATCTGCCGTTGGCTTAACCCGAACCGAGCGTTCCAGATTTTTCTGCTGGCGGCGCTTTTTCGGCTGCGAAGGCTGCTCTTGTTGCGGTTTCTGTTGCTGCTGTTCTTTTGCAGGTTCTTTCGCAGGTTCCTGTACCGGAGCAGACTCACTAACTGCCTCGGTAGCTGGTTGCTGCTCGGCATCCGGCTTACGATTTGGCCGACTACGATTACGGCCGCGGCGGTTATTGCGGCGATTATTAGAGGAGCGGTTGTCCTGCTTCTCGTCCGCCGCCTGGTTGTCGGCTTCGGGCTTATCCGTAGCCGCAGCTTCAGTACTTTCTTTACTTGCCTGACGCTGGTCATCGGGCTTGCGATTACGATTGCGGTTGTTGCGGTTACCACCGCGATTATTACGCCCACGACGTTGGTTGCTGCGTTGTGGCGTTTGCTCGCTGGCTTTTGAATCGGTGCTTTCTGCCGATTTCTCCTGTTCGCCTTTACTGAGGATCTTATTCAACCATTGGCTCAGGCGAGTCAGAAGTGACGGCATAGCAGGGCTAACTGCAGCCTTGGATAAAGGCGCGGTTGGCTCTGAAGGTGCGGCCGGAGCTGGGGCTTCCGGCGCTTGCAAGCCTTTAAGTGCCGGCTCTTCAATCTGCTGACGCTCTTTGGTCAAGGTAATAGCAACACTTTCATCGCGCTCTGGTTTCTGCTGCAATTGAAAGCTTGCCGCTTCGGGAACTTCATCATCACGAATTCGGGTAACATCAAAGTGTGGCGTATCCAGATGATGATTTGGAATAATGACAGCTTTGATATTATGACGCTTTTCAACTTCATTAACCGCTGCTCGTTTTTCATTTAATAAGTACGTGGCAACGGGTACGGGCACTTGGGCCTGTACTTGTATGGTGTTGTCTTTAAGCGCTTCTTCTTCGATTAATCGTAAAATCGACAGAGCCAGAGATTCGCTGGAACGGATGGTACCCTGACCGTTGCATCGGGGGCAGACATTGTTCGATGACTCACCCAGTGACGGGCGTAAACGCTGGCGAGACATTTCCAGTAAACCGAAACGTGAAATCCGGGCAACCTGGATGCGAGCCCGATCCTGCGCCAAACTGTCGCGCAAACGATTTTCAACATCACGTTGATGACGGGCAGGGGTCATATCAATAAAATCAATAACGACTAAGCCGCCTAAATCACGTAACCGCAATTGCCGGGCAATCTCTTCAGCGGCTTCCAGATTAGTTTGCAACGCAGTTTCTTCGATATCGCCGCCTTTCGTTGCACGCGACGAGTTAATATCGATGGAGGTTAATGCTTCGGTGGGATCGATGACAATAGAGCCGCCGGAAGGCAACCGAACATCCCGTTGGAAGGCTGATTCGATTTGGCTTTCAATTTGATAATGAGTAAACAGGGGCACATCGCCCTGATACAGCTTTACCCGACTTAAGAAGTCAGGCCTTATCAGCTGAATGTGGTTGCGAACCTGGTCATAAACTTTTTGACTGTCAATCAGCACCTCACCAATATCGCGACGCAAGTAATCGCGCAGGGCGCGGAAAATAACGTTGCTTTCCTGATGAATTAAAAACGGAGCAGGGCGCTCTTTAGCCGTGGTACTGATGGCATCCCAGTGATGCAGCAGCACGTTGAGATCCCATTCAAGTTCCTCTTTGGACTTGCCAACACCCGCAGTACGGACAATTAAGCCCATCTCTTTCGGGACATTTAAGTCGCTTAAGGCCTCTTTCAGAGCCGAGCGCTCGTCGCCTTCAATACGTCGCGAAATGCCGCCAGCGCGTGGATTGTTTGGCATTAACACCAGGTAGCTGCCAGCGAGCGAAATAAAGGTTGTTAAGGCCGCGCCTTTCTGACCACGTTCTTCCTTATCAATTTGAACAATGACTTCCTGACCTTCGGATACCACCTCTTTAATATTGGGGCGGCCCTGAAAGGTGTATCCTTTGGGAAAGTAGGTTTTGGCAATTTCTTTAAGAGGAAGGAAGCCGTGACGCTCGGCGCCATAATCGACGAAAGCCGCTTCTAAGCTCGGTTCAATGCGCGTTATTTTACCTTTATAAATGTTGGATTTTTTTTGTTCGTGACCAGGACTTTCGATGTCCAGATCGTAGAGGCGTTGGCCGTCTACCAGAGCAACACGCAACTCTTCAAGCTGCGTGGCATTGATTAACATTCTTTTCATTACTGTGACTCAAATTTTAGGCCACAGCATGACACGCTATCGTGCAGCGCTTATGCACTATCGTTAAATTGTTGTTTGCAGCAGTGCGTTTTACTACGGCATCTGCAGCGTTACCCGTCTTAAACGTGTAACAAGAATTGGTTTGACTGTGCGTGTAACAAAGCGACCCGGCTTACTGTTACGTGTCATACTGTCGCGATTAGATTTAATCTACAACCGAAAATGACGCTTTGGAATATTTATACTGTCACTCCGTGCTTTCAACATCTCAAGGTCGTCGCGTTCATTAACTAAAGGACTGACATCGTATGCTGACGTGGAGAAGTTACAAAGCGTTTTCGATTGCGCGAAAACAAATTTTTACCGTTTGTCGACCTGTTGGTGGCTAGTCTGCCTAGCGCTTTTATTATCTTCATTGCCCCAAACAGGCTACTTTTCGACGCTTTATTATTTCATAAAGTCAGTGCTTAACACAAGCGACAATTTCGCTGCATATTCGCAAGGATAGTGATAAAATCAACGCCATGAAAATGATACAGACCCAGGTTAGCTTTCACCAGGTTAGCACCGAAGAGCAGGGCCAGCGAATTGATAACTTCCTTATTAGCAAACTTAAGGGGGTGCCGAAATCGTTGGTTTATCGAATTGTTCGCAAAGGCGAGGTTCGCGCCAATAAAAAGCGTGTTAAGCCCGACTACAAATTACAGCAAGGTGATGAAATTCGGATTCCGCCAGTTAAATTATCTGAGCGCCCGGAGTTACCCTCGGCTAATTTAAAACACGTGCAAGCGCTGGAACAGGCCATTATCTACGAAGACGATGCGCTGCTGGTGGTGAATAAACCGGCCGGTATGGCAGTGCATGGCGGTTCGGGACTTAAGTTTGGACTGATCGAAGCGCTGCGCTCACTACGCCCGCAGGAACACCAGTTAGAATTGGTCCACCGCCTGGATCGCGATACCAGCGGCTTATTGATGGTCGCTAAAAAGCGCTCAGTGCTGAAAGGGTTGCACGAGCAGTTACGCGAAAAAACCATGACCAAACAGTACTTGGCATTGGTTCGTGGTCAATGGCAAAAGAGCTGTCGTAACATTGAGGCTCCCTTATTAAAGAACACCCTGCAGTCGGGAGAGCGCCTGGTCAAAGTTGATGCCGCGGGTAAGCCTTCGCATACACGCTTTCGCATCAGCCAGCGCTATCAGCAGGCGACCTTAGTTGAAGCTTCGCCGGTTACCGGCCGCACGCATCAGATACGGGTTCATGCGCTGCATGCCGGTCACCCGATTGCCGGAGATCCTAAATACGGCGACAATGACTTTGACGGAGCAATGAGCGAGCTGGGTTTAAAACGCTTATTTTTGCATGCCTGGCAATTGAAACTGGTGCACCCGAAAACGTCGGAGTCGATGCAATTTGAGGCGCCGCTTGAACCCTCACTGGAACAGTTTTTAAAAAAATTAACCGTAATTTAGAGAGCAGCTTGTGCAATTTTCACAACTCGTAATATTCGACTGGGACGGTACTTTGATGGATTCCATTGACCGCATTGTGTCGGCAATGCAGGTCACCGCGCAGTCGGTGCGTTTGTCAGTGCCAGAAGAACAGGCGGTTAAGGACATCATTGGCTTAAGCCTTGAACCCGCCCTCGAGCGTTTGTTCGGTCAGCTTCCGACCGCGACACTGTCACAGTTTTTGGCGCGCTACCGTGATGAGTATGTTGATCTTAACGCCACGCCAACGCCGTTATTTGCAGACGCTATTGCAACCCTTCATACCTTACACGATACCGGGCATGGTGTGGCAGTAGCGACGGGCAAAGCAAGGCGTGGTCTGGATAGAGTCTGGCAGGAAACCAACGTCGGTCATTTATTTCACGCTTCACGTTGTGCTGATGAGACCTGTGGCAAACCCGACCCTGAGATGCTGCATCAACTCATGGATGAGTTTCAGGTATCAGCCGACAATACCATCATGGTTGGTGATTCTATCCATGACATGCAGATGGCCAAGGCAGCTGGGGTGCATGCGGTCGGCGTTGATTTTGGTGCACACGACGGGGTGAAATTAAAAGCCGCCGGAGCCGATCATGTGATCAGTCAATTGCAGCAATTACCCGAATTAATCAGAGGTTCCGTATGGCACAGTTAAGTCTTGTGTTAGCATCATCATCGCCGTATCGGCGCGCTGTGTTGGACAAGCTGGGGCTGAGCTATCAGGTCTGTAAACCAGACATCGATGAAAGCCGCAAAGCGCAGGAAAGTCCTGAGCAGTTGGTGCAACGACTGGCTGAAATGAAAGCGCGGGCAGTAGTCGACAGAGAACCTGAGTTTGCCAATGCGCTAATCATCGGCTCGGATCAAGTCGCGCTGTCTGAACAGCAAATTTTGGGTAAACCGCTGACCGCAGAGCGGGCAGTCGAGCAGCTGTCACAGTTTGTCGGTAAGACGGTAACCTTTTTAACCGGCCTGTGTTTGTATGATGCCCGCAGCGATACCGCAGAAACGGTCTGCGTGCCGTTTGACGTCAGCTTTCGCAGTGACTTAAGTCGGGCCGAACTAGCCCGTTACGTTCAACTGGAACAACCGCTAAATTGTGCCGGGAGTTTTAAAAGCGAAGGATTAGGCATCAGCCTGTTTACTGGTTTATACGGTAACGATCCCAACACCTTAATTGGACTGCCGAGCATTGAATTGCTGAAGATGTTACGAAAGCACGGCGTAAACCCACTGGCGAGCGATAATCCGCTTGCTTAAACCCTCATTGATAAGGTAGACTTCTTTCGCTATGCAAAAGGTAAGAATTCCGGTAACCGTAGACCCTGTAAAAAGTGCGAATAAAAAGCAAACTTTTGATGGGTTAGTGCCTGCCAGCAGCTTAACCCGCTTTCAGGGTATGTTGGCAGAAGATCTTCAGCACGACCCCGAAGTTGAAGTTGAGTTTGCGGTTGATGAGCAAGGTATCAATTATTTTAACGGTACAGCTAAAACGGCGGTTAAGTTAACCTGTCAGCGCTGTAATCAGCCTTTTGCGGTTGATATCAGCACGCGTTTTGCGTATGCTCCTGTTTCCTCGAAGCAGGATCCCGATGAGTTGCCTGAACGCTATGAAAAGGTTGAGGTCAATGAGTTTGGAGAAATCAATCTGCATGGATTGATCGAGGATGAATTAATTTTGGCGTTGCCTTTGGTTGCCAGACATGAACCTAAGGACTGCCCGGTAGACCGCGACTCAATGACTTGGGGCGAAATAGAGGAAGCCTCTGAGGAATCCTCAGAAAACCCTTTTTCTGTGTTGCAGAAATTAAAGCGTAAATAACTAGGAGATAGCGTAAATGGCTGTTCAAAAGAGTAAGAAAAGTCGTTCAAGACGCGACATGCGTCGTTCTCACGACGCAATCAGCGGCCCCACACTGTCGGTTGATCCTACCTCTGGTGAGACACACCGTCGTCATCACGTAACAGCTGATGGTTACTACAAAGGTCGTAAGGTCGTTAATCAGTAATAATCAGGCGATGCCTGAAATTACCCTGGCGATTGATGCAATGGGGGGCGATAACGGCCCCTCTATTGTTATTGAAGCGCTGGCTGATTACCTCTCATCATCCAATTCCTGTCATTTTCTGGTCGTTGGCCAGCACGATACGCTCGCTCCTTTATTAAATCAGTTTGAACTAGCCGAACACCCCCGAGTGCAACTGATCAATGCCGAGCAAATTGTGGAAATGAATGAGAAGCCCGGTCAGGTGCTTCGTTCGAAACCCCAGTCGTCAATGAATGTTGCCCTGCAACTGGTCGCTAAAGGCGAAGCCGATGCCATGGTCAGTGGCGGTAATACCGGCGCATTGATGGCAAAAGCTTATTTTCAGCTAAAAACTTTGCCCGGAGTGTTGCGTCCAGCGCTAATGGCAGCCTTACCTAATTCGCAGGGCGGCCGTTCTTACCTATTAGACTTAGGGGCTAATGCCAGTTGCGACTCCGAAACGCTATTTCAGTTTGGTGTTATGGGCAGTGTCGCTGCGCAGGTTATCGAAGCTAACGCCACACCCAAAGTATCGCTACTCAATATGGGTGAAGAAGATATCAAGGGTAACGATGTGGTTAAAAACGCTGCCCAGCGGCTATCGGCTTCAGAACACGTTAATTACCGGGGCTTTATCGAAGGTAATCATTTATTCAGCGGTAAAGCCGATGTTATCGTTTGTGATGGCTTTGTAGGTAATATTGCTTTAAAAAGTTGTGAGGGGCTGGCTACCCTCATTGTCGAACAGTTAAAAACCACACTGACCTCGCATTGGATGTATCGTTGGTTCTTCCGTTTTCTACAAAAACGAACACAGAAATCATGGGAACCATTGAAGCCCGACCACTATAACGGTGCAAGTTTGATAGGATTACGCGGTGTCGTTATTAAAAGTCATGGCAGCGCCAACAGTAAAGCGTTTGGCAGCGCCATCAGACAAGCAATAACCGAAGCACACGCGCAACTCCCCGAACGGATTAAAGATCGGGTTGAATCGGTCCTGTTAGAACAACATTAAGCGTATATATGAGTTATTCAAAAATCGTTGGTAGCGGGCATTACTTGCCTCAGCAACGACTGACAAATGCGGAACTTTCGCAGCGGGTTGATACCACTGACGAATGGATAACCGAGCGCACGGGTATTAAAGAACGCCGTATTGCCGAACCTCATCAGTCCGCCGCGACCTTAGGTTACGATGCCGCCGTGGCGGCCTTATCGGCCGCTCAGTTACAAGCTAGTGACCTTGATATGATCGTGGTGGCAACGACATCGGCGGAGCATGCTTTCCCGAGCGCTGCCTGCGAAATACAAAAATTACTCGGTGTCAGTAACATTCCTGCTTTTGATATCGGCGCTGCCTGTGCCGGATTTATTTATGCTCTGAGCATTGCCGACCAATTCATTCGCAGTGGCCAACACCAACGTGTTCTGGTCATTGGTACTGACGTTTTGGCGCGTTTATGCGACCCCAATGATCGCAATACCATTGTCCTGTTTGGCGATGGTGCCGGTGCGGTTGTGTTGCAAGCCAGTGAAGCGCCCGGAATCTTATCGACCCACTTGCACAGTGCTGGTGAATACGGGCATTTATTGGGCGTTAAACAGCCGCAGCGAACTGCGCATGGAGTCAGTACCGAAGGTACTCTAGAAAGTAGCTGGATGTACATGAAGGGTAATGAAGTGTTTCGTGTCGCGGTGGCTAAGCTGAGCGAATTAGTCAGCCAAACATTAAGCGCCAACAAGATGACGGCAGAACAGCTGGATTGGTTGATACCGCATCAAGCCAACTTACGAATTATTAAAGCCACAGCGAAAAAATTAAAAATGCCAATGGAGCAAGTGGTTGTGACGTTGGACGAAACGGGCAATACTTCGGCTGCCTCAGTACCTATTGCTCTTGACCGGGCGATACGAGACGGTCGTATTCAACGCGGTCATACCCTTTTGTTAGAGGCGTTTGGCGGCGGTTTTGCCTGGGGTTCAGCATTGGTCAAGTATTAAGAGGATAGTATGACAAAAACCGCATTATTATTTCCGGGACAGGGGTCACAAAGTGTTGGAATGTTAGCTGACTTAGCTGAACAATACCCGCTGATCAAAACAACCTTTACCGAAGCCAGTGATGAGCTAGGATACGATCTGTGGGAAATTACCCAGCAGGGGCCTGAACAGCGTCTTAACGACACCCGGGTTACGCAACCGGCGCTACTAACCGCCAGTGTGGCACTTTTCCGCACCGCAATGCAGCAGGGGCTGGGCTCCGTTGATGCTATGGCCGGGCACAGTTTGGGCGAATATTCAGCTTTAGTTTGCGCCGGTTCGATTGAATTTGATGCGGCGGTAAGGCTAGTGGCATTGCGTGGCGAGGCTATGCAAAATGCCGTTGCGCCCGGTACCGGTGCGATGGCAGCCGTGATAGGCCTGGACGATGACATAATCGCCGATATTTGTCGGCAACATGCCGACGGTGAAGTAGTGACTCCGGTCAACTATAATTCCCCGGGGCAAGTCGTCATTGCCGGCCATAATGATGCTGTCGGGCGTGCCTCAGTCGCCTTGAAAGAAGCCGGTGCCAAACGCGTACTGCCATTGCCGGTCAGCGTACCGTCGCACTGTGCGTTAATGCGACCAGCGGCAGAAGAGCTGCGATCAGCACTTGCTGAAGTGGCCATTAAACAGCCCAATGTTAAGGTTGTAAATAACGTTGATGTGACCAGTAACGAAGCGCCGGAGGCGATTAAAGATGCACTGGTTCGTCAGCTTTATTGTCCCGTTCGCTGGACTGAAACCATTCAACAGCTGGCTCAATCAGGTATTGAAAAGGCTTACGAAGTCGGGCCGGGCAAAGTATTAACCGGGCTTAATAAGCGGATCACTAAATCGTTTAATTGTACAGCGTTAAATAGCAACGACGCGTTTAACGACTTAAGTCTTAAGGAGAGTTGATGCAGTCTTTAACAAATAACGTTGCGCTTGTTACGGGGGCCAGTCGTGGTATTGGTAAGGCAATCGCTGAATCCCTGGTGGCACAGGGTGCCTATGTTGTCGGCACTGCAACTTCGGCGCAGGGCGCGCAGGATATTGCGGATTATCTTGGCGATAAAGGCCAGGGTATGGCGCTTAACGTGAACGATAGCGAAGCCACGGGCACGGCCATTAAAGAGCTTGAAAAAGCGCACGGTCGCATTGATATTCTGGTAAATAATGCCGGCATCACGCGCGACAACCTGATGATGCGAATGAAAGATGACGAATGGGACGCGGTGATAAACACCAACCTAAGTGCCGTGTTTCGGCTCTGTAAGGTGGTCATCAGAGGTATGATGAAGCGACGCCAGGGCCGGATTGTTAATATCAGCTCGGTGGTGGGTAGCACGGGCAACCCGGGCCAGGTCAATTATTGTGCCGCTAAGGCGGGTTTGGTCGGGTTCTCTAAAGCGTTAGCCAAAGAAGTAGCAGGGCGTGGTATCACCGTTAACTGCGTGGCTCCGGGCTTTATCGATACGGATATGACCAAAAGCCTTAATGATGAGCAAAAGCAAGCCATATTTGCTAACATTCCGGTTGAGCGTTTAGGGAAGCCGGAAGAAGTGGCCGCCGCGGTTAGCTTTTTAGCATCACCAGGTGCCGCCTATATTACTGGCGAAACAATTCATGTGAACGGCGGTATGTCGATGATTTAATTGGGCTCGCTGCATGGCGGCCAATTGTCAGGGGTACGACCTGTTCACTTTTAACAAATTTGTGCTTTATTATTGAGGCCGGTTTCACTACACTACGGCCAATTTTCACACTCGTGACGACTATTGAAGGATTTTATTATCATGAGCAACATTGAAGAACGCGTAAAGAAAATCATCGTTGAGCAGCTGGGCGTTAAAGAAGAAGAAGTTAAGTCTGAAGCTTCATTTGAAAACGACCTGGGTGCTGACTCACTGGACACCGTGGAATTGGTGATGGCTCTGGAAGAAGAGTTTGAAACTGAAATTCCGGACGAAGAAGCAGAAAAGATTAAAACGGTACAATCGGCTATCGATTACGTAACTAATCACTCTGACGACTAGTCACAGCGTGTTATTACAGTAACGTATGAGATTTATCTCTGCGGTGAAAGGCAGCCTGTTGGCTGCCTTTTTGTTTGTTAGTCACCCTGTTTTTCGTTGCCATTTAACAAGGCGAGCCAATTGATGAGCCATTCTGTCTGGATTAACGGTTCTGTCAGTCACCAACCGCTTGATCGCGGCTTACAGTTTGCTGACGGGCACTTTACCTCGGTCCGTGTTACACAGGGTAAAGCCTGCTGGTGGGCATACCATTGCCAACGTCTGGTTCAGGCCTGCCAACGACTGCATCTGCCAACGCCCGGGCAACAACAACTGGACGAGATGTTAACGCAGGTTGTTAAAGCGGATGACGATTGTGTGGTAAAAATTATTATGACACGCGGCAGTGGAGGGCGAGGCTACGCACCCCCGACTCCAGCCGAGCCCAATCATTACTGGTTAAAGTCATCGTTACCGCCAATCCAGGAGCAACTGCAGCAGGTTGCGGTTGCCTCATTAAAGCTGGCTCAGCAGCCAGCTCTGGCAGGCCTGAAAAGCCTTAATCGACTGGAGCAGGTGCTGCTTGCACAGGAACGCCAGCAAGCTCAGTTAGATGACTTGATTGTACTGGATCAACAGAATCACGTTATCGAGGCTTGCCAGGGTAATCTGTTCTGGCGGCACGGCAAGCACTGGTTCACTCCGGCATTGCACAGCAGCGGTGTCGACGGCGTGGCGCGACAGGTGATCCTGGCTCATGATTGGCTAGGGCAGGTAATTGTTGATGACTTTAAACTGTCGCATCTCTTAGCCGCTGAGCAAATTTTTGTTTGTAATTCGGTGCGTGGAGCCGTGCCAATCAGTCAGTTAAATGGTACTGTTTTAGACACTCAACTACCGGCCAATTTAACCGCACTGATCTCATGAAAAAGCTATTGATTGTTGTTGTCGTATTGATTGCTCTCTGTGCTATGGGCTATTGGTCTGCACTTAATTACCTGGCGCAACCGTTAGCGCAGGGCAAGACAGTGACAACCCATTTGTTACCGGTGCTGCGGGGCGACAGTGCTCGTCTTATTGTTGCTAAAATTAATCAGCAATGGCAGCGCCCAACAACGCTGCTGGACTATCGGTTAAGTCAATTTTTGATTGGTATTAACCGAATTAAGGCCGGGGTTTACGAATTCAACAGCCAGGATAACTGGTTTGATGTCTGGCGAAAGCTCGCCAAAGGTGACGAAAAACAGTTTGCTGTTACGCTGGTAGAAGGGCAGACACTGCAACAATGGCTCGCTAAGCTGCAGCGCCAACCGTTTCTTGAAAGCCGCATTGTCGGCGATAATTTAGACGCGCTGGGGCAACAACTGGAATTTATACAAGATTACCCAAGCCCGGAAGGTTTGTTTTTGCCGGAAACTTACCATTATCGTGCTTTTACGAGCGATTATGATGTCTTGCAGCGGGCCTATCAGGCATTGCAGCAAGCCTTACAGCAAATTTGGCAACAACGCAGTTCTGCTTGTCCGGTCAACAGTCCCTATGAGCTGTTGACGCTGGCCTCCATTATAGAAAAAGAAACCGGCCAGGATGGAGAGCGCGCCCTGGTCGCCAGTGTCTTTGCCAATCGCCTGAACGTGGGCATGCGACTGCAGTCGGACCCGACCACCATTTACGGTGTCGAGAATTTTGATGGCAATTTGACACGCGCCCATTTACGCGAAAAAACGGCATTTAATACGTATCGCATTGATGGTTTGCCACCGACACCCATTGCGATGGTATCGCTGGCATCGCTGAAAGCGGCGGCCAATCCCGCGGCTTCTGATTATTTTTATTTTGTTGCGAATCAAAAAGGCGGTCATGTGTTCTCTAAGACCTTAGAACAACATCGCCAGGCTGTGCGCAAATACCAACTCAATCAGTAGGAGTCTAATGAACGGAAAATTTATTGTTATCGAGGGCTTAGAAGGGGCCGGTAAAAGCTCAGCTATTGCCAGCATCGTCAGTCACTTACAGGCTAAGGGGATCCGTTCGGAAACAGTACGCGAACCGGGCGGAACTCCATTAGCTGAAGCACTGCGGGATCTACTAAAAAAACAATGGCAGGAGCCGTTAAACTCGATGACTGAATTGTTGCTGATGTACGGCAGCCGCATTCAATTAGTCGATAACGTCATTAAACCGGCATTGACTGAAGGCCGCTGGGTAATCGGTGATCGTCATGATTTGTCATCGCAGGCCTATCAAGGTGGTGGCCGAAAACTTGGCGCAGACACGCTACGGCAGTTAAAACAATTGGCTTTGGGTGATTTTTTACCTGATTTAACCCTGTATCTGGACGTTCCTGCCGATATCGGTCTTGAACGGGCAAAAGGCCGCGGTGAACTGGACCGTATAGAGCAAGAGGACCTGGCCTTCTTTGAACGTACCCGCGACCGTTATCTGCTGCTGGCCAACCAAAACCCGAGTATTATTGTGATAGACGCTACGCAAAAGATGCAATGGGTTCATCAGGATATTTTGCGAGCCATAGAGGAGAACTTGTTTTAATGAGTTACCCCTGGTTACGGGACCCCTGGCTGCAAGTTGTTAACAGCGCCCAGCAGCAGCGCCTGGCTCATGCCTATTATATGCAGCATGCGCCGGAGCGCGGCAGTGAACAATTTCTCGTTACATTGGCGCAGTTTTTATTGTGTCAGCAGCCGGTAAAAAGTGCCTGCGGGCATTGCAAAAGTTGTCTGTTGTTTAAGGCGGGGACACACCCCGATCTTTGGCAAATTGACGCCGCAGAAGCCAGCAGTATTGGCATCGATCAGGTAAGGCAATTGCAGCAAAAATTAACTCAAACCGCCAATCAGGGTGGCGCACGGGTGGCTATCATTCGTCCGGCTGACAAATTAACGGAACAAGCCGCAAACGCTATCTTAAAAATACTGGAAGAACCGCCGGCGGGTATGTTTTGGCTGCTTGCTGTTGAGCACGCCGCACACTTACTACCAACACTGAAAAGTCGTCTGCAATGGGTTAATCTGCAGCTGCCCAAGCCGGCTGTTGATCAACAACAGGATGTTCAGGCAGCCAGTTTACTGACCGCGTTACGGGGCGAAGCGTTAGTGCCGGTGATCAAGAATAAAGAGCAAGCCGAGGTCTGGTTAAACATTACCGAACATCTGTTGCAGGATATTTTGAAATCAGGCCAGCGAATTGGCACTCGTTATTGTCATTTCAGTAGTTTGCAGGACCAGTACCGGCAACTTAACCAGCAGCAACGCATTAATCAGCCTTTGCTCAGTCAGTCAGTTGCAGAATGCCGACAACTGCGGCAGAAGTTTCATTATTCTAAAGGAATAAATTTACCGCTATTGTTAAGTCTTTATTGGCAGCAATGGGCGGTTTATGTCTTCTCCAACGGGGCCTACCCCGGTAATACCGAGTCTCTTTTATAAAACCCGTACGCAATTAGCGCGCAGCGTATTAACGCGCTTTGACTTATTGCTGTTGCTGGTGCCGTCAGAGGCAATGGCCAAGGTACCGCGGCTAAACAGCAAGTTTGAGTTAGCCGTGACGTTACCCGACCAGCCAACGCTAAGCCAGCCGACCCAGGTTATTGTTCAATGTCAGATCTCACCCGCTGGCGACCTGCAAAACTGCTGGCTGGGCGTCAGCTTTCTTGATCACCACCAATACGATATCGAACAGCGTATTCGCAGCCTGACTCACGATGAGCAACAACATTATGGTAAACTAATCAGTGAGATTTTTAATCAGCACTGGAGCCCTAATGTACGTTGACTCTCATTGTCACCTGGACAAAATCGATGCAGATAAAATTGGCGAAGATTTACCACAAATTGTTGCAAATGCCAGGCAACGGCAGGTAGAGCACATGCTCTGCGTTGCTGTGACGCTCGAGGATTATGAACCCATGCGAGCTGCTGTGGCACCGTTTAACGATGTTTCGGTGTCCTGCGGAGTGCATCCGTTGTATGTGGAAGAGAGTCAGACGCCGGTGGCACAGGTGGCAGAAAAACTGCACAGCATGGCGATGCATAAAGAGGTTGTTGCTATTGGAGAAACCGGCCTTGATTACTTTTACAAGCCGGACAGCAAGTTGTTACAGCAACAACATTTTACTGCTCATATCGACGTAGCGCAGCAACTGCAAAAGCCACTTATTATTCATACCCGCGATGCCCGCGAAGATACTCTGGCGCTGCTTAAAGAAGGTTCAGCAGAGCAGGCAGGCGGTGTACTGCATTGTTTTACCGAGTCATTAGAAATGGCACGGCGGGCGATTGACGAACTGGACTTTTATATTTCCATCTCCGGCATCGCCTCTTTTCGTAATGCCAGCGAATTACGGGATGTTATTAAAGCTTTACCCTTAGAAAAACTGTTAATTGAAACAGACAGTCCGTGGCTTGCACCCGTGCCGCATCGGGGTAAACAAAATCAGCCGGCTTATGTTACAGACGTGGCTCAGTGTGTCGCCGACGTTAAGGGCATTGCACTGGAACAAGTCGCCCAGACGACCACCAGAAACTTTTACAACTTGTTTAAAGGTGTTGCATAACTTGTGTGTAAGTTGTGCGTAAGTGGGTGGGGAATTTAAAAAAACAGCAAAAATTTAGCAACTTTTGAAAAGTTGTCTAAACTAGATTATTCCATTGTTTAATTAATCAGCGCACGGCTCATACAATGAGCCATTCCCCTACACCCGGAACAACCTGGATTGGTTCCGGGTTTTTTTTAGTTGGAGGATAGAATGAGTGCTACTTTTTCAACCAATGAAAGACCTGAATACGATGACGAAATTCAGGCCATCGCAGATTATGTTTTAAACTATAAAATTGAGTCCGAAGAAGCCTGGACCACTGCCCGTCATTGTCTGGCCGATAGTATTGGCTGCGGGTTACTGGCGTTGCGGTTTCCTGAATGCAGCAAACATTTGGGGCCGCTGGTCGCTGGTACGCAGGTACCCCATGGTGCACGGGTTCCCGGCACTCAATTTCAGCTAGACCCGGTTAAGGCGGCCTGGGATATCGGTTGTATTATCCGCTGGCTGGATTTTAACGACACCTGGTTAGCTGCCGAATGGGGCCACCCATCGGATAATCTGGGGGCGATTCTGGCTCTGGCCGACTTCTTATCACAGCAGCGCGTTGCTTGTGGCAAATCGCCACTGACCATGGCAACGGTGCTGGAAGCGATGATCAAAGCTCATGAAATACAGGGTATTCTGGCTCTCGAAAATAGCTTTAACAAGGTGGGACTGGATCACGTTGTTTTGGTGAAAGTAGCCTCTACTGCCGTATCCACATGGCTTTGGGGGGGCAACCGGGAACAGATAATGGCCGCAGTGTCCCAGGCCTGGGTCGACGGACAATCATTACGTACCTATCGTCATGCGCCTAATGCGGGCTCGCGTAAATCCTGGGCAGCAGGAGATGCGACTTCCCGGGCGGTGCGTCTGGCGGATATCAGTCTGCGCGGTGAAATGGGTATCCCGGGGGCCCTGACGGCTCCTCAGTGGGGCTTTTATGATGTGCTGTTCAGTCAGACCAACAAAGATCAACAACTGAAGCCGGAAAACGAACGACAATTCAGATTTCAACGCGAATATGGCAGTTATGTGATGGAAAACATTCTGTTTAAGCTGTCGTTCCCCGCCGAATTTCATGCACAGACGGCTTGTGAAGCGGCGGTTCAGCTACACCCCGAAGTCAACAACCGAATCGATCAGATTGAGCGGGTTGAGTTAACCACTCACGACTCGGCTATTCGCATTATTTCCAAACAAGGGACATTAGCGAACCCGGCTGACCGTGATCACTGTCTGCAATACATGACGGCTGTCCCCTTACTCTTTGGTCAGTTGACAGCTGATCATTATGAGGACGAATTCCATCAACAACATCCGGAAATTGACCAGCTGCGCGACAAAATGGTGGTTATCGAAGACCCGCGTTACAGTCGCGAATATCATGAACCCGACAAACGCTCTATTGCCAACGCGCTACAGGTGTTTTTCAAAGATGGAACTCAGACCGAGAAAGTTGAAGTTGAGTTTCCCATCGGCCACCGTCGCCGGCGCAGTGAGGGTATTGCGGTGCTGCAACAAAAGTTTGCTGATAACCTGGCGACACGTTTTCCTGCCGCCCGGGTCAAGCAGATTGTTGCTGTGTATCAACAGCCGCAGCAGTTAGATGCAACACCGGTTAATGAGTTTATGGATAGGTTGGTTATCTAACTCTGCCAAATAACCAACACGATCAACAGGGGGCAGACGAATTTGACGTACCAGGGCCAGATTTTCCAAAACAGCGAACCTTGAATATCAGGCGCCCCCTGTTGCAGGGCCTTTAACAAACGATGCTGACGCAATACCCAGGTCAGCATCAAGGCAAAGATAAGCGCCATGATGGGTTGCATATAAACCGTGCTTAAGGTGATGACGAGGGTAAACAGGGTTTCAAAGTAAAAAATGATCAGCGTCGACAAAGCAGCAACAAGGGACGCGATAATCCACACGCCGGTATGTCGCTCACAGCCGGCTTCTTCGCGCAACGCGTTAACCGGTGCCTCCAGCATGGATATTGACGACGTGATAGCCGCAATAACCATCAGTAAGAAAAAGCCGATAGCAACAAAGGGACCCGCGGCGCCAAGGGTTTCAAACAAGGTCGGTAAGACACTGAAAACCAGGGTGTCAGCCGATAATAGCGAGCCGTCATCGGCATAAATAGCAACGCCGTTATTTTCTGCTACAAACATCGCAGGCAAAATCAGCAAGCCCGCCAAAAAAGCCACCGATGTATCGATTCCGGCCACCCAGGCAGCGGTTTTAGGGATGTTTTCTTTGTCCGACAAATAAGCGCCGTACGTCATCATCACACAGACACCAAGAGAGAGCGAGAAAAACGCCTGCCCCATGGCGCGGATGATCAATTGTGGATCCGTGATGGCCGAAAAGTCGGGCACCAAATACATGGTCAGACCTTGCAAGGCGCCGTCTAAGGTCAGGATGTAAAGTGCCATGCCAATCAGCAAAATAAACAACAGCGGCATTAACCGGCGGGACCAGCGCTCAATACCGTTATTAACGCCAGAGCGCACCACATAAATCGTCAGCAGCATAAAGGAGAGCATAGTGATCAGGTTGCGGGTGGCAGAAAATTCCAGCAACCAGTCAGCTGCGCTCTGTTGACCGATTAATTGCAATAATGGCGCCAGCATGAAAGCCACCAGCCAGCCGGACACGATGGCGTAAAAACTCAGTATCAGAGTTAAGACCAATAGGCCCGTCAAACCACTCAAAAAGCCAAACCGGCGCCAGAAAGGGCGGTCTGATAAGTTTCGCAGAGCCTCGATAGGATTTTGCCTGCGAATGCGGCCGATAGTGATTTCCGCAACCAACATGGGATAAGCAAGCAAGGCAATCATAATCAGATAAACTAACAAGAAAGCACCACCGCCATTACTGGCAGCCTGGGTCGGAAAACCCCATATATTACCTACCCCGACGGCAGAACCTGCGGCAGCTAAAATAAAACCCAGTCGACTCGCAAATGCGGGGGAATTTTTATCCATGGCATCATACTCTTATTATTATTTTTTTAGGATTCGAGTGTTAATTCGCCGCGTAAATTGTCAACAAGACGTTCGGCAATAATGGCCGGCGACAAGTTTTGTGATAACAGATAGTGAAGTTTGGTGAGGGCTGCTTCGATGGTCATGTCGGAGCCCGATACCACACCAATTTCGGCTAATGCGTTGCCGGTAGCATAGCCCTCCATGTTGACCCGGCCCCTGAAGCACTGGGTGCAATTTACAATGGTCAGGCCCTGTTCGATGCCACGTTGTAAATTGCTGAGTAAGATAGGATCCTGAGGCGCATTACCTACACCGTAACTCTGCAGGATCAGGGCTTTAACCGGTTGCCGCAACATGTTACCTACCAGTTCGGCCGATATACCCGGGTAGAGCATCACCACACCGACGGGCTGCGGTGTCATTTCAATGGTTTTTAAAGGGCTCTTGCCAACTTCTTTTAACTTACCGGCATTAACACTGATTTCAATACCGGCTTCTAATAACGACGGGTAATTCGGCGATGCAAATGCATTAAAGCCGTTGGCATCCGCCTTAGTGGAGCGGTTGCCGCGATACAGCGTATTGTTAAAAAACAGACCCACTTCGTGAATGGGATAATTGGCGGCAATGTACAATGCATTTAATAAGTTGGTCTGACCGTCACTGCGCAGCGCTGAGAGCGGGATTTGCGACCCGGTGACAATCACCGGTTTGGCTAAATTCTGCAGCATAAACGACAACGCTGAAGCGGTGTACGCCATCGTGTCGGTGCCATGTAAAATAACAAAACCATCATAGTCCTGATAGTGCGCTTCGATGTCCCGGGCAATGGTGACCCAATCAGAGGGCGTTATGTCCGAAGAGTCCATCAGCGGATGGTATTCGTTAATCGTAAATTCCGGCATTTCCTCACGGAAAAATTCAGGCATGCGCTGCACACATTGGCTCAGGTGTCCCGCAATGGGAACATAACCCTGAGCCGATTTTTGCATACCGATCGTACCGCCGGTGTAGGCAACATAAATCCGTTTTTTTTGTTGTGTCATGTCGACTGCCGTTTACCGCGAAAAAGTTGCAATAGTTTATCGCGGTTGAGGGCAGAGTGCACAGTACGAGTAAATATTTTTTGGGTCGTTAAAATTCTGCAACGACTGCGTTTCCTGCAGCACCTGATTAACCGTGCTCATTAGCCAGTGCGAGCGGGGCGATGGGTCAGCCGCGCCGACGAGACTTTGAACACTGGAATTATTAAGCATTTCTGCAATAAATTGCTGGCGTGAGTTAAGGCTTTGTTTCACCGTTTTTACGCGGTAGTCATCAATCTCAGCAAGTTTTGCAGCGGCTTCTACGGCATCTTCTAATGGCCCCAGACGATCCACCAGTCCCCGCTGCTGTGCCTGCTTACCGGTCCAAATACGGCCCTGAGCGACGTTATCGACTTGTTCCTTGGTCATGTCACGTGCGTTGGCGACAATCTCCAGAAAATAGTCGTAAAAACTCTCGGTTGAGCGCTGCAGAATGGTGCGCTGTGCCTCGGTGATGCCTTCTAAAATATTGATCGAGGGCATCTCCGTTGTGCTGTAGGAATCGCTGCTGACGCCAATCGCCTGCATGCTTTCCTCGGCGGTAATCAACAGCCCGAATACGCCGATCGAACCGGTAATGGTGGTTGGGGCAGCCCAAATCTGGTCGGCATCGGCGGCTATCCAGTAGCCTCCCGAGGCTGCTACGCTGCTCATTGAGGCAATCACCGGCAAGCCTTGTTTTTGCGCTTCTAGCACTTCTTGGCGAATGATCTCCGACGCAAAGCCACTACCGCCGGGGCTGTCAATACGCAACACAATGGCTTTGGTTTTGTCGTTTTGACGCGCTTTCCGTATCAACTCGGCGGTACTGTCGCCACCGATCATGCCTGCTCGCTGGCGGCCGTCAACAATCTGCCCGCGGGCGACGACAACAGCGATTTCATTTTCTTTGTCCTTGGGCAGTAAGGATTTTACCTTGCCCTTAACTTCGTTGATGTAATCATGAAAGGCGATGTGCCGATAGGTTTCTTTGTCCTCGTCATAGCCAGCCAGATTGATCAGCTCGTTGCGCACTTGCGCTCGAGTTTTTAGCTGGTCAACGAGATTGGCCTCCAGCGCCATCTCGGCCAGATTACCGTTGGCATTATTAAAAGCCGCGAGGTAAGGTTCCATCAGACCGCTGGCAACCGCATCAGTCAACTGCCGCTGGCTGACAACATCCTGTTTAAACTCCTGCCACAAGGCATTGTATAAAAACGCATTAGCCTGCCGGGCCTGATCCGACATGCTATTGCGGATAAAGGGTTCGACAGCAGACTTATATTCGCCCACTTTAAATACATGAGGCGCTAATTTAAGTTTATCCAGCAAGCCTTTGAAATAGATTTGTCCGTACTCAAAACCGTCAAATGCAACACCACCCAGTGGGTTCAGATAAATGGTTTTGGCGTGCGCTGCAAGGTAATACTGATGCTGTGCAAACGAATCACCGCTGGCAATGACGGGTTTGTCCGTGGTCTTCAATTGATTCAGGGCTTCGGCAACCCGCTGTAATTTATTAATGCCACTGGGGTAAAGCCCGGAAAGATCGAGCAAGACGGCACCGATGCGCTCGTCTGAGACCGCTTTTTCCAGCGCCTCGACCACATCACTCAGCAAGACCTCAGGCACCGGGTCACTGCTGCCTACAGCCTGGTTGATGAACTGATCAACGGGATCAATGTAGGTTTTTTCTTCGACCAGAATGCCTTGTGGGTTAAGCACCAGGATACCATTCTCGGGTACCGTAACAGGCTCTTCCTCCTGCAGCACTAAGGCAAGAAAGCCAAGAACTAAGGCAAAGAAAATAATATTCAACAGTACCAGTCTGATACCATTGAAAAAACGCCACAAATACCGGAACATTGTTCCTACAAACCGCATAAGGTCTCGCTTTAAGTTGTCGGATACTGGCCTAACTGTATCTAATCCATAACCGATAAACCACAGTAATTGTGTAACTAAGCGTGACAATTTTCTGTTTAAGGAAAACTATGGACGCATTAAAACTGTTAACCACCCGTTCTTCGATGCCACGACTGATGGAGCCGGCGCCAAGCGAGGAACAGCTGGAGTTAATCCGCAGAGCAGCCATTCGGGTGCCCGATCACATGAATTTATCACCTTATCGGTTTATCGAATTTATGGGGCGCGACAGGGGGTTGCTTAGCGATATCTATCAACAGGCGGCACGGCTCAATGATTTTTCTGAACAGCGCACCGAACAAGCGGGTCAGTTTCCCTTTCGCGCGCCGCTGATTATTGCCAGTTGCCTGCGTTATGTTGACAACGATAAGGTGCCGCGTATCGAGCAACTGGCTGCTGTTTCCTGCGCGACTATGGCCATGCAACAAGCGTGTTTTGCTCAGGGGCTTGGTGCTATATGGCGCACCGGATGGGTGGCGCAGGATGATTATGTCCGTGAACAGCTCGGCTGCCTGCCGGATGATGAAATTGTTGGCTTTCTTTATATCGGTACGCCGGCAGTGCCAACGCCAATCAAACCACAGCAGCAACACAGTGGATTTTTTGTCAACGCAAGTGATGTACTAACCGATTAAAAAGCTGAAGGTGGACTCAAGCATGGCCGGGTAAACGACTGGTAACTTGAGTCCGGAATGCTGAGCTTAAAACTCAGCTGACTTTGGCGCGCGGGGAAACGGAATGACATCACGAATGTTCTGCATACCGGTTACGTAGGCTACTAAGCGCTCGAATCCCAGACCAAAGCCGGCGTGAGGAACAGAGCCGTAACGGCGAAGGTCGCGATAAAAGCCATATTCCTCGGCCGGTAAGTTCATTTCTTCAATGCGCTGATCCAGCACGTCAAGTCGTTCTTCACGTGCGCTACCCCCTATGATCTCGCCAATTCCCGGCGCTAACACATCCATTGCCGCCACGGTTTTGCCGTCTTCATTTTGGCGCATGTAGAATGCTTTGATATCGCGCGGGTAATTTTTCAGGATAATCGGAGCACCGACGTGCTCTTCGGCAAGGTAGCGCTCGTGTTCTGACTGCAAATCAACACCCCATTCAACCGGGTAGTCAAATGTCTTACCGCAATTTTGGAGAATTTCCACCGCATCGGTGTAATCCATGTGCACAAAATCTTTATCAACCATGCTGTGCAGACGCTTAACGGCATCGGCATTAATGCGTTGCTCAAAAAATGCCATGTCATCGGGGCGCTCTTCAAGCACCGCCTTAAAGACATATTTCAACATGTCCTCAGCCAGGTCAGCGATGTCATTAAGGTCAGCAAAAGCAAGCTCGGGTTCGACCATCCAGAATTCAGACAAGTGGCGACTGGTGTTCGAGTTTTCGGCACGGAACGTTGGCCCAAAGGTATAAACTTTTGACAGAGAACAGGCATAAGATTCGACGTTAAGCTGACCGGATACGGTCAAAAAGGCTTCTTTACCAAAAAAGTCTTCGCTGTAATCAACTGCGCCTTGCTCGGTTTTTGGCACGTTCATTAAATCCAGTGTTGATACCCGAAACATTTCGCCGGCACCCTCACAATCGGAAGTTGTGATAATGGGTGTACTGACCCACAGATAACCCTGCTGGTGAAAATAACGGTGAACGGCCTGTGATAACGTATTACGGACTCGCATCACAGCACCGGTGACATTGGTGCGCGGACGCAAATGGGCGTATTCGCGCAGATATTCCATGCTATGCCGCTTAGGTGCCATCGGGTAGGTGTCGGGGTCTTCTACCCAACCGTAAACCTTAACGCCGGTTGCCTGAATCTCATAAGACTGCCCTTTGCCCTGAGATGGGACCACAACGCCGGTTACAGCAATCGAACAACCGGTGGTCAGTTTCAGTACATCCTGCTGATAATTGGGCAGCTCGGACGGGACAACCGCCTGGATGGGATCAAAACATGAGCCATCATGGACATTAATAAATGAAATTCCCGCTTTTGAATCACGTCGGGTGCGGACCCAACCGCGCACAGTGACGGTATCGTCAACTGCGATTTTACCTGCCAATACATCAACTACCGAAGCATACGACATGAGTTTCTGCTCTCCGAAATACAAAAATTTACGTTAAAGGTTGCTATGTTACCTCGGTTTGGCTAAGACTCAAGGGTAACCTTGTTTTAATGGATAACAAACAATGAAGTTAGGCAGTATTGATGAATTAAAGGGCATCTCATTCTGGAGTCGAGTGCTTGGCTGGCTCTCCATTTTCGGCTGGATTATTTTTGTTGTTGCACTGATTGTTTATCATTACGCCCGACCCGAACACACCACTATTTTGACCGAAGTCTTTGGCATTAACGTGCGAAATTACTGGCATGTCACGCTGGGCGACGTTTTTATCATCACCAGCTTACTGGGGTTATTAGTCAGTCTGGTAACTTTTGCCATTAATGTAATCCTCTTTAGTCAGGACCGGGAGCATTTGTGGTTAAACATTATGATTTTGATTTTCACCTTCCTTGGTGCCATTTCACTGTACATTTTTGGTTTTTGATTCAATGGTTAACAGGCTACGCCTATCCGTCACTGACAAAGTCAGCCATGGCCGTGGTTAAGCGAGTGAGTTGCTCAGCTTCGATGGGGTAAGGTGGCATAATATACAACAGTCGGCCAAAGGGACGGATCCACACTCCGGCATTAACGAAATGCTGTTGTGCCGCAGCTAAGTCGATAGGCTGATGCAGTTGCAGTACGCCGATAGCACCCAACACGCGGACCTCGTCCACCGTCGCCAGCTGACGAAGCGGGTATAATTGTTGCTGCAATTGCTGTTCGATAGCAGTTACCTGCTGCTGCCAGTTACCCTCCGCGATAATACGTAATGACTCAGCCGCCACCGCGCAAGCCAACGGGTTGCCCATAAATGTTGGGCCATGCATTAATGCGCCGCCGGCCTTACTGTCACTGACAGCCGCCGCAATATGACGATGCGTCAGAGTCGCAGCCAATGTCATATAACCGCCGGTCAGCGCTTTACCGACACACATAATGTCGGCACTGATGCCTGCATGGTCACAGCCAAACAGCTGACCGCTGCGGCCAAAGCCGGTGGCAATCTCGTCGGCGATCAATAACACCTGATATTCATCACACAACTGGCGTAATACCTTAAGGTACTGGGGATGATACATGCGCATACCACCGGCGCCCTGAACCACAGGTTCGATAATAACCGCAGCCAGCTGGCTGTGGTATTGCTCAAACCATTGTCTCAGTGTCTCGGCTGCTGAATCCTGCCAGTCATCCCAATAGCTCAGTTGGGGCTTGTCAGCAAACAGCTGATTTTTGAGTGCATGCTTAAACAAATGATGCATGCCGTTTACCGGATCGCAAACGGACATTGCGGCAAAGGTATCACCGTGATAACCACCGCGGATGGTTAACAACCGGTTTTTCGCCGGTTGCTCCTTTGCCAGCCAGTATTGCAATGCCATCTTAATGGCGACTTCGATACTGACTGAACCTGAATCGGCAATAAACACCTGGTCGAGTCCTGCCGGGGTCAACTGGATGAGCTGTTCGACCATAGACACTGCCGGCTCGTGGGTCAGGCCGCCGAACATGACATGCGACATACGGTCAATTTGCTGGTGGGCGGCCTGATTAAGGCGCGGATTATTATAGCCATGAATCGCGGCCCACCAGGACGACATGCCATCCACCAGCCGTTCGCCACTGGATAACTCAATTTCGCAACCGTGCGCCGACTGCACATGAAAACAGGGCAGAGGATGGGTCATAGAAGTGTAGGGGTGCCAAATGTGTTGTTGGTCAAACTGTTGCTGTTGTTGCCAGTTTAAAATCGTCATAGATTAAAATTTAACCATTAGTCAAGTTTTGGTTTGCATTAATTGTTGACAGTGTACGTTGTTAAAATAAGCTAGTCGACCCATAGCGAATCACCCGAATCCGTAACAAGTGAGCTTTTTTATGCAACAGACCCGACACGACTGGCAAATCAGCGATGTTTGTGACCTTTTACAAAAACCGTTCAACGAACTGATTTACCAAGCACAAGGCGTACACCTGCAGCACTTTAATCCAAACCAGGTGCAGGTCAGCACCTTGTTATCAATAAAAACCGGAGCCTGTCCGGAAGATTGCAAATACTGCCCGCAAAGTGCTCATTACCACACAGGACTCGATCGCGAACGGCTGATGCAAGTGGAAAGCGTGCTCGCTGAAGCCGGCGCTGCTAAAGCTAAAGGCGCCAGCCGTTTTTGCATGGGCGCTGCATGGCGTAACCCAAAAGATCGCGACATGCCTTATTTGATCGAAATGATAAAAGGGGTCAAAGAGCTGGGATTAGAAACCTGTATGACCCTGGGCATGTTAAGCGAACTGCAAGCCAAACAGTTACAGCAGTCCGGTCTGGACTATTACAACCACAATTTGGATACTTCGCCTGAGTTTTATGGCGATGTCATCACCACCCGAACCTATCAGGATCGGCTGCAAACTCTGCAAAATGTCCGCGATGCCGGCATGAAAGTATGTGCCGGTGGCATTGTCGGCATGGGCGAAACACTGACCGACCGTGCTTCGCTGCTGGTACAGCTCGCTAATCTACCTAAGCATCCGGAAAGTGTGCCGATTAACATGTTGGTCAAAGTTGAAGGAACGCCTTTTGCCGAGCTTGACGATATGGACCCCTTTGATTTTGTTCGCACGGTTGCCGTCGCGCGCATCTTAATGCCGGCCTCGCATGTCCGCCTGTCGGCCGGCCGCGAAGACATGAGCGACGAATTGCAGGCGCTGTGCTTTCTTGCCGGAGCCAACTCAATTTTTTACGGCGAAAAACTACTGACGACGGCAAACCCTCAGGCAGATGCAGATTTACGTTTGTTTGAGCGCTTAGGCATCGAGCCAGAGCCCCATCAGGGTTATGATGACGAGGTGCACACTGCGGTTATCGAAGATGCGGTGCAGGAACAGCAACAGCCGGTTCGCTATTACGATGCCTCTTAGCAGTGCCGCTTCAGCCCGTTACCGGGTCAGGCAAACACGGCTTAGTAACGAGGTCAGTGGCCAGTTTGCCAGTAATGATTATTTATCGCTGAGCCGCCACGCGGATGTCATCCAGGCCGGACAACAAGCATTGATGGAGTGGGGTGCCGGTAGCTCCGGGTCGCCGCTGTTAAGTGGTTATACGGTGCAGCATAAAGCCCTCGAAGAAGAGCTTGCTGATTGGCTGCAGGTACCGGCCTGCCTGCTGTTCTCCAGTGGTTATGCGGCCAATCATGGCTGCATCACTACGCTTATCGAGCCAGAGCAGCCAAAGCAAAAAATACTCTGCGATCGCCTTTGTCATGCCTCACTGCTGGACGGCCTGAAACACAGCAAGCGGCGTTTCCGCCGATTTCCCCATAACCAACTGCAGCAAGCTGACCTGCAGCCCAGCGACTGGCTTATTACCGAAGGAACGTTCAGTATGGATGGCGATTACGTCGACCATTCGGTGGTGCGCCAACAGATCCAACAGCACGGTGGCCAGCTGCTGTTGGATGACGCTCATGGTTTGGGTGTATGGGGTTTAAACGGGCTGGCCAGTTATCAACAGTTACGTGAGCAGACTCGCTTGCTAACCGGTACTTTTGGCAAAGCTTTTGGGGTGGGAGGGGCCTTTGTGGCCGGTTCCTTTACCGATATTGATCAGCTGGTTCAGCAGTGCCGCGAGTACATTTATTCGACGGCCTTCAGTCCCGCCCAGGCAGCCTGTATCCGTGCGTCGTTACAGGTCATTCGCGGTGAGGAAGGCGAACAGCGACGGCAACAGTTACAAGCTAATATTCACCACTTTCGGCAAGCTGCTAAACAACGCCAGTTAACCGGTACTGAATCGGTTTCACCGATTCAAGTCTGGATTGTCGGCGACGATGCGGTTGCCGTTGATTACGCTCAACAATTAGCCAGCTTTGGCTTTCATGTCAGCGCAGTCAGGCCACCGACGGTGCCGGAAGGGACAGCCCGGCTGCGTTTTAGTTTACAGGCTGATCACACAACAGCAAATATTGAGCGATTATTTGGCGCCATTGACCGATTATCCCTCAAATCGACACGCACGAGGATTTCTTAATGGCCTCTGAGCAACATCAGGTCGCCCGCCACTTTTCTCGTGCCGCGGCAACTTATCATCAGCATGATGCTATCCAGCAATATTTTGGTCAGCAACTGGTAAGCGCTTTGCCGGATAAGGCCGGGCAATTAGTGGATGTTGGCTGTGGCCCGGGGGCAATGCGACAGGCGTTGGCCCAACGCTGCCAAAATTATCTCGGCATTGATTTAGCTGCCGGCATGGTGCAACAGGCAAAACGCATATTTCCGCAGGATATATGGCTAGAGGGTTGCGCTGAACAGCTACCGCTAAAAAACAACAGCATGGATGCTTATTTTGCTAATTTATCGCTGCAATGGAGCCCGTGCTTAGGCACAGCTTTGGGTGAGGCGTTGAGGGTCTTAAAACCTGGCGGGCAGGCGGTTTTTAATTTGCCTGTTGCGGGTACTTTTGCAGAGTTGATCAGCTGCTGGCAATCGGTAGACCAACGCCCTCATACCCAACGTTTTTATTCGTTAGCCGAAATTTTTGAGCGTTTGCAGGCTTTGGGCTTAACAGACTATCAGTACCAGCTTTATGAACAGCAACAATATTTTGCGGATTTACGTTTGCTGCTCGGCAGTATTAAGGGTGTCGGAGCAAATTACGTTGGGCCGCGCGAATCCGCCGGTTTGTTGTCACCGGGGCGTTTTCAGCAGGTTATCCAAAACTACGAACAGCATCGAGTTCAAAAAGGCTTACCGCTTAGCTGGAAAGTTGCGTCCCTCTGTTTTTACAAGCAAGTTAACTAATTATTAACCATAATTAATTTAAGGTAGGCAATGAAACGTTACTTTATTAGCGGTACCGACACCGACGCCGGCAAAACCGTTGCGGCTAAGGCATTGTTGGATAAGTTAAAGCAACAAAACCATCAGACACTGGCAATGAAACCGGTTGCCTCCGGTTGTCAGTGGCAGACCAACGAGGTTGCAGCGGGTCAGTGGCAAAATGCCGATGCATTAATTTTACGCGAGGCCATGACCCTGGTCTGCGACTATTCATTGACCAATCCGTATGCCTTTCAGCCGGCCATCGCCCCTCATATTGCGGCAGCTCAAGCAGGCCGTGAGATAACCTTATCGCAGTTGCGGAAAACTTTTGAAGCACTGGCCCGAATGCAACCCGATGCTTTAGTGATTGAAGGAGCCGGGGGCTGGCAACTGCCACTCAGTGATAGCTTGTTTATGCCCGAATTTGTCAAAACCGTTGAAGCCGAGGTGATACTGGTTGTCGGTTTAAAGCTGGGTTGTATTAATCACGCGTTATTATCGGCACAAGCGATAACAGCCAGCGGGGTTAATTTGGCCGGCTGGGTGGCGGTTGATACTCATGCCGAAACAATGGCTTACCGCAGCGAGAATATGGCAACCTTGCGACAACACATCGGCGCTCCCTGTCTGGGTGAAGTGCCTTATTTGGAAAATTGGCAAGAACAAGATTTGAGCGAATTCATCACAGTCTAACCGAGCAGTGAAAGGCGCTAACTTAAATCGCTAAAGCATTGATTTTGGCTGGCATCCCCGTTAGATTTGATGATCCTTATAACCGACAGACTGGATACGCAGTGATGAGCCAGTGGCATGCACAAAGTTGGCGCTCCAAGCCAATCAAACAACAACCCAATTACGCGAACCAAGACCAACTTAAGCAGGTTGAACAGCAGTTAAGCCAGTTTCCACCGTTAGTGTTTGCTGAGGAAATTCGGGCTTTACGCTCACAGCTTACCGGTGTCTGCCAGGGCAATGGTTTTTTGTTGCAGGGCGGCGACTGTGCCGAGTCTTTCAGTGACTTTAATGCGCCTAAAATACGCGATACCTTTAAAGTTATTTTGCAGATGGCCATTGTGATGACTTTTGCCGGCTCATGTCCGGTAACTAAAGTTGCGCGTATGGCCGGGCAATACGCAAAACCCCGCTCAGGTGATTTAGAAACCGTCGGCGACATCAGCTTACCGAGTTACCGGGGCGATATCATCAACGGCATTGACTTTACAGAGCAGTCGCGGCAGCCGGACCCGGAGCGCATGCTCAAAGCCTATCATCATTCAGCAGCCACGCTGAATCTGTTGCGAGCCTTTGCCCAGGGCGGGCTTGCCAACTTGCATAAAGTACACAAGTGGAATCTGGGCTTTTTGGCCGCCAACCCGTTGAAAGAACGTTATCAACAAATCGCGGAACAAATTCAGTCGGCACTTAAATTTATGGAAGTGCTGGGTATCAATACCGAAACTCATGCTGCCCTGCACGAAACCCAGTTGTTTACCTCCCATGAAGCCTTATTGTTGCCCTATGAACAGGCTTTGACCCGCACCGACACGCTGACTGGCCTGCCTTACGACTGCTCAGCGCACATGATTTGGATAGGCGAGCGAACCCGGCAGCTTGACCACGCTCACGTGGAATTCATGCGCGGTATCCATAACCCCATTGGCGTTAAAATTGGGCCAACCATGGACCCCGATGAGTTAATTCAGTTACTGGATGTACTGAATCCTGATAACGAAGCCGGCCGGATGACGCTGATCACCCGCATGGGAGCCGATAATCTGGCGGACAAGCTGCCACAGCTTGCCCGTCGAGTGAAAGCCGAAGGTCGCCAGGTGGTGTGGTCCAGTGATCCCATGCACGGCAATACAACAAAAGCCGACAATGGCTTGAAAACCCGTAACTTTGATGCCATCCATAAGGAACTGCGTCAGTTCTTTGCCGTTCACCAGGCTGAAGGAACCTATGCGGGCGGTATCCATCTGGAAATGACCGGCGAGCACGTTACCGAGTGCACCGGTGGGGCTTATCAGATCAGTGAGGCGGATTTATCCAGCCGCTACCGTACGCAATGTGATCCAAGACTTAATGCCGACCAGGTGTTAGAATTGGCGTTTTTAGTCGCAGAGTCACTGCGGGCTGCCCGTAATGGCCATGGCTAATGTTCCGTAACTTTCAGCAGAAGGATGCTAAGCACATGTCGCAGCAAGTAGAACAGTTATTTGAGCGTTTGTGGCAGGATTATATCTCGCGCACGCCATCAGCACCTAAGGTTCATGAGGTTCTGGGTAAAGGCCATGATATTGTCAATGATCACGTGGCATTTCGTACTTTTGATATCGCCCCGGTGCGACTCGAAGCCCTGGCTCAGCATTTTTTAGCGCTGGGTTACAAAGAAGGCGGCGATTACCACTTTGAAGCGAAAAATTTGCGCGCTAAACACTTTGAACACGACGACCCAAGCTTACCAAAAGTCTTTATCAGCGAACTGATGACTGAAGAGTTCAGTGAACGTCTGCAGCAAAAAGTTAAAAGCATGGTGAATCAGGTTGACCCCGATGCAGTTAAACGTGACGACTTTTTGTACTCAGGCACCCATTGGACAATAAGCCATGCGGATTATCTCGAGCTACTTGAAGAAAGCGAGTACGCAGCATGGATGGCCGCCTTTGGTTTTTGTGCTAATCACTTTACCGTCAGTATTAATCAATTGCCGGGTTACGACAGCATCGAACAAGTTAATGAAAAGCTTAAACAGTCAGGCTTTACGCTGAACAGTTCGGGTGGCGAAATCAAAGGCTCGCCGGACGTCTATCTGGAGCAATCATCAACTATGGCTGACCGCCATCCGGTCGCGTTTAGTGACGAAACTGTCGAGATACCTTCGTGTTTTTATGAGTTTGCTAAGCGTTATGAAACCGAAGACGGTAAGCTTTACAGTGGTTTTGTTGCGGCTTCTGCAGACAAAATTTTTGAAAGCACAAACGCTTCCTGAGCAATCGTTTGTCGACCATTTGCAGCGCGGTCAGTAGCGACGGCGTTGCAAATTGGTTTTAGCCAATATTTTGGCCGCAATCTCTTCGACCGAAAACTGCGTTGAATTAATAAAGGGCACAACCTCCCGCCGGTACAGAGTTTCCACTTGCTGCAGCTCATAACGACATTGCTGCATCGAGGCATAGTCACTGCCGGGCCGCCGGTGACTGCGTATTTCGTGCAAACGTTGGGGGTCGAGGGTCAGGCCGAACAATTTGTGGCGCTGCATTTTAAGCTCTCGGGGCAAGTTCAGGCGCTCAAAGTCATCGTCTTCGGTGATCGGATAATTGGCGGCTTTAATACCGTACTGTAAAGCCAGATACAGGCTGGTTGGGGTTTTGCCGGTGCGCGATACGCCAATAAGGATAACGTCTGCCTGGTCAAGTTGGTTTAATTTTTTACCGTCGTCATTATCAAGGGCATAATTAATGGCGTCGACGCGGAAGTTATAATTTTTGTGCGCACCATGAGTACGGTGTGTTTTCGGTTGCGCTGTCACATTAAGTTGTTGCTCTACGGAGCCGACAAACTGGTCGAGAAAATCGTAGGATATGCCGCCGCAACTGACGATCTTTTGCTTTAACCGGGTGTTCACAAAAGTGTGGAAAATCAGCGGAGGCTCACCGTCTGTTGCGGCCGCTTGCTGTATCTGACGGCAGACTTGATCCGCTTTCTCTTCACTATCAATAAAGGGACGGGTGATGTGCTGAAATTCTACCGGAAACATCGACAGCAGGGCATGCCCAAAGGCTTCTGCTGTCAGTGCCGTTCCGTCAGAGATATAATAGGCTGTCCGCATTGCTGCTCATTTTTTATTTATTTGATCGGCTGGCAGATATTAACTTGTCTTCAGGCAAGGTGTAAAATGTTAATCACTTTAATCTTCATCGACACCAATTTAAGGACAGTGACGTGCAAGAATATGTAATCTGGTACCAACAACTTGGCATGCAGGACGTTAATCGAGTTGGAGGAAAAAATGCCTCCCTTGGTGAAATGATCAGTAACTTAGCCGGTGCTGGGGTCGAAGTGCCGGGCGGCTTTGCGACTACCGCCGACGCTTACAATCAATTTCTTGAACAGAGCGGGCTAAACGACCGCATCCATGACTTACTGGATACCCTGGACGTCGATGACGTGACTGAATTGGCTGTTGCGGGTAAAAAAATTCGGCAGTGGATCATCGACACGCCGTTTCAGCCTGAATTCGAGCAAAGTATAAAGGCAGCATTTACTGAGCTGAGCGAAGATAATGATGAATTCAGTTTTGCCGTGCGCAGCTCAGCTACTGCTGAAGATATGCCCGATGCATCCTTTGCCGGTCAGCAGGAAACCTTTCTGAATGTCCGTGGGCTTGATTCGGTGATGGAAGCCATCAAGCACGTTTTTGCTTCATTGTTTAACGACCGTGCTATCTCTTATCGCGTCCATAAAGGTTACGACCACCGCGGAGTTGCCTTATCAGCAGGCGTTCAGCGCATGGTCCGCAGTGACATTGCAGCTTCTGGCGTGATGTTTACTATCGATACCGAATCAGGTTTTGAGGACGTTGTTTTTGTGACGTCTTCATTTGGTTTGGGTGAAATGGTGGTGCAGGGCGCTGTTAACCCCGATGAGTTTTATGTACACAAGCCAACCTTAAAAGCCGAGCGTCCCGCGGTATTACGCCGGAACCTGGGCAGCAAAAAGATCCAGATGATTTTCTCAGAGCATCGTGAACACGGCAAACAGACCCTAATTGAAGATGTAGATGCCAGCCAGGCGTTATGTTTTTCGGTTACCGATGAAGAAGTTGAAGAGCTGGCCCGTCAGGCTGTCATCATTGAGCAGCATTATGGTCGGCCAATGGATATTGAATGGGCTAAAGACGGCATTGATGGCAAGCTTTATATTGTCCAGGCACGTCCGGAAACTGTGCAGTCCAATCAACAAGGGCAAGCCATTGAGCGGTTTTCATTAAAAGATAAAAGCGCGGTAATCTGCGAGGGTCGGGCCATCGGCCAGCGCATTGGTGCAGGTGTCGCTAAAGTACTCAATGATTTAACTGAAATGGACAAAATACAGCCCGGCGACGTACTCGTTACTGATATGACCGATCCGGACTGGGAACCGATTATGAAACGTGCCGCAGCCATCGTTACTAACCGCGGAGGCCGCACATGTCATGCCGCGATCATTGCACGCGAATTGGGCATTCCGGCGGTTGTTGGTTGTGGTAATGCCGATGAATTAATCGCCAATGGAAGCGAAGTAACGGTCTCCTGTGCTGAAGGCGACACGGGTTACATTTATGAAGGACAATTGTCTTTTGATGTCAGCTCGACAGCCGTGGACAAAATGCCGGAATTACCCATGAAAGTGATGATGAATGTGGGTAACCCGGACCGCGCCTTTGATTTTGCCGGGCTGCCTCATGCAGGTATCGGTTTGGCACGGCTTGAATTTATTATTAACCGAATGATTGGGGTGCACCCAAAAGCGTTGCTTAATTTTTCGGAGCAGAGCGAACAGCTGCAAGCCACTATCACCGGCATGATGGCGGGCTATCCCAGTCCCCGTGAGTATTACGTCGCCAAATTGACCGAAGGTATTGCAACTCTGGCGGCAGCTTTTTCTCCCGAGCGGGTGATCGTACGGATGTCAGACTTTAAGTCAAACGAATACGCTAATCTGATTGGTGGCAGCCAGTTTGAGCCTGAAGAAGAGAATCCGATGTTAGGTTTTCGCGGCGCAGCCCGCTATATCTCAGAAGAGTTTCGTGACTGTTTCGCTCTGGAATGTGAGGCCATTAAACGAGTCCGTACAGCGATGGGATTAACCAATATCGAGGTGATGATCCCCTTTGTACGGACTCCCGCAGAAGGTCGCAGAGTCATCGAACTACTGCAGGAACAGGGGCTAGTTCAGGGCGAAAATGGGTTACGCGTGATCATGATGTGCGAGTTGCCGTCAAATGCCTTATTAGCTGATGAATTCCTTGATATTTTTGACGGCTTCTCGATAGGTTCAAATGACCTCACTCAATTAACTCTGGGGCTGGATCGCGATTCCGGCGTTATCGCACACTTGTTTGATGAACGCGACCCCGCCGTTAAAAAGATGCTGGCGATGGCTATCACGGCTGCGAAAAAACGCGGCAAATACGTCGGCATTTGTGGGCAGGGTCCGTCGGATCACCCGGATTTTGCCGCCTGGCTGGTGCAGCATGGTATTGACTCGGTGTCGTTAAACCCGGATACGGTAGTAGAAACCTGGATGTACCTGGCTGACCATCTGCAATAACAGCCGATTGATTTTTACTCAAAGGATAACTGAAACGACTATGACTTATCTCCCGAAGTTGGTTGCCGAAAGTAACTTGCCGAAAGATTATCGCGATTACTTAGCGGCCTTATCAAAGACACGATTTTCGGGGGATATTGATATTACCTATGGCGGGCGACTGGTCGCAGCGACCGACAACAGCGTTTACCAGCAATTACCTCAGGGTGTTATTTATCCGCGTCACAGCGACGACCTGCAGTTGTTGTTGCAACTTGCTTCAGAACCTGCCTTTCAGCAGATTAGCTTTTCACCCCGTGGCGGAGGCACCGGTACCAATGGCCAGTCATTGACGCCGGGCTTGGTGGTTGATATGAGCCGCCACATGAATCAAGTACTCGAAGTTAACATTGAGCAAGGCTGGGTAAGCGTTCAGGGTGGGGTCGTTAAAGACCAGTTAAACGATGAACTGCGCCTTCACGGCTATTTTTTTTCGCCTGACTTATCAACCAGTAACCGCGCCACGCTCGGCGGCATGATCAACACCGATGCCTCGGGTCAGGGCTCGCTGGTTTACGGCAAAACCAGTGATCACGTACTGGGTTTGTCAACCGTACTGATTGGTGGCGAACGGCTGGACAGTAAGCCCGTGCCATTGCAGCAGGCAAAAGCGCTGAGTGAGCAAGAAGGAACCGTGGGGGCTATATATCGGCAGGCAATAGACACTTGCGTGGATTGCCGCGCTGATATCGAACAGAAATTTCCACCCTTAAACCGTTTTTTGACGGGGTACGATTTAAAGCACACCTATGACCCCGAACACCAGACGCTGGACTTATCACGGCTGATTGCCGGCTCGGAAGGTACCCTGGGGTTCGTCGCAGAGGCGCGCCTTAATATAACGCCAATTCCGAATTACCGTACCCTGGTTAATGTCAAATACAGTGACTTTCAGGCGGCCCTCAACAACGCGCCGTTTTTGGTTGATGCGCGGGCAACGTCGGTCGAAACCATCGACAGCAAAGTACTGAATTTGGCCCGCGAGGATATCATCTGGCACTCAGTCCAGCCGCTACTGACTGATGTCGAAGGGCAAACCATGAATGGCATTAATATGGTTGAGTTTGCCAGTACCGAGGCCTCGGAAAATAAAACCAAAGTTGAACAACTGTGTCAGCGCCTGGATGCGTTAATTAAAGCTAAAGACAACCAGGGTGTGATCGGTTATCAAATTTGCGACGATCTGGACAGTATCCAGACAATTTACGCGATGCGTAAAAAATCCGTTGGCCTGCTTGGTGCCACGAAGGGCCGGCGCAAACCCGTCGCGTTTGCCGAGGATACCGCTGTGCCGCCGGAAAAACTGGCGGAGTTTATTATCGAATTCCGGCAGATACTGGATAACGCCGGATTACAGTATGGCATGTTCGGTCATGCTGACGCCGGTGTGCTGCATGTGCGGCCGGCACTCGATCTGACGGAGCCCGATGACGAGCAATTGTTGCGGGAAATCAGCGATAAAGTGGCGGCATTAACCAGCCGATACGGCGGCTTAATGTGGGGCGAACACGGTAAAGGTTACCGGTCAGAATATGCGCCGGAGTTTTTCGGCGAGCAACTGTTTACGGAGTTGCGAAAACTGAAAACCGCCGTTGATCCGCGCAACCAGCTCAACCCGGGTAAAATCTGTACGCCACTGCAAGGCAATCATTCGCTGGTGTCAGTGGATGCCCGCAAGCGCGGTTATTATGATCGGCAAATCCCCGTTCACGTCCGCGACAGCTATCGCAACGCAATGGACTGTAATGGCAACGGTTTGTGTTTTAATTACGATACCAAAGCGGTGATGTGTCCCAGTTTTAAAGTCAGTGGCGATCGGCGCTTTTCGCCAAAAGGCCGTTCGTCCCTGATGCGTGAATGGCTGCGCTTGAATAGCCAGCAAGGTTTCGATGCCAGCCAGCCACCGCAGCAACGCGCGTCAGCACTTAAGCGCTGGTTAAATAGCTGGCGTAACAGCGACGACTTTAGTCATCAAGTTAAACATTCGATGGATAAATGCCTGGCCTGCAAAGCCTGCACTAACCAGTGTCCGGTCAGTGTTGATGTGCCGACATTCCGGGCGCGGTTTCTGCAGCATTATTACAGCCGCTACGCCCGGCCACCGAAAGACTGGCTGGTTAAAAATGTCGAACAAACAGCCAGTCTGGGCGCTAAAATACCTAAGTTAGCCAATGCACTGACCCATAACAGCGCCACTAAGGCGTTGCTGACTCATGTTGTGGGATACGTTGATACACCGTCTTTTTCAGTGCCGAATCTGATCTCTCGTTGGCAGCAGCAGGGCTTTGCGATAATGGACAGTCAACAAATTCTCGCCTGTGACGCCCGGCAGCGCGATAATTTTGTGGTGATCGTACAGGATCCTTTCACCAGTTTTTATGAAGCACAGGTGGTTGAGAGCTTTGCGGCGGTTGCCCACCGATTGGGTTACCAGCCCGTGCTGCTACCTTTTATCGGTCATGGCAAAGCACTGCACGTTAAAGGCTACCTGGATGAATTTCGACAGACCGCCGAACGTGTTGCAGCACAGTTAATTCCACTCACGCAGCAGGGCGTAGAATTAGTTGGCGTTGATACCTCAACGGCGCTGATTTTTCGCGACGAGTATCAACAGATACTGGCAGAAGATGCAGAAAAGTTACTGGTTAAAACCGTAATCGAATGGTTTGACGATAAACCACTGCCGGCAATTGAACAGCCCAACCATCGCACATACGGGCTGCTGCTGCACTGTACCGAACAAAGCTTTATGCCTGAATCAGCGGAACATTGGCAGACTTTGTTTGCCAGTTTGGGTCTGCAACTGGATATTCTCAAAGTGGGTTGCTGTGGCATGGCCGGCACCTATGGCCACGAGCGCAGTCATCAGCAGGACAGCAAAGCATTGTATGAAATGGGGTGGCGCCAGGCCGTCAATTCTTATGGTAATGGCGGTCTTGTTGCTACCGGATTTTCGTGTCGTTCGCAGATTCAACGGATGGAAAAAAAGCGGGTGAGGCACCCGCTTGAGGTCATTCTTAAGTGTTTTGACTAACCTTTATTTGGCATTGGCAATAATTTCCCGCGCCATTTGATCCGCTAACTCTCCGGTCGGGCGATTTTCTTTGGCGGCCCGGGCGAACAGAGTGTCCAGAGTGTGGTAGATATCCCGCACACGTTGTTCTGTTTCGGTTCGTGACATGTCGGTCGCCTCGGAACATACGTGAATCACACCACCTGCGTTGATCACATAATCCGGCGCATACAATATGTTCATGTCTTTAAGCAACTGATCATGCTGTGGCGTAGCCAACTGGTTATTTGCGCTGCCGGCGATGATTTTGCACTTAAACTGCTTCACTGTGTCATCGTTAATCGTCGCGCCCAGCGCACAGGGTGCGTAGATGTCAGCGTCAACGCTGTAGATCTCATCGAGACCGACAACGGTTGCGTCCAGTTCATCTTTAGCGCGTTGCAGTGTTTCTTCGTTGATGTCGGTAACAATCAACTCGGCACCGTCTTCGCGGCAGTATTTGGCAAAACCGTAACCTACTGCGCCAAGCCCTTGCACAGCAATTTTCACACCGTTTAGATCTTCGCTGCCTAAACGGTGTTTAGCCGCTGCTTTCAGGCCTAAATAAGTACCCAAAGATGTATGCGGTGAAGGATTGCCTGCCTTGGCACCCGTACCGGCAACATAGGGTGTTTCCTGAGCCACAATATCAATATCACTGGTCTTAATATTGACGTCTTCGGCGCTGATGTACTTGCCACCCAAAGAATTGATGAAGCGCCCATATGCGCGGAACAGCTGCTCACTTTTAATGGTTTTTGCGTCACCAATAATAACCGCTTTACCGCCACCCAGTGGTAATCCGGATAT
This sequence comes from Pseudomonadota bacterium, assembly GCA_051745735.1. GTDB lineage: Bacteria > Pseudomonadota > Gammaproteobacteria > Enterobacterales > Alteromonadaceae > Idiomarina. The sequence continues at coordinate 53,128 of JBNJEJ010000013.1, forward strand.
CGCGCTTTTGTACGTCATACCGCGGGACAGGCGCAGTACGTCGGTTAATGCTTCGGCTGAAGAACTGTAATCCCACAAGCGGGTGCCGCCCAGGCTTGGGCCCAGCGTGGTATCATGAATGGCAATAATGGCCTTAAGACCTGATTCCTCGTCGTGACAAAACGCAACTTCGTGGTGATGATCAAATTCAGGATGCTCGAACAGAGACATGAATTTCCTTCCTTTATTGGTGCTAGAAATTTTGCGCACAATATCACTACGATGGGGCGCGCGCTACTGTCTGAACGAATAAAAAGAAGGAATTCAAACGTGCGTTTAGCAACCAGGCTTTACAGTTAACGTTAACTGCTAATCGCTTTCCAGATACAACTGAAATAAGCCCTGGTTGAGTAATTCCATCAACAACTCACAACACGCATCATCGGCAACATGATTAAGCACGGCACTACCGCTGTGTTCACTTTGTTGAGCCAACGCGTGCGCCAGAGGTTCACAGCTGGTGGCCGGGATATATTGCTCGCCGTTACCATAAAATGCCTGCAGTGAATCACTGTAAAGCCAGCGGGCACCCGGGGTACGCACCAGCAGAGCGCCGGGCTGAGACAGCAAGGCGCTAATCTGGTCACTGCTGTAAGGTAGCTCAGGTTCTACCAGGGCGCGCTTACTTTGCGACATCAGGCGCAGCAACAGATCGTCCAGCGCCGGGCTTTGTAATGCTTGCGCAAGCAAATCCTTGCATTGCTGCAGTTGGTTGTTGCTGACCTGGTAAGAATTGGCTTTTTCACTCAGCTCAGGGTCCTGATAACGCTGATTAAGCGCGTCCTGTTGCAGCGCCAGGTCGCCCAATTGTTGCAACCACTCCGCTTGTGACGGAGCTCTGAAGCCAACGGAATAATTTAAACTGGGCTCCAGGGCAACGCCATCGTGGGGACATCCGGCAGGAATATAAAGGACATCGCCAGGCTCAAGCTCGGCATCGATGACGGCCTCAAAAGGTTCTTTAACCAGGGTTAAATCCGTGCAAGGCTGATAATTGGTCATAGCCTGCCGTTGACCAACCTTCCAGTGGCGCCGGCCACTGCCCTGAATGATGAATACATCGTACTGATCCAAGTGCGGACCAACCCCACCTTCGGCGCAGGAAAAACTCACCATGACATCGTCAATTCGCCATTGCGGCAGAAAATCAAAGGCTTCCAGTAACTGGCCTACAGCGGGTAACCATTCGTTAACGGACTGAACCAAAAGAGTCCAGTGACTGTCACCAAAACTCTGGTAATCTGTAAACGGCCCGTGCTCCACCTGCCAGGCGGATGCGCCATCCGAGTTAACGGAACGGCGCACCACTCGCGAGTCGGCATCTTCTTCCATGGCCAGACCCGCCAGTATCTCTGCTTCGATTAAATCTTCAAAGTTGGCAAAGCCGCCTCGCAGCAGGCAAGGCTGACGTTGCCAATACTGACTGAGAAATTCCTGCAGCTGAAAAACCTGGCTATTAAGTTTCACGACAGTTCGTCCACAAAATCTTCGGCGCGGCCAATGTAGGTAGCCGGTGACAACAGTTTCATCTCGTCTTTTGCTGCATCAGGAATGTCGAGAGCGTCGATGAAAGCGGCCAGATCCTTGTCCGTGATGCGTTTACCACGGGTCAGTTCTTTTAATTTTTCGTAGGGCTTTTCAACCCCGTAGCGACGCATAACCGTTTGTACCGGTTCTGCCAGCAATTCCCAGTTTGCGTCCAGTTCGTTCAGTAACACCGCTTCGTTAACTTGCAGCTTGCTCAGACCTTTTAAACTGGCGTGATAGGCAATGACTGCATGAGCGATACCCACGCCGATATTGCGCAACACCGTTGAATCGGTCAGATCACGCTGCCAACGGGAAATCGGCAGCTTTTGCGCCAGATGAGTCATTATGGCGTTGGCGATGCCAAGGTTACCTTCAGAGTTCTCAAAGTCGATGGGGTTCACTTTATGAGGCATGGTCGAAGAACCGACTTCGCCTGCAACGGTTTTCTGCTTAAAGTGGTTTAAAGCGATGTAGCCCCAAAGATCCCGGTCAAAGTCGGTAAGCACGGTATTAAAACGTGATACGGCATCAAAAAACTCGGCAATATAATCGTGCGGTTCAATTTGTGTTGTATAGGCATTCCAGTTAAGCCCCAGGCTGGTCACAAACTGTTCCGAGAGCCGATGCCAGTCGACATTGGGATAAGCTGCTAAGTGGGCATTATAGTTACCAACAGCGCCGTTTATTTTGCCCATCAGATTAACTGCTTTAAGCTGTTGCAGCTGACGCTCCAGGCGTACTGCTACGTTAGCAAATTCTTTCCCCATGGTCGTTGGGGTAGCTGGTTGACCGTGAGTTCTGGCCATCATTGCCACAGACTTATACTCTTTTGCTTTGGCTTTAATATCGTCAACCAGCTGCTGCATTAACGGCACTAATACCTGCTCCCGGGCGGTATGTAACATTAATCCATGGGACAGATTATTGATGTCTTCGGAAGTGCAGGCAAAATGAATGAACTCCGATACGTTGGCCAGTTCCGGATGGTTGGCCACTTGCTCTTTCAGATAATACTCAACCGCCTTAACATCGTGATTGGTGGTGCTTTCAATGCTTTTAATGCGCTCGGCATCAGCACTGTCAAAATGGTCGACGATGTTGTTCAGTACTTCGTTCGCCGCTGTACTTAATGGCGGCACTTCGGTAATGCCTTGTTCCTGGGCTAACCGTTGTAGCCAACGCACCTCGACGATAACGCGAAATTTAATTAAGCCGTATTCGCTAAAAATGGGGCGCAAGGCCTCAACCTTGCCGGCGTAACGGCCGTCAACCGGTGACAGGGCAGTAAGAGGTGAAAAAGGCAGCATAATGTCGTTCTCCAGATAAAGCGAAAGTTATTTCAATGGGATTAGGCAGTACGTAGTAGTTGTTGTGCTGTTGTCAGCATTTTTTTACGCGATAATAAAAAGTGCCGCCGTTTGCCGCCAACTTGATGCCACAATACCGCGCTGCGGATACCGGCCAGAAGCAGGGCGCGAATGTGTTGCTGATTGGCCTCATTTTTTAACTGCGTTGGATTGCCGTTAACCTTTATCGGCTGCCCCAGCGGGCTGATCAGGTCGCGATAAATGCCGGCCAGGCTCTGCAGAATGCGGTAGCGTTCGAAACCAAACTCGCGATACTGGCGATTAACCTGTTCCAGCCGCTGTGCCAATTCCGTCATTTGTTTATCGCGCGCTTGTAAACGGCGCGATAAATGAATCATGCCGACCAGGTAACGAGTCAATTCAATGTCTTTTTGGGTGTTGTTTCCTAATTGCTGGATGAGCGTTTGCAAGCCGGGGCGAATGGCCTCAATCGAACCGTAAACCTGCAGGGTTGATTGCGGATTCAGATTGGTGACACTGTCGATTAGGGTATCCGTAACCGTATCATGCAAAACAGCACCAGAGCGGGCGATTTGCTGCACTGCGGCTGCACTCAGTGACATGCCGGACAACGCCAGTACACGCTGTTGCCAATCATTCATAGTTTGACCTCAAAATCAGTCAAGCGGCGTTCGATGATGGCTCCACCAAGGCACACGTCATGCAAATAAAAGACCGCCGACTGTCCCGGAGTGACCGCCGCAACCGGCTGCTCAAAAATAACTTCCAGCTGATCATTACCGAGCGGTTTTAACCGGCAGGCAATATCTTGCTGGCGGTAGCGGGTTTTAACCGAGCAGAGCAACGTTTCCTGCAATGGTTTTCGGCTAACCCAGTGCACCTGACCAGCAATCAGCCCATTAGCGTATAAGCGCGGATGGTCTTTACCCTGAGCGACAATCAGGACATTACGCTCAACGTCTTTATCAACCACATACCAGGGGTCATCAGATGCATCAGCCCGGCCACCAATGTGTAATCCTTTGCGCTGGCCAATGGTGTGATACATCAGCCCCTCGTGTTGACCCAGTGAGTCGCCATCGACGCTTTCAATAGCCCCTGGTTGAGCCGGTAAATAGTGTTGTAAAAAGTCTTTGAACTTGCGTTCGCCAATGAAACAAATACCGGTAGAATCTTTTTTATCGGCAGTCACTAAACCTTGTTCCTGAGCTATGCGACGCACTTCGGATTTTTCCAGCTCGCCGACCGGGAATAACGTTTGCGCAACATGTTCATGGCTTAGCGTGTACAGGAAGTAACTCTGATCCTTGTTATTGTCGATGCCTCGCAGCAGTTGCCATTGCTGACCATCAAACGCGCGTCGCACGTAATGCCCGGTGGCAATATAGTCGGCTTCAAGAGCATCGGCAGCAAACTCTAAAAAGGCTTTAAATTTAATTTCCTTGTTGCACATGATGTCGGGGTTCGGGGTTCGTCCTGCCTTGTACTCCGCCAAAAAGTGCTCGAACACGTTATCCCAGTACTCAGCCGCAAAGTTTACCGTGTGCAATTCAATACCCAGGGTCGCGCAAACCTTTTCTGCATCGGCCAAATCTTCTGCGGCCGCACAATATTCGTCAGAGTCATCTTCTTCCCAGTTTTTCATGAACAGGCCTTCGACGATAAAGCCTTGTTGTTGCAGCAAATAAGCTGAAACTGAGGAATCGACACCACCGGACATGCCGACGATGACTTTTTTGGTGCCGGGATTCGAAATTATATCTGCCATCGGTTACTGATTACCTGTACCGTTAACGAGTCTGTTGATAGGCGCGCATTCTACCACACTGGCGGCTCATCACGCCATTCTCCCGGTTGCAACTGAGCCAATTTGTACGGGCCCACCTGGGCTCTGATTAAGCGCAGGGTGGGTAAGCCCACATGAGCGGTCATACGTCTGACTTGTCGGTTTCTACCCTCCCTAATGCGCAGGCATAACCAGCTGTCAGCAACGGTTTTGCGTTCCCGCACCGGCGGGTTACGTGGCCATAGAGTCAGAGGTTCAGGCATCGCAAAAGCCTCGGCAGGGCGGGTCATTCCATCGTTTAATTCGACCCCCTGACAGAGCTGGCTAAGTTGCTGCTCACTGGGCTCGCCTTCAACCTGAACCCAATACGTTTTCCATACCTTGTATTTGGGATCCGCCAGCCGCGCCTGATAAACACCGTCATTAGTTAACAGCATCAGGCCTTCGCTGTCTTTATCCAGCCGACCCGCCGGATAGATATCATTGTGAGGAATCCAGTCTTTTAGCGTGGCGTCACCGTGCTCACCGGAAAATTGTGACAGCACGCCATAAGGTTTATTAAAAAGCACCAACTTGGGGTTGGCAGGGCGTGGCCGTCGGTTGTTTTTTTTGTTGCCTCGGTTCATCAAGTAATCCTTGTCCGTCGTATCGCAGTGTTTGTGTTTGTG
>JBNJEJ010000014.1:0-56689 GCA_051745735.1 Pseudomonadota bacterium
AGTTACCCTTGTAATTGTTGCAGCAACCCCCATTTTACTTTCATCAGCAGATAGAGAGAGGGCGTCAGCAGGCGCCTGACCCTGAATAGCAAAGTCGTGGAGGATTTATTATGGGTAAGACTATTGGTATTGATTTAGGTACAACTAATTCATGTTTGGCGGTACTCGATGGCGGTAAGCCTCGGGTTATCGAAAATGCAGAGGGCGATCGTACAACACCTTCTGTGGTTGCATTTACCGACGATGGCGAGATCCTGGTAGGATCACCGGCTAAACGTCAGGCAGTGACTAACCCCAACAAAACCTTGTACGCAATTAAACGCTTAATTGGTCGTCGTTTTCAGGATGACGAAGTACAGCGTGATATCGGCATTATGCCTTATAAAATTGTCAAAGCGGACAATGGCGATGCCTGGGTCGAAATCGATGGTGACAAGAAAGCACCACCACAAATTTCGGCTGAAGTATTGAAAAAGATGAAGAAAACCGCCGAAGAATATCTCGGTGAGAAAGTCACTGACGCGGTTATCACCGTTCCGGCATACTTTAATGATGCGCAACGTCAAGCAACCAAAGACGCTGGTAAGATTGCCGGCCTGGAAGTTAAGCGTATTATTAACGAGCCAACTGCTGCGGCGCTGGCCTACGGTATGGACAAAAAGTCAGGCGATAACGTGATTGCCGTTTATGACTTAGGTGGTGGTACCTTTGATATCTCAATTATCGAAATTGATGAAGTCGAAGGCGAGCATACCTTTGAAGTACTGGCGACCAATGGTGATACCCACCTGGGTGGTGAGGATTTTGATAACCGCCTGATCAATTACCTGGTAGAGCAGTTTGAAAAAGACCAGGGTATTGATTTAAGTAAAGATCCGTTGGCTATGCAGCGCTTAAAAGAAGCCGCAGAAAAAGCCAAAATTGAATTGTCTTCTGCTCAGCAAACCGAAGTTAACCTACCGTACATTACGGCAGATAACACCGGTCCTAAGCACTTGGCCATTAAAGTAACGCGAGCCAAACTTGAGTCGCTGGTTGAAGATTTGATCACCAAATCGATGCAGCCCGTGAAACAAGCATTGGCAGACTCCGACTTATCAGTCAGTGATGTGAAAGACATTATCATGGTTGGTGGTCAGACGCGGATGCCGAAAGTACAGGCTGCGGTAACCGAGTTCTTTGGTCAGGAACCTCGCCGTGACGTCAACCCTGACGAAGCAGTCGCTGTCGGTGCAGCCGTGCAGGGCGGGGTGTTGTCAGGTGATGTGAAAGACGTGTTGTTGTTAGACGTCAACCCGCTGTCATTGGGTATTGAAACCATGGGCGGCGTAATGACTAAGTTGATCGATAAGAACACGACGATTCCTACCAAGGAATCGCAGACCTTTTCGACCGCTGAAGACAACCAGTCCGCTGTTACCATTCATGTTATACAGGGTGAGCGTAAGCGTGCCGCAGACAATAAGTCACTGGGTCAATTTAACCTGGAAGGTATTCGTGCAGGGCGCCGCGGCGAACCTCAAATCGAAGTAACCTTTGACATTGACGCAGACGGTATCCTGCATGTTTCAGCGAAAGATAAAGACACCGGTAAAGAGCAGAAGATCACCATTAAGGCATCTTCGGGTCTGGACGAGTCAGAAGTCGATCAAATGGTTCAGGATGCCGAAGCTCATGCTGAAGAAGATAAGAAGTTTGAAGAAATGGTGCAGGCGCGCAACCAAGCCGATGGGCTTGTCCATGCAACCCGCAACCAACTGTCAGAAGTAGGCGATGCGTTACCGCAGGAAGATAAGGAAACCATCGAAAAAGCCTGTGAAGAACTTGAGCAAGCAGCAAAAGATGGCGACAAAGAAGCCATTGAAAGCAAGACTCAAACTCTGATGGAAGCTTCGCAAAAGCTGATGGAAGCAGCACAGCAGCAGCAGGGTGCTGAAGGCGCCGCCGACGGTGAAGCCTCTTCTGGCCAAGCTGATGATGATGTTGTCGATGCTGAATTTGAAGAAGTTAAAGACGACGACAAAAAATAAGCGCTAAGGCAACTGCGCTAATCAACACGGGTGTTGCCGCAAGGTAATACCCGTGTATTTGTATCAGAACTGGATAAAGAATCAGAGATATGGCGACTAAAGACTTTTATCAGATTCTCGAGGTGTCGAGAGACGCCAATGAACGAGATATTAAAAAGGCGTACAAACGCCTGGCAATGAAATATCACCCAGATCGTACCGAGGGTAATAAAGACCTCGAGCTGAAATTTAAAGAGATTAAGCAAGCTTATGAAGTCTTGTCTGATCCACAAAAACGTCAGATGTATGACCAATATGGGCACGAAGCGTTCGAACAGGCACGTCAGGGCGGCGGTGCTGGCGCGGGTGCCGGCGGATTCGGCGGTGGCGGTGCTGATTTTGCTGATATCTTTGGCGATGTGTTCGGCGACATTTTTGGTGGTGGCGGTGGACGACGCCAGCAAGCACGCGCGCAGCGTGGCGCTGACCTGCGTTATAACCTGGAAATGTCATTAGAAGATGCGGTACGCGGCAAAACCGTGGAGCTGCAGATTCCGACGCTGGTGGAATGCAGCGACTGCGACGGCAGTGGCGCTAAAAAAGGCAGCAAACCAGAAACCTGCAGTCATTGTCATGGCGCGGGTCAAATTCAGATGCGACAGGGCTTCTTTGCTGTGCAACAGGCGTGTCCTCATTGTCGCGGTAAAGGCACCATTATTAAAGATCCGTGCCGCACCTGTCATGGTGAAGGCCGGGTTGAGAACACCAAGAACCTGTCGGTTAAAATTCCTGCCGGAGTGGATACGGGCGACCGCATTCGCTTAGCCAATGAAGGTGAAGCCGGTGAACACGGGGCCCCTGCAGGCGACTTATACGTGCAGGTTCATGTCCGTGAACATCCGATCTTCGCTCGTGACGGCAATAACCTGTACTGCGAAGTGCCGGTAAGCTTTACCAAAGCCGCGTTAGGTGGTGACATTGAAGTGCCGACGCTGGAAGGCAAGGTTAAACTTAAAGTACCAAAAGAAACCCAAACCGGTAAGCATTTCCGGCTGCGCGGCAAGGGCGTTAAGTCGGTTCGTACTGGTGCGACGGGCGATTTAGTCTGTAAAGTTGTGATTGAAACACCGATTAACTTATCGGCCAAGCAACGCGATCTGCTGCAAGAACTTGACAATTCGATGGGAGAAGGCGACGAAGCGGCAAAATTCCGGCCGAAAGAAAAAGGCTTTTTTGACGGCGTAAAGCAATTTTTTGATGACTTACGCAAATAAACTGCTAATACTTTAAAGGGATTCATCGAAAAAGGTATCAATTTATGCAGTTACGCACGGTTATTACAGCGGCGCTGATGACATTAATGCTGGCGAGCTGTTCGCAGTCACCGACGGGGCGTTCGCAGCTAATGCTGATGTCGCCGCAACAGTTGGATAAAATGGGTGAACAGTCCTACCAGCAGATGCAGCAGGAACTGGATATCAACACCGATGAAAGCACTAATGCGTATGTGCAATGCGTCACTAATGCGTTAATTGATACACTGCCTGAGCCTTACCGTAGCGCTGAATGGGAAATCACCGTATTTGCCAACGATGCGGCCAATGCATTTGCCTTACCAGGCAATAACATTGGCGTTTATGATGGTTTGTTAAAGGTCGCTGAAAACCAACATCAGCTGGCTGCGGTTATTGCTCATGAGATTGCTCATGTTATTGCCCAGCACAGTAATGAGCGCGTCTCCAGCAACATGATGGTCGGCTTAGGCATGCAAATGGGTGCCATTGTCGCGGAAACGCAGCTGGACGACAGCTCAGCAGCACTGGCCATGGCGGCGCTGGGTATTGGCGCCCAGGTGGGGGTGTTGCTACCCTATTCGCGTACTCATGAATCCGAAGCTGACCGACTTGGATTACGGTATATGGCAGCGGCCGGTTTTAAACCGGCCGAGGCAGCGCAGTTGTGGCGCAATATGGCCGCTAATGCCGATGGCGAAAAGCCACCTGAATTCCTTTCTACACACCCTCACCCAAGCACTCGGATAGAGGCGATTAACAGTTATCTGCCGGGTCTTAAAGTGGCAGCTGGAACGCCTGACTGTAAGCCGTAAATACTACGGCTTTTGCGCTGTTGATAAGGGTTATAACCTATAGCCAAACGGTCTTTCCCAACCACTGAATAAACTTTATATTCGTGCCTTTTTTTAGGGCGGTGTGGGTTATGTTGAAATGGTGGTTTGCGATTCCCTTCTGGCAGCGGGTGCTGGGTGCGTTTGCTCTGGGTATAACGATTGGCGCCCTGGCTCCGCAACTGGGTATTGCCTTAAAACCGCTGGGTGATTTGTTTATCCGGGCGATAACCATGTTGGTTGCGCCGCTGATATTTTGTGCCATTGTAACCGCAATAACAGACTTAAACGACGGTGAAAAGCTTGGCCGCCTGGGCGTTAAAACGCTGGGATTGTTTATGTTCACGGCGGTTATCGCCAGTGCTATTGGGCTGACTCTGGCAACCTTAATCGATATGAGCCCTGCGGTTACCTTAACGGCGACAGAGCAGGCCGAAAAACAAATACCCTCCATTGCCCAGGTATTACTGAATTTTGTGCCGGACAACCCGTTTGCTGCCTTGTCCGAAGGTAATGTCCTGCAAATTGTGGTGTTTGCGGCGGTCATTGGCATTGCCATCCAAAAGGTGGGCAACAAAGCTGATGCGCTGCGCCGTACCGTCAAATCTGGCGCCGAGGTCATGTACCAAGTTACCCGCATGGTGCTGCAGTTGACGCCCTTTGGTGTATTGGGACTGATGGCCTGGGTTGTCGGCGAGTATGGCTTTAGCAGTTTACTGCCGTTAGCTAAATTTGTGGGCGTGGTGTATCTTGCTGCTGCGGTGCAGATCATTTTTGTGTACGGCTCATTGGTACGCTGGTTTGGTCGTTTAAGCCCGCTGGAATTTTTTAAAGCGGTGTTCGATGCACAAATTGTTGCTTTTACTACCTGTAGTTCATTTGGTTCATTGCCGGCGGCACACCGCGCCGTAACCGAACGGCTGCGGGTATCAAAAGACTATGCGTCGTTTGTTTTACCCTTGGGTGCAACCATTAATATGGACGGTTGTGGTGGCATCTATCCGGCGGTCGCCGCTGTCTTTATCGCAAATTTGTACGGTATCCCGCTGGAGCTGTTTGATTATGCTTTGATCATGATGACAGCAACGCTGGCCTCAGTCGGCACTGCCGGTGTGCCCGGAACTGCTCTGGTCATGTTGACGGTAACACTGAATGTGGTTGGTCTGCCGCTGGAAGGTATTGCCTTTATTGCGGCAATAGACCGTATTATTGATATGGTTCGTACACTGACCAATGTGACCGGTGATATGATGGTGGCGCGTGTGGTAGCGAAAAGCGAAAACTTATTAACCCGGGAGGCAACATGAAAATTGGTGTTATTGGTGCGTCGGGCCGCATGGGTCAAACCCTGATAAAGGCGCTGGGACAGCACCACGAGCTGCAGCTGGCAGCGGCTATTGTCAGTGCTGACAGTAAAATGCTGGGCAAACCGGTGGCCGATTTACAGTATCAAAGCCTGGCGCAGCTTACGGCTGCTGTTGATGTGCTAATTGATTTTAGCCTGCCCGGTGCACTGACCGATAATTTGATTTTTGCGCAACGGCAGCAGCTGCCGATAGTGGTTTGTACCACCGGCCTGCAGTCCGAACAGCAACAACAATTAAACCAGGTAGCTGACCACATTCCGGTACTGCACGCGCGTAACACCAGCGTTGGTATCGTATTGCTGGAGCAATTGGTGGCGCTGAGTGCTGCGGCGCTTTCGGCTGCTGATGTGGAAATTGCAGAGGCGCATCATAAACACAAAAAAGACGCCCCTTCGGGCACGGCTATTGCCTTGGCTGAGGCCGTTGCGCGTGGCCGGCAACAAGATATTAAGGCAATAGACAGCGGTATCCGGGGCGATGGTGAACGCGCCGAAGGCAGTATCGGCTTTGCGATAACAAGAGCGGCAGATATTGTCGGCGAACACCAGGTCATGTTGGCCCAGAGTGGCGAGCGGCTGGAGCTGACTCACCGCGTTTCGGATCGAAAAATATTTGCTGACGGGGCACTGCAGGCTGCCCAATGGTTGCAAACTCAGGCACCCGGATTTTATCAAATGCAGGACATGCTGAATTTAAAAGCCAGTTTACAGCGCTTGTTGTCAAGCAGTGCTGGTGTTTAAAAGCGCTGGACGAAATCGCAAAAAATTCGTACACTAGTCGGAATTTGCCCAGATAAAATATATCGGGCAATGAATGCGCGGTTAAAGGTCTTAAACGGGGAAGTCAACTAGTATTGATTCACCCGTTTTTTTATGTACGGAGGTTGCCCTTGAGTATTTTAGCGAGTCAGTCCGCTAACCGAGCTATACTGGTTTTAGCTGACGGTACTGTATTTCACGGTACCGCTATTGGAGCCGAAGGCTCCGCGGTCGGCGAAGTTGTGTTTAACACCGCCATGACCGGCTACCAGGAAATTCTTACTGACCCATCTTACACCGAACAGCTTGTCACTTTAACGTATCCTCACATCGGCAATACCGGTACCAACAATGAAGATGAAGAGTCCGACAAGGTCTGGGCAAAAGGGCTAATCATTCGTGACAATGCGCTGAAAGCCAGTAACTTTCGCACACAAGAAACATTAAGCGAGTATTTGCACCGTCACAATGTGGTGGGTATTGCGGATATCGACACACGCAAACTGACGCGCATTTTACGTGACAAAGGTGCCCAGAATGGTTGCATCATGGCCGGCGAGCTTGATGAGCAGCGAGCATTGCAACTGGCACGTCAATTCGCTGGCTTAAAGGGAATGGATCTAGCCAAAGACGTGTGTTGTAAAGCAACCAGCCAATGGACACAGGGCAGTTGGCAGTTGGGTAAGGGGTACACGCAACCGAACGCATCAGGTTTTCACGTAGTTGCCTACGACTTCGGCTGTAAACACACGATTTTACGTTTGCTCGCTGATCGCAATTGCCGCATCACCGTGGTACCGGCGCAGACCCCGGCCAGTGACGTGCTGGCACTGAAGCCGGATGGTGTGTTTTTATCCAATGGACCGGGCGATCCGGAGCCCTGTACCTATGCGATCGAGGCGATTCAGCGTCTGTTAGAACACAATGTGCCGCTGTTCGGGATTTGTTTGGGTCATCAGCTGTTAGGCCTTGCCAGCGGTGCTAAATCTGTAAAAATGAAATTAGGCCATCATGGTGCTAACCATCCGGTTAAAGACCTGGCGACTCAACAAGTGATGATAACCAGCCAGAATCATGGTTTTGCCATCGACCTGCACAGCCTGCCGGAGACGCTGGAAGTCACGCACGTGTCATTATTTGATGACACCTTGCAAGGGATTAAGCGTAATGACAAACCGGCCTTTAGTTTTCAGGGCCACCCTGAAGCCAGCCCCGGTCCGCACGATGCTGAACTGTTGTTCGACCACTTTATTGAATTGATGCAACAACAGGCGTCTGCCTGATTCGGTGCAAGCAAAGGATAGAACGAATATATGCCAAAACGTACAGATATCAATAGTATCCTGATTCTCGGTGCTGGACCGATTGTCATCGGTCAGGCCTGTGAATTTGACTACTCCGGTGCCCAGGCTTGTAAAGCCCTGCGCGAAGAGGGTTATCGCGTCATCCTGGTTAATTCCAATCCTGCCACCATCATGACCGATCCGGAAATGGCCGATGCAACTTATATCGAGCCTATTCACTGGGAAGTGGTAGAAAAAATTATTGAGCGTGAGCAACCTGATGCCGTCTTACCGACCATGGGTGGACAGACCGCATTGAATTGCGCACTGGACTTGGATCGACATGGGGTGTTGGCAAAACATCAGGTTGAAATGATCGGCGCTAACGCTGATGCGATCGACAAAGCTGAAAATCGCGACCGCTTTGATAAAGCCATGAAAACCATTGGTCTGGAAACGCCGAATGCTGAGATGGCGCACAGTATGGAAGAGGCCTTTGATATTGTCAGCCGGCTTGGTTTCCCCTGTATTATCCGGCCTTCATTTACCATGGGCGGCAGTGGTGGCGGTATTGCCTATAATCGTGAAGAATTTGAAGAAATCTGCCGTCGCGGACTGGATTTGTCACCCACCAAAGAATTGCTGATTGATGAGTCTCTGCTGGGTTGGAAAGAATACGAAATGGAAGTGGTGCGCGATAAAAGCGATAACTGCATTATCGTTTGCACCATCGAGAACTTTGATCCGATGGGTATTCATACCGGTGACTCCATCACGGTGGCACCGGCTCAGACACTAACCGACAAAGAATTTCAATTGATGCGGGATGCGGCGATGGCCGTGTTACGTGAAATTGGTGTAGAAACCGGTGGCTCCAACGTGCAGTTTGGTGTTAATCCTGATACCGGGCGGATGGTCATTATCGAGATGAATCCGCGAGTGTCGCGATCTTCAGCGCTTGCTTCAAAGGCGACCGGTTTTCCCATCGCTAAGGTAGCCGCTAAACTGGCGGTGGGTTATACCCTGGATGAGTTGGAGAACGAGATAACCGGCGGTGTGACGCCAGCCTCTTTTGAACCGGCACTGGATTACGTGGTAACCAAAATACCACGCTTTAACTTTGAAAAGTTTGCCAACTGTAATGATCGGCTGACCACGCAAATGAAGTCGGTCGGCGAAGTGATGGCCATTGGTCGTAACTTCCAGGAGTCGATGCAAAAGGCCCTGCGGGGACTGGAGCTGGGCGCAAGTGGTTTGGATCCCATACTCGACATTACCGCTGACGATGCTCGTGGCAAACTGATTCGTGAGCTTAAAGAGCCTGGAGCCGAACGGATTTGGTATATCGGTGACGCATTCCGCTCTGGTATGACGGTACAAGAAGTATTTGAACTGACTCACATTGACGAATGGTATTTGATCCAGTTGGAAGAGCTTATTTTGATTGAAAAAGAGCTTGACCAACTGGGCTTAGCCGGCCTCGGTCATGATGTGATGACAGCGCTTAAGCGGCGCGGCTTTGCCGACAGGCGAATCGCTGATGTGTTGCATGTCAGTGAGTCGGAGGTGCGCAAAAAGCGCTATGCCTTGCAAATCCACCCGGTCTATAAACGGGTCGACACCTGTGCTGCAGAGTTTTCTTCCAGTACCGCTTACATGTACTCAAGTTATGATGAAGAGTGTGAAGCGGATGTTTCACAGCGCGATAAGATCATGGTCATTGGTGGCGGTCCAAACCGTATCGGCCAGGGAATCGAATTCGATTACTGTTGTGTGCATGCAGCGTTGGCCATGCGTGAAGATGGTTATGAAACCATCATGGTCAATTGTAACCCGGAAACCGTTTCAACGGATTATGACACGTCGGACCGGCTGTACTTTGAGTCGATTACTCTGGAAGATGTGCTGGAGATAGTCCGCATTGAGCAGCCTAAAGGCGTTATCGTGCAATACGGCGGGCAGACGCCATTAAAACTGGCGCGTGAACTGGAGGCAAACGGTGTACCCATTATTGGTACGTCACCCGATGCCATTGACCGCTCTGAAGACCGTGAGCGTTTTCAGGCGGCCGTTCGCAGGCTCAACTTAAAACAGCCAGAAAACGCGACGGTAACGGGTATTTCTCAGGCCTTGACTGAAGCTGAACGAATTGGTTATCCGTTGGTCGTCAGACCCTCTTATGTGCTGGGCGGCCGGGCCATGGAAATTGTTTACGACGGGCAGGATCTGAATCGTTATCTGACCGAAGCGGTTAAGGTATCTAACGAAGCTCCGGTACTGCTGGACCGCTTTTTAGATAACGCCATCGAAGTGGATATCGACGCAATTTGCGATGGGACCGATGTGTTAATCGGCGGTATCATGCAACATATCGAGGAAGCCGGCGTTCACTCAGGCGACTCGGCTTGTTCGTTACCGCCGTATTCGCTCAGTGATATCATTCAGGTGCAGTTACGTGAACAAATGCGTAAATTAGCTTTTGAACTTAACGTTAAGGGCTTAATGAACGCACAGTTTGCGGTAAAAGGGGACGATATCTATTTGATAGAGGTGAACCCACGCGCCGCACGCACGGTACCTTTTGTGTCGAAAGCCACGGGCGTGCCACTGGCAAAAGTTGCGGCACGGGTAATGGTGGGGCAAAGCCTCAAGCAACAGGGTTATGTGAAGGAGATCATTCCACCTTATTTTTCCGTTAAAGAAGTGGTTATCCCGTTTGCTAAATTTCAGGGGGTCGATCCGATTCGGGGTCCTGAAATGCGTTCTACCGGTGAGGTTATGGGCGTAGGCGAAAGTTTTGAGGAAGCGTACGCGAAAGCCAATTTAGGGGCTGGAGAGGCGCTTGCTAAAAAGGGCAAAGCGCTGGTTTCCGTGAAAGACAGTGATAAGCAACGTTTGATGGATTTAGCGCGCGGTTTGTTGGCGCTTGGCTTTAGCTTAGAAGCAACCCGCGGTACGGCACAAATGCTGGCCGAAGAGGGTATTGACTGTACTATAGTTAACAAGCTGCAAGAAGGCCGCCCAAATATTGTTGATGCCATAAAAAATGGTGAATATTGTTATATTATTAATACCGTAGAAGGCCGCCAGGCGATTCAAGACTCGGTTTATATTCGTCGTGAAGCGTTATTGAATAAGGTGATTTATACCACCACGCTGAACGCTGCTTTTGCAACAGTGAAAGCGAATACTGCCGACGATCGTGCTCGTGTCAGCTCGGTGCAGGAATTACACAAAAGGGTAGAATTACTATGAACCAGATTCCAATGACGGAACGCGGTGCGCAATTACTGCGTGATGAATTAAAAAAACTTAAGACCATAGAACGGCCACGTATTGTTGAGGCAATAGCCGACGCACGCGAACACGGTGATTTGAAAGAAAATGCGGAATATCATGCCGCCCGTGAACAGCAGGGATTTTGCGAAGGGCGGATTCAGGAAATTGAATCCAAGTTATCCAACGCACAGATTATTGACGTAACCAAAGTGCCAAACAACGGCAAGGTAATTTTTGGCTCAACGGTTACCATATATAATACAAAAACTGATGAAGAAGTGACCTATAAAATTGTCGGCGATGACGAAGCTGATATTAAATCCAACTTGATCAGTGTGAATTCGCCCATTTCCCGCGCCTTAATTGGTAAAGAAATTGACGATGTAGCCGTTGTGACCACTCCGAACGGCGAAGTTGAATACGAAATTGTCAATGTAACCTACCAGTAACCGCTGTGGTGACAGGTTAGAAAAAAGCCAGCGGTTGCTGGCTTTTTGTTTTTTATGGATTTTCTTGTAAAAAGTGATTGTTTACTGGTCTACGTTTTTGTATAAATGATCACGAGATGCGTTCGGAATGTCCCGGATGCGCCATTATGCAAGGAAGCTAATATGGAGTCAGTTCAGTACCCGTACAATGTTCTGTCACATCAGTTGACAGTAACCGATTGTATGCATCGCCTTAAAACGGTCATCAATGCCAGCACCATCAAACAAGTTGTCGAATGGCTTGGTGTGGGTTACAGCAGTTACAAAAACTGGAAGCACCGCAACATTATCCCCTACGGCCTGATCGTCCCCAAATTACTGCAAATTGGTTATTCTGTGGACTGGCTGTTCGCACCGGGAGTGCAGCTTCACTACCCCCGGCCCGTATTAAAGCAACCGGCCATGCCGGTATACGCAGTGGATGGACAATACGATTGCCGTAAATTTTGGAAAGGCATGCAAAAGATTGAACCGCTGCTGGAGCACAACCGATTGAAAAAAACACCCCATAACTTTGATCAAATGATGAGTGCTTACCATTATGCCTATGAAGGCTGGTTAAACATTGATAGCGCGCTGGGGTATATCGCCCGGGCGACCGCACTCTTGCCGGTGCCGCAGGACGACTGTGCCTGATTACGCTTTTGGCAAACGCAACACCGGCTGTTCGGCAGGACGATAGATGATTTGCGTCTTGCCGATAACCTGAACTTGTTCCGCACCGGTCTCGGCGACAATCGTTGCCATCATTTGCTGTCGCAAATCACGATCTTCCTCGGGTACTTTCACTTTAATCAGTTCATGATCGTTGAGTGCCTGCTCGATTTCCGCTACCACACCCTCGGTTAGGCCGTTAGCGCCCAACAGAACCACAGGTTTTAGTGGGTGTGCTTTACTTTTTAAGAACTGTTTTTGCTTATTACTTAATGACATTGGATAATACCGTGTTGAGTGACTTGAATTTTTACTATTGTAACGCCATCTGTAGGTAGCAGGCCAGCAAAACGAGGGGATATCCAAAACCATGGCAAAAAAGCGCAGTAACAGCAGTCGCCGTTGGCTTGATGAACATTTTAGCGACCATTTCGTAAAAAAAGCGCAAAAAAAAGGGCTGCGTTCACGAGCCGTTTTTAAGTTGGAAGAAATTCAGCAACGCGACCAATTAATTAAAAAAGGCCAAACGGTTGTGGACTTAGGTGCAGCGCCGGGCGGTTGGTCGCAATACGTTGCCCATTATTTTGCTGGCGATGGACAGATCATAGCCTGTGATATTTTACCGATGGACCCAATCGCCGGAGTCGATTTTCTGCAGGGCGACTTCCTTGAAGACGAGGTTTTAGAAGCGTTACTGACCCGAATCGGGGGTAAAAACGTAGATGTAGTATTGTCGGATATCGCACCCAATATGAGTGGTAACGACACGGTCGATCAGGCGCGCGCCATGTATTTAGTGGAGTTAGCGCTGGATATGTGCAAGCAGGTATTGAAGCCCGGTGGATCCTTTGCAGTCAAAGTGTTTCAGGGGCAAGGCTTTGAAGAATTTTTGAAAGAGTTACGGGCAGCTTTCAAAACAGTAAAAACACGTAAACCAGACTCATCAAGGGCACGCTCCCGCGAGGTCTATCTGGTAGCGACAGACTACAAACTATAGTACCCTGTCAGTATTCTTTAAGATTTATTTTTAACACTAGAGGTAACAGGCTTTGAGCGATATGGCAAAGAATCTCATCTTATGGCTGGTAATAGCCGTTGTACTGATGAGCGTTTTTCAGAGCTTTAGTCCGGGTGAGACGTCCAGTTCACAAATGGCATACAGTGAGTTTGTCAGTCAAGTGAACAACGGAAACGTTCGCCGCGCAGACTTTGGCGAAGATGGGCGCACCATTACCGGCATGACGAATAATGGTCAGACCTTTAAAACCGTTGTTCCGACTCAATACGACCCAAAAATTCTGGATGATCTGCTGTCAAATAATGTGCAGACAAGCGGTACGCCGCCCGAAGGAACCAGTATTTTAGCGTCTATCTTCATCTCATGGTTCCCGATGCTGCTACTGATCGGCGTATGGATTTTCTTTATGCGCCAAATGCAGGGCGGCGGCGGTGGCCGTGGGGCGATGTCGTTTGGTAAGAGCAAAGCGCGCCTAATGAGCGATGAGCAAATTAATACTACGTTCAAAGATGTTGCGGGTTGCGACGAAGCTAAAGAAGAAGTTGAAGAGCTGGTTGATTACCTGAGAGACCCGTCTAAATTCCAGCGTCTGGGCGGTAAAATCCCGAAAGGTGTGCTGATGGTCGGGCCTCCCGGAACCGGTAAAACGCTGTTGGCGAAAGCCATTTCTGGTGAGGCTAAAGTCCCGTTTTTCAGTATTTCGGGCTCAGACTTCGTCGAGATGTTTGTTGGTGTGGGTGCGTCGCGGGTCCGTGACATGTTTGAGCAGGCTAAAAAGTCCGCGCCATGCATCATTTTCATTGACGAGCTAGACGCGGTCGGTCGCCAACGTGGTGCTGGTCTCGGCGGTGGTCACGACGAGCGTGAGCAAACCCTAAACCAGATGTTAGTTGAGATGGACGGTTTTGAGGGTAATGAAGGCATTATCGTTATTGCCGCGACCAACCGACCCGATGTGCTTGACCCGGCATTGCTGCGGCCAGGACGTTTTGACCGCCAGGTGGTGGTTGGCTTACCGGATGTACGTGGTCGTGAACAAATTCTTAAAGTACACATGCGCAAGGTGCCGCTGGGTGATGATGTCAGGCCAGAGTTGATTGCTCGTGGTACTCCCGGCTTCTCCGGTGCTGATTTAGCCAACCTGGTTAACGAGGCGGCTTTATTTGCAGCCCGTGGCGGTAAACGCACGGTCGGCATGGAAGAATTTGATAAGGCAAAAGATAAAATCATGATGGGTGCAGAGCGTCGCTCCATGGTGATGACGGATGAAGAGAAAGCCATGACCGCATACCATGAAGCCGGTCATGCGGTTGTTGGTCGGTTAGTGCCGGAACATGACCCGGTGTATAAGGTGTCTATCATTCCGCGGGGCCGAGCACTCGGTGTGACCATGTATCTGCCGGAACAAGATCGGGTCAGTCACAGCAAGCAGCAGTTAGAAAGTATGATTTCTAGCTTGTTTGGCGGACGCCTGGCAGAGCAAATCATTTACGGTGCTGACAAAGTGACCACGGGTGCCTCTAACGATATTGAGCGTGCCACAGAGATTGCCCGCAAAATGGTTACTCAGTGGGGACTGTCGGACAAAATGGGTCCGTTGCTTTATGCTGAAGACGAGAACGAGGTATTCCTCGGCCGCTCGGTAACTCAGCATAAACACATGTCCGATGATACGGCGCGGGCTATTGATGAAGAAGTGAAATCAGTCATTGATGGCAATTATCAACGAGCTAAGAAAATTCTTGATGACAATGTTGATATTCTGCACTCGATGAAAGATGCGTTGATGAAGTATGAAACCATCGACGCTGATCAAATCGACGACCTGATGAACCGGCGCGATGTCCGCACACCGAAAGGTTGGGATGAATCTCGTGATGACGGCGGTAATACTGGCGGTGGCGGCGCAAACCAGTCGAGTGGCACCGAAGAACGGCCGGAGCGTCCGATTAAAACGGACAAACCGGGCGATGCAACGTCCTGATCGTTGACTTTAAAAACCCGCCGCTGGCGGGTTTTTTTTTGCCAGTAAAATTAATTATCAACATTATCGAAACTGCTGAGGAGCTGATTAATGGCTAAAACTGTGTCCCCCCTGACGGTCATGGGCATCGTCAATGTTACCCCGGATTCTTTTAGTGATGGCGGCCAATTTAACTCAGTCAATCAAGCCGTAGGGCACGCTGGAAAATTAGTGGAAGAAGGCGCGACCATGCTGGATGTCGGTGGCGAATCGACCCGGCCGGGTGCGGCTGCGGTGAGCGAGACCGAAGAACTGGAGCGGGTTATTCCGGTTGTTGCAGCATTAAAACAACGCTTCTCGGTACCGCTGTCAGTGGACACCAGTAAACCTCAGGTGATGCGCGAAAGCATTGCCGCCGGCGCTGACATGATCAATGATGTTTGTGCGCTGCGCCAGCCCGGTGCTATGCAGGTTATCGCTGACAGCGAGGTTCCGGTGTGCATCATGCATATGCAGGGGGAGCCCCGCACGATGCAGCACCAACCACTTTATGATGAAGTGGTTGTCGACGTAAAAAACTTTTTCGAACAGCAAATCATAGCCTGTGAACAGGCCGGCATAAATCGTCAGCGGATCTGGCTGGATCCCGGTTTTGGGTTTGGCAAAAGCATGCGCCATAACTACCAGTTATTACAACGACTGCAAGCTTTTCATGAGTTGCAGCGACCGTTACTGGTGGGTTTGTCTCGTAAGTCGATGATTGGTCATGTGACTGGCCGCGACGTGAACGAGCGAGTTGCCGGCAGTATTGCTGCAGCAACTATTGCAGCATTAAAAGGAGCACGTATAATTCGCGTACACGATGTTAAGGAAACGGTTGATGCGATGCGAGTCGTGGCAGCCACACTCGAGGGAGACTATTTGTGAGTGAACGGAAGTATTTTGGTACTGATGGGGTGCGGGGCCGGGTCGGTGAATCACCGATAACACCCGATTTCGCCGTTAAACTGGGTTGGGCTGCGGGCAAAGTGCTGGCGGCTAAAGGCACCCGTAAAGTGCTGGTTGGCAAAGACACCCGGGTCAGTGGCTATATGCTGGAATCGGCGCTGGAAGCCGGTTTAGCAGCCGCCGGCGTAAACGTCGATTTTTTGGGGCCGATGCCAACGCCGGGTATTGCCTATTTAACCCGCACCTTTCGTGCCGCCGCCGGTATTGTTATCAGTGCATCTCACAATCCTTACTATGATAACGGGATAAAGTTTTTTGCTGATAACGGACATAAGCTACCCGATTCGGTTGAGATGGAAATTGAACATTTGCTTGACCAGACCATGGATTGTGTCAGTTCTGAGTCGCTGGGCAGGGCTAATCGAATTGACGATGCAGCGGGTCGTTATATTGAATTTTGTAAAGGTGTTTTTCCTTCCGAATTATCACTTGAAGGCCTGCATATTGCCGTCGACTGTGCTCATGGAGCGACTTACCACATTGCCCCCAACGTGTTGCGGGAGCTGGGTGCCCAGGTAACGGAAATTGGTACTCAGCCTAACGGCCTGAACATTAATAAGGAGTGTGGTGCTACACATTTGCAGCAGTTGCAGAACAAAGTGCTGGAAGTAAAAGCAGACTGTGGCCTGGCGCTTGATGGCGATGGCGATCGCATCATGATGGTCACTGATAAGGGCCGGGTGATAGATGGCGATGAGATCCTCTATATTTTAGTGGTGACCGCGCAGCAGCAAGGCCAGTTGCAAGGGGGCTTAGTCGGTACTCTAATGACCAACTTTGCACTGGAAAAAGCCTGTCAGCAACGTAACATTCCTTTTGTCCGGGCCAAAGTGGGTGATCGTTATGTGATCGAGGAGTTGGTGAAAAGAGATTGGTGTATCGGTGGTGAAAACTCCGGACATGTTATCAACCGTCAATACCATACCACCGGCGACGGCATCATTGCCGGGTTGCAGGTCCTGGCAGCCATGCAATACGAGCAAAAATCCCTGCATCAGCTGAGCGAAGATTTTCATAAATTACCGCAAGTACTGATCAACGTTCGCTATCAGCCGGGCCAGGACCCCTTACAAGCCGAAACGGTCAGCAATGTGGTGCAGGAAGTTGAGTCGGCGTTAGCCGGCAAGGGCCGCGTGTTAATGCGTAAATCCGGGACTGAACCGGTAATACGGGTTATGGTTGAGGGCGAAGACGAGAAAACAGTTCGCGCGTTCGCACAGCAGATTGCCAACGAAGTTGAGGCGGCGACAAATTAAACAACTGGCGAGGGTTGGTCGAATTGCAGCTTGTAAGTTAGGGCTGCTTCGGCTACCATTCCCGCCGCTCAATTGATAGGAGTTCCTATGGCCAGGGCAGCACTTGTTATTGGTAACTGGAAGATGAACGGTTCTGTTGCGCTAACACGCATAATGAGCGAAGCTCTGCGTGAGCAACAGCAATTAACCACAGCGGTTAAGGTGGTCGTTTGTCCTCCCTTCACTTTATTGGCGGAACTCACACGGCAGTGTTTTTACGACAACTTTGCCGTAGGTGCACAAAATGTAAACGCCGAACCCAATGGCGCTCATACCGGTGAAGTGTCGGTATCGATGTTGCAGGAACTTGGCGTTGAATACGCCTTAATTGGTCATTCCGAACGACGTGCACAATACGCTGAGACCGACGCCATTATCGCGGCTAAGGTTGCTGCAGCGACAACGGCGGGGTTGACTGCTGTGTTGTGTGTCGGTGAGAACCAACAGCAACGTCAGCAGCAACAAACCTGGACAGTTGTTGAACGGCAGTTAGCCAGTGCCTGCGAAAGCCTGACGGCAGCGCAGGCCGCAAAGTTAGTGGTCGCATACGAGCCAGTTTGGGCAATAGGAACCGGTGAATCAGCATCGCCACAGCAAGCGCAGCAGGTGCATGGTCAAATTCGTCAGTGGCTAGTCAGTCAATTTGGCCCCATTGGCGAAAACAGAGAAATACTTTACGGCGGCTCGGTAAAAGCGGATAATGCCGCCGAATTATTCGCGCAGGAAGATATTGATGGTGGTTTGATTGGTGGCGCCAGTTTAAAAGCAGAAGATTTTGTCGCGATCATTCAAGCAGCACAAGGGTAAGCAGATTATGTATGAAGTATTATTAGTAGCCTTTTTAGCGGTCGCTGTTATTTTGATTGGATTCATCATGCTCCAACAGGGTAAAGGTGCCGACATGGGTGCGTCGTTTGGTTCAGGCGCTTCGAATACGGTTTTCGGGTCGTCAGGATCGGGCAACTTTCTCAGCCGCACGACAGCAGCACTCGCTATTGTGTTTTTTATTCTGAGCCTGGTGCTGGGTAACCTGTCCACCTCCGGTTCTGATGAGGGCGAAGATTTTTCAGATCTTAGTGTGCCGGCTGAAGAACAAACGCAAACACCGGCAGAAGAAGAGCCTAACTCAGAAGTACCGCCAACCAATTAATTCAGTTGAATTGTACTGGTTGTTGGCCGATGATTTTAGCGGATGTGGTGGAATTGGTAGACACGCTACCTTGAGGGGGTAGTGCTTTAGGGCGTGCGGGTTCAAGTCCCGCCATCCGCACCAAGTTTCGTGCTTTAGCACTTGAAAAAAGATAACAAAATCCTTATAATGTTTTGCAAGTTTCGGACGCGGGGTGGAGCAGTCTGGTAGCTCGTCGGGCTCATAACCCGAAGGTCGTAGGTTCAAATCCTGCCCCCGCAACCAATTTTGGCAGCAGCGTTAAGCAGATAGCGGCGCTTTTGTTGAAATAACTGACAAAGGGTCCAGTGTTTTAAAAGCCCCGCAGCAGCTCGGGGCTTTTTGCTATGTGCCCTTAGCTATCTTAGGATAGCCAGAACACTGGGCGCTTGCGCCCTTTTTTTGTTTCAGGAGGCAGTTTGGCAAGTTTACAAGAACGATTAACCGACATGATTCGGCCCGCAGTAGAAGCGTTAGGCTACGAATTGTGGGGGGTCGAGTTTGTTCGCGCAGGTAAGTTTTCGACTTTACGCGTGTACATCGATAACCCGGACGGTATTAGCGTTGATGATTGTGCTGAGGTCAGTTACCAAGTCAGCGCGTTGTTGGACGTCGAAGACCCCATTACCGTGGAATACAATTTGGAAGTATCATCACCCGGTATGGAACGCCCGTTCTTTAACACCGAACAATTGCAGTCTTATATTGGTGAAATGCTGGCCCTGGAACTGATTGCAGCGCAGCAGAATAAACGCAAATTTAAGGCGCAGCTGATGGCAGTAGAAAACGATCAGCTGAGTTTAGCAGTGGATAACGAAACGCTTCAGGTGAGCATGCGCGATGTGAAGAAAGCTCATCTGGTTCCAACATTTGATTAAAGGATTGCGGTGGCGAGGCAGCACTCATGAGTAAAGAAATACTGTTAGTCGCAGAAGCGGTATCAAACGAAAAAGCAGTACCGCGAGAGAAGATATTTGAAGCGTTGGAGTCGGCTCTGGCGCATGCTACAAAGAAGAAATACGAAGGTGATATCGAAGTTCGTATTGATATCGATCGGCAAACCGGTGAGTTTGATACGTATCGCCGTTGGCTGGTGGTTGAAGATACCGACGAAGGGCTAGAGCATCCTTATCGTGAAATCAGCTTGTCAGCAGCGCAATACGAAGATCCCAACCTGCAACTGGGCGATTTTGTTGAAGAACAAATGGAATCAATTGAGTTTGATCGCATAACAACGCAAACAGCTAAACAAGTGATCGTACAGAAAGTACGTGAAGCCGAGCGCGCGCAGGTAGTTGACGAATATCGTGATCAGGTTGGCGAAATGGTCAGTGGTATTGTTAAGCGCGCTAATCGTGAACACGTGATTCTGGATTTAGGTAACAACGCCGAGGCAATCATAAATCGTGAAGATATGTTGCCGCGCGAATCCGTTCGCCCAGGTGATAGAGTTCGTGGTTTATTGTACGATGTACGACCTGAAGCGCGTGGTGCGCAGTTATTTGTCAGCCGCACGCATCCGGAATTTTTGCTTGAGTTGTTCCGCATCGAAGTTCCGGAAATCGGTGAAGAGATGCTGGAACTGAAAGGGGCAGCACGAGACCCGGGTTCACGAGCTAAAATCGCGGTTAAAAGTAACGATCGTCGTATCGACCCAGTCGGCGCTTGTGTTGGTATGCGTGGCTCGCGAGTTCAGGCCGTGTCAGGTGAACTGGGCGGCGAACGCGTTGATATTGTGCTGTGGGATGATAACTCGGCACAATTTGTAATCAATGCCATGGCTCCGGCCGAAGTTGCCTCGATAGTGGTGGATGAAGACGCGCATACCATGGATATTGCGGTAGCTGCTGACAATCTTGCCCAGGCGATTGGCAAAAGTGGTCAAAATGTCCGCTTGGCCAGCCAGTTAACGGGCTGGACCTTAAATGTGATGACTGTGGATGAGTTTACTGAAAAGAACGAGGCGGAAGCGCAGCGTTTATTAAACTTGTTCATCAATAATCTCGACATTGATGAAGATTTTGCTGCCGTTTTGGTAGACGAAGGATTCTCGTCAATGGAAGAAGTAGCCTACGTACCGGTTGCCGAATTCCTTGAAATTGAAGGAATGGACGAAGACATCGTCGACGCATTGCGCGGCCGGGCACGGGCATATTTAACAACAAAGGCTTTAGCTGACGAGGAATCACTCGAATCAGCGGAACCGGATGAATCATTATTAAACCTGGACGGTATGGAACGTCACCTGGCCTATGTCCTGGCCAGTAAAGGTGTAGCCACGCTGGAACAATTGGCTGAGCAGGGAATTGATGATTTGGCCGATATAGAAGAGCTGAATGAACAGCAAGCTGGCGAACTGATCATGCAAGCCCGCAATATTTGCTGGTTCAGCGAAGAACAGTAACGATCAGCGGAGGTACAACAGACTATGGAAGAAGTAACGCTCGATAAGCTGGCCACAGATGTCGGTACAACAGTTGATCGTCTGATTCAGCAATTTGCTGAAGCGGGCATGAAAAAGCAGCCAGGTGATGCGGTAACAGAAGATGAGAAACAAAAATTGTTGACTCATCTGAACAAGCAACACGGTGGTGGTGGGTCAACACCCAGCAAAATGACGCTTAAACGTAAGACCAAAAGTACTCTAAACGTTGGCGGTAGCGGCAATAAATCAGTGCAAGTAGAAGTACGTAAAAAGCGTACTTACGTGAAACGTTCTTCAGCAGAAGAAGAGCAACGTAAGGAGCAGGAACGTTTGCAAGCAGAACGTGAAGCTGAAGAAGCAAAACGCCTGGAACAAGAAAAACAGCAGCAGGAACAGCAGCGCGTAGAAGCTGAGGCGAAAGCTAAAGCAGAACACGAGAAAGCTGAGAAAGAAAAAGCTGAAAAAGAAAAATTGCGCAAAGAAAAAGAAAAAGCGCGTCAAAAAGCAGAAGCCGAAAAACGTGCGGCAATGACACCTGAAGAGCTTGAGGCGGCTGATAAGGCGAAAGCTGAGGCAGAAAAGCTGAAACAGCAACAGGAAGAAGAAGCGCGTAAAAAAGCTGAGAAAGATGCCGAAGAGCAAGCTGAAGAGGCGCGTAAATTAGCTGAAGAAAATGCTAAGCGCTGGGAAGAAGAAGAGAAAAAACGTAAAGAACAGGAAAAAGAAGATGTTCACTTTACGACTTCTTCAACCGCTCAGGAAGCCGAAGACGCGCAGGACTTTGATGAAGAGCGTAAAAGCCGTCGTCGCAGCAAGAAAAGTCGCCGTAAAGAAGAAGAAGCGGATGACCGCACATCGCGCCGCGATAAGCGTCGTAAAGGCGGACGTCGTCCGTCGACCTTACAGCAAGGCTTTAATAAGCCAGCGCAGCCGGTTGAACGTGAAGTTAGGATTGGTGAGACCATCAGCGTTGGCGAACTGGCTAATCGATTAGCGGTTAAAGCCAGTGACCTGATCAAAACCATGATGAAAATGGGCGAGATGGTCACCATCAACCAAATCCTTGACCAAGAAACAGCCTCGTTAGTGGTTGAAGATCTGGGGCATAAAGCGGTTGTTGTGAAAGATAATGCGCTTGAAGAAGAAGTGCTGTCTGATCGCCATGCAGGCGAACAGGAAGAGCCGCGTGCTCCGGTGGTAACGGTCATGGGTCACGTTGACCACGGTAAAACCTCGTTGCTGGATTACATTCGTAAAGCCAAAGTAGCGACTGGCGAAGCCGGTGGTATTACCCAGCATATCGGTGCTTATCACGTGGATACGGATCACGGCATGATCACCTTCCTGGATACGCCGGGACACGCCGCATTTACCTCGATGAGGGCTCGTGGCGCGGGTGCTACAGACGTGGTTATCCTGGTTGTTGCTGCGGATGACGGCGTTATGCCGCAAACCAAAGAAGCGGTACAGCATGCCAAGGCTGCGGGCGTACCCTTGATTGTCGCGGTTAACAAGATGGATAAAGAAGAAGCCGATCCTGACCGTGTTAAAAACGAGCTGTCTCAGTATGACGTTATACCGGAAGACTGGGGCGGTGACGTGATGTTTGTTCCTGTATCTGCGCACAGCGGAATGGGCATTGATGAATTGCTGGAAGCTGTATTATTGCAATCTGAAGTGCTTGATTTGAAAGCTGAAAAAGCGGGTATGGCATCAGGTATCGTGGTTGAGTCGCGGCTTGACCGTGGGCGTGGCCCGGTAGCCACTGTGTTGGTTCAGCGTGGTTTATTAAAACAAGGCGATATTGTCCTGTGTGGACTGGAATATGGCCGTATTCGGGCAATGCGTGATGAAACCGGTAAAGACATAAAAGAAGCTGGTCCGTCGATTCCGGTAGAAATACTCGGGTTGTCCGGCGTTCCGCAGGCCGGTGACGAAGCTACCGTGGTTAAAGACGAGCGTAAAGCCCGTGAAGTAGCGAACTATCGGCAAGGCAAATACCGCGACGTTAAATTGGCGAAACAGCAAAAAGCCAAACTGGAAAACATGTTTGCCAACATGGCAGAAGGCGATGTATCCGAACTTAATATCGTCCTTAAGTCTGATGTACAGGGGTCGCTGGAAGCCATTTCCGATGCCTTGGTCAAGCTGTCAACAGACGAAGTTAAGGTCAACATCATCGGCAGTGGTGTCGGCGGTATTACCGAAACGGATATTTCGCTAGCCAGTGCCTCAAACGCCATCGTCGTAGGCTTTAACGTCCGCGCCGAAGCAGCGGCCAGAAAGCTGGTTGAACAGGAAAATGTCGACCTGCGTTACTACAGCGTCATTTATGACCTGATTGACGAAGTTAAAGCCGCAATGACCGGCATGTTGCGGCCTGAATTTAAACAGCAAATCATCGGCCTGGCCGAAGTTCGTGATGTGTTTAAGTCGCCCAAACTGGGTGCTATCGCTGGCTGCATGGTTACCGAAGGCATCGTTAAACGCTCGGCGCCGATTCGTGTGCTGCGTGACAACGTAGTGGTTTACGAGGGCGAGCTGGAGTCTCTGCGTCGTTTTAAAGACGATGTCCAGGAAGTGCGTAACGGCATGGAGTGTGGTATCGGTGTTAAGAACTACAATGACGTGAAAGAAGGCGATCAAATCGAGGTCTTCGAAACGGTTCAGGTAGAGCGAACGCTGTAACCGCTTGGTATCGATAAAGCGCCACAGCAAGTGTGGCGCTTTACTGGGTTAAATAGGAAAAATATGCCACAAGATTTTAGCCGCACGGAACGTGTAAGGCACCAGCTGCAGCGTGAAATCGCGGTAATTTTGCAGCGCGAAGTTAAAGATCCACGCGTTAGCATGGTCACGGTATCGGATGTCGAAGTATCCCGCGATTTAGCTTATGCAAAAGTGTTTGTCACGTTTTTTAATGATGACGAGGACGAAACCAAACAGGCCGTCAAAATCCTTAACGATGCATCGGGCTTTATTCGCTCGCTACTGGGTAAGCGCATAAAAGCGCGCGTGGTACCGGAACTTAAGTTTCACCATGATCCCTCGTTAAATGAAGGGATGCGTATGAGCCAATTGGTGGATGAAGCTCGCAAACGTGATAAAAACGAACCCTCAGAGGACTGACCATGGCCAAAGCTCGACCCCGTAAAGGGAGTCCGATCAATGGTGTGGTATTGCTGAATAAGTCGGAGGGCATGAGTTCAAATCATGCCCTTCAACGTGTTAAGCGCCTGTACAATGCACAGAAAGCCGGCCATACCGGCGCGCTTGATCCGTTGGCAACAGGTTTGTTGCCGATTTGTCTGGGCGAAGCCACTAAATTCTCCCAATATCTGCTGGATGCTGATAAAGCTTATCGCGTGCACGCGCAGCTTGGTGTCAGAACAACCACCAGTGATTCTGAGGGAGAAGTGGTAGGAACAGCCCCAGTAAAGGTTAATGAAACGCAAATCCGCAGCGCTGTTAATCAGTTTATCGGTACCCAACAGCAATCACCATCCATTTATTCAGCCTTAAAATACGAAGGCAAGCCGCTTTATTATTATGCCCGCAGAGGTATTGATGTGCCGCGTAAAACCCGCACCATAACGCTGCATGAGATTGAATTTATTGGTTTACAGGATAATGTTCTGGAACTGCAGGTCAGTTGCAGTAAAGGCACTTACATACGGACCTTAATTGATGATTTAGGTCAGCTGCTGGGTTGTGGTGCCCATGTTGTACGTTTGCACCGTAACGCCGTGGCTAGGCTGGATAACAGCAGCATGCTGACACTGGAACAGCTGGAACAGTTGCAGCAAAGCAATGCACTGGCAACGGCCCTTCACCGTGTCGATTGTTTATTGCAGGAATTGCCGGAACAGCAAATCAGCAGTACCGAAGCCCGTGATATGTTGCATGGACAGGCGGTTGTTAATCGGTTGGACCCGGATTTTGATGTTGCCCAGCAAGCTCGCATGGTGTGCCAGCGGCAGGACGATGGTCAGCAGTTTATCGGTGTTGGGTCATTGCGTGCTGATGGCATGTTTTGGCCAAAGCGGGTGGTTGCCATGCAGTACGCGGGTTTTGCTCTGGACGACCTGATTTAGCCATTGCTATTTCAACTTGAGCCTTTATAATATGCGCTCTTCTTGCCGCTGAATTAGTGATCGGAGGCAGGGTTTTATTTCTTAAGCAGGAGTTATTATGTCACTAACTGTAGAACAGAAAGCAGAGATTCTTAAAGAGTTTGGTCGTGGCGAAAACGATTCGGGTTCGCCGGAAGTTCAGGTCGCATTGTTGACTAAAAACCTGGCCGAGCTGCAAAACCATTTTAAAGAGCACAAAAAAGACCACCACTCACGTCGTGGCCTGTTGCGCATGGTAAGCCAACGTCGTAAGTTGCTTGATTATCTGAAGAAAAAAGACGAGACGCGCTACGTTGCTATCGTTGAAAAGCTAGGCATCCGTCGCTAAGACGTGTTTTAGCCAGATAATAAAAAAAGGGCCATTAGGCCCTTTTTTTATAACCTTTTTTCAGCAAAGGGTCTTAATTTGGTGCCGCATGGCTTATACTATGACGTGATGAAAAAAAGAGAGAAGACGAGTGCCAATCCGGGTACTCACATTCAGTAAGGTAAAGGAAAGCAAATCGTGAATCCGACAACTAAACAATTTCAATACGGTCAACACACTGTCACTTTAGAAACAGGCGTCATTGCACGCCAGGCGACAGCTGCGGTTATGGCCAGCATCGACGATACTTCGGTATTGGTTACTGTGGTTGCAAAAAAAGAAGCCAAAGAAGGGCAACCTTTTTTTCCATTGACCGTAAATTATCAAGAAAAAACTTACGCTGCAGGCAGAATCCCCGGTGGCTTTTTCAAACGGGAAGGCCGCCCCAGTGAGAATGAAACACTCACTTCGCGTCTGATTGACCGGCCTATTCGGCCATTGTTCCCGGACAACTTCATGAATGAAGTGCAGGTTGTCGCAACCGTAGTTTCGGTCAATCCGCAAATTAACCCGGATCTGGTCGCTATGATCGGCACATCTGCGGCGCTTGCCATTTCTGGAATTCCCTTTGCCGGCCCCATTGGTGCGGCACGAGTTGGCGTTATCGATAACGAGTACGTACTGAACCCAACAGCTGATGAATTAAGTCAGTCGCAACTGGATTTGTTTGTTGCCGGTACCGAACATGCGGTATTGATGGTTGAGTCAGAGGCTGAATTACTGACTGAAGACCAAATGCTGGGCGCGGTAATGTACGGCCATGAGCAGATGCAGACGGTCGTTGGCGCGATTAATGAGTTTGCCACCGAAGCAGGCAAAGAAAAGTGGGATTGGCAGGCTCCGGCTAAAGATCAGTCGTTGCAGGAAAAGGTCAAAACACTGGCATCGGACGGCATTGGTGAAGCCTACACCACAACTGACAAGATGGCGCGCAAGAGCAAACTGGACCAGGTAAAACAGGCGATGTTTGGCAAGCTGAGCGAAGAAAACGCTGAGGTTGATCTGGAAGCGGCCGGTGACTTGTTCCACGATTTAGAGAAAAATATCGTTCGTAGCCGTATTTTAGACGGTGAAAAACGCATCGATGGCCGTGACCCTGATATGGTCCGTGCAATCAGTGTGGCAACCGGTTTACTGCCGCGGACCCATGGTTCAGCCTTGTTTACCCGTGGCGAAACTCAGGCGTTAGTGACCGCTACCTTAGGTACCGATCGTGATGCGCAGATGATTGATGAGCTGACGGGTACCAATACCAACCGCTTTATGTTGCACTACAACTTTCCTCCGTACTGTGTTGGTGAAACCGGTATGGTGGGCGCACCTAAGCGTCGTGAGATTGGTCACGGTCGATTGGCTAAACGCGGTATTCAGGCAGTTATGCCAAGTCATGACGAATTCCCTTACACCATTCGTGTGGTATCGGAAATTACCGAATCCAATGGTTCCAGCTCGATGGCCTCGGTTTGTGGTTCATCACTGGCCTTGATGGATGCCGGTGTACCCATTAAGTCATCGGTCGCTGGCATTGCTATGGGTCTGGTCAAAGATGGCGATAAACACGTGGTGTTATCGGACATTCTGGGTGATGAAGATCACCTTGGTGATATGGACTTTAAAGTTGCCGGTAACGTTGATGGTATCACGGCTTTGCAGATGGATATTAAGATTGACGGTATCACTCGTGACATCATGGAAAGTGCCTTGTCGCAGGCAAAAGCTGCGCGCTTGCACATCCTTAATGTGATGGACGATGCGATTGGCGGACATCGTGACGAGCTATCCAGTTATGCGCCTCGCTTTACCACCATCAAAATTGATCAGGAAAAAATCAAGGACGTGATTGGTAAAGGCGGAGCGGTAATACGTGAGCTGACTGAATCAACTAACACCAACATCGAGATTGGCGACGACGGAACCATTAAGGTTGCGGCAGCTGATCAAGCTGATGCTGATGCGGCGATTAAGCGTATCAAAGAGCTGACAGCAGAAGTAGAAGTTGGCAAGATTTACCAGGGCAAGGTCGCTCGTATTGTCGACTTTGGTGCTTTTGTTACGGTGTTACCGGGCAAAGATGGTCTGGTACACATTTCACAAATCGCTGAAGAGCGTGTGAATGATGTCAATGAGTACTTATCTGTTGGCGATACTGTGCCAGTCAAAGTGCTAGAAATCGATCGTCAGGGACGTGTGCGTCTGAGTATGAAAGAAGCGGCTGAGAAAAAAGAACAGCCAAAATCAGAGGCCGAACCTGCAGCAGATGATAATGCAGAGTCTAACGACTGATAAAATATAGCTCAGTTAGCCAAACTGCAGCAACAAACCCCGTTGGGCGCTAGCTCAACGGGGTTTTTTTATGGTGTAATGGGAACTCGCAGACGAAAGGATAAATTATGCATTTAGCACGTTTTGTTGTGCCCGCATTGGCGGTCGTTGTTTGGGTGTCAGGTTGCTCAATGCAACCCTCGGAGTCGTCACAGGCAATGACGCATCTGATCATAGCCGAACCCGAGCAGCCTGAATTTCGCTATGAAATTGAGTTGGCAAAACTCAATCAGGTATTAAAGGAAGACCTTGAACCCGAGCAACTGGGGCTGGTGCATTATCGACGGGGAGCCTTATATGATGCCATGGGGCTGCGAACATTAGCGCGTATGGACTTTTCCCGCGCGGTCGATTACCGCCCAAGACTGGCCGATGCCTATAATTTTTTAGGTATCCATTACACCCAGCTGCAAGAGTTTGATTACGCTTATGAGGCACTGGATTCGGCCATCGAATTGGAACCTGACCACGCTTATGCCTATCTGAACCGGGCGATTGCCGAATATTACGACCGGCGCACCGTCTATTCGATCATGGATTTTAAACATCATCTGGCCATGCAGCCTTCTGATCCGTATCGTGTGATTTGGTTATTTATTGCCGAACAGCGAAAGGACCCTGAAACGGCACGGGCCAATTTGCTGGCCAATGCGCAAGCCATTGATGCTAATGACTGGGCTATTGAGCTGATTGAATTGTTTGCAGGTGAGCGCTCAGAAACGGAATTCCTCAAGCACATGACGGACAACTTACGAGCAGATGAAAAGCTGACTGAACGGCTGTGCGAGGCGTATTTTTATCTGGGTAAGTACAAACAGATGCAGGGCCAGTGGAATCAGGCAATGAATTATTTTAAGTTGGCGTTAACCACCAACGTGTATGAGTTTGTCGAGCATCGTTATGCCTCACTGGAACTGCAACACAGCCGCGAGCAACTGGCCGGACAATGAGATGGCAATGGCCGATTGTCGGCGTGGTTGTGCTGTTAATCAGTGCCGACACGGTGCTTGATGAGCAACAACGCCGCTGGCTGGCAAGTTTTAAGGGAGAGCCGCAGGAACAGCATGACACAGCTAAGGTGCTCTGGCAGCAACAACAGTCTGGGGCGGCCCTATATTGGTGGCAAAAAGCCGTAGCAAATGGTTCTGTTAAAGCACTGCAACGGCTATTGCATCATTATCCGGCACAACACGTACGCTGGCACCGGCTGGCCGCCGGTGCGGGCATTGCATCCGCGGTAGCGGCCTATGCAGAGTTTCAGCTGGCGGATAAACGCATTAGCTGGAACAACTGGATGCAGCGTTGGTATCAGCCTGAATATCGACAGCCGTTGGCGGATTATTTTAGCGTGATTGAGCGCTGGATTAGCAACCCGGCCTGTCGTTCTTCGATACCGGTGAAGGCCTCCAGCCCGACCCAAAAAAAGCAGTTTATGACGCTGTTGCAGCAACTCGATAACACGTCATTGCCGCTCACCGGTTTATGTTTCCAGTTCTCGGTTAATCCTAAGCTGGATTGTGATCTGGATAATGAAAACCAGCGCGCAGAGTGCGTTAATCAGCCACCTATAGCGGCGGCTGAAAAACCACAACAGCCAACGGTTATCCTGGCTCAGCGCGGTAAAGCGTCGACCTCGGCAAACCACATCACGCTAACCCGGGACAGTGACGCCAGGGTTCTGATACATGAGCTGGGGCATTGGTGGGGATTTGCTGATGAATACGCCATGGCACCGCCACTGGCAGAAAATTTTTGTTATGGCCGCTATAATTTTGATGCTTACAATGTGGTTCTGACTCAGTCTGACCAGATGACTGGCAGGCAATTAAAGACATTGTGGCAGTCATTGCCGTGGGCCTCAGCAGTGGCTGATTGGCGTGCTTTGGGAAAACGTGGCGATGACGGGTTGTGGCAGCTTGGCAGTAGCCCTGAGCAGCCGGTCGGTTTGTTCCCTGCAGCGACCTGTGAGCATGTACCGGGTGTCACGGCCTGGAAGCCAGTATCAGCTGTTACCGCAATGGAACGGCATCAGAGCCAGTACTGGCCGCCATTATATCGTCGCTGGATTAAAGCTCACACGGCTAAGGCTAACTGAGCCAACATCAGCACCGGACAGAGCAGCGCAAAAAACCAGACTAATGACCGCAATTTATCGGCATTGAGCAAATACAGCACGTGATAAGCGAACCGTAATACAATAAAGGCAACGCTCAACTGAATCGCCGAAGAGCTAATTTGTCCGGTAGCCAGCACCGCCAACACCGCGGCAGCAAATAAGGGAAAGGCCTCATAGGCATTATAGTGACCAGCTACGGCTCTGGCACCGATGCCGATTAAGCGCTGCTGTTGGGCACGGGGGTGCTTGTTATCATAGCCTCGATCGCGGTTTTGAAAATACACCACCGGGGCTTTTGCTAAGATTGGCAAAAGCCCGGCGATTAACAAACACCACAATAAAATGCTCATCGAACTGTCTCGCCCGCTGCCTGTAAGTCAGCGTGATAAGATGAACGAACCAGTGGCCCGCTGGCTATATGGCTAAAGCCCATTTCCACACCGGCAACGCGCAGCTCTTCAAATTCATCAGGATGAACATAGCGGGCGACAGGAATATGGTGACGGCTGGGCTGTAGATACTGGCCAATGGTTAACATGTCACAATCGTGAGCGCGCAAATCATGCATGACTTCCAGAATTTCTTCTTTGGTTTCGCCTAATCCGACCATTAAACCGGATTTCGTACGAACGTCAGGCCGTGCGGCCTTGTAGTTTTTCAGCAAGTCTAACGACCACTGATAATTTGCCCCCGGCCGTGCCGCTTTATATAAGCGTGGTACGGTTTCCAGGTTATGATTAAAAACGTCCGGTGCTTCGGCGGACAGAATATCCAGAGCCACCTGCATGCGGCCACGAAAATCAGGCACTAAAATCTCGACTTGAATACCATCGCTGTGATGGCGTATTTCCCGAACACAGTCGGCAAAATGTTGGGCGCCGCCATCCCGCAGGTCATCGCGGTCGACGGAGGTGATCACCACGTAGCGTACTTTCATATCACGGATGGTCTTACCCAGCTTAGCGGGTTCTTCCGGATCCGGTGCAAGGGGGCGACCGTGGCCAACGTCACAAAACGGACATCGGCGGGTACAAATGTCACCCAGGATCATAAAGCTTGCGGTACCGTGATTAAAACATTCCGGTAGATTAGGGCACGAAGCCTCTTCACAAACTGAATGCAGCCCGTGACTGCGCATGGCCTGTTTGATTTCGTCGATACGCTGTGTGTTTGATGGTAATCGGACTTTCAGCCATGACGGCTTACGTAACATTTCGTCCCGCTCGGTGGGAACGATCTGTACTGGAATGAGGGCCATTTTGTCGGCATCGCGCATTTTAACGCCGGGTTCAACTCTAACTGGCTTTGACATAATCTTTCGCAAGTCCTGTTTCGGTTTGAGTGTGTTGGTAGCCAGTGAGTTTAATAAACTGATTGACCACCATTGCTGCTGCCTGATCAAATGATTGCGGACCACCCAGCTCAGAAGTTTGCACCATCTGAATATCCGTAAGACCGCATGGGTTGATCCGAGCAAACGGCTCCATGTCCATGTTGACGTTAAGCGCTAAG
The DNA here is from genome assembly GCA_051745735.1 of Pseudomonadota bacterium. Taxonomy (GTDB): domain Bacteria; phylum Pseudomonadota; class Gammaproteobacteria; order Enterobacterales; family Alteromonadaceae; genus Idiomarina. The sequence continues at coordinate 31,291 of JBNJEJ010000014.1, forward strand.
CCATGAAATGAGCAGCCGCGTCGGATTCTCAGCCCGAGTGAACAGACTTTATTGCCATCAACGTATACGCCTGGCGCGTCGCGTCTGGCGCTTGCCATAATTTCATCGGCGGCAAGCGTATCGATAATGGTATTTTCAATACGGTTGACTAGTTGTCTTACGCCCATATTCAGTCTTCGGATGTCCAGCAGAAAATAAATAACCAGCTGACCGGGGCCATGGTAAGTTACTTGTCCACCGCGATCGACCTGAACGATGGGAATGGCGCCCGGTGTTAAGATGTGCTCGGCCTTGCCTGCCTGGCCCTGCGTGAATACCGGATTGTGTTCGACAATCCACAATTCATCGACCGTATCGGCATCACGCTGATCGGTAAAGTCCTGCATTGCATGCCATACGGGTTGGTAATCCTGTCGGCCGAGTTGGCGAACGATGAGCTGATCCGTCATGGGCTTATTATATCCTATTCAACGGCGGCGCGGCTAGCGCCGAATCGGACTCAATGCTTATAACACATAGCGGACATCGTTAATGTCCGACAGACTGCGATACAGTGTTTCAATGTGTTGCTGGCTTTCTACCTTTACCGCAATGGAAACCGAATGATACGTGCCTTTACTGCTGGGTTTAATCGTCGGGCTGTAGTCGCCGGGGGCGTGCTGCTGCAACACTTCCACTACCTGATCAGGCAGGGTCGGCGAGGCAACCCCCATCACTTTAAAAGTAAAGTGACAGGGGAAATCCACCAGTTCGTCAAAGCGTGTTTTTTGCATTGCGCTAACCTTATTACTCCGAGAATTGACGTTTGACGTAATCCATTGCCTGTTTAAACAGGCCACCTTCGGCAACCGCCTGCAGGGTAACCAAGGGGAATGACGCCACATCTTCGCCGTCCAGTTGTAGATAAACCGTACCGACGTGTTCGCCTTTTGCCAATGGAGCCTGAAGTTCCTGGTTTAGCTCAAAGTTGGCTTGCAGCTTATCGCTTTGACCTTTGGGTAAGGTGATGACCACGTCCTCGCGAATACCCAGTTCAACTTGGTCAATATCACCGCCCCAAATGCGGTGTGATGCAAAACTTTCGCCAGCCTCGTAGGCTTTTACCGTTTCAAAATAACGAAAGCCATAGTTGAGCAGTTTTTTATTCTCAATTTTACGTGCTTGCTCGCTGTTGGTACCCATGACCACTGAAATTAAGCGAGTACCGTTATCGACAGCGGAAACCACTAGGCTGTAACCCGCTTCATTGGTATGGCCGGTTTTGATGCCGTCAACGTTCATGCTGCGATCCCACAGCAGAGAATTACGGTTGTATTGTTTTATGTTGTTATAAGTAAAAGACTTTTGTGCATAAAGCTCATACTCTTGCGGTGTTTCTTCAATCAGTGCACTGGACAGCGTAGCCATATCTCTGGCGGATACGTATTGCTCCGGATCCGGTAAGCCATGGCTGTTGGCAAAGTGACTGTTATTCATACCCAACTCTTGAGCGTAGGTATTCATCAGCGAGGCAAACGCGTCTTCGCTGCCGGCAATATGCTCAGCCATTGCTACGCAGGCATCGTTACCTGAAGAGATGATGATGCCTTTGTTCAAATCAGCGACACTGACTTCTTTACCCACCTCAATGAACATTTTTGATGACTCAGGAAAGTTTTTTGCCCAGGCATTTTCGCTGATGGTTACTTGGTCTGAGGGGCTGATGCGACCTTCGATAATCTCTTTACCGACGATATAGCTGGTCATCATTTTGGTTAAGCTTGCCGGAGGCAGGGCTTTGTCGGCATTGCCTTCAACCAGCACTTTACCGGTGGTGTGATCAATTAAAATAAAGGCTTCGGCGTTTACTTTGGGCGCGTCAGGTACAAAAGACTGCGCCTGAGCCGTTGCTGCGGAGGCCAAAGCAACGCAGGAAAATAATAGTGTCGCTAATTTTTGCATGGGCTTTGTCATCGTTATGTTAGCTTCCAGACTTGAAGATATAAAGGTGGCGGAGTATATCACTGTTCCGCGAATGAGTCAGTTGCCGAGCCATCATTTTGCATACTTTTAACACGAAATGCTCGTGGGAAACCAGCGCCTCTTAATTGCTGCAGATGGCGGTTGGCCTGGGCTTGTGGAAAAGGCCCCAACAACAGTTTGTATAGACCGCTGTTGTTGACAGTAGTTGCATGATCCTGCCACTTTTTCGCTAATTGGCGACTGACACGATCAACCTGCCGGTCATCGGAAGAAGCCACTAACTGTATATAAAAGGCAGGATCATTGGCGCGATTGACCAAATTGATGGCTTCGATTTTTACCGACGCGGTGCCATCGTCCAACATATCCAGTTTATAAGCTGCGGCAAAGGATAAATCGATAATCCGGTCGGGGTGAAACGGGCCGCGATCATTAACCCGTACCACGACCGTTTTTTGGTTGGCTAAGTTGGTGACACGTACGTAACTGGGCAAGGGCAGTTGTTTATGCGCCGCCGTCATGCTGTACATGTCATAATATTCGCCATTAGAGGTTAAATGGCCGTGAAATTTGTTGCCGTACCAGGAGGCTAAACCACGTTCAGTAAAGCCTTTGGCACTGGCAAGTACCTGGTAGGACTGGCCCAGCACTTGGTAATCGCTGTTGCCCTGACTGCTGTACGGTTCTTGAACGGGCACAGCGTTTTGCAGCTCGGCGGCCGTCGGTAACCGACCGGGAGCGCTGTCCTCGCTCTGCTGATAACGGCCCGTGTTTAGGCTGCAGGCACTAATGACCAGCCCGCTGAGCACAATGAGAACGCTGCGTTTTAACATGGTGCTTAGGGTTGCTGAACGTGCTGCAGCAGCTGTTGGCTGAACTGATAGGCAACCAGAGCATACAAGGGACTGTGGTTGTAACGGGTGATGGCATAAAAATTATCGAAGCCAAGCCAATAGTCGTGGCCCTGCTGCGTTTCTAATGCCAGCACTTTAACCGCCCTCGCGTCGCTAAATTGGCTGTCAATTGAGTAACCCTGCTGGCGCAGCTCGCCGACTGTTGTATCCGGCTTCATGCCATCGCTGGCCACGCTTTGCCAGTCTTGCTGTTGATCGGGCTTGGTGGCAATCGGGGCGCCTGCCTGCCAGCGATGTTCAGCAAAATAATTGGCCACACTGCCAATCGCATCAACGGGATTACTGATGATGTTGCGTTGACCGTCGTTGTCAAAATCTACCGCATAATGACGATAGCTGGAGGAGATAAATTGCCCCAACCCCATGGCGCCGGCATAAGATCCCTTCTGCTCTTTAACCTGCCATTTTTCAGCACGTGCCAGTCGTAAATATTCACTCAGTTCAGAGCGAAAAAATGACGAACGGGGCGGGTAATGAAAGGCCAGTGTATACAGTGAATCGAGCACAGGGTAATCGCCTAAATAACTGCCGTAAAACGTTTCGATGCCAATAATGGCAACGATCACCGCGGGGGGAACTCCGTAAGTTTGTTCGGCGCGATTTAAGGTTGACTGGTGTTGTTGCCAGAACTTAGTTCCAGCCTGTAAGCGTTTGTCGGTTAAAAAAATAGGGTAATACTGATACCAGGGTTTGGCTTCCCATGGGCGTTGAATGGCTTCCAGAACTTGTTGGTCTTTTTCGGCCTGCGCTAACCAGCCGCGTAGCTGCTGTTCATTAAACTCATGTTCAGTCACTTGTTGTTTGATGAACTCTTCCAGTGCCGCCGGGGCGTCAGACTGAGCCGCCTGAGCCGACATAGCGCCAAGGCTGGTCAGCAAAGTCACCAGCGTAGCCCTAAGGGCCGGGCGAAAAGTTAACCACGATCGTTTTGTTACCAACATACTGATATCCCGTTATTGTTATGCGTTGTTAGTTTGCTTTAATGATGAATAACAAGCCGATGATGAGTGGCAATTGACATCAGAATGCCAAATCCGGCTAAAATTGTCACCATCGAAGTACCACCGTAGCTGATTAGGGGTAAAGGTACCCCGACTACGGGCAGTAATCCAGAGACCATGCCAATATTTACAAAAACATAAACGAAAAAGGTTAACGTCAGTGCCCCGGCGAGCAATTTACTGAAGGTATCCTGGGCTCTCAAGGCAATGATCAGACCCCGTAAAATAATAAACCCATACAGCGCTAACAACACCACCACCCCGGTTAAGCCAAACTCCTCGCTGAAGACAGAGAAAATAAAGTCGGTGTGCCGCTCCGGTAAAAACTCAAGCTGCGACTGGGTACCCTGCAACCAGCCTTTGCCGTCGACACCGCCTGAGCCAATTGCGATTTTTGACTGAATGATGTGGTAACCGGCGCCCAGCGGATCGCGTTCAGGGTTCAGAAAAGTCAACACCCGTTGGCGTTGGTAATCGTGCATCAGGTAAATCCACAGTACCGGCGTAAAAGCAGCGACCAGAGCGCTGACAAAGGCAATGAGGCGCCAACTCAGACCGGCTAAAAAAATCACAAAGATGCCGGCACTGGCGACTAATAACGAGGTGCCTAAATCCGGCTGCCGGGCGATCAGCAGGGTCGGCAGTAAAACCAATAGCAGCGCTAACATTAACCAGCCCAAGCGCGGTGGAATGGGGCGGCGATTAATAAACCAGGCCAGCATCATCGGTACCGCCAGCTTCATGAGTTCCGACGGTTGCACGGTGGCGGGGCCAATATCCAGCCAGCGCTGTGCCCCTTTACCAACCTCGCCAAACAATAACACCGCAACCAACAGCAGTAAGCCGAGGAGATACAATACCGGCGAAAATTTTTCATAAAAGCGCGGCGGCAACTGGGCCAGCACAAACATGCCAACAAAAGCCGCCGTAACCCGGATGGCCTGGCGGATAACCACCGCCTGACTTTCACCGGCAGCGCTGTAGATGACGAATAAACTGATAACCGCAAGTGCTGACAAGCCTAATAACAGCGGACCATCCAGGTGCAGTTTTTGCAACAAGCGACTGCGTTGTCGTTCTTCAGTGGTCAGCACGATTGTTTTCCTCATCGATGGTGGCTTGATAGCGCTGGTACCAGCTGTCCAGCATCTGCCGTGCAGCCGGAGCGGCAATGCTGCTGCCTCCGCCGACAACGTTTTCCATGGCAACAGCGATGACCACTTGTGGGTCATCGGCCGGGGCGTAGCCAACATACATGGCGTTATCGCGGTATTTCTCGGCAATTTGCTCAGCGTCGTATTCTTCGTCCTGGCCTAAATTGACTACCTGCGCTGTTCCTGTTTTACCGGCGGAGCTGTATTTGGCATCGCGAAAAGCCCGTCGTGCGGTGCCCTTATCGCCCATATTAACGTCCTGCATACCGTCTTTAACGACTTGCCAATAGCTTGGCTGATCAATGACCACCGGCCTTTTGTAACGCGGCTCGGTGATATCCATGTCGTCAATGGTGCCCATGCCACGCAGCAGCCGGGGTATTAAAAATTCACCCTCGTTAGCAACCACACCCGTTGCAGCAACTAATTGCATCGGCGTTGCGGTCCAGTAGCTTTGTCCAATGCCGACGGACAGGGTTTCCCCGGCATACCAGGGTTCGTTAAAGCGAGCCCGCTTCCAGCCCCGTGAGGGCATCAGTGCCGGCACTTCTTCATGAATATCAATGCCGGTCTTTTCACCAAAACCAAACTGCGTCATAAAACTGGAAATCTTATCGACCCCGAGTTTAAGGGCTAAATCGTAATAAAAAACGTCACAGCTTTCGGCAATGGCCGTATTCACGTCAACCCAACCGTGCCCCCAGGAAAGCCAGTCGCGGTAGCGCCGATCAACACCACGGATCTTAAACCAACCCGGGTCCCAAATTTCGCTGTCGGGTGTAATGGTCCCGTCAACCAAACCCAGCAGCCCAATTTGTGGTTTGATGGTCGATGCCGGCGGATAACCGCCTTGCGTAGCCCGGTTTAACAGGGGACTGTGAGGCGAATTGAGCAACGACTGGTAACGTGGGTAGGAAATTCCGGTGACGAACCAGTTGGGGTTGTAACTGGGCGTGCTGGCCATGGCTAACAGGCCGCCCGTGTCAGCATCCATTAAAATAATGGAACCGCGATTTTCGCCGAGAATTTCAGTGGCTTTTTTCTGTAACTCGATATCCAGCTCCAGCACAATATCTTCGCCAGGTGCCGGCGCTTCGGTACTGATGGTTCTAACCGCCCGGCCGCGATTATTGACTTCCACTCGCTGGTAGCCAACCTGGCCATGCAGCGTTTGTTCGTAATACTTCTCGATGCCTAATTTGCCAATTGTCCGGCTGGCCGCATAGTTGGCCAGTTCATTTTTTTGTTTTAGCCGCTCAACATCACGCCGATTGATTTTGGCTACGTAACCGACCACATGGGTTAGTAATTCAGCGTAGGGGTAATGACGGATTAAGCGGGCTTCAATACTGATGCCGGGAAAACGGTGCTGATGAGCCGCAAAGGTAGCCAGCTGGCGCTGGTTCAGATCATCGAGCAGGGTCACCGTATTAAAGCGGCGCTGACCCTTGAGGTTGCGTTCAAATTGCTCCAGGTCGCTCTCTTCAATAGTCAGAATTTTACCCAGTTCGGCGATAGTCGCGTTTAAATCGTCAATTTCGTCCGGCTGCACATCGAGACTGTAAACGGGGATATTTTCGGCCAGCAGGGTACCATTGCGATCGTAAATGAGGCCCCGGTTAGGTGCTACCGGCAGCAGTTTAATGCGGTTGTCATTGGAGCGGGTCTGCAATTCGGCGTGCTCTTCAACCTGCAGATTATACAGATTACCTAACAGCAATATAAAAACTGCAACGATGATAGCGATTGCAACAAACACCCGCCGGGCAAACAGACTGGATTCAGCTTCTTGATCTCGGATGGGCGTTCGGGTTTGCATGACGCTTAGGCTTCTCGACTATTCCCGGTGATAAGGGTGATTGTTGTTCAGACTCCAGGCCCGATAAAGGCTTTCTGCTACCATCACCCGTACCAACGGATGCGGCAGAGTTAGCGGTGACAATGACCAGCGCTGCTCAGCAGCCTGCAAACAGCCCTCGGAAAGCCCTTCGGGACCACCAATCAATAACGAAACGTCGCGGCCGTCCATTTGCCAGGCCTGCAGTTGTTGAGCAAGTTTGGGCGTGGTCCAGGGCTTACCGCCAACTTCCAGCGTGACCACACGATTACCTTTTGGGATCGCTTTTAACAAGGCTTCACCTTCCAGCTCGGTTAAGCGCTGTAAATTCGCCTTTTTGGGCCGTTTAAACGGGCTGACCTCGTGTAAAAATAATTTACATTCGGCTGGAAAGCGTTTTTCGTATTCCTGATAACCTTCGCTCACCCAGGCCGGCATCTTGTTGCCAACCGCCAGCAACTGGATTTGCACTTACTGGCTCCAGAGCTTTTCTAACTGGTAAAACTCGCGGATTTCGTCCTGCATAACGTGCAACACGACGTCGCCCAAATCGACTAAAACCCACTCGGATTGCTCGCCGCCTTCAATGCCGATAGGCGCAAAACCGCCGTGTTTGGCCTCGGTAGCTACGTATTCAGCGATACTTCTTACATGGGTTTTAGAGTTTCCTGAACAAATAACCATAAAATCAGCGACATCGGTTTTATCGTGCACGTCTAATACTTGCATATCACGCGCCTTCATGTCTTCGGCTTTATCGATAACAAAGTCTCGCAGTTGTTCACCTTGCAAACTGGTTTTCTCCTGAAAAGTTGATGATTAATTACTAACCGTCGTAGTTTAACAGAAAAGCAGCAAGCAAGGGGAGTCAAACTTTAATTCTGACGATACAGTTTTTGCTGCTGAATAAACTGAGCTACGGCACTTGGTAACGGCAGGTTGCTATCACCAGCGGCCAGCTGTTGGCGTAACTGCGTTGCCGACACATCAACTAAGGGGGTATTGGCAAGATAAATACAACCGTGGCGTTGCTTTGTTAAACTGTCTGCTTGCTGGCACAGGTGCTGTTGGATAAAATCTTTTAGTGGACTGGAAGCCTGCGAGAGCCGGTAACCCGGGCGCTGCATTACCACCAGGTGGGCAAACTCGGTCAGCTCGCGCCAGTGATGCCATTGGTCGAGGGATACCAGCGAATCCATGCCCATCAGAAACAACAGGCTGTGCTGGGAAAAGCGTTGGTTAAAGTGCTGCAGCGTCTTGATGGTGTAAGAACGCTGCGCACTGTGCAATTCATAGTCCTCGGCGCTTAAGCGGGGATAGCGCTGACAGGCTAAACGCACCATGGTCAGACGTTGCTCGCTGCTGGCCGTGGGTTGCGGTCGATGGGGCGGAATCGCGTTTGGCATTAAATGAATCTGTTCGATAGCCAATTCGTTTGCCAGCGCATTTGCGCATTGCAGGTGTCCATTGTGGATTGGATCGAAGGTGCCGCCAAAGATGGCCCGTAGTGGATAGTTGTCCATCAGTGCACTCTCACAGCGATGCCATTGGGGCTAAACGGCTGCTCAAATTGTGCAGGTGGGGCCCACTGCAGAGTAACGCCAGACAGTGTGTAAACAATATCTGAGGCTGTTCTCCCGATTCATCCTTTAACGCTAATTCGAGTTTTTCGATTAGGCTGCGGGCCTGCGCCAGAGCCGTATCGGGAATGGCCTGAGCCCGTTGTTGATAGGCTTGTTGCTGTGATGACCAAATCAACTGCTGACGGAATACCGAGCTGCTGTCCAGGTTCTGCTGGGCAGCTATCTGTAATTGAGATAAGGTCTGCACTTCGCGCTGAAAAACCCACAACAAAGCATGTAAGTCGGCGCCTTCCTCAAACAAGCGTTGTAAGCGGTGGCTGGCCTGCTGCAAGTCATTTTGTAATAAACTGTCCTGCAGCGAAAACGCGTCGAAATGGCTGACATCGCGCATGTACTCGTGCACGACATTAAGGCTTAAGGGTTGACCCTGGCTGATCAAGGCCCATTTTTTCAGTTCCTGATCCAGCAGCGGCAAATTACCCTCAAACCAATGCGCCAATAAGTCCACCGCGTCAGTGTGTAAGTTCAGTCCGTAAAGCTGCCCACGTTGGTGAATAAAACGGGGTAAGCGGGCGCGGTCTGGACTAAGGGTTCGGATCAGCCAGCCATGCTGGCTTAGGGTCTTAAACCAGCGACTGTTTTGCTGTTCTTTTTTTAAGCGGTCACCAACTACCACCAATAACTGTTCCGGGGGCAGATTCTGGCAGTATTGAGTAAAGGCTTCGGAGCCATCGCGACCGGGTTTGTTATCGGTCAGTTGCAGTTCCAGTAAGGTAAATTGACTGAACAAACTGAGCGACTGTCCAGCGGCCGTTAATTGCTGCCAGTCAAACTCAGCATCCTGTAGCCACCGCTGCTGTTCCAGCGCCTGTCCACCAAAGCGCTGTTTGAGTGTGTCACGGATCGTGCTGAGTACGTCCTGACGTAACAATAACTCTTCGCCAAAGACCAATAACACAGGCGGTAGGGTAGTCTGCTGTTGCAGTGCCTGAGCTAACTGTTCGGGGTATAAGGTGCGCATGGGCTAGTCAGAAAACTCACTAATGATCTGTCTGACTATCCGGCGCGCGGCATCGTCCCGCATTTCGGCCAGTAACATTTCGCGCTCACGAGTTTTTGCCAGTGCAAAATTAGGGTCGTCCTGATAGTCACGTGCCACTTCGATGGTGTCTTGATAGGTCACTGTCGCGGCGCGGACTATTTGGTATTCGACCCGGTAAAGTAACTCGTACTCGGCGACCTGACCGCTTTCAAACAGAGATAAGGTGCGGCGTTCCAGTTTATCGGACAAAACCCGCAATTCGGCAATCTCGCTATCCTGCTCGGTTAATTGAATACCGGCAGTTAGCAGCCGTTGCCTGAGGCTGGCTTCCAGCTCTTGCGAATTGACCGATTCGATGCGCATTTGCTGCAAGGTCTGCGGCAACTGATAGTTATCGCGCAGCTGAAAGCCACAGGCGGTTAGTCCGAATAGGAGCAGACTGACCGCTAACAGCCGAACTGGGCTTGGCAGCATGACTTAGCTCACCACGATGTTAAAAATTTTGCCCGGCACATAGATTTTTTTGCGCAACGTTTTGCCGTCCGTATATTTGCGTACCGAACTGTGGTTAAGTGCTTGTTCTTCAACTTGCTCGGCACTGGCGTCTGCAGCAACGGTTAACTTGGCCCGGACTTTACCGTTAACCTGCACCACAATGAGTTTTTCATCTTCGATTAAGGCACTGTCGTCAACCTGCGGCCAGTCAGCAAAACTGAGCGGCTGCTGCTGGCCGAGTTCCTGCCATAGCTGTTCACAAATGTGGGGCGTTATAGGGGCCAGCATCTTAACCATAGCGTTAATTGCTTCACCCATAACCTGGCGGTCTGCGGGTGTTTTCATCGGCGCTTTCTGCAGGTGGTTGAGCAGTTCCATAACGGCCGCAATAGCGGTATTAAAATGCTGTCGACGGCCCATGTCGTCTGACACCTTAGCAATGGTTTTATGCAGCTCACGACGCAGGTCTTTATGCTGTTTATCCAGGGTTTCGGCTTCTGTGTAACCACCGGCCTGAATAAAATCAAAACACAGCTTCCAGACCCGTCGTAAAAAGCGATGCGAACCTTCTACACCGGAATCCGACCATTCAAGGGTCATTTCTGGTGGCGCGGCAAACATCATAAACAAGCGTACTGTGTCAGCACCATAGCGTTCAACCATGGTCTGCGGATCGATACCATTGTTTTTTGATTTTGACATTTTGCTCATGCCGGCAATGGTAACTGCCCGATTGTCACCTTTATGCTGGGCTGCGACGACAGCGCCTTTGTCATCACGTTGTAAGTCGACGTCCAGTGGTGAAACCCACTGTTTGCCACCTTTTTCGTCTTCCCGATAATAGCTGTCGGCCAGTACCATGCCCTGGCAAAGTAACCGTTTAAAAGGCTCATCGGAATCCACTAACCCGGCGTCACGTAATAACTTATGAAAAAAGCGTGAATACAACAGGTGTAAAATGGCGTGTTCTATACCGCCAATATATTGATCAACCGGCAGCCAGTAATTGGCTTTTTCAGGTTCCAGCATGGAGTCCTGACTCTGCGCGTTGCAGTAACGGGCGTAATACCATGAGGATTCCATGAAGGTATCAAAGGTATCGGTTTCATGCTCGGCCGGCTGACCGTTGTAGGTCGTTTTGCGCCACTCGGGGTCGGATTTGAGCGGTGAATTAACACCATCCATGACCACATCTTCGGGTAGCCGAACCGGGAGTTGATCCTCAGGCACTGGCGCCGACTCGCCGTTTTCCAGATTAAGCATCGGAATAGGGGCACCCCAGTACCGTTGCCGGGAAACACCCCAGTCACGCAACCGGTAGTTAACGGTGCGTTTACCAATACCGCGCTGCTCAATGACTGCGGCGATAGCATCGAAAGCTTGTTGCGAGCTCATGCCATTGTAATCGGCTGAGTTGATCACGGTGCCTTTTTCGGTGATTGCGGCCGCGCTGACATCGCCCTCACCCGAGAAAGGCTCGATAACAGCCGTAATAGGGAGCTGGTACTTATGGGCAAATTCCCAGTCACGCTGGTCATGTCCGGGAACCGCCATCACCGCGCCGGAGCCGTAATCCATCAAAACAAAATTTGCGACCCAAATCGGGATGGTTTTACCGGTGAGCGGATGAACGGCTGTTAAGCCGGTATCCATCCCCAGTTTATCCATGGTTGCCAGATCGGCTTCCGCAACTTTGCTGTTTTTGCACTGCTCAATAAAGGCCGCTAATTGCGGATTGTCCTGCGCAGCCTGCAAAGCCAGTGGATGCTGTGCAGCCAGCCCCATGTAAGTTACCCCATACAGGGTATCCGGGCGGGTGGTGTAGACACTTAATGTATCCTTGTGATCAGACACCTGAAACTCAATTTGCAGCCCTTCGGAGCGACCTATCCAGTTGCGTTGCATGGCTTTAACTTGCTCAGGCCAGCCATCCAGTTGCTCCAGATCCTGCAGCAACTCATCGGCATAAGCGGTGATTTTAATAAACCACTGCGGAATTTCTTTTTGCTCGACTTTGGCGCCACTGCGCCAACCACAACCGTCAATCACCTGCTCGTTTGCGAGTACCGTTTGATCGACCGGATCCCAGTTAACGGTAGCGTTCTTTTTGTAGACCAAACCTTTTTCGTACAGTTTGGTAAAGAACCACTGTTCCCAACGATAGTAATCCGGCGAACAGGTGGCTATTTCGCGGCTCCAGTCATAACCAAAACCCAAGCTTTTGAGCTGCTCGCGCATGTATTCGATATTTTGGTAGGTCCATTTTGCCGGCGCCGTCTGATTTTGAATAGCCGCATTTTCGGCCGGCAGGCCAAAGGCATCCCAGCCCATCGGTTGCAACACATTTTTGCCTTGCATGCGTTGATAACGCGAGACCACATCCCCGAGCGTATAGTTACGCACATGCCCCATATGTAATTTGCCACTGGGGTAGGGAAACATCGACAGACAGTAAAATTTTTCTTTGTCTGGCTGTTCGGTGACTTCAAAGATGCGCTGGTCTTGCCATTTTTGTTGCATGGCGCTTTCAATCGCAGAAGGATCGTATTGTTGTTGCATAGTTTCTGTTACATCCGATTCGCAGAAGTGGACTGAGTTTTGAGTTAGCTAATGGCGTACCACATAAGCAGCATAACGACGATACCCGCTATGCCAAAAAAGACGTTTTCAAAACGTTGCCGTTGCACAACTTCTTTTTCTGCTGTAGCACTGGATGAAAAGAACATTAAAAAGCTGCTTAAACCCAGGCCGCCGGCAGCGACAAGTACCGCAAACAATAAGGCATCAAGAATGTTTTCCATGGCATTTTTTCCTGTAAAAATAAAAACCGTGCTTATTGTACTGATTTTTGCTGCGCCTGACCACGTCTGTTGCGTGCCCGATTAATTAACGGCAGTAAACCCAGTAGTGCGATTGCTAAGGCGGGCCATTGACCCGCTTTCGCAAATAGGGTGGTACCGCGAACCCCCCAGACCTGTGCTGACACCGTGGTGGCTTCAAACTGTGGTGCCATTGCAATAATCTGACCGCGCTCGTCGGTGATAGCGGAAACCCCATTATTGGTGGCCCGCAGCAATGGCCGTCCTAATTCTTTGGCGCGCATCTGGGCAATCTGCATGTGCTGCCAGGGGCCATGGGAATCACCGAACCAGCTATCATTACTGACGGTTAACAAAAAGTCGGTAGCGGCTGTCGTATTGTCCCGCACTTGCTCGCTGAAGGCGATTTCATAGCAAATCGCCGTATTCAGTTGTTGGCCATTAGCCTGCAGATTTTGCTGTTGATAGCTGCCACGGTTAAACGATGACATGGGTAGGTTAAATAATGGCGCTAAGGGCCGCAATAAGTCTTCAAAAGGGACATATTCGCCAATGGGCAGTAACTGATGCTTTTGATAGCGGTTGCTGTGACCGTATTCATAAGACGGCATAAAGTCTGCCTGTGCGGTTTGTTGACCCAGCACGATGACCGAATTGTAAAACTCGTCCTGTTGTTGATTATAGTCAATAATGCCCGTTACTACGGCAGCATTATTGATGCTGGCGGCCTGATCGATGTTATCTAGAATGTCATCCGCATAGGGTTCCAGCGCTGTTATGGCGGACTCGGGCCAGATAATGAGGTCGTGTTGATAATTGGGTCGGGTCAGATCCAGATAACGCAAAACATTAGGCCATTGTTGGTCGGCTCGCCATTTTAGCGATTGCTGGACATTGCCTTGCACCAGGAGCACAGAGGTACTTTCATCGGTGCGCTGCAATGGTTGTAACGAGGGAGCCAGCCACGCCAGGGTGATGATAACAAGTACCAGCAGAGCGTTTTGCGGGCGCCGGTAACGCAGTCCGGTGACGATGGCCAGCGCTACCAGCCAAAGCACGACGGTAATTCCGTACTGACCTATGGATGAGGCCAACCCGCCTAACAAGGCATCGGTTTGCGTGTATCCCAGACCAAGCCAGGGAAAGCCACTCAACAGCGAACCGCGCAATGCTTCGGCCGCCAGCCAGATCAGCGGTAAGCTAAAACGCCAAGCCGCCGACCGTTGACAGAGCTTGCGCCACGTGGCGAAAGCCAGTGCCGGAAAGCAGGATAAATAAGCGACAAGCAGCAGCATAACAGCAACATTGGCAATCGCCGGCATGCCGCCAAATTGATCAATGCTGACATAAATCCAACTGAGGCCGGCACCGAACCAGCCCAAGCCAAAGGCAAAGCCGCTGGCAAATGCCTGTTTGACTGGCAGCTTCCAGATGATGGCCAGCACCAGCGGTAAAATCCAGAAGGGTAATAGCGCCAGGTTAAAGGGCGCGTAAGAAAAACATAAACCGGCGCCCAGCACTAAAAGCAGTAAGTGCCTAAGCCAGCCGTGTTGCTGCAGCTGCTGCTTAACTGCTGTTATCACTCAGTGGTTGCTCCAGCTGACGACTCAGCATCGGGCAGGGTGATCTGAACTTGTTGGATACGGCGTTTATCAGCTGAGGTGATTTTAAACACAAAACCGCCCAGAGTCACTTCTTCACCTTGCTGGGGTAAATGGCCAAAGCCGTGCGCAACCAGACCGCCAATGGTATCATTTTCGTCGTCACTAAAGTCGCTGTTAAAATGATCATTAAAATCATCAATGGGCGTCAGTGCCTTAACCGAATAACGACGCGCACTGAGTCGTTTAATGTTACTTTTCTCGTCTTCGTTATGGTCGGTTTCATCCTCGATTTCACCGACAATTTCTTCCAGAATGTCTTCGATGGTGACCAACCCCGACACGCCGCCGTACTCATCGACAACAATGGCCATGTGGTAGCGATTGGAACGGAATTCTTTCAACAACACATCAACGCGCTTACTTTCCGGCACAATGACCGCAGGGCGCATGACATTAGCGAGGGAAAAGGTCTTTTGGTCTGAATTAAAACCAAAGCTGAGCAGGTCTTTGGCGAGCAAAATACCTTCGACATGATCTTTGTTATCGGTTACTACGGGATAACGGCTGTGTTGCGAATCAATAACGATGGGCAAAAAGTCTTCGACTTGCTGGTTAATATCAATGGTGACCATTTGTGAGCGCGGGATCATGATGTCACGTACCTTTAGCTCAGCGACATCCAGCACACCTTCAATCATTTCTTTGGTATCGTTATCAATCAGGTCGCGCTCTTCAGCGTCCTGAATTAAATCGACAAGTTCTTCTCTGCTTTGCGGCTCCCCTGTGAACACTTGCAGCAAACGTGCTGCCCAGGACTTGTTAGAAGAGCCGTTGGCTGAGTGGGGGTTGTCGTCGCTCATTAAGCGTTATGCTCCGTGTTAGTTAAAACTTGGTAAGGGTCGGCGATGTTTAGCTCCGCTAATAATTCTCGCTCGAGTTGCTCCATCGCCTCGGCATCATCGTCCTCGATGTGGTCATAGCCAAGTAAATGAAGCGTACCGTGTATCACCATATGCGTCCAGTGGTCGCTAACGGCTTTATGTTGCTGACGCGCCTGCTCGGCAACCACGTCAGCGCAAATGATCAAATCACCCAATAATGGGATAGGTAATTCTACCGGTGCCTGAAAAGGAAAGGATAAGACATTAGTCGCATAGTCGCGCTCGCGGTAGGCGTTATTTAACTGCCGGCCTTCGTCTTTATCGACCACGCGAACGGTCAGCTCGGCATCGTCCTGTTGCGGACGAACGGCTGTCAGTACCTGACTGACCCAGTGCTGCACCTGACGTGCGGTAGGTAAAGCGTTATCCGGGTCAGCGACAGTAACTTGATAGTCCAGCTCAATCGTCATGCTTTCTCTGATTATCGAAATCTTCGTAGGCCTCAACAATACGCTGCACGACAGGGTGGCGCACGACATCTCCGGCCTGGAAGAAGGTAAAACTGATGTCATTAACCTGGCTTAATACTTCGATTGCGTGACGCAGCCCTGAGCGTTGGCCTTTAGGTAGGTCAATCTGTGTGATATCGCCGGTAATAACCGCTCGTGAATTGAAACCAATACGGGTAAGGAACATTTTCATTTGTTCCATAGTGGTATTTTGACTTTCATCGAGAATGATAAAGGCATCATTTAGGGTTCTGCCTCGCATGTAAGCCAGCGGTGCGACTTCGATGACGTTGCGCTCGATCAGCTTTTCAACTTTTTCAAAACCCAGCATTTCAAATAATGCATCGTACAAGGGGCGCAGATAGGGGTCGACTTTTTGAGCTAAATCACCCGGCAGGAAACCGAGTTTTTCACCCGCTTCGACGGCCGGTCGGGTCAGCAGAATACGACGTACTTCCTGACGTTCGAGTGCATCAACGGCACAGGCGACCGCCAGATAGGTTTTCCCGGTACCCGCCGGACCAATACCAAAATTAACGTCATGGGCTAAGATCGACCGCACATAGCCGGCCTGGCTATGGTTGCGCGGTTTAATCAGGCCTCGCTTGGTCTTAATGTGGGTCATTTTTTCGGCTGCAGGATCACTGGTATCCTGTTCTAACACTTTGGCCTGCTGGATTGCCAAGTGCACTTGCTGCGGTTCGATAGTCGCCTGCTGTCCTTTCACCGTTGCTGTCTCAACATATAAGTCGCGCAAAATGTTTTGTACGGCGGCGACTGTATGCTGCTGGCCTATTAAGCGAAATTGATGGCCACGGTGGGTGATTTCGACACCCAAGCGACGTTCTATATGCTTTAAGTTCTCGTCAAAGGGACCGCATAAATCGGAGAGCCGACGTGCGTCTGTCGGCTCTAGAGTAAACTCAATGGTTTCGGTATGTTGGCTCAATCCAATCCTCGTTTATTATGAAGCAGCGGGGGCTACCCGGCTGACGCCCAATTCGTCCGGCTCGGAAGCGCGGGCGCGTTGTAAAATCATTTCTGGCGCGGTGTCGACTCGTAAGCCCATGTCTTTTTCCTCACGCACTAAATCGGCGCGCAATGAGTTGGGCAGCACTTCGGTAATCTTAACGTCGACAAACTGACCTATCATATGGGGTTGACCGACAAAGTTTACAACCCGGTTATTTTCAGTACGCCCGGCCAGTTCCATTGGATTCTTTTTCGATGGGCCGATAACCAAAATCCGCTGTTCGGTATCCAGCATGCGCCGCGCGTGAGCCATGGATTGTTGATTAAGGCGCTGCTGCAACAGTTGTAGGCGTTCTTTTTTGGTGGTTTCGGTAACATCGTCAGGCAAGTCAGCCGCAGGCGTACCGGGGCGGGCACTGTAGATGAAACTGAAACTCATATCAAAGTCGATGGCCTGGATCAGATCCATGGTAGCTTCAAAGTCAGCACTCGACTCGCCGGGGAATCCGATAATAAAGTCAGATGACATGGCGATGTTCGGCCGCGCTTTTTTCAAGGCCCGAATTTTTGATTTATATTCGAGTGCGGTGTGACTCCGTTTCATCATAGCCAGGACCCGGTCGGAGCCGCTTTGCACCGGTAAATGCAAGTGACTGACCAGCTCCGGGATGCCCTTATAGGCTTCGATAATATCGTCAGTAAACTCAACCGGATGCGAGGTGGTGTAGCGGATGCGGTCGATGCCATCGATAGCGGCTACTAAATACAGTAATTCGGCAAACCGGCATACGGAGCCGTCATAGTGATCACCGCGATAGGCATTAACGTTTTGTCCCAGCAAGTTAACTTCGCGCACACCTTGCTCTGCTAACTGAGCGATTTCGTAGATGACATCATCAACCGGGCGGCTGACTTCTTCGCCGCGCGTGTAAGGAACCACACAAAATGAACAGTATTTTGAGCAACCTTCCATTATTGAGACAAAGGCAGTAGCGCCGTCGGCTTTGGGATCCGGCAGGCGGTCGAATTTTTCAATTTCAGGAAACGAAATATCGATCATTGGCTGATGATTATCGCCCACCTGTTTGACCATTTCGGGTAACCGATGCAATGTTTGCGGACCAAAAACCAAATCGACAAAAGGGGCCCGTGCGCGAATGGCGTCGCCTTCCTGCGATGCAACACAGCCACCCACACCAATCAGCAGGTCGGGATTGGTTTGCTTTAGGTTCTTCCAACGACCGAGTTGGTGAAAGACTTTTTCCTGAGCTTTTTCCCGAATCGAACAGGTGTTCAGCAGAATTAAGTCTGCGTTTTCCGCTTCATCGGTCAGTTCATAGCCATGGGTTGAATTCAGCAAATCCGCCATTTTTGACGAATCGTACTCATTCATTTGGCAACCCCAGGTTTTTACGTAAAGTTTCTTACTCATGGTCTCTCAATAATTGCTGTAGTAAGGTATGTACACGCAGCATTTTACCGCGGATAACGAACAAAAGCCAACTGCCGACTGGTTAACTTTTGCGCCGTGTGCGAATGGCAAAATAACCTGCCACAACAATGATTAAGGTGCCCCACAGCATATGCCAGTAAACCGCTTCGTCAAAAAACCAGAAACCCAGTAAGGCGGCAAAAATGACTGAACTGTAGGTGAAAACGCCAATTTTAGCAGCGGGTGCGATAGAAAAGGCTTTGGTCATCGCCAGTTGGCCATACACAGCTAATAATCCCATGACCGTTAAGCCCAGCCAATTCTCGGCCGGTATCGGCTGCCAAAACCACAATAACGGTAATGCAGAGGCAATGGTGGCAAAGCCGGAAAAATAAAAAACAATTTTACTGGTCGATTCGGTTGCCGACATTTTGCGAATAACGGTTTTAGTAAATGCGGCCAGAACCGCGGCGATGAACGCCACAGCAACTACGGGTGAAATTGAACTGTTTAATGGGTCAAGAAATATAAACACCCCAACAAAGCCCAGTAAGATGGCTAGCCAGGTTTGTCGGGAAACGTAATCCTTTAGCCACAGCCGGCCAATCACAGGGATCATGAACGGCGACAACAGCAACACCAGAGTGGCCTGAGCCAGGGGGATGGTGGCGATGGCATAAAAAAATAAATACATGGCGGTAATGCCGGCTATACCGCGCACCAGGTGCAGTTTCCAGCGTTCGGTTTTTAATGAGCCGGGGCCCTTACGCCAGAGCCAGGGCAGCAGCACAATAAATGCCATCACGTTGCGGAAAAAGACCAATTGCTCAAAGGACTGGTTAGCGGACAGGTATTTTACCAGCGCACTGACACCGGCAAAACTGGCCTCTGCTGATAACAGCAGCAGCGAGCCGATGATCACTGATCGTGTTGTCGCAAACTGAGTGGGCATTGACACAACCGCCTAAGGCTTTAAAGAATTCCCGAAACTTTGTCTATGATAACGGAAACTCGTTGTAAGATGTGGTATTTGTAGCAACAAATAACGCACAGTCACGGGTGAAACAATGAAGCATTATGTCATAAACGGTGGCGGTATGGTCGGTGCTGCTGCAGCGCTGGCGTTAGCCAGGGCTGGTCAGCAGGTAACGCTAATTGACAGCCACTCGCTGGCTGAGCCTGAAAGCGCATGGGATTTGCGTATTTCGTCGGTCAACGACAATCATTGGCAATGGCTGTTGTCACTGGGGATTGGCGACTATTTAAATAGTAAGGTGAGACCTTACTCAGGCTTGTCGGTGACAACAGTGTCCGGTGATACGCTTAAATTTTCCGCAGTCGAGGCGGGCACTGAGCAGTTGGGCGTGATGGTTGAAAATAACAATTTGCAGGCGGCGCTTTGGCAGTGTCTCCGTGAGCATGAAGTCGTGACGCTAAAGGTGCCGGCGCAAATTACTCAGTTTGACTTACGCGCACGACAGCTGACCTTTGCTGATGGCAGCCAATTGGATTATGACATACTGATTGGTGCCGACGGCGCTCATTCGGCGGTAGCCCGCGCTGCAGGCATTGGCTATCGGGGCTGGGATTACGGGCAACGGTGTCTGCTCGCCAATGTTGAGCTGCAGCAGCCGATTGCAGCGCAGACCTGGGAAGTGTTTCGGGCGCAGGGGCCCTATGCACTGCTGCCTCTAACCCAAACCTGCGCGTGTTTAATCGATTATCGCAGCAATACCGAGATTAACCAGATAAGCCGTGATCCTGAGACCTTACAGGCGGCTCTGAATGATACCTTTGGCGCAGTTATTGGTGGGTTCGAATTACAACGGTTCGCCAGTTTTCCGTTGCAGCGTAAACAGGCGCTGAATTACCACAAAGATCACTCCGTCATACTGATGGGGGATGCTGCACACAGTATTCATCCTTTAGCCGGTCAGGGCGTTAACTTGGGCTTTGCAGATGTGCGCACCTGGCTTGATAGCGGGCAGGATGCAGAATGCTACCAACAACAACGGCGGCAGCAAAATGCACGCATGATGCGGGCGATGGACGCTATTCATGTCGGCTTTACAGCAGAAAACCGATTACTGCAACTGGGCTTGGGTGCGGGACTTAAGCTGTTGAACCTGCCCAAATTAAAGCAACAACTGATTCGGCAAGCGCTGCAGACCTGATCGACAGACACAAAAAAACCACCCTTGGGTGGCTCTGTATTTATACGGTTCCGTACCACTAAATTGAATTGTCTGGCAACGTTCAATTCATTGTGGTGCGGAGGGAGGGACTTGAACCCTCACGTCCTTTCGGACACTAGCACCTGAAGCTAGCGCGTCTACCGATTCCGCCACCACCGCATACAAACAGGTAAAAAAGTGTGGCTGGGGCACCAGGGATCGAACCTGGGAATAACGGGATCAAAACCCGCTGCCTTACCGCTTGGCTATGCCCCATCCAACTTTGGACAGACTCACAAACCAACAAGATACACGTATCTAAGGTTAAATAACTAATGGCTGGGGCACCAGGGATCGAACCTGGGAATAACGGGATCAAAACCCGCTGCCTTACCGCTTGGCTATGCCCCAATGGATTAGCTATTCAAGAGAGATTGGTGCGGACGGAGAGACTTGAACTCTCACGCCGTGAGGCACTGGAACCTAAATCCAGCGTGTCTACCAATTCCACCACGTCCGCACATTGATTGCTTTGGTAAAGATGGTGGCTACGGCGAGATTCGAACTTGCGACCCCAGCATTATGAGTGCTGTGCTCTAACCAGCTGAGCTACGTAGCCATCTTTTCTAAACTAAAGTTTTCTGTGCATCTCTCTGTGAGTGCGGCGCGTATTATGCAAATCGCTCCGCTTACCGTCAACCTATTTTTGCGAAAAAGCGAAGGTTTTCGTGCTAACTGCTCAAAAAACCACAAAAACGATGAATTATCCATCGTTTCAGGGTTGATTAACTTACCAGGGGAGCGGCTCGCCATTGCTATGGTAAAAACAACCGCTGTTGCTCAGTTGCAGTTCGTCGATGCGTTTTATGAGCCGCTGTGCTGCCTCCTCGGCACTGATATCACCGCGATTGCCGACCATATCGGTTTTGACAAAGCCCGGGTGCAACAGCACGACGGCAATTTTGCTGTCTTTTAAGTCCAGTGCTAATGATTTGCCCGCTGCATTGAGTGCCGCTTTTGACATGCGATAGCCATAGCGACTGCCGGAACCGTTATCGGCGATAGAGCCCATACGGCTGGTAATTAAGGCGACTTTACTGCCGGCCGATAAATTATCCAGTAAGGCTTCGGTCACCCGTAGCGGCGCGATGGCATTGACTTCGTATTGTGCCCGCAGGCTTCCGCCATCGATATCGCCCAGTTCGTCATTGTTTAACAATCCTGCGTTATTGATCAAAACATCAATGGATTTGTTGCCTAGTGTCTCTTTCATACGTAACAAATCAGCCGCTTTGGTAACGTCAACGCCTTCGATGATGTCGACATCAAGTTCGGTTAATTGTTTTGAGTTGGTACGACAGATTGCCGTGACGCTATAACCCGCCTCACTGTATTGTTTGGCAAACTGAAAGCCGATGCCGCGATTGGCACCGGTAATAACCACATGCTTCATGTTTTAATCTCCTTGATTAACACCGCCTTCGGTGAGTTTTTTCGGGTCCAGTAAACGGTTTAACTGATCACGGTCTAAATCGGTCATTTCTTCTGCAACGTCAATAATCGGGCGACCGTCCTTATAAGCCTGTTTAGCAATGTCGGCGGCTTTACTGTAGCCAATTACTGGGTTTAATGCGGTCACCAGAATCGGATTTTTTGCTAACGCCTCATCCAACCGTTGTTGATTGATTTCAAAGTCTTTAACGGCTTGGTCGGCAAGCGCCAAACAGCTGTTACTCAGCAGTTCGATGGACTGCAATAGGTTGTAGCCGATCACAGGTAGCATGACATTCAGTTGAAAATTACCTTGCTGAGCTGCTGTGGTGATGGTGGTGTGGTTACCATTTATCTGTGCTGCGACCATGGCGACAGCCTCTGGGATAACCGGGTTAACTTTACCGGGCATGATGCTGCTGCCGGGTTGCAGGGCCGTTAACTGAATTTCACCCAGTCCTGCTAGTGGGCCACTGTTCATCCAGCGTAAGTCGTTACTGATTTTCAACAGGGTAGTGGCCAGGGTATTGAGTTGGCCGTGCAGCTGTAAATTGAGTTCCTGACCTGCAATACCGGTAAACGGATTGGGGGAGGCCTTAAAATCACAATCGGTTAGGGTCGACAGCTGTCTGGCGAATTGCTCGGCAAAGTCGGTGGGGGCATTGATGCCCGTGCCAATGGCAGTGCCACCCTGCGGCAGTATCTTGCTGTGCTGCAATAATTGCGGTAACTGCTGCGCGCTGTGGTCAAGCTGACCTGCCCAGCCATCAAGCTCCTGCGCAAACGTCATCGGCATGGCATCCATCAGGTGGGTGCGGCCCGTTTTGACCACTTCGTGCAGACTAACTGCTTTGTCACGCACGGTGCCGATCAGGTGTTTAAGCGCTGATTGCAATTTTTCTTCCACCGCCAAAACACTGGCCACCTGAATGGCTGTTGGAATGACGTCATTACTTGACTGGCTTTGATTAACGTCATCGTTAGGGTGTACATCAACACCCTGTTGCTGGCACAAATTGGCGATAACCTCGTTCAGGTTCATGTTTGAGCTGGTGCCGGATCCGGTTTGAAAAACGTCAATCGGAAAATGCTCGTCATGTTGACCGTCGATGATTTGTTTGGCGGCCGCGCGGATGGCTTTGGCTTTGTTTCGTTCAAGCCCGGATACTCGTTCGTTAGCACTGGCAGCGGCATGCTTCACCATGGCAATAGCTCGGATAAGCTGGCCGGGCATAACCAGCCCACTGATGGCAAAGTTATCCACTGCGCGCTGAGTTTGGGCTGCGTATAAAGCCTTTTCGGGTACTTTCACTTCACCCATACTGTCTTGTTCTGTGCGATACTGCTGAGTCATTAAATAAACCTCTTGCTGGTATTTTTATCATATTAATATTAGGTATAACACATTACGATTGAGCAATGGCTAAGATCACCGCCGTTGTGTTTGTGGTTTTGCTGATTGTTGTTAGTCTAAACTTAACAAAGGATATATGTTGATGAATCAAGCTATACAACTGCTGATACTGGTCATGCTGATGGCACCATTGTCAGCTTGGACTAAAACACTGCAGCTGAGTGTGGTCGATAAAAACGGCCAGCCGCTGGCTAATGCAGCCGTTATCCTTGATAACCGCTATTTGCCGGCGACGGCTGATAAAAGCGCGCAGTCGTTGGTGGTTGATCAGGTTGATCGTCAGTTTACTCCTTTTTTAACGACAATGAGAGTCGGTAGCCGGGTTGTTTTCCCAAATAGCGATAATATTCGTCATCATGTTTATTCTTTTTCCGATCCCAAACCCTTTGAACTCAAGTTATATTCTGACAAAGAACAACCCAGTGTGGAGTTTAATAAGCCAGGGGTAGTCACTCTGGGCTGCAATATTCACGACCAGATGATCGCCCATTTACTGATTACCGACGGCCAGACAGCGATGGTTAGTGATCAACAGGGTCATGTCAGTTTTTCGCTGGGAGGTACGGTGGCGGGTGAATTGTCGGTTACTGTCTGGCACCCGTTACAAGGGCAAAATCTGTCGCTTGCAAAAACCGTCAATATTGACCTGGAAAGTGACACTGAACAGCAGACCGTGGTACTTGATGTCGCTCCTGAACCCTCAGAGGAAGAGCCAAAATCAAGGCTGGAGCAACGCTTTAACCGTTCGGGGAATTTATGATCCGAAGCTTTCGTACACGGTTAGTGGTGATCTTGTTACTACTGGTTTCAGGTGCCCTGAGTGTTTCATTAATCGCTATCGGGGTGGCCGTGCAGCAACAAGTACAGCGTTCGGTAGAACAAGAGTTAAGCGTTAGTAACCGGGTGTTCCGCGAGTTGTTGGCCAGTCGCAGTCAGTTGCTACTGCAGGCCGCACAGGTGTTGACCGACGATTTTGGTTTTAAGCGCGCAGTCGCCACCGGTGACCGCGAAACGATTGTTTCGGCGCTGGTAAACCATGGCGAGCGCATTGATACCGAACTGATGGTGCTACGCACCCCGTCCGGTGAGGAAATTGCCGCAACACACCCTCTATCAGCGGATATTACGGAAACCACTCAGGCCTCGAGCGGGCAACAATTAGCCGTGGTGGGTGGCGAGCTTTTTCAATTAATTACAGTGCCTGTTAATGCCCCTCAGTTAATAGCGCGGGCGA
The DNA here is from genome assembly GCA_051745735.1 of Pseudomonadota bacterium. Classification (GTDB taxonomy): domain Bacteria; phylum Pseudomonadota; class Gammaproteobacteria; order Enterobacterales; family Alteromonadaceae; genus Idiomarina. The sequence goes on from JBNJEJ010000014.1 coordinate 55,809, forward strand.
CCCTAGGATTTCGGATTGATTCAGCGCTGGCGCAGGAGCTGCAAAGTCTTGCCAATGCCGACATCAGTTTGTGGCTGGAACAATCTAAGCAGCTGCTGGCATCGAGTCTTAACGGCACGCAACAGCAAACTCTGCAGGAGCATCTTGATGCGCCGCAAGAGGCCTTAAAAACCTGGTTAGAGCAACAACTCTTTGTCGGCCAAAAAAACCTGTTGCAAACCGCAGAAAAGCAACAAGTTCATGTGCTGCTGTCAGCCTCGCTGGCAACAGCAATGGCCGATTTTGATCGGTTGCGCACACAAATGCTGATCATCGCTCTGGTGGCATTGATTATTGCTGCACTGATTGCGCTGTGGGTAGCGCGCAGTGTATCGCAACCTTTGTACCGCTTGACCCAGGCCGCCAGGCAGTTACAGCGCGGTGACTACAGCAAGCTAGAATTGCCGCCGCGGCGCGACGAATTTGGTCAATTAGTCACGACGTTCGACTCAATGCGCGGCGCCATTGCCGAGCGAGAGCAAAGAATTTCCTTTCAGGCCACTCACGACCAACTGACCGGACTGCCGAACCGACGGTTCTTTAAAGAAAAAATGTCAGCCGAACTCGCTAAAAATGGTGAGTGGACACTGCTGCTGGTTAATATTTATCTAATGCTGCCGAGAAAACCCCGTGATCAGAGCGAAGCGATGTCGCGGGGATGAATCGGCAGAGCTACCCTTGTTCTTGAATATACTTTCTGATCGCCTCTTCGCCTGCATTTCCTACTGAACAAACAAAATACCCATCAGACCAAAATGTCTTTTCACGCCAAAACTCATTCTTTAGATATGGAAAAGTTCGCCACAATCTTCTGTTTGTAGTTTGCTTAATTCTGCTTACAT
>JBNJEJ010000015.1:0-55152 GCA_051745735.1 Pseudomonadota bacterium
AACTACAAAAGTTAGTACTGACGGCTTTGTTCAAGTTAGTAAAGCTAATGATTTAACATAATATACATTATACGCAATTATATTTTAGCCCGGATTAGACGGTATTTTGCGGTTTTCTGTTAAACTGTTTGCCATTCGTTTGATTTGGAATCTGATGTTATGCAATTAGACGTCCAGGCATTACGCCCTGACACCGAAAGCTGGTTGAAGCAGCGCCCTGAAACTTGCCCGGAAAAGTTATTGGTTGGTCAACAGCGAGCGATTAACGCACTGACTCAATCCATGCGGCAGCGTGGCTGCTACGCAAATGCGTTCGCAATTATTCCGCCGGGTCTGCAAAAACAGAACGTCTTACAAAGTTATTTTGACCAGTATCAATGGCAGCACAGCCGATGGTTCGACTGGCTGTATCTGGCCGATCCCGAAGATGGCTTACGCCCTTTATGTGTCAATGTGCCTTCGGGCTCGGCAACGGACTTTATGACCGCGATACTGGAATTTATCCAGGCCGACGTATCTGATCGAGCACCACTGCAACAGCAAATCATCGGTCGTTTTGATACACAAAAAGTTCGTGACTATGTGCAACGTGTGGCTGAGAAAACCATTGCTGATTTCAGTGGTGATCAGCTGGCAACCGTCATTGTTGGTCATCAACATCCGGCGCCGTTTTATTACTGTGATCGGGTGTCGGAAGCTCGCTTGTTTGGCCAGCTTGGGGTGCAGTCAATTGAAGGTACCGTGCGCTCTGACTTACATCTTATCGAAGCCGGCTTGTTATTAATTGCTAATGGTGGCGTGCTGGCCATAGACGTTCACCCGTTGCTGGAAAACCTGCAACTTTGGCGCCGCCTTAAAGAAACGTTATTCAATGGTTTATTTGAATGGCCACAGCCATCGCCTGACAGCGGCCCAGCTTATTTTTATCGGCCTCAGCCGATACCCGTTGATATCAAAGTGATTTTGCTGGGTAACCGTCACGAATACGCCCAACTGCGCGAGTACGACGAAGACTTTGACCATTTATTTCCATTTTTAGCCGACTTTCATCGGGATTATCCGCTGTACCGGGAACCCGTGACTGATTATTTTCAGTATTTGCAGTATGTCTGGCAACAAGCCGATGTGCTGCCGCTGGATGATTCAGGTTACAGCGCCCTGCTTCGCATCAGTGCCCGGCAAACAGAATTTCAGCAAGAACTCAGTCTGGACAGCGTGTATTTGATGCAAATGCTGCGCGAAGCCCATAATATCGCCGCACAAACGTCGAAAACACAAATTGATGAAGCCTGTCTGGACCACGCACTTAAGCAACAACTGGATCGGGAAAGCCAATTAGCTGAATTAAGTCGTCGCAGCATCATCGAGCAACAAGTTTGCATCGAAACAGACGGCGAAGTGGTTGGTCAGCTTAATGGCCTGACAGTGGTAAGCATCGGCGGCAGCGATTTTGGTGAACCCTCGCGCATAACTGCAACCATTCATTACGGTGATGGGGATATCATCGATATTGAACGCAAATCGGATATGTCCGGTAATATTCACACTAAAGGCGTGATGATACTGAGTGCCTACCTGGCCAATCAATTTGCCCGTCATGAACCCATGTCGGTATCTGCCACAGTCGTGTTTGAGCAGTCGTACTTTGAGGTCGACGGCGATAGCGCGTCGTTAGCGGAACTCTGCGCTTTAATTTCGGCGTTAGCCGATACACCATTAAAGCAAGCTCTGGCGGTAACCGGCGCCATTGATCAGTTTGGTAATGTGCAGGCCATTGGTGCCGTTAACGAAAAAATTGAAGGTTATTTCGCCTTATGCAAAGAGCGTGGGTTCAATAGCCATCACGGCGTTATTATCCCCGCTGCAAATCAAGCGCAACTGAATTTGAACAGCGAGGTTATAGCTGCGGTTGCTGCCGGTGATTTTACTGTCTACACGGTGAATCATGTTGAGCAAGCGCTTGAGTTACTCAGCGGTATACCAAAACAACAGTTATTTGAATGCGTTGAACAACGTATCCATGACTCTGACACGCCGGCGCACAAAGCCTGGTGGAAGCGGTTTGTAGGCTGGATAAAAGGCCGGAACCACTAGTCGGAGTTGTCTGGCTTACAGCTGTACGCTAAACTCGCGTGCATCTTTCATTTATTGTTACTAAAAAAATAGGTTGTTATGAATCAATCCAGCTTTTCTCGTCAGGATCTGCTTGACTGCAGCGAAGGTAAACTCTTTGGTGAAGGCAACAGTCGCCTGCCCGCTCCTAATATGCTGATGATGGATCGTATCGTCGAAATTAATGCCGATGGCGGTGAAGCCGGTAAAGGTTTTATCCACGCCGAACTCGATATCACGCCGGACTTATGGTTTTTTGATTGCCATTTTAAAGGTGACCCGGTAATGCCAGGCTGTCTGGGACTTGATGCCATGTGGCAGCTGGTTGGTTTTTACTTAGGTTGGTCAGGTGGCCCAGGTCGCGGTCGTGCACTGGGTGTTGGTGACGTTAAGTTCACCGGACAGATCTTGCCTGAACACAAAAAAGTCAGCTACTTTATCGACATGCGACGGGTCATAAAACGCAAGTTGTTTATGGGCGTTGGGGATGGTCGTGTTGAAGTTGATGGCCGCCCTATTTACACCGCAAAAGACTTAAAAGTGGGCTTATTTACGGATACAACCACTTTTTAATGCCGATAAAAAACGCCGGAGGCTTAATGCTATCCGGCGTTGAAGACACTATGTGAGTGACAAATTAGCGGAATAAGCCGGTATTCCTGGCTTCCATGGCATCGCGCCAACCTCCTAACCACTGAGAACGAATGTCGTCCTGGGTTTGATATGGACATTTCTCTTTGGAACGTCCAGATAATCCGGCTTTATAGCCTTGAGTATGGGCTCTATCAAAGCGATCACGCTTTTGTCTTTTCATAAAACTACCCCTTTGCCTGTTGTTCACAGATTTTTTGTTAAGATTATCGGAGAGCATGACTTCATACCCTCACCTAATAGATAGTCTTAATTTGGGATAGTTCAATGGAAAAAAGTAACACAATTTTCGTAAAAACATTTAACAGCCTGAAACTGTGTTACTTTTTTTTGAAGCTTTGATTATGATTTTTTGAACTGTTGAAGACGCTTTCTGCGCCCCCCTGTTATAAGGGCACCCAGCAGCCCAAGCACCAACAAAGGTAACTGCCCAAAGCTCGCGCCACTGCGCTCGATTTGGTTTTCTTGCTGGCGACAGTTGTTCAGTTCTCCGGCAATTGGGTTTAGCTTAACGGCTACAGAAACTTCCCGAGTTTGCTCATCACCATTGGAATCAACGTACTCTTCGGTTTTTAAGGCGGTAGCTAAAACCTCACCAGAATCGGTCACATCATTTGCTTCGACGATAAAATAAGGACTGTCGCAAGACGTTGTCTCGTTTAAATCGATAAATTCGGGTTGTTCTGCCTGGCTGTCATACCAAAAACCAACGCGGCGGCGAACCGATGATAAGGTTGCTTCAATCTCACCCGTGCCAACAATAATACCGTTGTCGTTAATGGCATTTGGCACTGTTGATGAGCCCGAGAAAAAGCCAGGCAAAGTGACTGGATCAGCGCTTTCCAGATCGTAGTAAAATGCCGTATTACGCAATTTACCTGTACGGTTTTCAACCAGGTAACCGACACTGCGGTTATTGTCATTAATGTCGGTAGCGGCGCCCCAATAATAAATATCGCGGGTTGTTACCGGCAAGGCTTGCCCATTTTGGAAAATGGCCGGCATGCGAATTGCGCCTCGCTCAGGATGATAAGTCCAGCTTTGACCAACGGCAATGTCGTTGTTATTGACGGCCAACGCGTAACTGGAAAAGTCACGGTCATCCTCTTCGCGACGTTCTTCAAGAGTCCCTAATTCGGTACTGCTGATCACTTCACCCTGGTTATCCAGTTGCCATAAGTAGCCACGAATATCGTAAATCGAACGACGGGCCAGATATTCACTGCGGGCGTAATAAGACGGCGCAATATTACTGGCTTTTTGTTTAAACAACTCCAGCCAGACACCATAGGCGCAAATTTCGATTGGCCGTGTTACCACAGCGTCCGGGTCGTCTACGACACAGTTGCTTAAACGCTCTTGGGCAAAAGGGCTGACGGCAGTACTGGCGTAACCGGCAGCCAGACCGTTATCATTAACATCCATGATGGCACTTTCACCGCCCATTTCTGCGGTTTCAGGTGGCTGTACCTGGGTAGTCACCCCGTCTCGTGACCAAACCCCACGGCTAATAAAATCACGCACATAAAAGGTACTGGTAATTTCCTCGCCTTCACCATTTGTGTAGGTGTAATCAAGCGGTGTAAAGGGGCCGGTCGTGGTTCCCACTGCGCTGTTACTGCTGTTAATTGAGTACAGGTAGCTTTCTGCGGTTATTTCTTGCTCGGGGCCGAAAAAGTCCACTGACTGGGTTAATCCATCGTAATAAAAGCCTTTATGCAGGCCCAGTTGGATTTGTTGCGGATTATTATTTTGATGCACCGCCAGACTGTTAAGGATGTACTCGTATTGTCCCGGCGTCAGACTCTCAACCTGTTCAACGTCGCTGATTCCGGCATTGGCCAAAATCGTTGCTGACACTTGGGTCAAGTCAATTTCAAGATCCGTTGGAAAACGCGAAATGCCCACTGTCATGCCCTGTTCATTCATGGCCTGTGGAAAGCTGTGGCGAAAGTTCTCAGCGGTTGGTAATTCTTCAATTGCAAAGGTATCGCTGTGTGCGGTCAGACTGATAGCAGCTAAAACTCCAGCGCTTAAACTTTTTAATGCAAATTGTTTCATCATTAACTAACTACTCTGTTTTGATAAGTTTTCAAGTTCTTCCCAACGCTCTAACATTGACATGATCTGTTCTTCTAATTGCGCCGATTCGGTCATTACCGGCTCAGTCACATCAATAGGTTGATTAAAAAACTCAGGTTCATTCAGTTGTTCTTGTAATCGTTTTAACTGTTTTTCTTTTGTTTCAATCTCTGCGGGTAAACTGTCCAGCTCGCGTTGCAGCTTATAGGATAACTTCTTCTTCGGCTGAGCTGAACCTTTGTCTGCCGTACGCTGGCTTGTATTACTTGTTGCTTGCTGGCTGTCTGACCCCGACTGCGGCGATTTGGTTCCGTCACCTTTCGTTGGTTGTGCTGCCAAATAATGTTCTAACTCATTAAAACCACCGATAATTTCCGTAATGACACCCTGCCCCTCAAAATAGAGGACCGCAGTGGCTGTATTGTCGACAAATTCACGGTCGTGGCTAACCAGTAATACAGTTCCCTGGTACTCGGCAATAATATGCTCCAACAGTTCCAGCGTTTCGATATCCAGATCGTTGGTGGGCTCATCCAATACCAGTAAATTACTGGGCTTAAGCAGTATTTTTGCCAGTAACGCTCGGTTGCGCTCGCCACCGGACAGCGCAGATACAGGGGTACGTGCTTGTTTGGGAGAGAACAAAAAGTCCTGCAAATAACTTAAAATATGGCGTGCCCGGCCCTGGAAAACGACATCTTGCTTGCCTTCACCCACGTTGTCCATGACACTTTGTGCAGGATCAAGCTGCGAACGATGCTGGTCGAAATAAGCAACTTCCAGATTAGTCCCGAATTTAAGCTTGCCCTGATCAACTTCCTGCTCGCCGAGAATGACTTTTATCAGCGTACTCTTACCACAGCCGTTGGGTCCGACGAAGGCTACTTTATCGCCTCGTTGCAACAACAGATCCAGATCGCGAATAATGGTCTTTTCGTCAAACTGCAGGCGCATGTGTTCACCCTCGAACACTCGCTTACCCGATCGACTTGCTTCGTTGACTCGAAGGTTAGCTTGTCCCTGCAGCTCACGTCGTTGTTGCCGCTGTTTGCGCAAATCTTGCAGCGCTCTGACTCGACCTTCGTTACGAGTTCGGCGCGCTTTAATGCCCTGCCGAACCCAGGTTTCTTCAGCGGCCAGTTTTTTATCAAACTCAGCATTTTGGCTGCTTTCGATTTCGAGCAGTTGCTGCTTTTTCTGCAGATAACGATCGTAATTACCCGGATAACTGGTCAGTTGGCCGCGATCCAGATCGACAATTCGGGTCGCCAGGTTGCGAATAAAGGCACGGTCATGACTGATGAATAAAACGGCGCCTTTAAAATCTTTAATTTGTTCTTCTAACCAGCGCACCATTTCAATATCTAAATGGTTTGTAGGCTCGTCCAGTAACAGCACATCGGGGTTGACCACCAACGCCCGTGCCAGTGCAACACGGCGCAACCAACCGCCGGATAAGTCAGCCATACTCAAATCGTGAGGCAACTCCAGGCGGGTTAACACTTGTTCAATTCGGGTTTCCATCTGCCAGCCGTTCACGGCATCGATCTTAACCTGCAGACGATCCATCTCAACCAGCAACGACTCTTTAACGTTTTCGCCAAGCTGTTGTGACAACTGGTGATAACGCGCTAATAACTCACCGCTTTCTTGCAGTGCTTCCGCAACATAATCATAAACCAGCTGTTCCGATTGCTTTGGAGGATCTTGCGGCAAGCGTGTGACAATAGCGTCGCCCACATACTGAACCTGGCCGTCGTCTAAATGAATTTGTTGATCGATCACCTTTAACAGTGTCGACTTTCCTGCCCCATTACGACCCACCAGACAGACCCGTTCGCCTGGCTCGAGAACAAAGTTAACATGGTCTAAAATTGCGTCAGCACCAAATGCCAACTGCGCGTCTTGCACGCGTAATAAATTCATTCTTCAATAAACTCCAGTAACTGCTGTGAATCAAATGGCCACCGCAGCTCGTTATCTTTATGATCAATTAATACCGGTACTAACCAGCCGTATTCCTGTTGTAAATTTTCGTCACTGGCAATATCCACCACCGACAGCTCGATGGGCTGATCCAGCGATAACTCATGTAACAACTGTAAAGCTTGCGTACACAGCGGACAGTGAGATTTTAACAACAAATAATAATGATTCATGACGACAGACTAAATTCGCGAAATAATAAAGTAGTGGTGAATGCCTTTATGGCGCTTAAAGTCTTCCGGTATCGAGGCCTGGCTTTGGTCGTTGACGCTAAACCCGGCTTTATCAAGGCCTGCTTCATCAATGGCGAATTTACGCCGATTACTGGAAAACAATATCACCCCATCTTCACTCAGCAAGCGCGCCGCGGTTTTAATCAAACCGACGTGGTCTCGCTGTATGTCGAGCGTGCCGTCCATGCGTTTTGAATTACTAAAGGTTGGCGGATCAAGAAAAATCACGTCAAATACCTTGCGGTCGCGATTTTCCCGCAACCAGCTAAAACAGTCTGCCTGAATGAACTCATAAGCAGAACTGTGCAAGCCGTTTAATTTAAAGTTTCGCTCACCCCAGCGTAAATAGGTTTTCGACATATCTACGGACACTACCCGATTAGCACCACCCAATGCCGCCTGTACCGAGGCTGAGCAAGTATAGGCAAACAGATTGAGTACATCCAGACCGTCGCATTTATCAAACAGTTCTTTACGTGCCAGGCGATGATCAAGAAACAAACCGGTATCCAGGTAATCGGTTAAATTAACCTCAAATTTGGCCTGATACTCCTGTACCGTCAAGACCACACTTTCCGCTCTTTCTTTGCGTTTCTGGTACTGTAAGCTGCCCGACTGACGCTGACGCACCTTCAGGATGATGTGATCTTCGGCAAACGGCAGCTCCTCGCTGATGGTTTCCAGTAAGTGCCATAATCGATCTCGCGCAACACCTTCTGGAATGGTTTTCGGGGGAGCATACTCCTGCACCACTAAATAATCGTTGTAAACATCAATGGCAGCATTGTAATCGGGCAAGTCCGCATCGTATAGACGCCAACTATCGAGGCCTTCTTTAGCTGCCCATTTAGCCAGTTTTTGATGGTTTTTCTGCAACCGGTTAGCGATATCATTGTTTTGCTTTTCGCTAAATTCAACTTGCTCTTTGGTTAAGTCGTAGTTAGCCAGAGTGACTTCCAGCGCACCGTTCAAAAATCGATACTTTTTATGACTGCGTAACTTAAGACGTTTTAAGAGGCTCTCGTCGCCAGCCAGAACGGCTGCTTGCCAGCCTTCAAACTGGGCTTTTAACTGCCGCCCAAAACGCCGGTAAAGCAATAACGTTTCAACTTCTTCGCCCAGGCGCTCACCAAAGGGTGGATTGGTTACCAACAAGCCCGACGAGGTGGTCGGTTGTGCAGCTGTGGCGTCGGCCACCTCAAACTCGATAAAACGGTCCAGTAACAACCGTTTACTGTTAGCGTAAGCCATGCTGACCAAACGCGGATCGTTATCAGAGCCCCGGATAACGCCACTAAACTGTTGCTGGCCCTGCTTAAAACGCTGCTCAGCCTGCTCGAGTTGTGCATGCCAAATAGCTGGTTTATGACCCTTCCAGTAAAAGAAGCCCCAATGACCCCGAGCCAGACCCGGCGCATGATCTAACGCCATCATAGCCGCTTCGATGACCAGAGTTCCGGAGCCACAAAACGGGTCGTAAAAATTAAACTCGGGACGCTCTAACCACTCATGAATGCCGGCTCGGTACAGAATTGCTGCGGCCAGGTTTTCGCGCAACGGCGCTTCGCCCTGCTGTTGCCGATAACCACGCCGATGCAGGCCACTACCGCTAAAGTCGAGCGACCAGACCAGTTCATCTCTGTGTAGCCGGGCGGCGATGCGTATATCAGGATTTTGCTTATCAACCGAGGGCCGGGATTGTCCTTTGCCCGTGAAAAAATCAACGATACCGTCTTTGATTACCTGCGCACCAAATTGAGTGTGTCGAATTTGCTCGCTTTGCCCATTAAAATCAATAATCAGCGAAGCCGATGGGTCCATCACCTGCTGCCAGTCAAACTGACTGATAACCCGTTGAATGTCTTCGGCCGTAGTCACCTCGGCACGGCCCAGCTCCAGTAACACCCGACTTGCCAGGCGCGACCAGAGAGCAACCCGGTAGGCTTGCTCCAGCTCAGCTTCGATAGTACAGCCTGCCGAAGTTTGTTTAACGTGGCTAATGCCGAGGGACTGCAACTCGTCAAACAGCAGTTGTTCGATGCCTTTTGCGCAAGCAATAAAATATCTTTGCATGTAATTAATGGAACTCATGATGGTTAATAGACGGGATTATACAGAAGGCTATCGCTGGTGTCTTTACTACCCGCAGGTTTGTCGAATTAATCAACAAACTGTTTAAGAACTGGCCGAACGCACAAGAATAGTAAAATAACCCTTGCGTTAAAGGCTCAACATCTCTACTATGCATCACATCGGACGCGGGGTGGAGCAGTCTGGTAGCTCGTCGGGCTCATAACCCGAAGGTCGTAGGTTCAAATCCTGCCCCCGCAACCAATTCTTAATGAATCACTTCCTGTTTATATTCCTCAGATAAATCAATAAAAAAGCTAGCTTTTTAAATTAAGCTAACCTTTGTGTCGAATGCGCCAGTTCTACGGTCGCCGGCAACAAGCGATTGTGTAACACTTTAATAACCTGAAACTGTCCAAGCCGCTTTATCTCAGATATTTGCATCGACTGATCCAGCAGTAAACAACTGGCAAACTGGTCATCAACTTCAATGATTAAAAATAACCCCTGATCGAATCCCGAATTTAATTCGCATAATACGCGACTGCTATCCCACTCTTCCAGATCGGATTTTTGAAAATGCCAGCTTTGCGGCATTTGCGGACAACCAAAGCGTAAAAAACCCAGCGCGCAAAGGCCGATATTTTTCAGCTCCGCATCAAAGGTGCCATCAGAATAACGCTCCAATGATTCAATGACCTGTTGATAAGTGGTGGCGTCTTCCACAGAAAAAGCTTGTTGTTCGAAACTGATATTAATCAGTTGTTGCGGTTTATAAGGCAGCACAAACAGATCGTCCTGACCTGTTTTTATTGCTAACTGCTGTTGCTCGGGCTGATAAATCCAGCACCATTGCATGACATCGCTCAAAATGAATCCTTTTACCTGATATCTGATGATCTTGCTTTTATTTAACTGAACAAAATACTAAAAGCTATTCGTCACCACAAGACCTGATTACAATTGACTAACAATTTCTTTTACCAAACCCGGACCCTGATAAATAAAGCCGGTGTAAACCTGCACTAAACTAGCCCCGGCCTGCAGCTTTTCGCGCGCCGCTTCAGCACTATCAATACCACCAACCCCAATGATCGGAATATCATCATTGAGGTGTTGGCGTAAACAGCGGATCACTGCGGTACTGCTTTCTCTTACCGGCGGACCACTTAAGCCCCCTGCTTCCCTGGCCAATTCAGTTTCTTTTAAATTGTCCCGGGCCAGGGTTGTATTAGTTGCGATAACGCCGTCAATCTGTTGTTGATTAAAGGCTTCCGCCATCGTTTTAATTTCGGCTTCACTTAAATCAGGTGCTATTTTTACCACCACCGGCACATAACGGCCATGACGTTGTGATAATACACCTTGCTGTTTTTTTATCCCGGCCAATAACTGATCCAGCGCATCACCGTGTTGAAAGTTCCGCAGCCCCGGGGTGTTTGGTGACGAAATATTAACGGTCACATAATCAGCCACCGGATAGACTTTATTTAAGCAAACCAGGTAATCGTTCAGCGCATCAGCCTCATCAGTGGTTTTATTTTTACCGATGTTGATGCCAATGACACTGTCACTGCCCTGCTCTTTTACCTTGTTAACCTTGCTAACCAACGCATCGACACCCTTATTATTAAAGCCCATGCGGTTGATTATCGCGTTATCCAACGGCAAACGAAATAACCGCGGCTTCGGATTACCGGGTTGAGGTTCGGGGGTTACCGTACCCACTTCGATAAAACCAAAGCCCATTTGTGAAAAAGCCTTGATACAGACGCCGTTTTTATCAAGACCTGCAGCCAGGCCTACCGGATTACTGAACTTAAGACCCATGACGGTAACCGGTTTGGCCGGCAGTTGTTGACGCCAAAACAGCGATAACGGTGTAGCGGCGCCTTTGCGCAACAAACCGAGCGCTAAATCATGAGAGCGCTCGGCATCCTGGGCAAACAACCAATGTCTGATCCAGGAGTACACTAATGGTTAGCCTTAGGCGCACAATTGTGGCTCAGTAACATCAGCTCACGCAACGCCACTGAGAACTTAGCAAATTCATGGTTCTTGGTGGTACGGAAATCCGACAACATACTCTGCCAACGTTGCAGAAGCGCTTCGTTTTGCCCCATCCATTCTTCCAGTTTTTGTTGTGCGTCAGGCGCTTCGTTTGTTGACTTGAGCACCACTAAAGTCAATGCCCGTTGTTGCCAGTCGAGTTCTTCGCGGAAGGCTGCACGGGCCAAAGCCTGCCAATGATTGTCTACGGGCTGATTGTTAATCTGGTTAAGGAACCAGTGCAGATTCAACTTGGCACCCAGATAAAAGTACAAGTGGCCTACAGTCGAAAAGCTTTGCTCTGTATCAGCAGCGATCTCAGCAACATCCAAAGCCGAGAATATCGTGCTTAGACACGCTATTTGTTTGGCCAGTGCACTGGGATAACCTAACTCTTCATAGCGCTTAGCTGAATTGTTCAAAACTTCAGCTTCGTCGTCGGTCATGTAATCCAGACAATTTTCACGTAAGTCATCAAATGCCGGCATGTAAAAGTCAATATGCTCCTGAACACCCGTTAAGCTGCTATTGCGATGGCGCAGCAACCAGCGCGTGGCGCGGCGAACCATACGACGCAATTGGAATAAAATCTCATTTTGCGATTCGGCCGGTACTTTATTGTTCAGCGCTTCGATTTGTTCCCACAAGTCTTCGACCCGGAAACATTCACGCGCGACCACGTAAGCCGAAGCAGTTTCAGCAACCGAGGCACCCGTCGCTTCTTGTTTGCGTAAAACAAAGTTAGGACCCATGTCATTGACAATATTATTGGCCAGCTTAGTGGCAATAATCTGACCTTTCAGTGGGTGCGATTCCATCGCCTCAGCAAAGCGATCCTGTAAGGGTTTCGGGAATGACATAAACAGTTCGTGAGAATGATACGGATCCTGTGTTATCTCGTCCGTTATCAACTGTTCTTTCAGAACCATTTTGCCATAAGCCGTGATGACCGACAGCTCTGGCCGTGTCAGGCCTTGATTTGAAGCCTGGCGTTCAGCCAATTCATCATCGGAAGGCAAAAATTCCAGCGACCGGTTGAGGGCGCCGTTGCGCTCTAATTCCTGAATAAAGCGCTGCAATTCTTTCAGCTGATCAGCGCCGCGCAAAGCCGTCACTGAAATCGACTGAGTCTGCAGGTTACAGTCATCAAGCACAATTTCAGCCACTTCGTCAGTCATATCAAACAGTAACTGGTCGCGTTGCTTTTTGGTCAGATCACCGTTGTTAACCAGGCCGTTAAGCAGAATTTTGATATTAACTTCGTTATCAGAACAGTCAACACCACCCACATTATCGACAAAGTCGGTATTAATGCGTCCGCCGTTCTGTGCAAATTCGATGCGGCCCAACTGGGTTAAGCCCAGATTACCGCCCTCGCCTACAACTTTAGCCCGCAATTCGCTGCCATTAACGCGTAACGCATCGTTTGCCCGGTCGCCAACGTCAGAATCGGTTTCTTGTTGGCCTTTAACATAAGTGCCGATACCGCCATTCCAAATCAAATCAACCGGCATACACAAGCAGGCTTTAATCAGGTCATTTGGCGTCAGTGTTTTTTTCTGTGTACCGAGCATTTTTTTCATCTCGGGTGTCAGCGTGATACTTTTCGCACTGCGGTTAAAGATACCGCCGCCTTTGGAAATCAACTCCTGGTTGTAATCCTCCCAGCTTGAGCGCGGTAATTTAAACAATCGATCGCGCTCCTGCCAAGAGCTGGCAGCATCAGGATTCGGGTCGATGAAAATATGCAGGTGATTAAAAGCCGCTTGTAAACGAATGTGTTTTGACAACAACATACCGTTACCAAATACGTCGCCGCCCATATCACCGATAGCAACACAGGTGAAGTCGGTGGTCTGACAGTCTACGCCCATTTCCCGGAAGTGACGCTTGACCGATTCCCAGGCTCCGCGCGCTGTAATGCCCATTTTTTTGTGGTCGTAACCAACTGAACCACCGGAGGCAAAGGCATCACCCAGCCAAAAGTTGTATTCAGCCGAAATACCGTTAGCGATATCTGAGAAGGTTGCCGTACCTTTATCCGCTGCGACAACCAGGTAAGGATCAGGTTCATCGTGGCAAACCACTTTAGGCGGTACAACGACCTCTCCTTCGACAATATTGTCGCTGATATCCAGTAATGCGCGGATAAAGGTTTTATAGCATTCTTTGCCTTCGGCCATCATGCCTTCACGGTCGCTGGGTAAGGCTTTGCAAATAAAGCCACCTTTCGCGCCGACCGGAACAATCACAGTATTTTTTACCTGTTGAGCTTTGACCAATCCCAGCACCTCGGTGCGGAAATCTTCGCGGCGATCGGACCAGCGTAAACCACCCCGTGCGACCTTGCCGCCCCGTAAATGCACTCCTTCAATGCGTGGTGAGTACACAAAAATTTCATACTTAGGCAGTGGCAACGGCATTTCCGGCACTAATTCCGGCAGGAATTTGACCGAGATATACGGTTTATCGTTGCTCTGCTCGTCGGGCTGAAAGAAGTTAGTTCGCAACGCGGCATCGATGAGTTCGACATAGCGTCGAATAATGCGGTCATCATCCAGATTAGCTACGTTATCCAGCTCGGTACTGATGCGGTTACGCAAGGTTTCGAGCTTTTTCTCAACACCTTTAACTCCGGGTTCGAAGCGAGTGAAAAACATCTTCACTACCAGCTTGGCAAGTAACGGATACTGGCTAAAGGTGCTCTCGATGTAGCTTTGACTGAAGGTTGTACCAATCTGTCGCATGTACTTAGCGAACATGCGTAATATGGTTACCTGACGGCCGGTCATACCCGCGCCTAACACCAGGCGATTAAAGCCGTCGTCTTCCAGCTTGTGATCCCATACTTTAGCAAAGGCATCCTGAAACAACTCGCGCGTGGTTTCCAGCTCGAGTGAACCACCGGTGTGGGTCATCTGAAAATCCAGAATCCAATAGGTCACACCATCGGCGGTACGAATGGGATACGGGCTTTCGCCAATGACCCGCAAGCCAAAGTTTTCCAGCATGGGTAACACATCGGACAAATGGATCGGTTCATCTTTATGAAACAGCTTTAAACGCAGATGGGCGCTGTCATCTTTTTCTTCCTGTGCGCGATACAGCAACATACCCAATTTGTGGTTGTCATCTAATGATTCCAGCTGCTTCAAGTCGGAAATCGCCACCGACGGCAAAACTTCTTCTTTATAGGAGCGCGGGAACGCAGTGAGGTAACGTTTTATCAGCCGAATTGCTTTCGACTCACTAAAGCTTGAGTGGACGATGCGCTCAAAGTTGTCTTCCCAGGTACGGGCTGCTTCTATTAAGTTCTGTTCCAGTTCTTTCACATTAACTTCCTGTTGTGCGTCACGAAGACGGACGGTGTAATGAGTACGGGCAAAGGAGTTTTCTGAAAAGAAGGTAGTAAAATCAACCTCATGATCGGTATTCAGTGTGCGCTGCAGTATTTTTTGAGTGCGTATTCGCAGTACGGTGTTGTAGCGTTCTTTGGGTACAAAAACCATGACCGACATGTAACGACCGAAGATATCACGGCGTACAAACACCCGCGTTAAATCCCGTTCCTGCATTTGCAACACGCCGACACCGATCTCGAGCAGGTCGCTCTCTTCGGCCTGCACAATTTCGTCTCGCGGATAAGTTTCCAATATGTTAACAATAGCTTTGGCGGCATGGGACTGAAAGGCAAAGCCGGTCCCTTGAATAACGCGATTAATTTTGTCATTCACTAATGGAATATCGCGGGCACTATCATTGTAAAAATTAGCCGAGTAAAGACCGATAAAGCGCTCTTCACCAACCACTTCGCCGTCTTTATTAAAGCGTTTAATACCAACGTAATCAAAATAAGCGGGCCGGTGAACCCGCGATTTTGCATTAGTTTTAGTCAGTAGTAGAATACGGTCGTTACGGCTTATTTCGCGGCCGTCTTCCGGCAATGTTGAAATCAGTCGGCCTTTATCACTGGCCGAATTACGCATCAGGCCGAGGCTGGTTTCATCAACCTGCTTCAGCTCATAATCGCCTTCAACGGGTTCCAGCTCGTAAGATCGATAGCCTGTCAGGGTGAAATTATCATTGGCTAACCAGCTTAAAAACTTTTGAATTTCTTGTTTTTTCTTTGCTGAGCCGGGGTAATATTCACTGTTGACTTCTTCAGCAATGGTTTTAAGTCGCTCGCGCATGGGTTGCCAGTCGCTGACTGCAAGACGCACTTCTTCCATGACTGATACTAACTCTTGCCGGATCGCCTTAAGGTCTTCGGTGCGCGTCTGCCGATCAATTTCGATAAGAAATACCGTATCAACGTAGTTATCACCGCGGGTACCGGGCTTAAGTAATTCAGACACCTGATTATTGTCGTCGCGGGTATGGCTGATCGGCATATGCAGCAGTAAATGCGATGTGATACCCATGCGCTTCAGTGCCATGCGCACGGAATCAACCATAAACGGCATGTCCGTCTGAATAATTTCGATCACCGTATGCGGCGACTCCCAGCCATCATTTGGTACGTCGGGATTGTAAACTTTAATCAGCGGTTTATCGCCGGGTTTATACTCGTTAAAACTGTGCCATAAACCCAACACGGCACCGTACATATCACTGTCGTTGCGATGGCTAAGATCATCAGAGGCAATATTGCGGTACAGGCGCTTGGCAAAGTCCTGTATCAAATGTGATTGAGAGGAGGAAACTTTTTTCTTGATTAATTCAACGACTTTTTCCAGTACAACTGGAGACTGACCATCGACCAGCGACATAATTGCAGTGTCCTTGAGCTTTTAAGTGAAACGTAGCAGGTAAGCGCAAAGGCTACCCACGCCCCGATCATCTATGACTGATGTTATTGTCGGACATTTAACGCGGGCTTTCAACGCCATTTGCCTGAATAGTTGTATGTATTGTCTAACGCAAACGCTCCAAACCAACAAACTTGTTGTGGTCATCGACCGTTAAGCGAAATAATCCGCGTACGCCGGCCGAATCGACAAAGGGAACCATCCGACCGGCAGGGATGGCGACACGCGTACCACCGGTGGAGGTTACCACCAATTGTTGAGCAGCGCCGCCATAATAGATTTCTATAAACTCCTGATAGCTCATCGAAATGGAAAAAACGTAGCTAACGTTCATGACTCCCGTCAGGCCGCCAGACTGTTTTCGACTTTTTCAAATAAGTCACTGGCCAGATCCGGTAATTTTTGCAACTGCTCGAGTTGCTGTTTCATCATCACCTGACGCTCGCTGTCATAGCGCTTCCAGGAAACAAAGGCCGTTAACAACCGCGATGCGACCTGTGGATTTTTATTATTAAGCTGGCGGATGACATCGCCCACCAATCGATAACCGGCGCCATCAGCGCGATGAAAATGAGCCAGGTTTTGAGTGAAAGCCGCTAACAGCGAATACACACGGTTAGGGTTATCGAGGCTGAAATCTGGATGCTGCATCAGCCGCTGTACGGTTTCCACGGTATCCTTGCGGTCTGCCAGAGCCTGGGTCTGAAACCATTTGTCCATCACCAGTTTTTCGCCACGCCAGTGCTGGTCGAATTGCTCTAATAACCCAGCCGCAGCAGAATTGCGGCCCCAAGTGGTGGCCTGCAACAGAGCCAGGCTGTCGGTCATGTTATCGGTCTGCTGATAAAGCTCATCAAACCAGCTGTCCTGTGCTGTAACTTCAGCCAAATAACTCAACAAGGTGCTGCGCAGCTGGCGTAAGCCGATATCACCGGTATCCAGGCGATAAGCGCTGGCTGCCAGCTGTTTACTGATGCTCTGATGTTGCTGTAAAAGCTGCTCGTTTAACGCTTCAGCCAACTGACGTTTTAACTGATTTAAATTATGGCTGAGTTTTTCCACCGGTATGGTTTCATAATGATCAGCCAACGCCGCTGCACTCGGCAGTGTTAAAGCTAACGCAATCAGCGCCGGATCACTGTCACTGAGCAGCAGTTCCTGACAGGCAGCAGCCGTTTTATCATCCAGTTGCACCGTTGTCTCGTTGGCAACTGCGTCATGAATTAAGCCGGCAAATAACTGTTGTGAGGCGTCCCAGCGACTGACCGGATCCGGGGCAAAAGCCATTAACGAGCGCAGCTCGTCGGTACTGACAGAACGTTCAACTTTTACCGGTGCTGAGAAATCATCAAACAGCGAAACAACCGGCTGCTGCGATTCAGACAGTTGCGCAACAAAATCTCCGTTAACGATAAAGCGCTGTTCAGCTTCGGTTAATTGCAACACCTCGTGGCTTAGCTTAATAACCTTACCAGCGGGCGTTATAGCGGACAACCTGACCGGGATATGAAAAGGTTCTTTTTCTGACTGGCCGGGAGTGGACGGTGTGCTCTGGCGTAACTCGATGTGCAGTTGTTGTTTGCTGCTGTCGTAGTCAACCTGAGCCTTAACTTGCGGGGTACCCGCTTGCGAATACCAGCGCCGGAACTGTTTAAAGTCGACCTGATTTGCGTCTTCCATCGCCGCAATAAAATCTTCGCACGTCACTGCCTGGCCATCGTGGCGCTCAATATAGCATTGCATTCCGCGCTGAAAATTTTCTTCACCCAACAACGTATGGATCATCCGAATAACTTCAGCACCCTTGTTGTAAACGGTCACCGTATAAAAGTTATTCATCTCAAGCACTTTATCAGGCCGGATCGGATGAGCCATGGGGCTGGCGTCTTCGGTAAATTGATGCGCTCGAATGATTTTTACGTCCTGGATACGGTTAACTGCCCGCGATCCCAAATCAGAACTAAATTCCTGGTCACGAAAAACCGTTAACCCCTCTTTCAGACTCAGTTGAAACCAGTCGCGGCAGGTCACCCGGTTACCCGTCCAGTTGTGAAAGTATTCGTGACCGATCACCGATTCAACATTAAGGAAATCCTGATCCGTAGCCGTCGCCGGATTAGCCAGTACATATTTGGCGTTGAACACATTCAGGCCTTTATTTTCCATCGCCCCCATGTTGAAGAAATCCACCGCTACGACCATGTAAATATCCAAATCGTAAACCAGGTTAAAGCGTTGCTCGTCCCAGCTCATTGCCTTTTTTAATGAGCTCATAGCGTGTTCAGAGCGGTCCAGATTGCCTTTATCAACAAATAACTCCAGCTTAACTTCACGACCGTCGCGGGTAGTGAAGGTATCTCTTAACACGTCAAAGTCACCGGCGACTAAGGCAAATAAGTAGCAAGGTTTTGGATACGGGTCCTGCCATGTGGCAATACGTTTTTCTTCGCTGTCGTGCTGTTCCAGCAAATTGCCGTTAGCCAGTAAAAAAGGAAACTGTTGCTTATCCGCTATCACCGTGGTGGTGAATTTTGCCAGCACGTCAGGACGGTCTAAATAGTAAGTAATGCGTCGAAAACCTTCGGCTTCGCATTGGGTACAATAGGTATTCTCGGCCAGGTACAGGCCTTCCAGCGCTTTATTAGCGCTTGGATTGATGCGATTAATAACGGTCAGGGTAAAGCGTGATTTGTTGGTAGCTACCGTTAGCTGCTGCTCAGTAACCGTTACATCCTGTTCCGGGACGGCTTCGCCATCAAGCTGCAGTGAATCAAGTGTGATGGATTCACCATCAAGAACTAACGGGTCCTGGTGATCGCCCTGCCGCTCTATCACCATCACGTTGGTCACGCGGGTGTCCTGCGGATCCAATTCAAAGGTTAGATCGACTTGCTCAATAGTAAATTTCGGTGCCTGATAATCGTTACGATATTTCGCTGTTTTTTGTGACATAACCATCCATTACTGAGTTTGAACCTGAGTTTGAACCTGTTGCTCTGGCTTTAAATATAAAATCGTCCAGCCTGTGTAAGCAAAGAGGATTGCAATCATCGGTGTCAGATAATTGAAAAAGGCATAAATGCCGTATTCGAACGGGCTCACGGCTAATACGCTGAACATATAAGCACCACAGGTATTCCAAGGGATTAATGCAGAAGTGATGGTACCACTGTCCTCCAGCGTCCGCGACAGAACCCGGGGATCAAGATTACGACGCGCGTATTCTTCTTTAAACATACGCCCCGGCAATACAATCGCCATATATTGGTCAGCTGTTAAAACGTTGGCGCCGAAGCAGGTAAAAATCGTACCGGTTATTAATGAACCGACACTTTTTGATGCCTTAAGCATGCCCTGAATAAAGCGTTTTAACAGACCGACTTTTTCCATGATCGCGCCAAAGGTCAAGGCGCTTAAAATCAACCAGACGGTGTTCAGCATACTGACCATGCCACCACCGCTGAGCAGAGAGTCTAAATTCGTACTGCCGGTACTGACAGTCGTGCCGTCCGACATGGCCAACCAGACCACTTTTATACCGGCTAACAATGAGCTGTCGCCCGCTATTTGCGCAACCATGTCCGGTTGGAAAATAAGCGCCCAGACACCACCCAGTAAAGCACCAAAAAACACCGTTGGTAATGCAGGCCGGCGGGTTGCCGCCAGGTACAGCAGAATGGCGAGCGGTACCAGCATTTCCCAACCGATGTTAAAGGTCTCAGTCAGCTGTTGCTGCATCTCTTTCAGTCGTACCAGGCTGACGTTGGTCTCTGCGTTAAGACCAAGAAACAGGAAAAGGACCACTGAGATGACAAACGCCGGTCCGGCGGTGTAGCCCATATAACGAATATGAGAAAACAAATCGGTACCGCTAACCGCCGGTGCCAAATTGGTGGTATCCGACAAGGGCGACATTTTATCGCCAAAATAAGCTCCTGAGACAATGGCACCGGCCGCAATAGCCGGCTCCAGCCCCATCCCGGAGGCCACGCCCATTAAGGCCACACCGATAGTGGCAGCGGTAGTCCAGGAGCTGCCGATGGACAAGGCGACGACAGCGCAGATGATACAGCTGGCCGCGTAAAATAAGCTGGGGTTAAGTAATTCCAGACCAAAATAAATCAGCGTTGGTACGGTGCCTGACAACAACCAGGTGCCAATCAGTGACCCGACGGCCAGGATGATAAGCATAGCGCCCAAAGCGACGGAGATACCCTCGGTGATCCCCTCTTCAATTTGCCCCCAGGTGAAGCCATTCCGAAAACCAACCAGCATTGCGATACCAGCTGCTATCCAGAGGGCTATTTGATTGGGGCCATAAGAGGAGTCTTCACCAAAAAAATAGACCGAAGAGCCGAGCATAATAATCAACGCAATTAACGGGATCAGAGCTTGCGTTAACGTTGGCTGTTTTGTCTTATGAGTCATGTTGTTAAAGCCTACAGTTTAATTACACCAATGAGTTGTAAAAAGATAATAATGATAGCCACGGGCGCTACGTATTTAAGGCACAATATCCAAACGTCATAAAGGCCTTTGGTCGAATCCAATTCGTCTTTGGAATATTGTCTTTGCATAACCCAACCCGCCAGAATAGCCAATAACAAACCACCTAAGGGTAACAAAAAGCTGGATGTTAAGACGTCAATTAAGTCAAAAATGCTGGCTATGGGTTTACCGAACCAGGACCAGTCTAACTGTGTCCAGCTGGCTCCGGCAAAAGAGTGAACCGTCAGTTGTCCCAGCAACCACAATATCGAACCGGATACCAGGGTTGCCGGCCAACGGCCGAGCCGAAACTTTTCGGCGATAAAGGCTACCGACGATTCAATCATCGCTATGGCTGAGGTAAAGGCCGCAATCACCAACATGATAAAAAACACGGTGCCAACTAACGCGCCGGCCGGCATTTCACTAAAGGCTATCGGTAACGTGGTGAAAATAAGCCCTGGCCCTTCACTGGGTGTCAAACCAAAACCAAAAACCAGCGGGTATATGGCCAAACCCGCTAACAGCGCAACGAAAGTATCCAGTATCGCAATCCATAAACTGGTTTGAACTATCGAAGTTTCGCGGGGCAAATAAGCGCCATACATGATGACAACGCCCGACGCCAAACCCAGAGTGAAAAACGAGTGACCCAGTGCGATCATAACGCCGTTGATGGACAACTTACTGAAATCGGCTTCAAACATGAACCGTGCTGCGGCACCAAAATCGCCGATACTGCCTGAATAAATGGCAATACCCACCAACAGCAGAACCATAGCCGGTAATAGAAACTGCACCGCCCGTTCAAGCCCGTTTTTAACACCGTTACCCACCACCAGTACCGTGGCAACAACAATTAAGCTGTGCCATAAGGTCAGTTCTGCCGGTGAATTTAATAAGGCCGCAAAGTTTTGCCCGATGACTTCGGCACTCGCGCCGGTAAAGGTCCCCTGCGCGGCTTTGAATACATAGGCCAGCCCCCAGCCTGCGATAACCGCGTAAAAGCTGAGCACCAAATAGCCGGTTAACATACCCAGCCAACCGGCAACCTGCCATGTCGAGTTTTTATTAGACTCTTCAGCAACGGCCTTGGCGGCATAACCCGGTGAGTGACGGCCACGACGACCAATAACGACCTCGGCCATCATAATCGGTAAGCCGATAAATGCGATACAGAGCAAATAGACGAGCACAAAAGCGCCCCCGCCATTTTCGCCCATTACGTAGGGAAACTTCCAAATGTTGCCTAAGCCAACCGCAGCAGCGGCTGAGGCCAGTACAAATGAAAGCCGACTTGACCAGCGACTGGATATTGTATTTTTTATTTTCATTATTTGTTTTAGGTCAATTTTTAGAACGGGTTAGTTGACCATAAAATCCGCTTATTTACTACGCAAACAACAAAAAACCGCCATGACTGGCGGTTTTTTAATCAGTTCTGTGCGGCGGAATTAGCGGTTATTAGCAGCCAGCTGGCCTTTTTCGATGTACTCAAAGGCAACCGCCATGGCCTGTTCAAGATACGGGTCAACTTCCAACACCTCGTCATCGGCATTGTCTACGGATTCTACCGGCTCCAGACCCATGCGTTTTAGCCGGTCGTTAATGCGTTGCAGGCGAATTTCCTCTTGCTGTTCCTGTTGCGCTTTACGTTTCTCAATGTTGAGGCTAACCCAGGTTTTGTCTTTTTCTTCTCGCATACGAGCAATTTCATCGAAAATGTAATCAAACTCAGGATCTTTTTCGATGCGTTTATTAGTTGCTCGTTGCAGCGGCTGCAGCGCCGTCTCATCGACTCGACCCAGTTGACGATAGGAAGCCTTGTCAACACTATCCCAGGGCAATGCGTTTTCTTCTTTACTTTCACCCCATTCAGCAGGTTCGATGTACGACGGCAGCGTAATATCCGGCTCTACGCCGCGTAATTGGGTACTACCGCCGTCGATCCGATAGAACTTAGCGATGGTGTATTGCACACTACCCAGCGGCTTATCGTAAAAATCAAAGCGTCGGGTCAAGCCGCGGTGCTGCTGCACAGTGCCTTTACCAAAGGTATTTTCGCCAATGATTAAGGCACGCTCGTAGTCTTGCATTGCCGCGGCAAAAATTTCTGAGGCTGAGGCACTGTAGCGATCAACCATAACCATCAAGGGGCCATCGTAATAGGTTTTACCGTCGCGATCGGAACTGATGTCTACCTTACCGCGACCGTCACTTACCTGTACCACCGGGCCCTCGTCAATAAACAAACCGGTCAGACTGATGGATTCTCTTAACGAACCACCACCGTTACCACGCAGGTCAACAATAACGCCTTCAACCTGTTGCTTTTTCAGATCATCAAGCAAGTCTTTCACATCGGCTGTCAGATTGTTGTAAAAACCGGGGATATTAATAACGCCCATTTTGCGCCCCTGATAAGGACCATCCTCGGGCACTTTTACCTCAGCTTTTGCCTCGCGATCTTCGAGTTTTACCTTGTCACGGGTAATCTCCACTACTTTGGGAGTACCACCGGCACCTTGCGAGGCTTCTAACACCTGCAAGCGCACAGTTGAGCCTTTAGGACCCTTAATCAGCTCGACTACGTCGTCCAGCCGCATACCGATGATGTCGACAAAGTCTTCGCCATCCTCAGCATCGCCCTGGCCTACTGCAATAATCTTGTCTTCCGGTGATAACTCATCGGTTTTGTCTGCCGGCCCGCCGGGTACCAGACTGCGGATCACGGTGTAATCATATTCAGACTGTAAGACAGCACCAATCCCCTCCAGCTCCAAATTCATATTTTGGCGGAAACGCTCAGAATTCTGCGGTGATAAGTAACTGGTGTGAGCTTCGACTGAGCGGGCAAACGCATTCAGCAGAGTCTGAAAAACATCTTCACTCTTCGAGTTGGTTAAACGATTTAAGGCGCTGTTGTACCGTTTACCCAGAGTTTCAACGATCTCATTCCATTCTTTGCCCGCCAGTTTTAAGTTTAACGCATCGTATTTAACCCGCGATTGCCAAAGCTCGTTTAAAGCGGCCTCGGTTGCCGGCCATTCGGCTTCTTCGCGATCGTAATAGTATTTGTCGCCTTCCTGCGAGAAGTCCATGGGCTGTTCTTCATCCAGCAATGACAAAGCATACTGATAACGCTGAAAACGCCGCTTCAGACTGGTTTGATACAAATCGTAAGCAATATCCAGCTCACCATTTTTAATCATGTCATCAAATAAAGTGGCGTATTCTTCTGATGCCTCGACGTCCGACTTTAAAAGAAACATCTTATTAAAATCTAACATCTGCAGGTAACGCTCATGGATATCATCCGACAGGGCATCATCCAGCGTCTGCTGAGAAAAATGGTAACGGGTGAAATAAGCGGCGGCTCGTTCAGCTGCCGTATCATGATGATCTTCTTGTTGCAGCTGCGGCAATTCTTCAATGTCATGAGCTGGAGGGATCGCCAGCACGCCAGGCGACACCAGCAGCAATGCCAGGGCGCTTTGTTTAAGCAACGGATACTTCATGGACGACTCCTACCAACAATAAACTTATTGCGCTTTGACAAAAACGTTGTCGATTTTAACCTTCATGCTCAAGCCATTATCCAACTGTACCTGGATATCGTCTTTATCAATCTCGGTTACTGTTGCTGGCATCGGCTGATGGCCAGCTTTAACTTGTACCTGTTGACCAACAGATAAAGCCTTTAGTTCCACATCGTTTAACTTAGGCGCAGCTGCGTTATTGTTTGTACGCGTTTTCTTGTCCGTTGGTTTACTGCGTTTTGGCGGTACTTTAGCGCGTTTTTGCCGTTTTTCTGCGCTTTCGGAGGTTTTTTCAGGCTGTTGTTCTTTTTTCCGAGCCTTATTTTGCTCTGCAACCTTGGCTTTAGACTCTTTTAGAGACTGTTCTGCATGTTGCTGATGCTCTTCAGTCACTTGCTCTACGTCATTGCCGTCCAGGTCAACCCGCTGTTGTCCCTGTTTGACACTGTACAAGTAACGCCAACTGTTAGTGTAGTGGCGTAACGCTGTACGAAGTCGGGTCTTGCTGACCATAGGGTCATCGTCCAGGCGCTTTGCCAAATCGTCAAAGATGCCGATTTTAAGCGGTTTTGCGTCCCCCTTTACAGAAAAGCAGGCGGGAAACTGTTCCGCTAAATAAGCGATAACATCTTTGCTTTTGGTTAGCTTTGCCGGTTCATTCATTCCAATCTTCTTCCTGTTCACGAACAACTTTTAAAACGGATTTGACGTAGTCATCCATTTCTGCGAATTCCAAATCGATCAATGCGGGCTCTTCGATCCAATCGAATAGCGTGCGCCGCACAGCTTCTTCTAACTGTTCTAAAGTATCAGATTCACAGTGATAATGGTTAATTAAATGCAGCATTTCGTTGATGTTATCGGCAGCCAACTCATGCTCATCATCGAAAAACCATGCATCTTGGTGACTGACTAAATACAACTGAACATCAAACTTTGTGATCATACTGGGATTACCTTAGTTGCCGCCAATCTAATTGCGTACAAACTGCTGCAATAGCCGCTATGGTATCGGCATCTTGTGATGAAAATCGAGCCTTGCTGGGGCTGTCAATGTCCAACACCGCAACCACTTGTTGGTCGACAATGACCGGCGCCACCACTTCGCTGTTTGACGCGGCATCACAAGCTATATGGCCACTGAACTGATGGACATCGTCAACGTGTTGCACGGTCTTTTGCTCGGCAGCCACGCCACAGACACCCTGACCAAAAGGGATACGTACGCAGGCAACTTTGCCCTGAAACGGCCCCAAAACCAGCTCTTCTTTACCCCGTACCAGGTAAAAACCCGCCCAGTTAATATCCGCTAAGCCGTCAAAAACAATGGCTGTAATATTAGCCAGATTAGCAATTAGGTCCGGCTCGCCTTCGGTTATGGCCTGACATTGACGGATCAAACTGCTGTTATTATCTACTTCTGTCATGAATTGTTTGCCCTTTTAATTAATCTGTTGAATCGTTATCAAGTGAAAAGCGGGCAATCGACTGTTCAGGCTGTTCACTGTACTGCTGTTTCAGTTCACGTTTACTTTTCATTAGCATTTCACCATCTTTACCGATGCTCATGTGCTCTTCAGAGGGAATAAACTTTGCTTGGTAGGCCATAATCAACTGTAGCGAGTTTTCACGTTGCTCACTGCTTAATTTGTTGCCGTCAGGCCACCGTCCGGTTTCTACTGAGGCAACCAACCGGTCGTAAGTTTGCCGGTCCATGGAGTTAATTAAATCATCAAATTGCACGTTACGCTGCCCTAAGGTCCTTTTCGTTTCAGAAATAACATTTGCACCCGGTTAAGGATAAACCACAGCAAACCTACGATGAGTGCGCCAATCGCCACATTGTATTGCCAACTGTCGGGCAAAGGTTGTTGCATAAACAGATAAATAAAGGCGGCAATAGCCACCAGCAACGCCAACATCGAGCGTGACAGCAGTCGGTCTCGTTTTTCCTGCCGCAGACGAATAAACTCGCGCTGCAAATCTTCTTTCGACTGACCGGCGAAAACAAATTGACAGTGCGGACACTCTCTCGCCTTAGATGAGATCCGCTTATGACAGGATGGGCATTTGGCTAAAGCCATAATTGATACGTTTCCCGTTTGTAGTGAACATAAATACTCGGTCTATTGCTTGCAATATAAGGCTTTTAACGGCAATTTCAAGCGTATCGACCGGCAAATAAAAAAACGACCGGTACAAAGACCGGCCGTCTGTTTATGCGTTAATGACGCAATTATTTCTTTTTCTGCTGTTTTTCAAATTCATGCCAATAGGATTTTACGGTGCCCTTCATTTCTCTATGTAACAACAACATACCCAGTAAGTTGGGCAGTGTCATTAACACGATGGCGACCGCCGAGGCTGTCCAGATTAACGTGGTATCCGCAAAAGAGGCCCAGAAAAAACCCGCCACATAAATGATACGGTATGGCATGACTCCTTTTTGACCGACCAGATAGACTACCGCCCTGTCGCCGTAATAGGACCAGGCGATGGCTGTCGAAAAGGCAAACATCAGCAAGGTGATTGGGATAATGTACTGCCCGTAATCGCCAAAGTAACCATTAGCAAAAGCTAACGAGGTCAGGGCCGCTGAGTGGACCAGAGATTTACCCACAACCTCGATGTCTTCTTTGATTAAATTACCGTTCTCGATTTTTACTGAGCCATTATAAGCATCTTCACCAGCCACGATAAAGCGCACATCTTCGGCCACGGAGCGGGCGTGCAAAATGGTAAACTGACCATTAGTCTGTGCTTTACCGTCAACAACCTGAACCACCCCATTATAGCGCTCAATACTATTGCCCGACGTGTCGTTCAGGTAAGCATACAGCGCCTTACGATCTGGCATATCCTTATCGGTATATTCACCGGCGATAAACTCGAGATCGCTGCGGGCAAAGTTATTTTCAAACTTTTCTGTCCAGACGCCCGATGACAAGATAACCAGACCGGTCAGGGTACAGATTAAAATGGTATCCAGAAACGGCTCGAGAATTGAAACCATACCTTCAGATACCGGGTCTTCAGCGCGCGCTGAAGCGTGCGCAATCGGCGCCGAACCCTGGCCCGCTTCGTTCGAGAATAAGCCCCGGTTAACACCGCGGTTAAAGGCATAAGCAAAACTTGCCCCCAGGAAACCGCCGGCTGCAGCAGAGCCCGAAAAGGCATTGGTAAATATCGAGGCAAAAGAAGGACCGATATTTTCAATATTAAAGAAAATAACGCTCAGCGAACCGATAACGTAAAGCAAGCCCATGATCGGTACGATTTTAGAGGTCACTGCTGCAATGCGCTTGATCCCACCGATGATAACCATCGCCAACAGAATCGACAGCACCGCGCCGGTGACTACCGGTTCAATCTGAAACGTTTGTTCCATTGATTGAGCGATGTTATTGATTTGCGGCATATTGCCTGTGCCAAATGAGCTGATAATGGTGGCGATGGCAAAAATGACCGCTAACCACTTCATGTTCAGGCGCCGGTCCATGTAGTACATCGGACCACCGGCCATGCTGCCGTCTTCGGCTTTAACCCGGTATTTATGCGACAAGGTAACTTCCACAAACTTGGTCGTCATGCCCAAAAATGCCGTCATCCACATCCAGAATATAGCGGCCGGTCCACCCAGAAATATCGCTAATGCCACCCCCCCGATGTTACCGGTACCAACGGTACCCGACAGTGCCGTCGATAACGCCTGAAAGTGGCTGGTGTCGCCTTCCATACCCTTACGGTCAAACTTACCGCCTAATACTTTCCAGGCGTGTTTAAAGTAACGGACTTGAGGAAAACCCAGATAGAGAGTGAAAAACAAACCCACTCCCAGCAATATAAACGGAAAATAGACCGCAGAGCCTAAAAAACCGTCAATCCAAAGTAATAAATTGTTGAGCGCTTCCAACGTCTGCTCCCCTTAATTATTGTTATTTTTAAGTTGCTAATGAGTCTATTATTAACGCAATTTAGGCGAGACTGCCAATATTGCAGTTAAAACGTCTTCACCCAAACGCTGGCAGCGAGCCGCCGACCAACCAAAGTCTTCATCGGGTAAATCTGCGTTGTCTTTAAACGGCATTTCCAGGGTGTAAGATAAACACTTAAATCGCTCACCGACTGCTGAATTGGCCACCGTCATATTGGCCTTGCCCGGTTCATCACGTTGGTAACCAAACTGGGTCTGAAATTCAGGTGTAGCAGCGACAAGCGCCGACTTAAACAGCTCTTCCAGCTGCTGGTGGCGTTCATCATAGGCAGGAATCCCCTCACAGCCCGCAACAAAGTTGTACGGCAGCGCTTCGTCGCCATGCACATCAAGGTACATATCAACGCCGGTTTCCTGCATACGTTTTAGCACGTAAAACACTTCCGGACTCTTTTCCAGGCTCGGTTCGGCCCATTCGCGGTTCAAATTCGTGCCCACTGCATTGGTGCGTAAATGACCACGGACACTGCCATCGGGGTTCATGTTAGGCACTAAATAAAACACATTATCCTGCAGCAGTTTACGAGCCACACCATCTTCGTCATCTAACAGGCGCGTGATTAATCCTTCCATTAACCATTCTGCCATCGACTCGCCGGGATGCTGACGGGCCGTAATCCAGATGGTATTTTTGTGTTCCGCAGGTTCACCCAGGATCAGTAAGTTAAGTTCGCGGCCATCAAGAGTTTCGCCTAACAGCTCGTGGTAGCAGTCCACTGACTGCTGAGCAGTTTGTACAAGATCCTGGTGACGCTCGTAGGAGTATGGAACAAAGTACGCGTAAAACACCGATTCCTGCTCCGGTGTATGACGTATCGTCAGCGATTTGCCATCGTATTCGGTTGGTACCCGAAACCAGGTTTCGCGATCGTAAGAAGCCAGTGCCTGGTAGTCTTTCCAACCATCGGGATAAGCAGATTGAGCAGCGTTTTCTATGGTTAACACATGCTCTTCGCCCAGCTCGGCAAAAAGTTTAAAGTGAAACCATTGGTAAAAGTCGGACTGATGATCTTTACCAATAGCCAAGCGGATATCATTAGGCTGTTCTGCTTTAATGACGTCAATATTACCACTATCAAAAGCTGCATTAATATGCATAGGGTTTCCTTTATAACTGCGTATGTGGTTTTAACTCTGCGATAAAAAAAGCGCCGTAACCGGCGCTTTTAACCATTAGCGAGGTAAATTTGGTACCTTAAGCCCAGCCATAGCCTCTGCCACGCGCACCACCTGGCAGCTGTAACCAAACTCATTGTCATACCAAACGTAAAGCACCGCACGGTCATCGTCAACAATGGTTGCCTGGGAATCGAGAATGCCAGCGTAACGCGAACCGACCAAATCAGAGGATACGATTTCGGTCGATGCCGTGTAATCAATTTGACTTTCCAGCTCGGAATGCAGCGCTGTCTGACGCAGATAGTCATTCAGTTGTTCAACGTTGGTTGATTGGCTGAGATTTAGGTTCATTATTGCCATAGAAACGTTCGGTGTTGGCACCCGAATCGCGTTACCGGTTAACTTACCTTTGAGTTCAGGCAATGCCTTGGCAACCGCTTTGGCCGCCCCCGTAGAGGTGATCACCATATTGAGCGGTGCAGACCGACCGCGGCGCTCCGCACTGTGGTAGTTATCGATCAAGTTTTGGTCATTGGTGTAAGAATGAACCGTTTCCACATGACCATTGTTGATCCCGTATTCGTCATTAACCGCTTTCAATACCGGGGTAATGGCGTTAGTGGTGCACGATGCGGCCGACACAATACGGTCGTCGTCAGTGATGTCCTGGTCGTTAACGCCAAACACAATATTTTTGATATCGCCTTTTGAAGGAGCCGTTAACAGAACTTTGGCAACGCCTTTGGACTGCAGATGTAAGCCTAATCCGGCTTCGTCTTTCCAGATACCTGTGTTATCAATAACTAACGCGTTATCGATGCCGTATTCAGTGTAGTCGACCTGATCCGGCCCGTTAGAGTAGATAACCCGGATGCTGGTGCCATTAGCTCTTATGCTGTTGCTTTCTTTATCAACGGTAATCGAGCCATTAAACTGACCGTGAATGGAATCGCGGCGCAGTAAACTGGCGCGTTTTTCCAAATCCCCTTCTCGACCACCGCGCACGACAATAGCACGCAGCCGCATTTTATTATTGGCACCATTACGCTCGATTAATAGCCGGGCTAAAAGCCGTCCAATGCGTCCAAAACCGTATAAAACAACATCTCTTGGTTCAATACTGTCTTCGGCATCAACAATTTCTTTTAACTCTTGGCGGATATAGTCGGTAACCGATAAATCATTTTTTTTACCACCGAACAAGTAGCCATAAGCCAGCTTGCCTAAGTCTACGCGACCGGGCGCCAGTTGCATGTCGGCCAGCGCCTCTAAAAACGGAAAGCTTTCACGTAAGCGGACTTTTTGCCCTTCGTGACGACGAATCAAACGGTGTGCTTTAATGATGTTAATGGTATCAACGTTTAACAGCGAACGCCCGTAAACCAGGATTTCGACACCAAAGTTGCGGTATAATCGACCAATCAACGGCTGCATTAACTCGGCGTACTCCTGGCGTTCCTGCCAGCTTGATAGCGTTGCATCGTGCTGAGTTGAGTTCATTAGCTCTTTCCTCGTTCTGTGGTAAGCTGAAACAAAAATCGCCGCTATTGTACTCAAAAGCAGCCTTATTAGCCAATCGAAACTCAGATGACTCAAGGTTCCATGCAAAAACGTATTTTACTGTTAGTTATCGTTGTCAGCGCGTTGTCTTTATTTGTTGTCGCCTGCACCGAACGGCCACCTTCCGTGGACCAGATTTGCCAGCAAAGCCCTCAGTTGTGTACTGACCTGAATCAGGGCGGCTGGTGCTATAGCGACCG
The DNA here is from genome assembly GCA_051745735.1 of Pseudomonadota bacterium. Taxonomy (GTDB): domain Bacteria; phylum Pseudomonadota; class Gammaproteobacteria; order Enterobacterales; family Alteromonadaceae; genus Idiomarina. The sequence continues at coordinate 30,892 of JBNJEJ010000015.1, forward strand.
TCGGCAACTGATCAGGACACGCTATACGCATCAGCAACAGCCCTCTGCCCGGCACCATTATTTATTACTGCGCGACTTAAAAAGTTACTCGCAGTGCCTGGAGCGGGTTTCTACTATCGAACACCGCAATGGGAAAAACAAACAAAGCCAGCTGATTGAAGCGTATTTACGCAGTTTAAAAGATTTGCAAAGCCTCGGCGATGAGACCATGCAAAGTGATGCCCCCATTCTGTTGTACTGGCGCTGGGCTAACCGCGGCGATGCCGAGGCTCTGCAGCAGTTTCTGGCTTTGCAAGACAGCGTGGCTGTGCAAAACCACCTGCTTCAGCATGCCTTTGCCACCTACTTTGCCAAAACCAATGAACAGCAAATGCTTGCTCATTTATTTCGTGCACTACGACTTTATCAGCCCGACGAACGTTTTATTGTCGAAGTTCCGGAATCCTTACTCACCTACTATTTGCAAGAGGATGACGTGGTGGCAGCCTATGTCTGGTCGCAGGTTGCAATCGAGTTCGGCTCCGAAACCATCACAGAACAAAACATGCGATCTATCATTAACGCCGAGCCAAAAGACTATGAGCGCTGGCAACAAATTGCAGAGTCAATTGTTGAAGCACTCAGTTCGGGCTCGTTTAAAGGTCGTCCTGGTGAACCATGGCCACAGAATTAACACAGTAGCGCTGGCCGGTGTCGGTCGGCCCATCATTGAATACATGGCCCAAATGACCCTGACAACGACTGCAGACAATTTCAGTGCGGCTCATGGCCAGCTTAGTGTCCTCCCGGTATTCAACGGCACCGTCGATAGCGCGATCAAAGCTGGGCCACCCGCAGTGCGCATCAAACTGCGCATCGGCAGTAAAAATAGGCTGGCCGCAACCGGCGCACAGGTAGTTCCCCTGCTTATCTAAAGTCAGGTATTGGCCGGAAAACGGTCGCTCGGTACCTTGCTTACGTAAAACCGAGTAAGCTTCGTCCGAGAGTTTTTCGCGCCACTGGGCATCGGATAGCTGTTGCCATTGCTGTTTTGTCATAGGTACTCCTGTTTTTGTCTTATAACTGCCCTAAACGCTATGCTAAACTGTTAACCATTAATTAATTTTTTATTGGAGTATTGCATGCTGCGTCGTACCAAAATCGTTACCACCCTTGGACCTGCCACCGACAAACCGGATGTACTGGAAAACTTAATTCTTGCCGGTGCCAATGTTGTGCGTCTGAACTTTTCTCATGGTAGCGCCGAAGAGCAAACTCAACGGGCCAATCAAGTGCGGGAAATCGCTCAACGACTGAATGCCCACGTTGCTATTTTGGGCGACTTACAGGGTCCAAAGATTCGCATCGCCCGGTTTGTTGACGATAAAGTGCTGCTGCAGCCGGGTCAAGCTTTTACGCTGGATGCGGAATTTGACGCCAATAAAGGTGACCAACAGCGTGTTGGTCTTGATTACAAAGCGTTGCCGGAGGATGTCGAAACCGGTGACATTTTGCTGCTTGATGATGGCCGCGTACGATTGCAGGTAACAGAAATTGCAGGCAGTGCCGTACACACCAAGGTGGTGATTGCGGGCCCTCTTTCTAACAATAAAGGCATCAACCGGCTGGGTGGTGGCTTATCGGCCAAGGCGCTGACCGAGAAAGACCTGGAAGACATCAAAACAGCCGCTGCTATTGGGGTTGACTATCTGGCCGTTTCCTTTCCCCGCTGCGGCGATGATCTCAACCAGGCACGCCAGCTACTGCGCGATGCCGGCGGTGAGGGTGTCATCTGTGCCAAAATCGAACGTGCCGAGGCCGTTGCCAGTAACGCCGCACTTGACGATGTTATCCGCGCTTCCGATGCGGTTATGGTTGCCCGTGGAGACCTGGGTGTCGAGATTGGCGATGCACAGTTAGTGGGTAAGCAAAAACTCATCATTTCGCGCGCTCGACAAATGAATAAGGTGGTCATTACCGCCACCCAGATGATGGAATCAATGATAGAAAGCCCAATGCCGACCCGTGCTGAAGTCATGGACGTAGCTAATGCCGTGCTGGATGGCACCGACGCGGTCATGCTGTCGGCCGAAACAGCGGCCGGTAAATACCCGGTTGAGACGGTCAAAGCCATGTCTGAGATTTGTTTGGGCGCCGAAACCCACCCCAGTGTTCAGTTAAAGCACGAAGATCTGGAGGAAAGCTTTACCAGTATCTCCGAGGCAACGGCGATGTCAGCAATGTACGCGGCAACGCATTTGACGGGCGTAAAAGCCATTATCGCACTAACGGAGTCGGGATTTACCGCCAAACTGATGTCGCGCACCAACTCGCATCTACCGATCTTTTCTTTGTCCCGTCACCCCGACAGCCGCAACAAGTCTGCCCTATACCGCGGCGTTTATCCGGTTGATTTTGATTCAACGGCCAGCCAAAAGCCGATTATTGACGCTGTTGAGCTGATCAAATCATTAGGGCACGTTAATGCTGGTGATTTGGTTATTTTAACCCACGGTGATGTGATGGAAACGGTCGGTTCGAGTAATACCAGTAAAGTTATTGAAGTTCGTTAAAGTGTTCAATTAAGTCGCTTAATAACTGCTCGTATTCATCAGCCTTATCAAGCAACCGCTGTCGCTGTTGTTCGGTAAGGCTGACATACAGCTGCCACAGATAATTGTAGCGAACACACCGGCGCAGCTGATTATATTGTTGATGCTGTTCACTCATTAACTGGCGTGGTTCAACAATCAGTTGTTGCAGTGGCTCTTTTGGTATGGGCTGTTGCATCAGTACCTCAGCAAACGCATCGTTCCAGGTCTGACGGTAGGCCAGCCAGAAATCCCCTTCGGGCCGATCCTGAACCCACTGACGGATGATATTCTGCTGCTCAACGGTAACGCTGCCGGTCCATTTCTCAAGTCGTTCCTCGCGCCGGGTTACCCGGTCAAGCTGCTCAAAAATCGGGCTTTGTTGTTCGTCGAGTTGCTCTTGCTGACGCTCTTTTAACGTTTCGTTTAAGTTGTCCAGTAACTCCCGGCGTTGGCTTAGCGTCAGCACATTAAGTAACTCGGCCTCGCCGGCCAGGCGCTGCTGAACATTGCCCCAGTAGTCCCAGAGCAATTGTTCAAAATCATCAATATGCTGTTTTTTAAACTCTTTTGTTGCTATCAGTTGCCTAAGCTGAAGCAGTGACTGCCGATATTTTGGCAGCTCCTGCTGCGCGTGCCAAACATGCAATTGGTCTATAACGGACGATACCCGCTGTTCTTGTTGATCGTTCAGTTCGACGTAATTGTCCAGTTGCCACTCAACCAAGGTGTCAGCGAAGCGGTAACCGTATTGCGCCGTACAGCCCGCCACCAGCAACGCAGTAACAGCTATAGCAAACAGTCGTTTCATCAGTTCAGTATCAGTTGTTTAATCCGGTCTTTGTAACTACGGCTAACTTTTAATTTTTGACCATTGTGCAGAATTAAATGATATTCACCATTGTGTCGGGTACAAAGTTTTTCCACCTGCTCCACATTCACAATGGCTGACCGGTGTACCCGTTGAAAGTGATTTGGATTAAGCTCCTGCTCAAGTTCTTTCATGGTACGTCGTAAGATAAAGGTTTCGCCGCCGGCGTGTATGCACATGTAGTCACCTGCCGCATCAACCCACTCAATGCTATTCACCGCAACCCGGGTAATTTCACCACTGTCTTTAATAGCAATGTGCTCGGGATAACGGTTAAGTTCAGCGATATCAGAGCCCTCGGCTAATTTTTTTAAAATCGCCTCGCTGTCATGACCGGTGACTTCGGAAACCAAATCCACCAGCTTTTGTTGAGTCCGGTTAGCGCTGGACGGCTGAAGCTCTTCTTTTACGCGATCCAGGGTCGCTCGTAAGCGTTCCTCATCAACCGGTTTGAGTAAATAATCCAATGCCCGCACTTCGAAGGCGCGAATGGCGTATTGATCAAAAGCGGTCACAAATACGATTGCCGGCAGCTCTGTCATTTGCTTTTGTAATTCGCGCAATAATTCAAAACCATTTAAGCCTGGCATTTGAATATCAATAAAAACAACATCCGGCCTTAGCTTAGCAATATCCTCCAGCGCCTGGCGGCTGCTGCCACTTTCACCGATCAGTTCAACATCCTCAAACGGCTTTAGGCGCAACGCCAGTCCTTTACGTGCCAGCATTTCATCATCAACGATATAAGCTGTTAAAGTTGGTTTCATTGTTTCTCCAGCGTTTGATAAGGCAACGTAATTTCGACACACAGCCCCTGCGGCTGGTTAGGCTTCATATGTAACTGAAATTGCTTGCCGTAAAGCGCTAACAGGCGCTCTTGTGTATTTTGTAGCCCCACTCCGCTACTTTTAAGTAATTGTTCGGGTTGAGCAGGAGCATTGGGACCATTGTCACACAACGAGATACAAAGTAGCTGCGCATCGACCGACGCGGTTAATGATAACACCCCAACGTCTTCGACCTTAGCTATCGCATACTTGATCGCGTTTTCGATTAAGGGTTGCAATAACAAGCTGGGAACCAGCGCCTTCTTAGCCTGATCCGATACATTCAGCTGAATATTGAGCCGCTCGTCAAAACGCACTTTTTCAATGTCCAGATATAAAATCACCGCCTCGATTTCTTTTTCTAAGGTGATTTTTTTTATCGGGTCATTATCCAGCGAGAAACGTAAAAAATGGCTCAGTTTATTAACCATACGATTGGCGACGTCGTTTTCTTCCACCATAATCAGGGTTGATATTGCATTAAGGCTATTAAACAAAAAGTGGGGATTTAGCTGGTAACGAAGCATTTTCAGCTGTGCCTGATGGGCCCTTGAGGATGCCATCAGTGCTTTTTGTTTCTCACTTTGCAACATTTGGTAGTATTTAATACCAAAATACAGGCCGCTCCAGCTCAGAACGATGTAAAACTTGGCTAAGTTATTTTTAAAATAGAAAAACGGGCTGTCTGGCCGAAACCCAAACTTGTACACTTCCCAGTAGGTCGCGTTATCAATAACCGCCCACAGAGTGGCAACCACGTAAGATGACAGAATAACCACCACCATCAGCCAGCCGGGGTGTAGCTCCCAGATGCGTTGATAAAGATAACGCAGTGGAATGGTCAGTAAAAAACCCGCATAGGCGCCCAGCAACAAAACCACGACATAGATGTCGCGCATCTCGTGCATTAAAGAGCCAATGTAGTTGACCAGCGCGTAACCGGCCCAGCCGACAGACTGAAGTAGCCAAAAAGAACGGTTACGGTGTTCAAACAATGAAGCCGAAACCATCCGGTTAACAAAACCCATGCTGCTTTTTTCCCTTACTTTATTCACCCGCTCGGGATAACGCATTGATATCAACCAAACTGCCCGAAAACAGTGAGTTGATTGCTTCTTTCTGGTTTCTGTTAAATTGCAGCCCCAGTTCGCAATGATCGGACTGTTGCTTTATCTGGCGCACAATACAGCCAATGGTAACTTCGCCGTTATTTTTTTGGTCGGCAGTAACCTGAACCCGCTGGCCCGCCTCCCAACTGCCGTTTTCCAGCTTACCCGCATCATTAGTAACAAAATGATGTTTTACACGACAACCCGTTTCTGAAACATCAAGAATTACGCCGTCGGCGGTTAAGCTCACCTCGTTTTGATCGTCAAAGCGTTCAATTTTGCAGGGTAAATAAGCATCAAACCGCCGCCCCTGGCGGATCACACGACTTTCGACGTTGCTTGGCCACTCCAGGAACAGCATTTTAGTCGGATGAGCTACAACAAAGTCAATGTCTGTCCGAAAGGCACAGATTTCTCCGTTTTCATTTTCCAGCACAAAACGCACGATAAGCGCCACGCCTTCATGTAAATTTTCTCTGAGTTCTCCGTAGCGCTTGGAGTCCGGCATAGACACAATGAACCAACGGTTCTTAACGCCGCCAATAAACTCAGTTTGAAAACGAGCCGGAACATTCAACCCGGAAATTTGAATTTCAATGCGCTGCGCAACCGTGAGTTGCTGTATTTTAGTACTCATTAAGTCCTCTGGTTGGCCTTAACACCTATGTTACTATAACCGCCTGATATCAGTGCGTGTCAAGAAAAGGAGTCGATATTGCTTCATTACCACATCAGCCCGAGTGATCTTAACGGACACCTGTTGAGTGTCTCAATTAAAATCAACCGGCCTAACACCGGCCAGCAGGCGCTTTGGTTGCCAAGCTGGATCCCCGGCAGCTATCTCATTCGCGACTTTAGCAAACATATCATTAACTTGACAGCGGAACGTAACGGCCAGCCATTACCGGTAAAACAAACCAGCAAAAGCCAATGGCAGGTTGAAACCGGCGATAACCAGCAACCGGTGCTCATAAGCTATCAAGTGTACGCCTGGGATTTATCGGTGCGCTCCGCTTATCTTGATCAACAACAAGGTTTTTTTAACAATACCAGTACCTGTCTGGCGGTCGTCGGGCAAGAGCAGGAGCCGATTGAACTGAGCGTGGCACCGCCGGCACAGGCGCAAAGCTGGAAACTGGCTACCGGCATGCCCAGACTATCGGGCAACACCTATGATTTTGGCCGCTTTGCCGCAGACAACTACGACACCTTAATCGATTATCCATTTTTAATGGGCGAGTTAACAATTAAAGAGTTTATTGCCCACGGTATTAAACATGCCCTGGTTTTAAGCGGCCGGCACTATGCCGACACATCGCGAATTACAGCCGATTTAGCACGTATTTGTGAGCATCAAATCAGTGTGTTTGAAGAAGCCCCATTTTCTTCTTATACCTTTTTAACCATGGTCGTTGGTGACGGTTTCGGCGGCCTCGAACACCGCAATTCAACGGCTTTATTATGCAGTCGCAAAAGTCTGATCAGTGCTCACCAGCACAGCATGAATGACGATTATCAGACCTTTCTAAGTTTATGCTGCCACGAATATTTTCACAGCTGGAACATCAAGACTTTAAAGCCGAAAGCCTTTTTGCCTTACCGGCTGGACCGGGAAAGCTACACCGAGCAGCTGTGGTTTTACGAAGGCATGACCTCTTATTTTGATGACTATCTGCTGCATGCGTCGGGTGTTATTGATGCTGAACGCTATTTAACATTGCTTGGCAACACCCTGGCCCGTGTTGAACGCGGTACGGGTCAGCGCCTGCAAAGCGTCACGCAATCGAGTTTTCTGGCCTGGACTAAGTTTTATCAGCAAAACGAAAACGCCAGCAACAGCATCGTCAGTTATTACGCCAAAGGGGCATTAATTGCCTTATGTCTGGATCTGACCCTGCGTTTGCAAAGTGATCATCAGTTAACACTGGCTGATGTTATGCGCGACCTCTGGCACCGTTACGGGAAGACTCAGTTGGGTACGGCAGACGACAGTTTTGTGGCGTTTTTCAACAGTTATCCCGGTATCGATGTCAGCGACCTGCTGCAACAGGCATTGTACGGCACAGAGTCGCTGCCGGTGGTTGAGTTATTACAGAACTTTGGCGTAAAAGTACGACCTGTGATACCCAAAAACGATAACAGCAGTAACGGCAGCCCGGTCACTGAGCCAGCTCACGTTACCCTGGGTGCTCGTTATCAGGCAGAGCCCAACGGGCTTAAGGTGCTGGCGGTTTATCAAAACGAAAGTGCTTATCTGGCAGGTATAGCAGCGGGTGACGTTATTATCGCGATCGACCACCTGCAGGCCAACGGCAGCAGTGTTGACAGCTTACTGAGCCGCTTTATTGCCGGCGATGAAGTCTGTGTGCATGTGTTCCGTCGCGACGAGCTGTTAACCCTGAACTTGCGTTTTCAAACTCCGGGTAAAAGCAGTTATCCGTTAACCATAACGCAGCCGGAGCACCTGAACGGCTGGCTAAACGCTAACTAATTACTGATAAAGTTTCGGTAACAGCGCCGGATCTAGGCGCTCGTTACCCCAGTTAACGCGCCAGTCCAGATGTGGTCCGGTGGCCCGGCCTGTGGCGCCAACCTTACCGAGAACCTGACCTTGTTCAATCACATCACCCACCTGTACATCCACCGAGCTGAGGTGTAAATAGGTGGTATTGACCTGATAACCATGGTCAAGAATGATGGTGCCGCCGGAATAAAACAGATCGTCTTCGGCCAGCGTGACAACCCCCGCCCAGGGTGCCTTAACGGGAGCCCCGGTCGGCGCTGCTATATCCTCGCCATAATGCGGATTGCGCGGTTCACCGTTTAAAATTCTTTGCGACCCGTAGTAGCCACTGATGCGCCCTTCGGCCGGCTTTACCAGAGTGGTCAAAAAGTCCTCACGGGTCGATTTTTGCTGCCGCGCCAACCACACTTTTTCTGCTTCGCGGCGGGTCCGTTTAACCTGTTCCGGATCCGGTGTGACGGTACGCTGGGGCACACCGTCGATGCGCTCAATACGATAGTCACGCTCACTCAAACGGATGGTCTGATGGTGTTGCTGACCGTCAAGTTGAACAGCCAGTTGATGACTTAAATCCGCCTGGCGGGCAAAACCAATGACAAAATAACCCTCATCGGTGGTTTCAACCGGGTTTTTATTCAGGGTTACCTGAGCACCCGGATGGGTTTTACCAAGCAACAGCGCACCCTGGGTTCGTTCGCCCTTTAACGACAACGGGATATCTTCAGAAGCCAGCCCGGCAAAAGGCAAAGCAGCGGCTAAAATCACTGCAGAAAGTTTGTTAAGCATAAGCAATGGCTCCTTTGCCAACTCCTTCGTAGGCTCTTACCTGAACTGCCTGTTCAGGTCGTTCGGATTTGATTTCATCGGCCAGGTACTGAGCAATGCACTCAACCGTAGAATCAGTACCAATCAGGTAATTTTCTGCCTTTGGCACCGCCAGCTCGAATAGGCCCTGGTCGGCAGTGTAACTGTAACCCACATGAGTCGCGGCTGTAGCAGCCTGCTTTGCGCCGGCCGAACGGCTCAGCTGCGCTACGGCAACTTGATCATCCGCTGAGCCCAGATAAATATCACGCCAACACTCAGACCACTGTTTTTCCAGCACCGGCTGGCGAATATTATCTAAAAATATTTGCAGTTTCGAACGATGACCGTGAGCAATGCGCTGACAATTGCCATCGTGTTTTTTCAGACCATGAGTGTAATGATAATAAAAGCCATCGATAACTTCCGGCCTGAGGGATAATTTCAGGCCCGCCACGTTGCCGGGCAACTCCCGTTTTATCACCGCCCGCAGGTAATCCGTCACCGTCATTTCGTTCACCTGCTCGGCGTCAATATAGGCAAAGGCATCGGCCGGGCAGAATAAATGAATGGATTTGCCGTTAGGTCGCATAAAGTCAACCCAGTGGCTGTTATCATCCTGGCTGTGTTTAACCTGAGTGTACGAGTGCTCGGTGGGCACCACCAGCTTATGATCAACCGAATCATCAATAATTCGTTTGATTTGCTTTTTTACCCGGCCAAAGTCCAGCACCATCGATTGCTCGTTTAACGCGCCATCCAGCACGATATCAACAATCCAGCTTTCACCGACGATGCCCCGCTGCGGGCAAAGATAAGAACAATCAATTACGGTCAGATCATTTACAAATAATTGCATTTACACTTTCTGCCTACACCTAAATAGAATTTATTGATAACACAAACGCTGGTCATTATACCACTAACTGGAACCACTCCCATAGCAAACTCAGCGCTAATAGAATTAAAATAGCCCCCATCAAACGGTCAACCCAATGACTGTAGGGCCAGATTTTTTTAAACACCCGCGGGTGAGTCAACAGCCAGGTTAAAAACACAAACCAGATACCCGTGGCAATGGTTAAATAAACGCCGTAGCCGAGTTTTACCATAAAGGGTGTGGTCGGGCTGATAACCGTTGTAAATAAGGTGAGGAAAAACAGTGTTGCTTTAACATTCAGACCATTAGTTAAAAAGCCGACAGTAAAAGCTTTACGCCGTTTCGGTAACTGCACATCATCAGCTGCCGCAGCCACATCAGTGCGCGGTTTAGCGGATATTGCACTAAGGCCGATGTAACCCAGATACAGCGCTCCCAGCATCAACAAGCTTAAATACACCCATTGATTTTGGTGAATAATAACCGCCACACCGATTAACGAATAGGTGACGTGTAAGATAATGCCCGTAGCCACTCCCAACGCGACCCAGTACCCCGCTTTGCGTCCAAAACTCAGCGCGTAACGTGACACCACGGCAAAGTCAGGACCGGGGCTGGCAACCGCCAGCAGATGAACGAGCGCTATGGTTAAAAACTCTCCCCAATATGACAAAGCTTGCTACTCCATTAAACTTGCTTTACTTTTAGTTAATTGTGATTGCATTTTTCAGCGTTCAAAAAATTATAATTTAAGGATTTGTCATGGCGAAACAGCCCGCCCCCTCACTGAATGCGCTACGAGTATTTGACGTTGCCGCGCGCAGCCCCAGCTTTAAACAGGCAGCTCAGCAGCTGGGGGTAACGCAGGCAGCGGTTACCCGGCAAATTCAGGCATTAGAACGGCAACTCGACATGACCCTGTTTCAGCGTGACAATCGAGTGCATTGCCTGACTCCCGCAGGGCTGGAACTGGCACCGCAACTGGAGTCGATATTCCGCCAGCTTGACCAGACCCTGGAACGCGCCCGTCATTTAAGCGATAATAGCATGACCAGTCTGACCATCGCTATTGCTTCGGTGCGGCTGCGTTTTTGGCTTAATCAGCAATTAGAAGACTTTCAGTCACTGTACCCGCATGTGCAGTTAAATTTTGTCCGTTGTGACGAATTTTTATCCGCTTCATCAGCAGCTGAGTTAAGCACACGTCTGCAACACGATGCGGTCGATTTGGTCATAGCAGCCGGCACCATCAACGATAATCACATTGTCGAACAACGCTTAGCACCGGTGCAACTGGTACCCTGTACAGCCGTTGATAATGAAGAATTGCTGTGGCAAACGCCCTGGCTTGTCGATCGCGACAGCGGCAATCACCAATATTACCAGAAACATTATGCCCAACAATTTAAAGGCGCCAGTCTGGTTCATTGTAACGACACTCAAATCGCCCTGGAATTAGTACAGAGTCAATCTCGTGTTACGCTGGTTGATGTCGATTATTGTCGCGCCAATAATTTCCCTGCGCTACATTTGTACGACAATCTGAGTCTGACAACCAAACCCGAGCTCAAATTGTTTTACCGTAAGCGACGCCAGCAGTCGGTCGCTCTGGTTGCGTTCAGCAAATGGTTACAACTGATAACAAAGTAGTCAGCGATGCAAGACGATATATTTACCCAACAGCAAGAACCCCAACAATTTAGCCGTTGCGCATTTTACTTACCCGGCTTAGTCAGCGCAGCGGCCGAAACCATCATTGATCAGATACGCGAGTGTGTCAGAAACGCCCCGCTGCGTCACTTCAGTACACCCGGCGGACGTAAAATGTCGGTGTTAAGCAGCAATTGCGGGCCCCAGGGCTGGGTCAGTGATCGACAGGGGTATCGATATCAAGCCGTCGACCCCTTAACGCAAAAACCCTGGCCCTCAATCCCCTCACTGGTCACCGAAAAAGCGCAACAAGCGGCTAAAATCTGTGGCTTTACCGAGTTCAGCCCCGATGCCTGTTTAATCAATGTTTACCGACCTGGCAATGCCATGGGTCTGCATCAGGACAAAGATGAAAGCGACTTTGCTCAGCCCATTGTCTCCTTTTCTTTTGGCTTGCCGGTAACCTTTTTGTGGGGGGGCGATAAGCGTGCAGACAAACCGGCGTTAATCGATTTGTCCCACGGCGACGCCTTGGTCTGGGGAGGCCCTGACCGATTGCGCTTTCACGGAGTAAAAAAACTGCCCCAGGCCCATCATCCCTTAACCGGTGATGTGCGCATTAACCTAACCTTACGCAAAGCCTAATTTGAGCCACTCCATCGGCACTGCCTTGTCCTGTCGCTTGATGCATCCGTCCAGCGTGACTATAGTTACCTGACACAGACAAAAACTGGCGCTGGAATAGTCTAAGTCGAGTAAAAAGGAGATGTTGTAATGATCCCCAATTTTGGAATGGGAACTTTTCGTTTGAGTGGTAACAGCCTGACCGAACTGGTTGAGCAGGCAATTGACATCGGTTACCAGCACATCGACACTGCGCAGATGTACGAAAACGAAGCGGATGTCGGTAAAGCACTTAATCGCTCCGCTAATGACAAAGTGTTTGTAACAACAAAAGTCTGGCACGAAAAGTTAAAATATCAGGACGTACTGAACAGTTTGCGTGAGAGTTGCGACCGATTACAACGCGACACCCTCGACCTGGCATTAATTCACTGGCCTTCGCCAAATCAACAGGTCCCGTTAGAAGAAACCCTGGATGCTCTCACCGAAGCACGGGAACGCGGACTGATCAAAAACTTTGGCGTGTCTAATTTTAACATTAAGCTGCTTAAGCAGGCTGTAAACCATGTTGGCGCAGAAAACATTCTGACCAATCAAATCGAAGTACACCCCTTTATGCAAAACAGTAAAGTGACTAAAGCCTGCGCTGAGCTGGGTGTCAAAGTCACTGCGTATCTGCCGTTAGCTAAAGGCGCTGTGATGGATAACAGCACCCTGCAACGCATTGCGGAAGAGCACGACGCCAGCCCGGCGCAAATTGCTATCGCATGGGAGTTGCACAAAGGCTTTATTTCCATCCCTTCGACCACCAAAGAATCTCACTTGCGCAGTAACTTCGAGGCGCAAAAAATAAAACTGACTGATGAAGACATGGCGGCGATTAAAGAGCTGGACGAAAACGAGCGCATTATCGATCCAAGTTTTGCTCCAGACTGGGATTAACATCAACTATTGAGAACACCCAAACTATCGCGGTTGTTGGTAATTGGCAGCAGTGTGCTACTCAGCTTACTGCTGCTGTTGCTGTTACTGGGGCTGGTTGCCTACTTCTGGCTGAATCAGCAACTGGCCACTTACGGCATCAACCAGTGGCAGCTTTCCGTTGCCAGCCTCTCGTCACAGCAGGTAGTCATCAAGAAACTGTCGTTAACCCTCGATGAGCCTGCATCGCAATCAGCCGCAGACACAGGCGATGAGCGGACGCTGCAACAGTTACTGAACACCCAAATTCCGTCATTTCTGCCCGAGCAGATAACAATCAACTCGCTACGCTTACAGGGCTCTCGTGTATCGCGTATTGCCGGCACCGACTCGATCAGCGCAGACCTGAGTATATCGCGGGATCAGCAGGATCTGGCGTTGCAGCTGGCAATCAAACAGCCGGCAGTGATTGACCTGCAGCTTAGCCGCAAGCAACAGCAATGGCAGATCCAGCTAAATCACGGCAGCACCGAACTGTCCGGACAGTTAAGTAGCCCGACCGGAGCACTTAAGGCCACCCTGCACTACTCACTCAGCACCAATCAACTGGCCACATATCTGCCGGTGACTCCGGACACCTTGTCGTTTAAGCGACTCGACATTCGTGCCGACTTATCGGCTCAACTATCCGATAACGCCTCACTGGCTGAGCCCTGGCAGTTAATGAAGTCTTTATCAGGCAAGTTCCATTTAGCCGACGGCATCAGCCTAAGTCATCAAACTCAGCTTAGCGAACAAGGCTTGCAAGCAAGCCTGCTGCTTGATCCGGTAGACTGGCAACAACAACCTAAATTAACTGAGCTGCTGCGCGCCGTTTATCCTCCGGTTATCATTCAGCAAGGGCATTTAGCAGCCGAAATGCAGGTGCATTATGCCTGGGCAGACAAAAGCTGGCGAATCGACAAGGGTAAGCTTTCCGTTAAGCAGGCCAATTGGGTTTTCAACACTTGGTCTGCGACCGACCACAACGCCACGGCGCGGTTTAGCGCGGATACTGACGGCATCTCTGTCAGTCAACTGAAACAACACCTGAGCAGCCTGCAAGTGGGCTTTGTTATCGGCCCTATTGACGCGACTATGGCATTAAAGCTGCCCTTTGCCGAAAAAGAAAACTGGCAGATGACCTTGCAGCAACACCAAATAAAGGCCTTTCGGGGCACGATTCAAGTGCCCAACAAAACCTACCGACTGAACGGCAGCTTTGAGCTGCCGGTGGTATTTGAACGCCTGTCTCTGGGTGAAGTTATGCGTCAATATCCCAGTAATAAGGTTGCTATCGACGGTAAAGTGTCCGGAACCCTACCGCTAAAATGGCACTCCAATCAGTTAACGCTCAGTCAGGGTTATCTAAACGCCCTCGCCCCCGGCGGGGATCTGTCCGTAGACTCGTCTGCACTGACCTCAGCTGCCGGTGATAATCCCAGCCTGCAGACGCTGGCGGGTATTTTGCAAAACTTTACCTATCACAGCTTATCCAGCGAGATTAATTATGATGATCGGGGTAAGCTTAAGTTGCAGTTACAATTAAAAGGTTTTAATCCGGACGTTGAACAAGGCCGGCCAGTCGAATTCAATTTAACCCTGCAGGAGGATTTACCGGCACTGATTAAAGGGCTGCAACTGAGTAACAGCCTGAATGAGATTGTCCGCCAGCGGATCCAGGAAAATATCAACCGATAACACCAGTCAGAGGACCTTATGAAGCCAATTTGCCTTATATTTATCGCGCTTGGTGCCCTGTCAGCCTGTACTCCAACCGTACAGGTGGCAGCACCGAAAGAGCCCATTACCATTAACTTAAACGTAAAAATTGAACATGAAATCTATGTGAAAGTCGATAAAGCACTCGATGACGTGATTTCTGAATCCAGCGATTTATTTTAAGGAACACTTGCCATGAAACAATTGATCACCGCGTTATTCATTGCCTGTCTCAGCCTGACCGCAATCAACGTCGACGCACAACAATTATCCTTACAGCAGGCAAAAAACCAATTAACTGAAGCCAAAGCGCGAGGCTGGGTTGGCGAAAGGCCAGACGGTTATCTTGGCGTGGTACAAGCCAGCCCGACCGCTGAGCAAATCGCCAAAAAAATCAATGCAGCACGGCGCAGTGAATATATTCGCATTGCCGAAGAGAACGATATTGCCGTTGCTGACGTAGAACTGTTAGCCGGTAAACGTGCGATCGAAAAAACGCAGTCCGGTCATTACATCAAAATCGATGGGCAATGGAAGAAAAAGCCGTAGCCTTTTTTGATTCGAAAGCGAACAAAAATTGTGTAAAATATGGTTGTGCTAGAGACAGAGGACACTGAATGCAAAAGGATTACGAGAGCAAGCGTCTGGCGGCGCTGCGTCAGCTCAACTTGCTGGATACTTCGCCAAATGAAAGTTTTGACCGCATTACGCGTTTGGCAAGCAAACTGTTTGATTTACCCATTGCGGCAGTATCCCTGACCGACGAAGATCGGCAGTGGTTTAAATCACGAGTGGGTGTAGAGCATCAGGAAGTCCCTCGTTATAAAGCCTGTTGCGATGAAGTGGCCGATACCTCCGGCTTTGTCGTTGTTCCCGATCTGTTGGAATCCGGTTGCTACCACAACAGCAATCTGGCCCAATCCGGTGTGCGCTTCTACGCCGGAGCACCGCTAACCACCCGTGACGGATACACTCTGGGCTCAATGTGTGTACTGGGCCACCAGCCACGCCAAATAACCGATGACGAACGCGAGCTGTTAACCGACATGGCCGCCCTGGTGATGGACCAAATCGAGCTGCAACATGCCTTTGGACGACTCGACCCGGTCACCGGACTGCCTAACCGTAATCAGTTTATCGAAGACATTGAAGATTTGCGCCGCGATCAGCAGCAAGGCCTGTGGTATGCGGTTCACGTAGACCTATTCGATGAGAGCCAAATCCGATCGTTACAACGGGTTGTCGGTCTGCCCAGCCTGGATAGCATGGCACGTGAAATCGGCAGTCATTTACAGCAACAACTGCAGCACAGTGATCGCCTTTATTACATTGGCGGCTGTGAATACTTGTATTTAGTTAATGGCGATGACACCGATATCGATGAAACGGGCCGCATTATCTGGCAATTAGCCAGTGAGGTCGTGCTGAACGAGTCCTTACCTTTGCTGCATACCCCAGTCATCGGCATTGCGCCGTTCGAACTGAGTGATGCGGCCGGTGCTGATATTATCCGTACCGTACACAGTGCCAGCCAGGACGCTCGCTTAAAAGGTGAAGCGATAATCCTCTATTCCCAACAGCTGGATGCTGAGCACCGCCGTCGCTTCACCATTTTGCATGATTTTCCGAGAGCACTGGAAAGCGCCGACGAATTATACCTGCATTTTCAGCCACGGCTGCACTTGGTGACCGGTAAATGTCAGTCCGTTGAGGCATTGCTGCGCTGGCAGCACCCGGAGCTGGGCGCCATTTCACCGGCCGAGTTTGTACCCTTAATCGAAAATACCTCGCTGGTGCGCAAAATGACTGAGTGGGTGTTACAACGCTGCATCGAGCAGATAAACCGCTGGAAGCAAGGGGGCTGTCCGCTGCAAGTTGCCATGAATGTTTCCGGTAACAACCTTGATGAAGCCGGTTTCGCACAGCATATTCTGTCTTCTTTGCAAGCGGCTAATGTGGATACCCGTTGGCTCGAAATCGAACTGACGGAGAGTGCCATTGTAAGCCACAGCAAACAGGCAATGACCCAGTTAACGACACTGGCTAACGCCGGCGTTTCGATTGCCATCGATGACTTTGGTACAGGCTATAACTCGCTGACCTACTTACACGACATACCAGCGCACGTCGTTAAAATTGACCGCGCTTTTGTGTTCGACCTGGACCGAAGCATACGCAACCAGGCTATCGTCAATGCCATGGTTGGTATGGCTCAACGGCTGGGTTATCGGGTGGTCGCCGAAGGCGTCGAAAATGAACCCAGTTGTTCCTACCTGCGGGACCTTGGCTGCGATGAAATACAAGGCTATTGGTACAGTAGACCAACCGCCGCCGATACGTGCTGCGCAATAGCCCAGTGCTGATCAGCAGGCGGTGGTTGTCATGACAACTGATTAATCAGCCGTTTGGCTGGTTTTCGTATTGCTGGCTCACTTTTTCCTGGATCAGCATGGCATCGCTACCGTCGAAAAAGGTATAGGCCTCACCATTGAAAAATAGCTGAGATGGGTACAAATCATCAGAGCCATGAATTGTATACGGGGTGTTATGGAAAGACTGCATCAGCATACGGCCGAACGGCACATCTAATAAATCCCGGCTCGCGCTGACATACTCAATGGTGTAGTCTTCCGTTTGGTTGCGTTGCACCATCACTTCGCCCTGCTCATCACGTTGAACCTGCGTGTAAAAGCCGATTTTTAGCGTGTAATATGGCGGCAGTTTCCAGCGCACCGGTTCACCCACCATAACCGGCAACACGTCGTTTTCTTCGATAGCCTCAAATTCTGCCGGAATATTTACCAGGGCAACAAAACGAGTCGGCGTAAAACCATAGGGTTTGTCATTAGCTGCACTGCCGCTACGGACGAATTCAAATACCTTGCTGCGCTGCGCGCAATCGCTCAAACAACTCACGGTATAGCCAAAGTCCTGACCCATATCGGCCATCTGGTCCTCAACAAACTGAGAAAACGCTTTATGAGCGGTGGCACTTGAATCAATGTCGGTACCGTTAAAGCGTTTTGGCAACCAGGCCTGGCCAATCTCATCGTAATCTGACGAATAGGTTGCTCCCAGTAACATGCCGCCGACCGACACTATCGCACCTAAGTCGGAGCCCAGCGCCGAGCCAAGATTACCTACCGCCAGATCCGTAACCATAGACGTCATAGTGCCGTATTCAGCCGATGACCACGAGGCTAAAAACTCCTCATCGTAGGCGTTTGCGACGATTTCGCGGCGGGTATCCACCTCGACCAGATACCGACCTAAATACGACAGCTGCTTATTTTTTAAGTCATTATCAAAATCTTCGGTGACTTCATCAATGCCGAACGACTGAATGAACGGATCGTCGCTCATGCTGACGCACGCTGTCAGCGTCATCAATGCCCCTGCGGACATTACCGCTTTACTGAGTTTTCTCACTAGATGCCCTCTTTCCCGCTTTGTTTTAAGAAGCGGCTAATATACCCAAAAACCTCAACCTGTAAAAGCCAGCGATCTTTGACTATCCTTAACGACAGCATTTAGCTGAATAATCTGTGAGGTAAATATGAGTCATACCATAAAAGTTCAGAGCATTAGTGACGTTACTCATGACGTAAAAAAAATACAACTTGAAAAACCCTCGGGTTACACATTCACGCCCGGGCAGGCAACAGAAGTTGCCCTGGATCTCGATGGCTGGCGCGACGAAAAACGGCCATTTACCTTCACATCGCTCGACAGCGACTCTTTTTTAGAGTTCGTCATCAAGATTTATCCTGATCATGAGGGTGTAACCGAGCAAATTGGCCAACTGACTGTGGGTGATGCGCTGATTATCGGCGACCCATGGGGAGCCATTGAATACAAAAAAGAAGGAACTTTTTTAGCCGGCGGCGCTGGAGTCACGCCTTTCATTGCCATTTTACGTGACTTACATAACAAAGGAGAGATTGGTAAAAATCAGTTAATTTTCTCTAATAAAACTGAGCAGGATATCATCCTTAAAAAGGAGTTTGAGGCCATTCTGGGCAGCCAGTTTATAAACGTCATAACCCACGAAAAACCGTCTGAGGACCATATCTTCTTAAACGGTGAAATCGATAAAGCCTTTTTGAAATCACATATCGACAATTTCAGCCAAGCGTTTTACGTATGTGGCCCTGACGCATTCAATGACAGCATCATGGAAGCACTGAAAGAACTTGGCGCAGATCCCGACGCTCTGGTTTTTGAGGAGTAAACAGGGATATTAAATAAAAGCGGTTGCGGGGGCCAGGACATTGTGCCGTAAAAGGGCAACAGCCGCCTATTTATTTCTTGGGCTGCTTCTGTCATGCTCTGGGTCTTAATTCAGAAGCAAGCCACTAGCCAAAGGTCCCTCAAAAGCAATGTTCCATCAACTGAATCAACAGTGTCGAAAGGCTCGGTATATAGCACCATTGCTAGTGCTGATTTTTACGCTGTGTTGGGGACAAAACTTTGGTTTGTTACAAGGGTGCTCTAAACACCAGCAAGGGCCACAGGCGGCAGAACAGCTTGCTGATAGTGATACAGCAACTAACGCTAAACACGAAAGCGCTCAAGCGGACTGCGACAAAACCTCGCATTTATTGCAGCAGTTCCAGCCTGATATTACCTATGCGGCACTGTCTTTCTTTATTCTTCTGAGTTTGGTTTTAAAAACCGCTGTTTACCAACAGCTGGCGCCTCCACTATTTTTCTTTCCCTGTAAAAGGCGACCTCACGCCGTATTTTGTTGCTTTCTGGAGTAGCCCTTCCAACAGGTTTTCACCGTTGGAATACTAACTTCAGGAGTAATGTATGAATAAAGTTTTACCCGTATGGTTAATATCGCTGGTTGCCGCACTGCTGCTCTATAGCGTGCCAACTCTAGCGGAAACACCATCCACTGGCTGGCTTAGCCATGATGATCATCCGCCCGTGTCAGTTAAGCTGGCATTAACCGGTCATTATGAAGCCGAGCGTAATCTGTTACCGGCTTTGCTGCACGTAGAGCTGGATAAAGGCTGGAAAACCTACTGGCGCTCGCCCGGGGAAGGCGGCATACCACCGACCTTTGACTGGTCATCGTCCGCCCAGATCGAAGACATTGAATGGAACTGGCCGATACCGTCACGCTATAGCATTCAGGGTATTAATACGGTCGGGTATCAGGGCTCGTTAACCTTTCCCCTGATGATAAAATTGAGCCCCGGTAGCCGTCAGGCGCAGATTACCGGTACACTCACTATGTCGTCGTGCACTACCGTTTGTGTGCTGACAGACTACCCCATTGACTTACGTGTCGATCTAAACACCCTGACGGTTGACAGTGACCGGGCCTTTGCCTTTAACCAGGCCATGGGCAAGGTTCCAAGGCCGTTGAGTGATGCACAAATTAAGCAGGCTTTATGGTCTGACGAGCAACAACGCATTCAGCTGACACTAAAGCGTGACAGTGGCTGGCACGATCCTGAACTGTTTTTGCACAGTAACGACAAGGCGCTGGCAGATGCTTCGTTTTCGTCACCCCAAACTCAGGTTGACGGCGATACCCTAAGCGCACGGATTAATGTTAAACACTGGCTGGAGCTACCGGATTTAACCGGTTCTGAAGTAACTCTGACCATCAGCGATAAAAACTTTGCCGGTGAATATCAAGTTCAGCTTTCTGCAGGCAGTAACACAAGCACGTTTAACCAGGCACCACCGCTTTGGGTGATTATGCTGCTGGCATTAGCTGGCGGCCTTATCCTTAATATTATGCCCTGCGTGTTACCGGTATTGGGCCTAAAAGTAAAAAGCCTGCTGTTATCCGGCGCACAACAACCCCATGTTGTCCGTAAGCAGTTTTTTGTCTCATCACTGGGAATCATCAGTTCGTTTCTGATCATTGCGCTGGGGCTTATCCTATTAAGATGGTCGGGTGGCTCGGTTGGCTGGGGCATTCAGTTTCAAAGCCCGTATTTTATCGCCGCACTGATGTTGATTACCTGGGTATTTGCACTGAACCTTATGGGCGCATTTGAAGTTAAACTGCCGTCATCCATAAGTACCAGCGCCGCCAATGCCGGCGACAATAGCTACAAAGGCCATTTCATGCAGGGCATGTTAGCCACCGTGTTGGCCACACCCTGTACGGCGCCGTTTTTAGGCACCGCCGTTGCTTTCGCATTAGCGGCTGAATCGCCGATTATTCTGCTTATTTTCGCCGCACTGGGTGTTGGTATGGCATTGCCATGGTTGCTGATCGCCGTTTTTCCCAAAACAGCACGACTGTTGCCCAAACCCGGCCGCTGGATGCTTTGGTTAAAACCGGTATTTGCCATCATGATGCTGGCAACGACTGTCTGGCTAACCACCCTGCTGAAGAACTTTATCAGTAATGGTGCGTTCCTGGCTCTGGCAGCCAGTTTGTCGGTTATTACCTTACTGATCATTGGCAAAGTGCATGGCAGAAAAGCGCTGTTTTTATCACTGGGCGGCTTTTTAGTCCTGGTCGCAGCTATCGGCACGGTACTCATGCTCACCGCCGACCGTTGGGTTAACAAGCTGCCGCAAGATCATCAATGGCAGCCGTTAACGCAGCAACGCATTGACCAGGCAGTTGCTGATGGACAAACGGTATTTGTTGATGTGACAGCTGACTGGTGTATTACCTGCCAGGCCAATAAAGTCGGCGTGTTGCTACAAGACCCGGTTTACACCGCTTTAGGTCAGGAGCAGATAACCCGTTTGCGGGGAGACTGGACAAAAGCCAACAAAAACATCACCCAATACCTGAAATCCAACAACACCTTTGGCGTCCCCTTTAACAAGGTATACGGCCCGGCTGCGCCTAACGGCATTCAACTGCCCGTCGTCCTCAGTAAAGAAAAAGTGCTCAACGCCCTGGAGAATGCCCGTGAGTCATCCTAAACAAAACAGCTCCTGGGCAAAGCGTTTACGCACAGCCGCACTCTATATTGTGTTGTTGTCGTTGGTTGCTGTGGTCGTTGATGCCTTTCGCCATCGTGACATGCCGGAGTCAATTCCAGATAAGCTCTCTTCGCTGAGAGACATTAACGGAGAACAATACAACTTACATGAGTTGAGCAAAGACGGGCCGGTAGTGCTTTATTTTTGGGCCACCTGGTGCCCGATTTGCCCGACCGTATCACCCACCGTTGATTATGTCGAAAACTACTACCCCACCGTCAGTGTGGCATTGCGCTCTGGCGAAAACGATAAGCTAAAGCACTACGCCCAGGCTAAAGGGTATGACTTTCCAATTGTTAACGACAACCTCAACCGGGTATCCAGTGGCTGGCAGGTTTCCGCCACGCCAACCATCATTATTATTAAAAACGGTGAAATTGTATCGGCCACAACCGGGGTTACCACACCCCCCGGTTTGTTCATCCGCCTTTGGTTTCACCAGCTTTTTTGAAGTAGGAACATACTATGAATTTTATTTATAAAACACTTTTACTGGTTGGCTTACTTTCAGTCAGCAACGCATTTGCACAAGACTTAAGTCCGCAACAAGAACAAGAACTGGCAACAGTAGAACAGCTTTTACGTGAAAATCCGCAGCTTATTACGAATATTCACAGGGGCTTGCAGCGCTTTTTACAGCAGCAAAGCAAACAGCAAGACGCCGCAACTGATCATCAGGCATGGCTTTATGACACCGCTGCGCATCCGGTATTAGGTGACCAGGACGCGCCTCATAAAATTGTTGTTTTCACCGACTACAACTGTCCGTTTTGCAAAAAGCTCGAACCGGGCCTGCATCGGTTAATTGAGGAGTATCCGTCGATCCAGATCGTAAATATCTTCGTGCCGTTACGGCAACAGCAAGTCGACGGCCTGAAAACCAACTCCGCACTTTACGGGCTGAACCTGTGGCGCAACGACCCGTCTGCATTTTTTAAAGCTCACAACTTAATGATGAAAAAGTCCGGTATGCATTCTGCCGACTCGCTGCAAAGTGTCGCTCAAGTGACCAGCACAGAGGCCTTCTTGTCACCCTCCAACGAAAGCGAAGCGGTGATTCGCAAAAATATGTCGGCCTTTCGCGATTTAGGTTTCCGCGGTACACCGACCCTTATCATGGGTGAGCAGATAACTCCCGGCTTTATTCCCTATAAACGGCTGGAGCAGATTGCCAGAAAGCAGTTCGGGTTAGATTAATCAAAAAAATACCTATGGGAGTCAGTGTATCAAACACTTGCACTGATCATTTAGGTTGTATTAAATGACCTTATCAAACACAATTAAAGCAACACACATTGCTAGATGATGTCAGTGACGCCAATGAACAAACCGAACTGAAACTGGAGGCGCTTTTATGACACAAATCTCAGGCATGCGCTTTGCGCTGACAGGCGCCATCCTTATCGCCATAAGCTTTGGCCTGGCTCGCTTTGCCTTTGGTTTGTTTATTCCACAAATTCGCGATGAACTCGGTATCAGCGCCAATATTATTGGTGCTATCGCGGCTCTGCCCTTTATTAGTTTCGTCTTTGTCAGCCTGGTTGCTCCTTGGATCACCAAATATTTTGGTGCTCGTAATACCACCGTGTTGTCTGCTGTGTTTGGAGCTTTCGGTTTGGCTCTGATAAGTCAGGCTGCTGGCCCCATAAGCCTCAGCCTCGGTGTGCTGGCGTGCGGTATCTGTACAGGCTTAATGATGCCGGCTTTAACGTCCGCTATGCAGGCCTTAGTAGATCGAGCCATCCATGGCCGTGTCAGCTCAGTGATGAATGCGGGGACCAGCATTGGTGTCGCGCTTTCTGTGCCGGCGGTGTTGTTTTTCGTAGAAGCATGGCGTTATGCGTACTTATCATTCACGTTATTCGCCATCATTGGCGTTCTGCTTGCCTGGTATTTAATCCCGTCGGTTTCCAAACTCACTCCCCTGGATGCAGCGCCTGCTCCCAAGATTACGGGACAGCAATGGTTGCGGCTGTTAAGGCTATGCTTGTTTGCTTTCGCTATGGGCTTTATTGCCTCAGCTTATTGGACCTTCGGGCCCGACTTAGTGACCACTTTAGGTTCGTTATCTTCAAAACAAAGCGGTTGGTTATGGTTAGCCGTGGGTATTGCAGGTCTTGGGGGCGCCATCATCAGTGATTTAGCCGATCGCAATAACCCTGCTATTACCCACGCGCTGATGCTGATGATGTTGGCTACCAGCCTAACCTTGTTAGCCGCCAGCCCGAATCAAATTTACCTCGCCGTTTTTTCTGCTTTGGTGTTCGGCTTAGCCTACATGAGTTTAACCGGGCTTTACTTGATGACAGGCATTCGCTTATTGCCAGGCCGCTTATCCATTGGACCAGTCTTGCCTTTTGTCGCTTGCGCCTTAGGGCAAGCTGTAGGAGCGCCTGTTATCGGCTTATTGGTCAGTGAATTTGGCTATGCTGACAGCTTCTCGATTTTCGCAGTAATGGGGATCGTAATTGCCTTAATATCGCCATTTTACCCAGGCTATACCGAACATGAGATTGATACACTTGACGAGCAAACCGGTCTTCAAGCGGCGTTTGACTACCAACTTCAAGACGAAGAGGGTGACCCCTTAGAGACCAGTGCCGACGAAACGAATGAAGAGAAAACCCCGTAGGCTATTACAAATAGGAGGCTTTGGCATTTTCGAGACGTCGAGATAATGGGACTGGGTAGCTGAACGTACTTCATCGAGTTACGAATTTGATGAATAATGCAGTGTTGCACCTCGGTTTT
>JBNJEJ010000016.1:0-49457 GCA_051745735.1 Pseudomonadota bacterium
GAGCAAGCGTTCAAGGCTTGACTGGTAGACATCGGTCAGCAAGTCCAGGTCACTCGCCTTGACGCATTCATTAACTTTATGAATGGTCGCATTAACAGGTCCAAGTTCAACAACCTGTGCCCCCGTTGGGGCAATAAAACGACCGTCAGAAGTGCCGCCGGCCGTAGAGAGCGTCGGTTCATATTCGCAAACGTGCTGTACAGCGCTGGTGACTGCCCTAACCAGGGTTCCGGGTTCCGTTAAAAAGGGCGGGCCATTGAGCGTCCAGTTAAGATGAAAATCCAGACCGTGTTGCTCGAGTAGTTGCGTTACCCTCTGTTGCAGTTGCGGGGCAGTCACTTCGGTAGAGAAACGAAAGTTAAATTGCACATCTAATCGGCCTGGTATGACGTTGCCTGCGCCAGTACCGGCATGCAGATTGGAAATCTGGAACGTCGTGGGCGGGAAATACGGATTACCGTCATCCCAGGTTTCACCAGCCAACTGGTGCAGAGCTGCTGCCGCCAGATGTACAGGATTGCGCGCTAAATGCGGGTACGCCACATGGCCTTGCACACCAAGCACTGAGAGTTCGCCGGTCAGACTGCCGCGACGTCCGTTTTTTACCACATCTGCGAGTTTTTCGGTGCTCGACGGTTCGCCGACGATACACCAGTCAATGGCCTCGTTGCGTTGTTGTAAGGTTTCGATAACGCGCTTAGTGCCATTGATAAAAGGGCCTTCTTCGTCGCTGGTGATTAAAAATGCGATGTCAAAAGGTAACTCAGGGTGGTCTTTTAAGAAACGCTCGACAGCTATGATCATCGCCGCCAGGCTACCTTTCATATCGGCCGCGCCGCGCCCATGCAGAAACCCATCCTTCAAGGTTGGTTCAAACGGTGGTGTATCCCAGTCAGTTGGATCGCCGGGGGGCACAACATCGGTGTGCCCGGCAAAACAAAAAACCGGCTTGCCACGACCGCGCCGAGCCCATAAATTAGTTGTGTCCTCGAATATCATCGGCTCTAATTCAAAATCGACTGCCGCTAAACGCTCCGCCAGCAATTGCTGGCAGCCTTCGTCGGCAGGGGTTATCGATGGCCGGGCAATCAGTTGTTTGGCTAATTCAAGCGTCTCTGAATGGCTCATTTACAGATACCTTTGTTGCCACTCTGCGGCGTTAAAACCCACATGCAGACCCTGCTGATCGGCCACTAGAGGACGTTTAAACAGAGTTGGCTGTTCCGCAATCAATTCAGCAATAGCGTGAGCATCGGTCTGCGCCTTTTGCTCATCGGTCAGCTGGCGCCAGCTGGTGCTGCGTTTGTTTAACAGTTTGTCGGTGCCCAGTTGTTCGAGCCAACGGCTGACTTCTTCAACATTAAGTGGTTGCTGACGCACATCACGAAATTGATAGTCCAGCTGCTGATTATCCAGCCATTTGAGTGCTTTTTTTACCGTATCGCAATTTTTAATGCCATGAACTGTTACCATCAGTTTTCCTTGTTTAGCTGAAAAAGCCGTGACTCACCGCCGCCCACTGCCCCTTGTTTACGCCAGTGCCAGCCTGATGAGTCTGAATTGGTTTGCAATAGTACCATCAGATAGCGTTGCTGGCGTTGTTCGCTGCGCATGAGGGACTGGTTAATGGTCAATAAAATCTGGCCTGCTTGAACGTGTTGTTGCTGAGCAACTCGTCGCATTAAGGCGGGGTGGTGGGTAAATTGCCGGCCTTGACCCAGAATTAAGGTGACGAGTGCATTGCTGCTGTGCCGAATTTGAATAAAGTCACCGCTGCTGCTGATCTGATCGATGCTGCCGCTAATTGGCGCGACCGCTTGATTACCACTGATTTCTAGTACTGGCCCGAGACCAAACAACTGATTATTGGCGATGGCTGAGGGGTGCCTGGCATTGTCAATAATTCGACCAGTGACTGGCGCGGTAATAGGGAATACATTATCTTGCACGTTAGCGGCTCGACTGTTGATTAGGGTGATATCTTGGCAAACCTGCGTTAGCCCTGCAACTGTATCCACATTATCTGTGGATATCTTTGTGAATGAAGGGCATGTAACTTAGTAAGTTATTGATAATAATATATAAATTTCGATGCTTAGTAAACGTACAATCGATGATTATTTGGTTATAATAACAGCAGAAATTAATTCAGGAGATTGCATGCGGCGAAATTTTTTACAAGTGCTGAAAGATGGTCGGGCATACGCGAAAGAATGGCCGCATCACTCGGTAACAGCGGCGTTCACTGAGTCGCGTGTTATTCCGATAACGCGTAAGGGCGAACAATGGGCGCCGGCTATCGCGGTGTTGAATGCTGTTTTGTATTATCAGTTTATGCCGCCAGCGCAGTTAGCACAGGGTATGATGTTGTCGCTGATCATGCTGTCATTACCGCTGCAAGGCCTTTACTGGCTGGGTTGGCGAGCAAAGCAACCGTTGTCGCCGCGGTTAAGAAGTTGGTATAAAGAATTGCAAAACAAACTTAAGGTCAGTGGTGAGCATTGTCAGCCAAAAGGCCTGAAAGGGCCCGACTACCATGATCTGGCGGTAATCATTCGTCGCGCCCTGGATACGCTACCACCTCATGAACACTAATCCTCATCCAGATAGGTTGCATCGTTAAAGGTGACCAGCCAGTCCGGTTTATAGACCAGCATTAAGGTGACGGCCATGCCATTGAGCAGGGCTTCCGGGAACATAACCAAAGGTGTGATTAAGGCATAATTGTTCCATATCGCATCCCAGCTGAGCAATCCACTGCTCAATGCCCAAAGGCTGTGAGTTAAATGGGTAAAAGCAATGGCCAGGGCACCGGTAATAAAAGCGGTAACAAATATGTAAACAAACGGGTGGCGTGGTAAACGATGGTAAATGAAGGCATAAGCGGCATAGGTGATTGTTGCCGGAACCACCCCATGCGTCAGGTAAAGGCTTGATAAAGCCGACCACTGATAATCGTTAAAGGCTTGATTAACTAACACGATAACGGCTGCGGCGATCAGTGCTCGCCGATAACCAAGCATTAAGGTTAACGCCGTAATACCCAGGAAATGAATGCTCAGACCTTGATCTAAACGCGCTGACATCATCCAGATAAAGCTGAGTATGGCAATGCCGCCTAAGCTTAAGTGTTGTAGCAGGCGACTGTTATAAAATAACCGCCAGTCGGTTTGACGAATCGCCAGCAATAACACCCCTAGGGCGACTGCGTGAATTGTCCACGCCATGACAACACCTCACTTGTATGTAAATGTGCTCCAGATGGGCGCATGATCCGAGGGTTTTTCGATACCCCGAAGCTGATAATCGATGCCACTTTCAACGCAGTGCTTAGCTAAGGGTTCGGTGGCTAAAATTAAATCGATTCGCAGACCGCGGTTATCGTCAAACCCTCGAGAACGGTAATCAAACCAGCTGTACTCGTTGGTATCTTGCGGGTGCAGCATCCGATAGGTATCGGTTAGCCCCCAGCCTATCAGCTGATTAAGCCAGTCGCGCTCTTCCGGTAAAAAGCTGCACTTACCGGTCCGCAGCCAGCGTTTCGCATTTTGCTCGCCGATACCGATATCCAGGTCTTGATGAGAAACGTTAACGTCCCCCATGACAATGACCGGCTGTGATGGTTTTAGCTCGTTTTCCACATAAGCCATTAAATCGGCATAATATTTTTCTTTTGCGGGAAATTTGGTTGGATGAACGCGGCTTTCACCTTGCGGGAAGTAACCGTTTAAAACCCGCACCCGTTGGCCGTCAGCTAGTGGGTAATCACCCATAATCATGCGCCGCTGGGCTTCGTCGCCATCGTTGGGAAAACCAAATTGTGGATTTTCCAGTGGCTCTTTACTGAGCAAGGCAACACCGTAGTGGCCTTTCTGACCATGGAAAATAACGTGATAACCCATCGCCTCGACGTCTGCCCTAGGGAACATATCATCGTGTACTTTGGTTTCCTGCAGACCGATGACGTCCGGTTGGTGTTTGTCGATTATTGCTTGCAACTGATGCAGCCGAGCCCGGATTCCATTGATATTAAAAGAGATAAATTTCATAAGGCCATCGTCAATTGGTCGCTATTAGATGGTCTGATGATACCAGAAGGATTTCGTTGGCGCGATACGAGAGGGATGCGCAGCAGTGACAAAAATCGTATACTGCGATGCAAAACAACAATAAGTAAAGGTGGATTGTGTTGCAATTGCTCAATGAGCTGGGTTTTCTGGTAAGACCGCATTTATATCAAATTGCGATGATGATTGTAGCCACCTTATTGGTTATCTTCGGTAACGATGTTAATCAGATGATTCGACGTCAGATCGCCGGTCTCAATTTTTTACTGCGGGCCTTAATCTTTGTGCTGGTCTGTGCTTTTGGTTATGGTTACCTGCTGGTTTGGTTCACCCCGGTGTTAGCCGACGGATTAGCGCAAATTCCGTTGCATTTGATTGCGCCTGCAACCTTAACGATTCTGTTAAGCCTTGGACTGCTTGCCGAGCGAAGAAAACAACTTTAAAAAGGGATTTTATGAACAGGCCATTACTCTCCATCAAAGCCGGAACCAGAGCTTATCATCAGATCAGACAAGAGGGCCTGAAAGCAGACCATATTGACCTGCTTCTCGGTGCATCCGGTGGACCAAAATGGTTTGTTTTACAGGGCCTTGACCGCTATTTATTTGGTGATTTTTTTAAACACAAACAGCAGCCTCTGGATACCCTGGGTACCTCTGCCGGAGCCTGGCGTTTTGCCTCTTTAGGGCAGGCAGACCCGGTAGCGGCCAGCGATTTGTTTGCGCAGCTTTACAGCACCCAAACCTACAGTGACAAGCCGGACCGAAAAGAAATTACCGATGAAGCTCGTCAGTTGCTGGCCAACTTTGTTCCGCAAAGTGCGGTAACCTCTATTTTGCAGCAAACTCAGGTGCGTCACCATTTTATTGCGGCTCGTTGTTTGCGCAGTGCTGCCTCTGAGGGGCGCCGACAGATGCTAGGCTTACTGTCATCAGCGCTGGCCAATGCCACGGATCGACGGGCACTTGGTCGCTATTACGAACGCGTGCTGTTTCATCACCCGCAATCGGCTTTGCAATTTTGTCAGCATTGGAATGACTTACCCACGCGTTTTGTATCCCTTGACAACACCAATTTTCAATCCGCATTACTGGCAACGGGTTCCATTCCGATGGTGTTGGAAGGCGTAAAAGACATACCCGGAGCGCCGCGGGGGATGTATCGGGACGGCGGCATAACAGACTATCATTTTGACTTTGATTTATCGGCGGTTAACGGCCTGGTGCTGTATCCACACTTTCATCATGAGGTGATCCCGGGCTGGTTCGATAAGCGTTTAAAAAAACGCCGGACCCGGGGTAAAGACTGGCCTAACGTGGTTTTCATTACCCCCTCACAAGATTTTGTGCAATCACTGCCTTATGCAAAAATCCCAGACCGAACCGATTTTCATAAACTTGCAGCCGATCAGCGTATTGCCTACTGGCAGCAGGCGATTGACGCAGGTCAGCGACTGGCTGATGAGTTTCAGCATTTGATTGAAAGCGGAGCCATTAGAGACCGGGTTGAGTTATGGAGCTGATTTTATGATGAGGAATGAAGGCTAAAGCTGGCATCACATAATTGTTCAAAGCGTTCTGCCGACAGTCGCCGGGCGCGGTTAATTTCATGCGCTGTAAGCTTTGGGCTGAGGTCATTAATCAAGCTGCTGGCGGCCACTTCGCCGGCTTTTTCAGCTAAAGTTAGCCAGCAGCAGGCATGGAATAAGCTGCCTGGTAAATCGTCACCTTTTAAAAACATTCTGCCTAAATAAAGCATGGCTTTAGGGTGGCCCAGCAAGGCTGCCTGACGAAAATGTTTTGCTGCCTCAAAAGGGTGTTCGGTTATCAATTCAGCTGCTTTTACGTAATGGTGGCGGGCATAACGCTGCCAATAGTCCGGGCCGCGGACTTTAACGGTTTCGGTTGGTTCGTTTTGCCGCAATTGTTGATTTGCGATCGCGATAAGGCGATCAACCTGCTCTAATAACTGCGTTTGCCACTGATTTACATCGGTTGTCATGGATTTATGCCATTTACTGTATGTAATGGATTATTATTGTTAACCTTATCTTCGGCAGTGTACCTTAACCGAACAGAGCAGCAAATAGCTAATGACGACAAGCCCACAAGATCTTCAGCCCGAAACCGTTGATAACCGTAATCTGGAACAATTGATCAATGCCGGCACCGGGCTAACCGTCTTTATTTGGCAAGACACGGACAATTGGCCGGTACAGTACGTATCCAATAATGTTAGCTCTGTTCTAGGCTACAGCAAGGCAGACTTTTTAACTCAGCGGGTGCAGTTTAAGCAATTGATTCACGAAGATGATGTTGCCCGCGTGTTTGACGAAGTTGAGTTACTGAAATCGGGCAAAACCGGCTTTCGCTTAACGCATAAAGATTATCGGGTCCGACATAAAGACGGTCATTACCTGTGGGTAAGTGATACCACGGTGGTGCGCTACGATGCGGATAACAAGCTGCGGTTATTGTTTGGTTATCTGATCAATATCACTGAACGTAAACAGCTGGAACTGAGCCTTGAAACCGAACGAAAACGCCTGAGTTTGCTGCTTGATGCCACCCGTTTAGGTACCTGGGAATGGGATCCACAGCAGAATACCTGCCAATACAATGAGCGCTGGGCGAATATTTTTGGTTACCGGCTTGATGAGTTGGACAACGATGTTGAGACCTGGTCCAGTCGTGTACACCCAGAGGACTACGACCGTGTCTGGCAGGCAATAAATAATCATCTGGATGGCAGAACATCTTTTTATGAAAGTGAACATAGAATGCTGCATCGCAGTGGCCACTGGATTTATGTGCTTGATCGGGGCCGTATCATCGAACGGGACGACCGGGGCTTAGTCACTCGTTATGCGGGAACCATAACCGACGTCACCGAGCAGAAACAGGGAGAACTGGACGCCCGCCGTGTGGCCCGCGCAAAAAATGTATTTTTAGCTAATATGTCGCACGAAATCCGCACCCCGCTGCACGGTATTCTGGGCTTAGCGTCAGTGCTCGAGAATACTGAGGTAACTTGTTACCAGCAGCAGCTGCTGAATACGATTAAGAACAGCGGTGATTACCTGCTGAATACGTTGAATGATTTACTCGATTTAACCCGTGCCGAAGAGGGGCAGTTACGAATAAAACTGGGCACTCACAGCATATCTTATATTCTGGAGCATGTGCGTTCGCTGTTTTTACAGCGCATCAATGAGAAGAACCTAAAATTTGAATTGCAGATCGTCGGCGATTTGCCAAAACAAACGATAATGGACCACTCACGGGTGATACAAATCATCAGTAACTTGATCAGTAATGCCATTAAGTTTACCGACCAGGGGCAGATAACTTTGCGTGCCGAATGGTTGCCGGACAATCAACGCGAGGGTGAGTTACAAATTAAAATTACCGATAGTGGCACCGGAATACGTGATACCCGCCGTATCTGGCAGTTATTTGAGCAAGAGGATGATGGTTTAAATAAGTCACAACGGGGCACGGGTCTGGGATTGGCAATTGTGCGCAATCTGGTGCAATTATTAAGTGGCACCATTCAGGTTGACAGTCAGTTAGGCGAAGGTTCTTGTTTTACTGTCTGTTTGCCGATGGCGATTCATCAGGGCGGTGCCTTAAGTGAAGAGGAAATAGCCGCTTTGCCATTGCCCGAGCTACCGCAAATGCGGGTGCTGGTGGTTGATGATAATCAAATTAACCAAATGATTGTGCATGAAATGCTAACCACACTGGGCCAGATTGTTGATAGCGTGCGCAGCGGTCCGCAGGCCATTGATAAGCTGAATAATGAGCATTTTGATGTGGTGTTTATGGATCTGCACATGCCGGAACAAGATGGTATTCAGACGACAAACCGAATCAGACAACTTGAAATCGAACAACCTTTTATTGTTGCCTTAACAGCGAACGCTTTTTCGGAGACCCGCAGTCAGGCTTTGAGCTCAGGAATGAACGATTACATTACCAAACCTTTTGTAAAAGAAGACTTAGCGATGGTCCTGGATCGGATTGATGTAGTTAACCAAAGGAAATCACATGGCATTTAAAAGTAGCAACCGTTACATAGTTTCCCAGCCCCTGGCGGCTGCTGTTGATGCGGCAGTTACCTTACAAAAGCCGCTATTGCTGAAAGGCGAGCCCGGCACGGGTAAAACCCGGCTAGCCGAAGAATTAGCCGATTCCCTGGGTGCTGATTTAATTCAGTGGTCGATAAAGTCGACCACCAAAGCGCAGCAAGGGTTATATGAATACGATGCCGTTTCACGCCTGCGAGACAGTCAGCTGGGCAGTGAAAAAGTTCACGATATCAGTAATTACATTAGGCCGGGCAAATTATGGCAGGCGTTTCGCGCCGAACAACGGCCGGTTTTGTTGATCGACGAAATTGATAAGGCGGATATTGAATTCCCCAATGATCTGCTGCATGAACTGGATCAAATGGCCTTTCATGTTTATGAAACCGGTGAACAGATACAGGCTCACCAGCGGCCGATTGTGATCATTACGTCGAATAACGAGAAGGCGCTTCCGGATGCATTTTTAAGACGGTGTTTTTTCCATTTTATTCAGTTTCCGGATGAGCAGACATTAGCGCAAATTGCACAGGTACATTTCCCGGATTTGCAATCGCAGCTATTGCAAGAGGCTCTGGAGATGTTCCTTGAGCTTCGCGATATACCGGCGTTAAAGAAAAAACCTTCAACCTCGGAATTGCTGGACTGGATTCGGTTGCTGGTTGCCGAAGATATGACCGCCGAGCAATTGCGCCGGTCGCGACAGCAAAACAGTGCCATTCCGCTAACCGGAGCCTTACTCAAGCACGAACAGGATGTCGAACTGGTTGACAGGATCCGCCGTGTTAATTGAGTTTTTTCAGATACTCCGCAAGCATGGCCTGAAGACAACCATCACTGAATGGCTGGACTTGCTGCAGGCGATGCAGCAGCGGGTGATCTTTGTCGATGTTGACGCATTTTATCATTTAAGCCGCTTAATCTTAGTTAAAGACGAAAGCTTTTACGATCGTTTCGATCGGGCCTTTGCAGAGTATGTAGAGCGTATTGCCAACACCGATATCAGTGAAAAAATTCCGGCTGAGTGGCTGCAAAATGCGTTACAGCGTGAATTCAGTGAAGAAGATAAGGCCAAGGTTAAACAGCTCGGCAGTTTGGAAGAGCTATTAAAAAGCTTTCATGAACGACTGCAAGAGCAGCAGGAGCGTCATCAGGGCGGGTCTAAATGGATTGGCACCGGAGGTACGTCGGCTTTTGGTGCTTACGGTTACCACCCGGGTGGTATCCGCATGGGTCAGCAACATAATCGTAACCGCAGCGCGGCTAAAGTTTGGGATAAACGAGAATTTCGAGATTTGGATCAAGATGCAGACCTTGAAGAGCGCAGTTATCAACTGGCGTTACGCAACCTAAGGCAGTTTGCCCGCAGCGGTGCATCCACCGAGCTGGATATTGACAGCACCTTAGCCGCCACAGCGCGGCAGGGTGGTTTGCTGGATTTACAGTGGCAGGCGGAACGACACAACACCATAAAAATTCTGTTGTTGTTGGACGTCGGTGGCTCGATGGATGATCATATTTATCAAGTAGAACAGTTGTTTACGGCGCTGAAAGGCGAGTTTCGGCAGCTGGAATTGTATTATTTTCACAACTGTCCTTATGAAGGTTTATGGCGCCATAACCAGCGTCGACGGACAGATCAGATACCGACTCAGCAGGTTATCCAGACCTACGGTGAGGATTACAAATTAATTATTGTCGGCGATGCGACAATGGGGCCGTATGAGATTGCTTATCCAGGCGGTAGTGTGGAGCATTGGAATGAAGAGCCCGGACAAGTCTGGTTACAACGGTTATTAAAGCACTTTACTCAGGCGGTCTGGCTTAATCCTCAGCCAGAAAATCGCTGGCGCTATTACCCGTCAATCCAGATGCTAATGGAAATAATGGGTGGCCGCATGCAGCCATTAACGCTGAACGGCCTGGAAAAAGCCATCGCGACCATTAAATAACAAATAAAAAGAAATTTAACGTTATTTATATTCCAGCCGGTTGCGGCCATTAGATTTTGCCTGATAAAGCGCTTGGTCAGCAGCAACCAGTAAACTGCTGTGGTCGGGGTAATGGTCGCTGCTGGCAAGGCCAATACTTACCGTCAGCTGCAGATCATCCAGTAACTCGGAAAAGTCGTGTTGCTGCACTCCCATACGAACTCGGTCAGCCACTTCGACAGCGTCTTTTAAGCTGGTTTCGGGTAGCAAAACGGCAAACTCTTCTCCGCCCCAGCGGGCTGCATAATCGACTTCCCGCAATAAACTGACTAATAAACGAGATAACTCAATAAGTACCTGATCGCCCACTGTGTGTAAAAACCGGTCGTTAATCTGCTTGAAAAAGTCAACGTCAATAATGGCTAAAGAAAGGTGCGTACCGCCGCGTTGACAGCGCTTTAATTCCAACCGCAGGCGCTCGTCAAATGCACGCCGATTACCCAGTCCGGTTAACGGATCTTGCCGCACCAAGGTTTCCAGTTCGGCGGTTTTTTCCTGTACCATGCGGTCTAACTGGCGCCGACTGCGGTTTAAAAACCGAATTCGGGCACGTACAACAATAAAAGCCACTAGGATGCCTGCTAAAACGAACAATGCCCAGGTAGCGGGTTTTTGCCAAAAATACTCAGAGCGGGAAAAGGCAAATTGCGCAGGCTCACTCCATGGGCCTCCCGGGTATGATGCGCGGACCTGAAAAAGGTAGTCTTTAGCAGGCAGTGCGGTGTATTCGGCGTGAGTTAACGAGTTCTTATCAACCCAATCGGTGTCAAAGCCACGCAGCCTGACCTGGTAACGAATATGGTCGGACATGAGGTAACCCAGGCCGGCGTATTGGAATACAATACGCAAGGTATCAGACGCTACTTGCTCACCATAACTCAGGTTACGATCATCCGCCTCCACACTAGCTATGGTCACCGGCGGCGGATTTGTCGACAGATCACGTCGACGCTGGGGATTAATAACCGACACCCCCCCGGCAGTCGCCAGCCAGAGATGACCGTTACTGCTGCGGTGCAATGACGGCCCTCCGCTGTTAATTTGTGAACTGCCCAAACCATCGATTTCTGTATAACGTTGGTAGGGCAAGGGTATGCTGGAATCCCTGAGCGTTTCAGTGAAAGCATTGTGGTCAATAAAGATGGCACCACGATTAGAACCAAGCCATAGATTTGCTTCGCCATCAAAGGCTACTGACAGAAAATTATCAAACGGCAGACCGTTGTCACGATTAAAAATCTGCCATTCATCGCTGCCTAATTTATGCACAATGACTCCGCGGTCAGTTGCTATCCATAAATGCTTCGATTTTTCGACAATTTGGAAAGCCAGTTCGGCGCCGTTCAGCGAACTCAGATCCACTGCTTCTGTTTGGTAATCAATGCGCTTGCCGGTATCGGTGAGCTCCGTTTTTACCACACCACTGACAGAACCAGACCACAAGTTGTCTTGCGAGTCAAAGAACAAAGCGGTCGTGTAGTCATTCAGCAACCCGTCCTTGGTTGTCAGCTGATGAGTTCCGTACGGATTGATATGGGTGAGGCCGTCGGCTCCGCCGAGAACCAGCCCATATCGATCGGATGAGGCGATTTTTCGAACTTCGTTGTCGGGCAACACATTACCCTGATGATAATGTTGTGTGATTGCCTGGCCATCCCAGACAAAGGCGCCGCCGGTATAGGTTCCGATAACAAGCTGGTCCTGGTGTCGGCTAAAAGAGAGAACCGACTGGTTTTCTAAATCCGTGCCAATGCCCACCGCATGACTGCCCTCGCTGTCAATACGGGTGAGGCCACTGCTGGTACCTACGTAAATACTGCCCTGATATTCTATGACTGCCCGCACATAGTTGCCGGCCAGTCCGTGAGCGGTGGTAAAATTAGAAAAGAGCGAGTCACGAAATTGTACTAAACCACCATGGGTCGAAACCCATATACTGCCCTCATGGTCATGAGTGATATCCAAAACGTGGTTGTTTGGCAGGCCACTGTCCGTGTCCAGTGATTGCATGACGCCATTACGAATGCGCCAGACACCCTGTCGGTAGGTGCCAATCCAGAGGTTCCCCTCAGGCGAATGGTGCAGGGCGCTGATACTGGCAGTAAAATCTGGCCGAAAGCGTTGAAACAAAAAGTCTTTAGTTTGTTGATAGATGCCTTGCTGTGTGCCAACCAAAATCTGGCCGCTGGGGGTCATGTGCAGGGTGCGCACCCGGCCTGAGGGTACCGTGTCTATCACTTTAAACTGGGTTGCATTAGCGGCTTTAACGGCCAGGCCATCGCTGGTTGCTGCCCATAGATTCCCCTGTTCATCAATCAGGCTTTGCAGCACGGCATTGCTGGGTAAACCGTGTTCGGTTGTGAATACGCTGCTGCGTTGATCATTTTTGTAAAAGAGCAAGCCCTTTTCACTGCTGGAAACCCATAAATTGCATTGATCGTCCACATTAAGGTGATTGACGAAGGGCGGAGCCGGTTGCAGCTTATGCCAATTGCCCTCATCATGGCGACTGATACCGCCTCGTGCGCCCCCCACGTACAGGCTGCCGTTGCACGGATTGACTGCAACAGTAAATATACCGATGTCGGGTAACCCGGTGACTCGGACATCATCAAAAATTTTAAACTTACGGCCATTAAAACGGCTGGGGCCTTGCCAAGTACCAAGCCATAAGTAGCCATTAGGGTCTTGTGCTATGGCGTTAACAGAATTGTGCGGGAGGCCCTGCCGGGTGGTCCAAACCTCATTGAACAAGTGCTCAAGGTATTGGCCGCGTTGTACTTCGGGTAAAGCCATGCTGTGTGCGGTAGATAACCAGGTGCTAATGGTTAACACAAATAACATTAACGAGTAACGGGTAAGCAGGGGCATGGCAGTGGATTCGCCTAACAGGTTAAAAACACGTTACCATCTTAGGAGGTTGTTAGGGCTGATGCAATTACTGCAGGGTTGGTTCTAAAAAAACCTAACGAAAGTCATGATGTAACAACTTAAAATGGAGTCTTAATATGGTAAAAGCATACGCAGCAAAGTCGGAAACCTCCGGCCTGGCGCAACACGCAATTGAACGCCGTGCATTGCGGGCAGACGATGTTGCCATCGAAATTGATTATTGTGGTGTCTGTCATACAGACATTCACTATGCAGAAAATGACTGGGGTGGAACCATTTACCCGGTTGTCCCAGGACACGAAATCGTTGGTCGCGTTACCGCTGTCGGGGAGCAAGTTTCCGAGCACAAGGTCGGTGATGTCGTCGGGGTAGGTTGTTTGGTTGATTCCTGTCGCCAGTGCTCGGCTTGTGACCAGGGGCTTGAACAATATTGCATGAACGGCATGGTGCCGACCTATAACGGTGAAGATTTACACGACGGCAGCGTTACCTACGGCGGTTACTCAGAAAATATTGTGGTCAGCGATCGTTTTGTCGTTAAAGTACCTGATCAGCTCGACCCGGCTAAAGCCGCTCCCTTGCTGTGTGCGGGTATAACGACCTATTCGCCGTTGCGCCATTATGGCGTGAAAAAGGGCGATAAAGTGGGCGTTATTGGCATGGGCGGTCTGGGCCACATGGGCGTTAAATTTGCCAAAGCGCTGGGCGCCGAAGTGACCATATTCACCCGTTCTGAAGATAAGGTGAAAGAGGCTAAAAGCCAGGGTGCTGATCATGTCATCATTTCTACCGATCCGGAACAGATGCAGGCAGCCACCGAATCTTTTGATTTTTTGTTGGATACTGTGCCCGTGCAGCACGACCTGAATCCGTATCTTAATTGTCTGAAATACGACGGCACTCACATTATCGTTGGTTTACTCGAGCCGGTAGAGCCTGCTGTCGAAGCTGGCGCATTGGTGCTTAAGCGCCGTGTTTTGGCGGGTTCGCTGATTGGTGGTTTACCTGAGACACAGGAAATGCTCGACTTTTGCGCGCAACACGACATTAATTGTGACGTGGAGATGCTAAATATTGAAAACATCAACCAAGCCTACCAACGAATGAAAAAAGGCGACGTCAAATACCGGTTTGTTATCGACATGAAAAGTTTAAAGCAATCCGATCAGTAACGTTGACTTGATCAGCGATTAAGATGAAGATGCTGATTCCTTAGGCAATCAGCATCCTTTATGTCTCAGTTTTGGTTTAAAAGTTTCCCGCAAATACCTGCGCATCATCCGGACCATTTTCGCGCCATTTTCATTTACTATTTGTTGCTGTTTTTGGTTGTTGTGTCAGCCACAATTGGGCTACTGAATTTAGTCGTTTTTAATGCACCGAAGCTGGCGCTTATTGATCTGGTTCTGGCGGCTACAGGACTATTGGTTTACTGGTTTTTTCGCAGCACCGCAAAGGTAGACTGGGTTAGTTGGCTGCTTACCTTAATTCTGGTGTTTGCCGTAGCCACTTATTTGACCTTATGGAGTGGCAACAATTTTGGCGTGATTTGGGTCACCGTAGTGCCACCGGTGGCTTTTTTCCTGCTCGGCACGAAAGCGGGTTCGGTGGTTACCACATTTTTATTTTGTTACGTGTCAGTGGTAATTTATCAACACATCAATGCCGGCCAGCAGTTTACTCTCGGCTACGGAGCGCTTTTTAATGTGATTGAGGTATGCATAGCGCAGGTGCTGTTGTTCCGTTTCTACGAACGAAACCGGGCCAGTGCGATCGCAAAACTACAGGAAAATCGCAAAAAACTGGA
This sequence comes from Pseudomonadota bacterium, assembly GCA_051745735.1. Taxonomy (GTDB): domain Bacteria; phylum Pseudomonadota; class Gammaproteobacteria; order Enterobacterales; family Alteromonadaceae; genus Idiomarina. The sequence goes on from JBNJEJ010000016.1 coordinate 14,845, forward strand.
AAAGTTAGCCAGCACTGACAAGTTAACCGGATTAAATAACCGGCAAAAATTTGATAAAGAGCTGAATCAAGCGATTCAGTTTGCCGAAGACAATGATCAGCCGCTATCGCTGTTATTAATAGATATTGATTACTTTAAGAATTTAAACGATCGCAATGGGCATTTGTTCGGTGACGAGGTGCTGCGTCATCTGGCCGTAACGTTATCCGGACAAATGCGCAAAAACGATGTCCTCGCGCGCTGGGGCGGTGAAGAATTTGTCGCCTTAATGCCCGGCACAACACAGCGCGAAGCGAAACAGCTGGCAGAACGCCTTCGACAGCGGGTGGCCGAGCAGACATTTGATGACGAGAGCATTACGGTCAGTTGTGGCGTCGCTATATTGCCCCGTAACGGCGGTGCAGAGGCCTTTATTGCGGAAGCCGATCGTGCTCTGTATCAGGCGAAAAAGCGTGGCCGAAACTGCGTTGTTACAGCATAATACTGCGTTTTTTTATATTCCGGGGATTTTATGTTACCAATTCAAATCGCTAAGTTTGGTGGTACCAGCATGGCTGATGCTGATGCCATCCGAGCGTGTGTTCAGGTTGTTGAGAGTCAATCAACTGCAACTTTGGTTGTGGTCAGTGCTTGTGCCGGAATCACTAACCGCCTGGTCAATCTGAGTCAGTCCAGAGCACAAGTAGAGCGGCAGCGCTTAGCAGATGAAATCGTGCAGACGCATATAACCATCGCCGAGCAACTGCCGGTGGACTCACTGGGTCAACAGCAATTAGCCACACTGCATCAACAGTTGCAGCAGTTGGTTTTGTCGCAACTGCCGGCTAATAGCTTGTTGCAGGAACGCCGTCGTGACCAGATTCTAAGCTTTGGTGAACGCTGCTCCAGCGAGTTGTTTGCCGCATGCTGGCGTCAACAGCAACCCGAAGCGGCAGCCATAGACGCCAGTCAGCTGCTAACAACCGACAGTTACCACGGTAATGCCAGTCCTGATTTAGCGGCGACCAAGCGGCACTGTAAGCCGCTGGTGCAGGAGTTACAGCAAGGTGCTAAGCGGGTTACACAGGGGTTTATTGGCTGTGATGAAAACGGCCAACTAACAACCTTAGGCCGGGGTGGCAGTGACTACAGTGCGGCAATTTTTGCGGCTGCACTCAATGCTGAACGGCTTAATATCTGGACCGATGTGGCGGGTATTTATACAACGGATCCGCGGATTTGCGCTGACGCCAGGCCCCTGGCGGAAATCAGCTTTGCCGAGGCTGCGGAATTGGCCACCTTTGGTGCAAAAGTGCTACATCCGAAAAGTCTTAAACCGGCCATAGAAAACCACATTCCGGTGTTTGTCGGGCACAGCCGCTACCCTCAGCGAGGTGGCAGCCTGGTGGTAGCGGAACCGCAGTCACGGCCCTCTATCAGGGCACTGGCTTGCCGTCGTAATCAAACGCTGTTAACGGTAAGCAGTGTAGATATGCTGCATGCAACCGGTTTTTTAGCCCGCTTGTTTGACGTTTTGGCGCGTTACACCATCAGCGTTGACCTGGTGACCACATCCGAAGTCAGCATCGCACTAACCCTTGATGAAGCCGGCAGCCAGGCCAATGGTCAATCTCTGTTGCCCGAGCCTATGCTGGACGAATTAAGGCAGTTTGCCGTGGTTGAGATCGAGTATGGGCTGACGTTAATTGCGGTTATCGGAAATGATATTGGCCACTTTGGAGACATTTCGCCGCATGTATTGCAAGCTGCGTCTCCCAACCCCGTTCGGCTAATTTGTCAGGGGGCCAGCCGGCATAACTTGTGCTTTTTAGTGAATGACGACGCTGCCCATCAGATAATTAAAAATTTGCACGCAAAGCTGTGACGATCAGAATCGTTTTTGTCTATAATGCAGCACTTATTTTGACGTCTGTTTAAGTTAATCGAAGCGAGTTGTGCAATGGAACTTTGGCAAGCCATCATACTAGGGATAGTGCAGGGGGTAACAGAATTCTTACCCATTTCGAGTTCCGCGCATCTTATTTTAATGCCGGCTTTTACCGGCTGGGATGATCAGGGTGTTGGTTTTGATTTAGCCGTCCACTTGGGTACCTTAATGGCCGTTATTCTTTATTTTCGGAAGGATGTCGCAACATTATTCTGGGACGGTCTGCGCTCAATACCCGCGCGGCGACAGGTGGGCCAAAGTCATTTGGGCTGGATGGTCGTTCTCGCAACCATTCCGGCCAGTCTGGCAGGTTGGTTTTTGCTGGATTATGTCGACAGCGTGTTGCGGGCTGTATGGGTCATCATCACCACCACCGTGGTGTTTGCCATTTTGCTGGCGGCAGCTGATAAATGGGGGCGGGGCCAACGACAGTTACAGGATATCGGCATCAAAGATGCGCTGATTGTGGGCGTCGCTCAAGCTTTAGCACTGATCCCCGGAACCTCGCGCTCGGGTGCAACCATCACTATGGGCTTATTTTTGGGGCTTGACCGCGAGACTGCCTCCAAATTTTCCTTTTTTATGGCGATACCGATTACGCTGGCGGCGGCTTTACTGAAACTGGTCAGTATCGCCAGTGAACACATTGCGGTGGACTGGGGTGGGTTTGTTATTGGTGGCCTAGCTTCTTTCATTACGGCGACAACCGCCATTCATTTCTTTTTAAAGTGGCTTAATGAATTTGGTATGTGGCCCTACGTCATTTACCGTCTGTTACTGGCAGGGCTGTTATACTGGATGTTTGTGTAAATTATGTACGAGTCGGCAAAACAAAGGCTGTTCACCCTTAAAAGCAATCGTCTGTTTGAGTTTGCTGTTATTACGGTGATTATTATCTCGGCACTGGAAATCGGTGCGAAAACCTACGATCTACCCGGCGTGACGGATCGCATCATGCTGGCGCTGGACTGGTTTATTACGCTGTTTTTTGTCTTTGAAATCAGTATTCGATTTATCGCTGATCACGATAAAAAGAAATTTTTCAAAAATGGCTGGAACGTGTTTGACACACTGGTGGTCGTTGTCAGCCTGATTCCGGTTAATGATTCTGAATTGGCTCTGTTGGCGCGATTGGTGCGCATATTCCGGGTGTTACGGATGATCTCCATCATCCCCGAACTGCGCACGCTGATTACCTCTTTGCTAAAAGCATTGCCACAAATGGGTTACGTGGTACTGCTGATGTTTATTATTTTTTATATCTACGCAGCCTTAGGAAGCTACTTATTCGCCGATATTAATCCTTTTTTATGGGATAATATCGCGACCTCGATGCTCACACTATTCCGGGTTATGACCTTTGAGGACTGGACCGATATTCAGTATGAAACGATGGAGGTTTATCCCTGGAGCTGGTTTTATTACATGACCTTTATTTTTCTTACTGCTTTTGCCTTTTTGAATATGGTTATCGGCATTGTGGTCAATGTAATGGACAAAGAAAGCCGGCGCGAGGCCGAAGAGCTGAAACAACAACTGGAAGAAGAGCAGGGGCCGGAGCCGACAATCGCCGATTTACAGCGTGAAATAAAAGAGTTAAAACACATAGTGCAGCAACAATTACCAAAAGGTTAGCTATGCAGGTTGGTGGCCACTCGGTAACGATTACCCGAAAACCTATCAAACATCTGTACTTGCGGGTAAAAGCGCCCGGCTCTGTGACGGTATCGGCGCCACAGCATTGGCCGCTGGCTGCTATTCAGAGCGTTATAGAACAGCGCTCTGAGTGGATAGAAAAGCAGCAACAAAAGCTATCACAGCGGCCTGCGCAAACACCTTTGAGTTATCATGACGGCAGCTCGTTACGGTTTGAAGGACAATCTCTGCAACTTTGTTCAGAACTCATTCAGGGCCGCAGTCAGGTGATGTTAGCGCCACCCCATATTATTTTAAAGTTACCATCCGGAGCGACTGAGAAGGCACGGGAAAAACTTGTTGACGGTTGGTATCGGCAGCAACTTAAACAACGCATTGCAAACTTGCTGGACTACTGGCAACCCATAATGGAGGTGTCAGCAAGTGCTTACGGGGTTCGTAAAATGAAAACCCGCTGGGGCAGCTGTAACATTCGCAGCAAAAAAATATGGCTCAACTTTGATTTGATCAAAAAATCCCCTGAGTCCCTCGAATACGTTATTGTCCATGAACTGACCCATTTGTATGAACGCTACCATAACGCCCGTTTTTATCGTTTAATGGATCAGTTTCTACCGGACTGGAGAGTACGACGTCAGCGCTTAAATCAAACCGACGGATTGTAACGCGATGGACTATGCGGTGCCGGCGGCGATCGGTGCTCAGTTTACGTAGCCGGATAAACAAGTATTTGCAATAATCGGTGATGGTTGTTTTACAGTTAACCAGGAGGCACAAATAATGCGTTACTTACATACCATGGTAAGGGTTCATGACCTAGAGCAGTCGCTGCATTTTTATTGCGATTTACTGGGATTAAAAGAAGTTTCACGTAAGGAAAGTGATAAAGGTCGTTTTACACTGATTTATTTAGCCGCACCAGACGATCTGAAACGGGCTGAAGAAATGCAGTCGCCGTTACTGGAGCTGACCTATAATTGGGATCCCGAAAGTTACGATGGCGGCCGAAACTTTGGCCATCTTGCCTATCAGGTCGACAATATCTATCAGCTTTGTGAAAAGTTAATGGATAACGGGGTGGTAATAAATCGTCCGCCACGGGATGGCCACATGGCCTTTGTTCGCTCGCCCGACAACATTTCAATTGAGCTGTTGCAAGCGGGCGAAAGCTTGGCGCCACAAGAGCCTTGGGCGTCGATGGAAAATACCGGCGAATGGTAATTAATCCGTATAACCTTTATAATCTACTGTAACGATTAAGCTTTTTTACTTTGTTCTAATGAATAGGGAAAACTATGTCGACTGATAAAACAAAGATTATATACACTGAAACGGACGAGGCGCCACGACTGGCAACTTACTCATTGCTGCCGGTTATTGAAGCCTTTACCAAAGCTGCAGGTGTATCAGTTGAAACGCGGAATATTTCTTTGGCAAGTCGTATTATTTCGCAGTTTCCGGAATACCTGACTGAGCAACAACAGCAGTCAGACGCATTGGCCGAGCTGGGCGAAATGGCGAAAACACCCGAGGCAAACATCATCAAGTTGCCCAACATCAGTGCCTCAATCCCACAGATGACCGCTTGCATTAAAGAGCTTCAGGAGCATGGCTATAAACTGCCTGACTATCCTTTTGATCCGCAGACTGATGAAGAAAATGACGTTCGCAGCCGTTACGACAAAGTTAAGGGTAGTGCCGTTAACCCAGTGTTGCGCGAAGGTAACTCGGACCGGCGTGCGCCCAGCGCGGTAAAAAATTACGTTCAAAAGCACCCACATCGCATGGGTCAGTGGTCTAAGGATTCTCAGACCCACGTTGCACACATGAATGATGGTGATTTTTACAGCAGCGAAAACTCGTTGACCTCTAAAACGGCTGATGATTTCAAGATTGTTTTTGAAAGTGGCTCCGACCAGCAAGTATTAAAATCTTCTGTGCCGGTATTGGCGGGCGAAGTCGTCGACGCCGCGGTCATGAGCAAAAAGCAGTTACAGTCGTTTTATGAAAAAGAAACCGCTGCTGCGAAAGAACAGGGTGTGTTGTTATCACTGCATTTGAAAGCCACTATGATGAAGGTTTCTGATCCCATCATGTTTGGTCATGCTGTGCGCGTGTATTATAAAGATGTACTGGAAAAACACGCTGATGTGATGAGTCAAATTGACTTTGATGCCAGTAACGGTATTGGTGATCTATACAATAAACTCGACAAGTTAACGCCCGAACAACGGGATGCTGTCGAATCCGATCTGAACAGTGTTTATGCCAAACAGCCTGAGTTAGCAATGGTTAATTCAGACAAAGGCATCACCAACCTTCATGTTCCCAGTGATATTATTATTGATGCGTCGATGCCGGCCATGATCCGTGATTCGGGTAAAATGTGGGACACTGAAGGTGGTCAGAAAGACGCTAAAGCCATGATCCCTGACCGCAGTTATGCTGGTGTCTATCAGGAAACCATCGATTTTTGTCGTGAAAACGGCGCATTTGATCCGTCCACCATGGGTACCGTTCCAAATGTTGGCCTAATGGCAAAAAAAGCAGAAGAATACGGGTCGCACGACAAAACCTTTGAAATTCCTGCTGACGGTGTGGTGAAAGTATTTAATCAAGCCGGCGACGTGGTGTTTGAGCACGCTGTAGAAGAGGGCGATATCTGGCGCATGTGTCAGGTGAAAGACGAGCCGATCCGCGACTGGGTAAAACTGGCCGTTAAACGCTCTCGCTTAAGTGGTATGCCAGCGGTTTTCTGGTTAGACAGTAACCGGGCACATGATGCACAGCTGATTGAAAAAGTTAAAACCTATTTAGCAGAGCAGGACACTGACGGGCTTGATATTTCTATCATGGCGCCAGTAGAAGCAACGCGTCACACATTACAACGCGTTAAAGCAGGTAAAGATACTATCTCAGTTACCGGCAATGTGTTGCGTGATTACTTAACGGATCTGTTCCCTATTCTGGAACTGGGAACCTCGGCAAAAATGTTGTCTATTGTCCCCTTGATGAACGGCGGAGGCTTGTTTGAAACAGGCGCCGGCGGCTCAGCGCCCAAGCACGTGCAACAATTTGTCGAAGAAAATCACCTGCGTTGGGATTCGTTAGGCGAGTTTCTTGCATTAGCGGCATCACTGGAGCATCTGAGCCAGACGTTCGATAATAAACGGGCACAATTACTGGCCGATAGCTTAGATAAAGCGAATGCGAAATTCCTTGAGCAGGACAAATCACCATCACGTAAAGCCGGTGAATTGGACAATCGGGGTTCACATTTTTATTTAGCCTTGTATTGGGCCGAGGCCTTGGCTAATCAAAACGATGACAGTGATTTGAAAGCACGTTTTGCTAAGCTGTTCGAACAGTTTAGCGACAATGAACAAGCCATTGTTAACGAACTGAATGAAGTTCAGGGCGCTAAAGTGGATATTGGCGGCTATTACCAGCCGGATACCGATAAGGTATCTGCAGCAATGCGCCCTTGTCAGCTGCTGAACAAAGCCTTAGCAAGCCTATAACAAACACTGATTAAAGTGACGTTAAAAGCAGCCCCGGTGGCTGCTTTTTTATTGGAGGTGCCACAGACCGGAGAACTTATGATAAAGTGAATTTGTTATTAAAAAATCGTTAAGAAGCATTTATGTCTGAATTAGCCCAGCAGTTTCAACAGGCCGTCACGGCACTACAGCAACAACAGTTCGCCGAGGCCGAACAAATCGCCCAGCAGCTCAATCAACGGTCGCCGGACCATCCGGATATTTTGCATTTACTGGCACTGGCCAGCAAACAAACAGCGCCTGAAAAGGCCTTTGAATACTTTCAGCGCAGCTTAAAAATTAATCCCAGGCAGCCGACAGTGCTGTCTAATTTTGCTAACTTTCTGCAAGCCAGCCAGCAGTTGCGTGGTGCAAAGCAGTCTTATCTGCAAGCATTACAGCTAAACCCAGATTTGACGGATGCCTGGTACAATCTGGCTTCGCTGCATTATCAGTCGCGCGACTACTTAGCTGCCAGCCATGCTGCAGCGAAAGCGCTGGCGCTAAAGCCTGACTTTTTAAAAGCGGTTATTTTAAAAAGTCGGGCAGAGTTGGACTATAAATTATTTAACAAGGCAGAGATAACCTTAACCGAGGCGCTTAAACGCTGGCCAAAGGAGTCATCGTTACACGTTAACAGGGCCTTACTTTATCGTTACACCGGGCGCACAACCGAGGCCCGGGATATTATGCAGCAGTTACAAAATCAGATTGACGAGCCCCAGCGACAGTTTCAGCTCGGTTGTCTTGCCTACGATGAGGGGCAGCTGACTCTGGCACAGCAATATCTGGAGCAGGCAATTGAGCTTCAAAATGACTTAGTGCCAGCCCATGACGCGCTGAATAAGTTGTTTTGGGAGCATGGGCCTCAGCAACAGTTTTTAAGCTCATTTGAGCAAGCTTTAAAGCGGCAGCCTGATTCGTTAGGGTTGGCCTATTCATACGTATCCCACTTACTGCGCGCCGACCGCCGAGAGCAGGCAGACACGCTGTTGCAGCAGTTTCTACAGCGATTCGGACCGGTTCACAGTTTATTGCATCTGCAGGGCTCCGAGTTACTGCGTGACGGCAATATTGAGCAGGCCGCTGCATTATTTGACCGAGTTTTGGAGCAACAACCCAGACACCCGCGTTATTTAATCGATAAAGCTAATGTGTTGCTGCGGCAGCAGCGGTACGACGAAGCCTTCCAGCTGTTAGACAGAGCCCATGAAAATCAGCCGCTGGATCAGGAAGTGCATGCCTTTAAAGGATTGTGCTGGAAGTTAAGTGGCGATACTGAAAAGGCAGCTGAGTTGAATGACTATCAACGTTTTGTCAAAGTTGGCATGCTGCCTACGCCTCCCGGGTATGACTCGTTGCAGCAATTCTGGCCAGTACTGGTGGAGCGTATTCAGGCACTGCATAAAACGCAACATCAACCACTGGACCAGTCAGTTCGTAAGGGCACCCAAACCGTTGGTTCATTGCTGACGATTGATGACCCCATTATTCAAGCCTACAAAGACAGTCTTCAGCAGTTTATCGAGGACTATTTGGGGCAACTGCCGGACGATCGACAGCATCCGGTAACGGCTCGTTTAAGTGGCGGTTATCACTTTAGCGGAAGCTGGTCAGTAAAATTGTTTAAAGAAGGATTTCATACCAATCATGTTCATCCTGAGGGCTGGCTGTCACTGTGTACTTATTTGAGTGTACCGGACCAGGTTTGTGAGGACGATGACGAGCAAAAAGGCTGGATCCGGTTTGGCCACACGTCGTTAAATCTGGGCGAGCGGGAAACCGTTGATCAGGCCGTGTGTCCTAAACCGGGTATGTGCGTGATCTTTCCCAGTTACAGCTGGCATGGCACCGTACCTTTTGACAGTGACGAAGAGCGTTTAACAATCCCGTGTGACATCATGCCGTCGTAGCGGCAGTCATCAATGTCAGTTATCGATTAAAAAAAGGGACCTTGCCAGGTCCCTTTTTTGTTTCCTCTGATAAACCAACTGAGTCGTTTAGGGTTTACCGACAGGCTCATTGGCGTCAATAATTGCGCCGGGGTGATCATCTTCTTCTGCCAGTTTTTCCCATTTACGGGTAAACAACGCCAGCACAAAGACAATAAGGCCGCCGGATACACCGAATAAAAAGATGGTCCAATACAGTTCCGGCATCGCCGCAGGATTTTCCGGATCCAGGCCACCGGCCAGCAGACCCGCTACCACGTTACCGATTGAATAGGTCAATACGAAGACCCCCATCATTTGCCCGGCCATCCGTTTCGGCGATAATTTACTGACAGCGCTGAGTGCCACAGGGCTCAGGCAAAGCTCACCGACCGTATGAATAAAGTAAACGGCGACCAACCAGTAAGGAGCAACCTTTAAACCACTGGCAGCGGCCTGAGAGGCAAAAAACATGACAATGAAACCGGTTGCCATAATGATTAAGCCGAGGGCACTTTTAAAGCCATAAGACGGGTTAATCATTCGTTTACTTAAGTTAATCCACAGCGCGGCAAAAAACGGCGACATGGCGACCAGGAAAATTGAGTTAAGCGACTGGAACCAGGTGGTAGGAATCTCAAAACCACCGACCATGCGATCGGTTAAATCCCTTGCAAACAAGTTAAAGGAAGACCCCGCCTGCTCAAAACCGGCCCAGAACATGGTTGACGCAATACAAACCAGAAACAGAGCGCCTAAGCGTTTCATTTCAGATTTAGTCAACTTACCAAACATAAAAATAGACAGGTAATAGGCGAAAAATATGACCGTGAAGGCGATTGCAACGTTACCGGCGATAAGCGTTGGATCAATGATCACAACATCGGTTAAGGCTAAAAAGGTAAATACGGCAAACGCCGCTAATAATCCCCAGATAACCACCCAGCTGCGTTTAGCGCTGACCGGGCTTAACGGTTTTGGTGGTTTTTCGCCAACACCTTTAAGTTTTGGCAGCGTCATACGGTATTGAATCAGACCAAAAGCCATGCCAATGGCTGCGGCACCAAAGCCCCAGTGGTAGCCAGCATTGGTTTGTAAATAACCGGTAACGATATAACCGATAATGGAGCCAATGTTAATGCCCATATAATAGAGGGTATAGCCGCCGTCCCGACGATCATCATCAGAACCGTAAAGCTGGCCAACCATCGCAGTGATGTTGGGTTTTAACAAACCGGTTCCCAGCACGACCAGAATCATACCGATAAAAAAGCTGGCTTCGCTTGGAATAGCCAATACGATATGGCCCAGCATTATTATGATACCGCCGTACCAGGTAGCTCGCTGTCCACCGAGCAAGCGGTCAGCAATCCAGCCGCCGGGCAGACCCATAAAATAAACAGCGCCGGTATAAAGGCCATAAATTGCGGTAGCCGACGCGACGGTTAATGCCAAACCACCTTCTTGTAAGCTGGCTGTCATAAATAATACCAACAGCGCCCGCATACCGTAATAACTCATACGCTCCCACATTTCGGTAAAGAACAGCGTTTTTAACCCGCCTGGCTGACCGAAGAAGCTAGCGTCTTTTTCGACGATATTTTTAGGATCCATCTTGTTATCCATTTTGTTATTTGACATCAAAGAGTTAGATTACTTGTAACCTATTCGGCAAAGACCAGAGCCGAAAAAAGTGGCCTTACTTTACTAGCGGTTGATAAATAATGGAACCGAAAACGGTCAAATCGTTTATTTTTCAGCTTTGGGTCGTGTGTCTTGTAGAAGGATAAGTTTAAAGAAACTGATGGATTGTCGACAATGTAGTGTTTGAGATATTGATAAATGTCTTTTATTAGAGTATTGTTAATTTATTGTCGACAGAAAGATGGTTTTTTATCCCATGAATACTCTGTATGAACCTCAAATTGCTACGCCTTCGCCAGTGACCTCTGCTGATCGGGTATTGCTGGCAATTCAGCAAGCGATTGTCGAAGGCGATATCGCGCCAGGCAGCAAAATCAGTGAAACCGGACTGGCCAGACAATTTAATGTCAGTCGCGCCCCTTTGCGCGAGGCTCTCGCCCGATTAGAGCGATGCCATTTAATTACACGTACCCCTAATGCCGGAGCCAGAGTCGTGACACTGACTCAGTCGGGCCTATTGGCGTTATATCAGATACGCGAGGAGCTGGAAGGGCTAGCTTGTCGTTTGGCTGCCGAGCGAATGGCGGAACAAGAAATCGACGCCCTGGCCAGTCTGCTGGAACAGCATCTGCAAGAACAGCGTGTCCGAGAAGGGGAAAGCTACTATCAGGAAGCGGGCGATGTTGATTTTCATTACCGCATTATCCTGGCCAGTAAAAACCCTTATTTAATTAATATGCTCTGTGATGAGCTATATTTTCTAGTGCGCATGTACCGGGTGCAGTTGGGTATGAATGGGCCGCGTGTATCGCGCGCTTTCGATGAGCACAAAGCTATTATTACCGCCATAGCAAATCGCGATGGCGAACTGGCGGATTTATTGATGCGCCGTCATATCAGTGCGTCGCGCAAAAATATCGAACGTAAACTTGTAACAAAAAAGGAACTACTATGAGTCATCTGCAAAGTCCCGGCGCTAAGTTACGCCAAGCGATCGCAGCCGAAAACCCGCTTCAGATTGTTGGTACCATCAATGCCTATACGGCCATGATGGCTGAAAAGGTAGGGCATAAGGCATTATATCTTTCCGGTGCCGGCGTCGCGAACGCGTCCTTCGGTCTGCCTGATCTGGGCATGACGTCATTAAATGACGTATGCGAAGACATTCGCCGCATTACCGGAGCCAGCGATTTGCCGCTGTTGGTTGATGCCGACACAGGCTGGGGCGGTGCTTTTAATATTTCGCGGACGGTAAAAGAGATGACTCGAGCCGGCGCCGCCGGTTTACATATCGAAGACCAGGTGGCACAAAAGCGTTGTGGCCACCGTCCGAATAAAGAAATTGTTACCCAGACCGAAATGGTTGATCGGGTAAAAGCGGCTGTTGATGCTCGCATCGATGATCAGTTTCTGATTATGGCGCGCACCGATGCGCTACAGCAACAGGGGCTGGAAGCCGCTATCGAGCGCGCACAAGCGTGCGTTGACGCTGGAGCTGATGCGATTTTCGCCGAGGCGGTGCACACACTTGATCAGTACCAAGCTTTTAACGATGCGTTAACGGTACCGGTGCTTGCCAACATTACCGAATTTGGCGCAACGCCGTTGTTTAACAAAGACGAGCTGGCCGACGTTGGTGTCGACATTGTTTTGTATCCGCTCAGCGCATTTCGTGCGATGAATAAAGCGGCGCTTAACGTCTACAACAGTATTTTAGAGAATGGCGATCAAAAAGCCGTTATCGACGATATGCAGACTCGGGCCGAATTGTACGACTTTTTAAATTATCACGACTTTGAACAAAAACTTGATCAATTATTCAAGAAATAGGGGAAAACATTATGGCTGATAAAAAACTCAGTGGCGCAGGCTTACGCGGTCAATCGGCAGGTGAAACGGCGCTTTGCACCGTGGGCAAGTCTGGCTCAGGGCTGACTTACCGCGGTTATGACATTAAAGAATTGGCAGAAAAGGTAACCTTTGAAGAAGTTGCTTATTTGCTGGCCAAAGGCGAATTACCCAAGCAATCACAGCTGGATGATTACCGTACACGACTTAAGTCGTTGCGTGTGCTGCCTCAGGAAGTTAAAGATGTACTGGAGCGGATTCCAAAGAGCGCTCATCCTATGGACGTTATGCGCACCGGCTGTTCCATGTTGGGCAACCTGGAAACCGAAACCAGTTTTGACCAAGCCGACGACCACATCGAGCGCTTGCTGGCCACCTTCCCGGGCATGGTTTTGTATTGGTATCGTTTTACTCACGATGGCGTGCGGATTGATACCGAGTCGGAAGAAGAATCCATCGGCGCGCATTTTCTGCGTCTGTTGCATGATGAGTCGCCCTCAAAAGTACACGCAGATGTGATGAATACGTCATTGATTCTGTATGCCGAGCACGAATTTAATGCCTCCACGTTTACGGCTCGTGTTTGTGCCTCTACGTTGTCTGACATTCATTCCTGCGTGACGGGTGCTATTGGCTCGCTGAGAGGGCCATTGCACGGTGGCGCAAACGAAGCGGCGATGGAACTGATTGAAAACATGAAGGATGCCGATGACGCCGAACAGAAGCTAATGGGAATGCTTGAGCGCAAAGAGAAAATCATGGGCTTTGGACACGCCATCTATCGTGATTTTGACCCACGCAATGACATCATCAAAGCCTGGTCGAAAAAACTGGCTGAAACGGTTGGTGACAGTCGTTTGTATGATGTATCTGAGCGTTGTGAAGAAGTCATGTGGCGGGAGAAAAAATTATTTCCTAATGCCGATTTCTTTCATGCCTCAGCGTACAATTACATGGGGATTCCAACTAAGTTGTTTACCCCTATTTTTGTTATGTCGCGGGTTACTGGCTGGACTGCTCACGTTAAAGAACAGCGCGAGAATAACCGCATCATCCGACCTTCTGCGGATTACACAGGACCCGATGCCCGTCCAGTTCCTGCTATCAGTGAACGATAATAAAGGCGGTTGTTATGAATTCTGAATACCGCAAAACATTAAAAGGTACAACGCTCGAGTATTTTGATGCTCGAGCGGCTGTCGAAGCCATCGAACCGGGTTGTTACGATCAATTACCCTATACCTCACGCGTGTTTGCCGAAAACCTGGTGCGCCGATGCCCGCCGGAACAATTAACGCAATCCCTTGAGCAGCTAATCTACCGGAAACGCGAACATGACTTTCCGTGGTTTCCTGCGCGGGTGGTCTGTCATGATATTTTGGGGCAGACCGCATTAGTCGACTTGGCCGGCTTACGAGATGCTATTGCAGACAAAGGCGGTGATCCGGCTAAAGTCAATCCGGTGGTACCAACCCAGCTGATTGTCGATCACTCGTTGGCCGTTGAACACGCCGGATTTGATAAAGAGGCGTTTGAAAAAAATCGTGCGATTGAAGATCGCCGCAACGATGACCGCTTTCATTTTATCGACTGGACCAAAACGGCCTTCAAAAACGTTGATGTGATACCACCAGGGAACGGCATTATGCACCAGATAAATCTGGAAAAAATGTCACCCGTGGTGCAGGTTCAGGATAACGTAGCCTTTGTTGATACCTGCGTTGGTACCGACAGCCACACGCCGATGGTTGATGCCCTGGGCGTAATCTCTGTTGGCGTTGGCGGGCTCGAAGCCGAAAGCGTTATGTTAGGCCGCCCTTCGTACATGCGGCTGCCGGATATTGTCGGGGTCGAGTTAACCGGTAAATTGCGGCCCGGCATCACCGGTACCGATTTGGTCCTGTCACTCACCGAATTTCTCCGTCGCGAACGGGTTGTCGGCGCTTACCTGGAATTTTTTGGCGAAGGGGCGGAAGCCCTGACCGTGGGCGATCGGGCGACCATTTCCAATATGACGCCGGAATACGGTGCTACCGCGGCAATGTTTTACATTGATGAGCAGACGATTGATTACCTTAAACTGACCGGCCGCGACGATGATCAGGTCGAATTAGTCGAGCAGTTTGCTAAGGAAACAGGCCTTTGGGGTGATCGCTTTAAACAAGTGGATTACCAGCGCCTGCTCAGCTTCGATTTATCAAAAGTTGAGCGTAACCTGGCCGGGCCTTCAAACCCACACGCTTTATTACCAGCCGCTGAACTGAGTGAGCGTGGTGTGGCAAAACACATCGAGCAACCGGATAATGATGAAATGCCTGACGGTGCGGTGATCATTGCCGCAATCACCAGCTGCACGAACACCAGTAATCCACGCAATATGATTGCTGCCGGGCTGATTGCCCGTAACGCCAACAAGCTGGGACTGACGCGCAAACCCTGGGTTAAGTCATCACTGGCTCCGGGCTCTAAAACGGTAGAAATGTACCTGCAAGAAGCCGACTTACTGCCGGAGTTAGAGAGCCTTGGATTTGGCGTGGTGGCGTTTGCCTGTACCACTTGTAATGGCATGAGTGGCAGTCTGGATCCGCAAATTCAGCAGGAAATTATTGACCGTGACTTGTTTTCCACAGCGGTTTTATCCGGCAACCGAAATTTCGATGGTCGCATTCACCCTTACGCCAAACAGGCTTTTCTGGCTTCTCCGCCGTTGGTGGTGGCCTACGCAATTGCCGGTACCATCCGCTTTGATATCGAGAAAGATGTGCTGGGCTATGATCAGGACGACAACCCGGTCACCTTAAAAGATATTTGGCCGAGCGATGAAGAAATCGATTCCATGGTCAAGAAAAGTGTCAAGCCCGAGCAATTCCGCAAAGTTTACGATCCCATGTTTAATCTGAACGTGGATTACGGCGAGCATAACAATCCCCTTTACGAGTGGCGTCCGATGAGTACCTATATTCGTCGGCCACCCTACTGGGAAGGCGACCTGGTCGGCGAAAATAGCTTAACGGCGATGCGGCCGCTGGCTGTTTTAGGCGACAACATCACCACCGATCACTTGTCGCCCTCTAATGCCATCATGGCGGACAGTGCAGCGGGAGAGTACCTTACTCAAATGGGCGTACCAGAAGAGGACTTTAACTCCTATGCAACGCACCGCGGCGATCATTTAACCGCTCAGCGTGCGACCTTTGCCAATCCCAAGCTGTTTAACGAAATGGTCCGTGACGACAGCGGTGACGTTATTCAGGGATCGCTGGCACGCATCGAACCTGAGGGCAAAGTGGTGCGCATGTGGGAAGCCATCGAGCATTACATGGGGAATAAACAGCCGTTAATTATTGTTGCCGGTGCTGATTACGGCCAGGGCTCTTCCAGAGACTGGGCAGCTAAAGGCGTGCGTTTAGCCGGTGTTGAATGCATTGTGGCCGAGGGCTTTGAACGTATTCACCGAACCAACTTAATTGGTATGGGCGTATTACCCCTGCAGTTTGAAGAAGGCACCACGCGCAAAACCCTGAATATCGACGGTACCGAGCTGTTTGATGTCAAAGGAGTGCCACAAGCGGGTGCAAAACTGACCTTAATCATTCACCGGGCTAACGGTGATAGCGAGCAAGTACCGGTCAACTGCCGACTGGACACCAAAGAAGAAGTGTCGATTTATCAAGCCGGTGGCGTTTTGCAGCGCTTTGCACAAGACTTTTTAGAAGCGACAGCCGGTTAAGGAGCAATTCACTTTATGGCGACCACATCGCAACTTAAAATTCCCGCCACGTATTTACGTGGCGGTACCTCTAAGGGGGTTTTTTTTCGCCTGCAGGATTTACCGGATACTGCGCAACGGCCGGGCGCTGCGCGTGACGCCTTGTTATTGCGAGTGATTGGTAGTCCAGACCCTTATGCCAAACATACCGATGGTATGGGTGGGGCGACATCAAGCACCAGTAAAACGGTGATTGTCTCAAAAAGCAGCCAGCCGGATCATGATGTCGACTATTTGTTCGGTCAAGTGTCGATTGATAAGCCGTTTGTTGACTGGAGTGGTAATTGTGGCAACTTATCTTCGGCGGTCGGGCCGTTTGCTATTACTAACGGTTTAGTTGACCCTGCTCGGGTGCCGGATAATGGCGTTTGCGAGGTACGGATCTGGCAGGCGAATATTAATAAAACCATTATCAACAAAGTGACGATGGTTGATGGGCGAGTACAGGAAACCGGCGACTTTTATCTTGACGGTGTGACTTTTCCGGCTGCTGAAGTACCGGTTGAATTTATGAACCCGTCAGCGGCCGGTGAAGCGATGTTTCCGACCGGTAATGTGATTGATGACCTGCAAGTTCCGGGTATTGGTAAGCTTAAGGCAACACTGATAAATGCCGGTATTCCGACCATTTTTGTGAACGCCGAGCAGATTGGCTATCAGGGTACAGAATTACAGGAAGTGATCAATTCGGATGTAGACGCGTTGGAGCGGTTTGAAACAATCCGTGCCCATGGTGCCCTTAAAATGGGACTGATCGAGCAAATCAGCGAAGCCGCGGACCGACAGCATACGCCCAAGGTCGCTTTTGTTGCGCCACCCCAGGACTATCTGGCTTCCAGTGGCAAAATGATTAAAACCCATGACATTGACCTGCTTGTACGGGCTATGTCGATGGGTAAGCTGCATCATGCCATGATGGGCACGGCTGCGGTTGCTATCGGTGTCGCAGCAGCGATTCCCGGAACCACGGTAAACCTGGCTGCCGGGGGGGAAGATCGCACCATGGTGAACTTTGGCCATCCCTCAGGCACCCTGCAAGTTGGCGCTGAGTGTCAGCAAGTTGATGGCCAGTGGGCTGCCATTAAAGCCATTATGAGCCGCAGTGCGCGGGTGTTAATGGAAGGTAAAGTGTGCGTCCCGGCCAACGTAATTTAAGTTAGGGATCGAGTGGACAGGGGGACAGATGAAAGCAACCACGCAGGTTAAGTTGCTAAAAACAGCGATGATTGTTGGTATTAGCTTAATTTTGCTGGGCCATGTGGTGTTGATCTTCACTTTTGGTAACGATGACATTGATTATCGTGGTTATATGCTCGGTGCGGCAATGAACGCCATTGGTGTGATTTTATCGCTGCCAACTAAAATTTATCTGACCCTGGTTTTCATGGAACGAGAAGAAAAAACCAATAAAAACACGCATTGGGCTGATCGCGACTAGCCCAATGCGACCTTTGCTTAAGGCAACCAAAGCTCTCCAAGAGTGGTGTCGTCTTTAAAATGGTGCGCCACCTGCGCCTGAAACAGCTCACCACAGGCCAATGCATCGGTAACAGCGTCATGGGGTGCGTAGTAGGGCAGGTTGTAACGCTCTCTGCTGTCCCCTAAGCGAATCGATAAGGGCTCGCGGCCCAGCAATTTATCCCACAGGCTTCGGCCCTGCCGATGAAAGCGTGCTTCGATCTCCATGGTGTCAATGACAGGAAAATGAATCGTTTCAACCAGACGATCAATAAAACCAGCCTGTAAAAAAGGCCGTTCAATGCCATTATAATGCACTACCCAAACTTTGCCTGCCACAGCTTCGAGCAGCGGCTCGATGATTTCCTGCAGGTCCGGGGCCGAGGCAATGGCACTGTGGGTGATGCCGTGGATTGTAATGGACTTTTCGGTAAGCTCATGTTTCGGTTTGACAATCCACTGTCTGGCACCGGCTAACTGAATTCGGGCTAATGTCATCGGTACAACAGCAACACTGATGATACTGTGCTGCCGGGCATCAAGGCCAGTGGTTTCGAAATCGACGGCTACCAGGGGCACTTCACTAATCGGAGTAGAAGCCGACACAATACCGGCCTCGTAATAGTTTTTTAATGCTGGATTTTTTGCTTTTCTGGCCAGATCCTCATAGCGTTTTTGCCAGTCCACGGTTTGCCGCTGTTTTCGCTCGGTTTCACCCGGGGCTAAATAAAACATTAGGAAGCTCCAGCGTAACGATAGCGCATAAATTTTTGTGCGTTACTGAGTATTTGGAATGCGTCCTTAAGGTTTTTGCGTTCAAAGTCCGATAAATTCTCCGGCGCGACGTTATTGTCCGGTGGTTCCCCTGCTTCCAGAGCCAACGCCTGGTGACGGATACGAACCATGGAGATGAGTTCCAGCGCGTCGCGCAAATCCGGACCCCGGCCTTTAGGTAATATGCCGGCGTCTATGATGTCTTCCAGTCGTAAAAACGAATTGCGTTGGCCAGACCCGATGGCTAAGGCGTGAACGCGAATTAAATCGGCGACCGGACCTGTGCCACGGCGTTTGGTATTAATGCTGTCACGATGCTTACCGTCTTTTTCCATAACAAAGTCTTTAAAGAACCCAAGGGGTGGAGTGCGGCCAAGCGCATTTCGTGCCATTGAGGCGATAAAGCGTTTATTATGTGGCGCTTTATCCCGTATCAATTGGTTCAGTTCCTTGGCAAATTTCGACTCGCCGTGCACGCCATCAAGGTCAAAAAAGATGGATGATTGCAATAACTTTTCAGGAGACGGGTTATCAATCCAGTCATTAAAATATTGCTTCCATTTTTTTAAGGGTTGGCGCCAGGTTGAGTTGGTGGCCATGATGTCGCCGGTACAATAAGTATAACCGCAGGCATTCAGGCCGTCGGAGACATACTGTGCAATGTCGAGAAAATATTGATCGTGTTGTTTAGGATCATAATCGTCGTGCAGGATCATGGCGTTGTCCTGATCAGTCACCACGGTTTGTTCGTCACGGGCCATAGAACCCAGTGCCAGAAAACAATAAGGTACCGGCGGCGGGCCGTACTTCTGTTCGGCCAGCTCCAGTAAGCGCTGCTTAAAACTCCGGCCGATAGTCGCCATAGCAGAACCGATCATGCGCGAATTAGCGTCTTCATCTACCATGCGCACAAAGCTGTTGTGTGCGTCGGGCACCAGTTGGGCTAACTCTTCAATAGTATTTTGTTTAAAGATGCTGCTGACCACAAATAAACTGCTTCTTGATTCGTGGCGTGCAACGTCGGACAGAGCAATCACGCCAACTACTTTTTCATGTTGCAGTACTGGCAAATGATGCAGGTTGGTGCGCAGCATAGTTAGCAAGGCTTGAAAAACACGCTGGTTAAAGTTAATGAAGACTAATTCGGAAGACATAATGTCGGCAACCGAGTCGGCGGGATCTTTATCCGCTGCCAGTACTCGTTTACGCAGGTCTTTGTCAGTAATTATGCCAACCGGCTTGTTTTGATCGAGGGAATCATAAATCAATAACGAAGAGACTTTCTCTTCGGTCATTTTCGTGGCGGCGTCACGAATCGATGCTTTCGCTTCGATGGCGATGGGTTCTCGGCTGATCAGCTTTTCAACTCGCCCGGCCAGCAAATTATTACGGCTTTCGCGCTCTTTAACGGCCTGACCTACGCGCCTGTGCTCTTCTACTTCTACCGCGTCGGCAAAGGCATCGTAATCGTCATAAAAACGATTAAATAGCTCGCCGGGTATGTAATAAAATAAGGTGTCTTCGATGGCTTTGGCCGGATAGCGGACTTTACCTTTACGCAATAAACCGGCTTCACCAAAAAAGCCGCCCTCAGTGAGTCGGTTGTAGAGTTCACCATCGCGTTGATAGGTTTCGACGACACCGCTGCGAATAACACACAGCGAGGTAATGGGCTCGTTAAACTCCAACACCTGGCTTTGCGCCTTAAAATAGGCTATTTCCACTCGCTCGGCAGTGAGCACAAGCTCTTCTTCGGGCAGTTCGTTGAACGGCGGAAAACGGCGTAG
The DNA here is from genome assembly GCA_051745735.1 of Pseudomonadota bacterium. Classification (GTDB taxonomy): domain Bacteria; phylum Pseudomonadota; class Gammaproteobacteria; order Enterobacterales; family Alteromonadaceae; genus Idiomarina. The sequence goes on from JBNJEJ010000016.1 coordinate 35,178, forward strand.
AAAGTTTAGAATTTCGACGTGCTCAGCTTGCATACAAGCACCTTTTAGAAAGTGAGCGACACCCGGCAAGGGTGTCGCTATTGAGGTTTATTTAATCACTTTGTTGAGACGAGGTTCCGAGCGTAAGCCCTGAACAACAGCCACCGAAGCGGCTAATAACACAATGGTAAAGGGCAGCCCGGCTGACACAGCCATGGCTTGTAAAGCCACCAGACCACCACCGAGAATCAGTGAAATAGCGACCAGCCCTTCAAAAGTACACCAGAAAATTCGCTGTGGTACCGGTGCTTCAACCTTACCACCGGCGCTGATGGTATCGATAACCAGCGAACCTGAATCCGAAGAGGTGACAAAGAATACAATCACCAGAATGATACCGATAAACGACGTTATGCCGGCCCAGGGTAAGCTATCCAACATGACGAATAACTGCACTGGCAGCTCAGAGCTGGCGATGTCTTTTGCGCCCGCCAGAAACTGTTTCATTGCTGTCGTACCGAAAACGGTCATCCAGAACACACAGGCCAATGATGGAATAATGAGTACAGAAATTAAAAATTCTCTGACGGTACGGCCACGCGATACACGTGCGATGAACATACCAACAAAGGGAGACCATGCTATCCACCAGGCCCAATAAAAGGATGTCCAGCCCTGTGAAAAGTTCGCGTCTTCACGCCCTACAGGATTAGAAAATTTAGGTAACTCGACCACGTAGGCTGCCAGGTTTTCAAAAAAGCCCGTAAGAATTGCAATGGTCGGGCCGACGATAATGACAAACAGCAGCAACAAAGCGGCTAAAATCATATTGGCCTGAGACAAGCGCTGAACGCCGGCTTCAAGCCCAGCCAACACTGAAATTAGAGCAATTGCTGTGATCCCGACAACCAGCAGCACTTCAGTGACATCACCTAGCGGTATATCGAACAGGTAATTTAAGCCCGCTGCGGCCTGGGCTGCACCTAAGCCCAGCGATGTTGCAAGGCCGAACAAAGTCGCCAAAATGGCAATAATGTCGATTACATGACCGGGCCAACCCCAAACACGTTCGCCCAGTAACGGGTAAAAAATTGACCGTATGGTCAATGGCAAACCCTTGTTAAAGGCAAACAGTGCCAGCCCTAACGCTAATATTGCGTAAATAGCCCACGGGTGTAATGCCCAGTGAAATATTGTTGCGGCCATTCCCAGTCGTATCGCTTCGGCTTCGTTACCACCTGCGCCACCCAGCGGTGCCCAGTCGGTACGAACCCCACCTTCCATAGTGGTACCACTCAGTGCGGTACTAAAGTGCGACATGGGTTCGGATACACCGTAGAACATCAGGCCGATGCCCATACCAGCGGCAAACAACATAGAAAACCAGCCCAGGTAGGAAAAGTCTGGAGTGGCTTCGGTTCCGCCCAGCCGCACACGCCCCAGCGGCGTGAAGATCAGCACGATGGCTAACACGACAAATATATTGGCTGCACTGATAAAGAACCAGTCCAAGTGTCCAGTCAGCCAATTGCGCATGCCGGTAAAGAAGGGTTCTGCCTGATTTTGGAAAATCAGTGTTAAAATAACAAAGGCTACGATAGCTAAGCCCGAAATAGCGAAAACGCGGTTATGAAAATCCAGCCCAAAGGGACCAATTTTCATGACCACATTGTCTTGTCCAACTTTGTAATCTGTCGCTATTGGATTGACTTCCCCATCCGGAATCATGGGGTCATTGGCCTGACGCTCGCGCTCGAGATCCTTATCTCCGCGGAGCACTTCTTCTTCTTTATTGCTCATTCCTTATCCCCTACATCAAAAGTATAAGTTATCTTACGGCATTCAATTTCGATAGATTGTTAGTCATTGGAATTGCAAGTCTAGTGTAGTGCAGTCAGTGAGTTTGTAACAACTTTTATTGCACCCATACGCCGATTAAGCGTTACTTCATGTTAGGCTATATGTCATTGTATACATATCAATTTGCTAAAAACTTAATTGTTGGCGCACCATGAAAAAACAGTCATTACCTATTTTTCTCTCATTTTTGCTGGTTGCCTGTAGTCCAGCAGAAGGTCCCGCAGAAGTCTCTGCAGAAAAAAACACAACAGGCGACATTACACCGGTAAGCGTAGCACAGGTTACCGCCTATACCGAAGTCGGGTCGAGCTATACCGCAACTCTGGTGCCCAGATTTCAAACACCCGTTGCCTTTCGGTTGGACGGAAAAATCGTTGCTCGCTATGTCGAGCCCGGTGACCGGGTAGTTGCCGGGCAGCGGCTGGCGCGCCTTGATGCGGCGGATATCAAACAACGCCTGAAAGCTGCTGAAACAACTTTGTCAGCGGCTGAGAAAAACCTGATTAAGGCCGAAAATGATTGGCAACGGGGTCAGCAGCTGTTTGACCGTGGTGCTATTGGTGATGAACAGCTGGAGCAATACCGGGTGATGCTGGAATCGGCCCGGGACCAACGGCAACAGGCCCAGTCGCAACGGGTACAAGCCAAAAATGCGCTCGGTTACAGCGAATTGAAAGCGCCTCTCGATGGAGTGGTGGTCAAGGTTATGGCCCAGCCCGGGCTGGTTGTCAGTGCCGGCCAGCCTGTCGTGGAGTTGGCGCAGGGTAGGCCGTTGCAAGCGGTCGTTGATCTGCCCGAGCAGGTTACTGCAGCGCCGACAGCGCAGCTGCAACTGGCGGATAAAAGTTATTCGTTGCAACGCTTTTCGGTTAGCGGTGCATTAGACCCTCAGACCTTTACCCGCCGGGTGCGTTATAACTTTACACAAACGCCAACTGAGTTCAGTTACGGACAGCTGGCACAACTGCAGTTGCCGGCGAATTCAGTTGCCGGCAATAGCGGAGCTTTGGCGGTGCCGGTTAGTGCGATTGATGAACGTGGTGATAAAGCGCGGGTTTGGGTGGTCCGTGATCAGCATACAAAAGTCGTAGAGGTCAGCGTTTTAGCTATTGATCATGACAGTGCCATGCTGCAGTCAGACTCGTTAAATGTCGGGGATTTCATCATTGCTCATGGCATTAACCGGCTAACGGGCGGCCAGCAAGTCAGGGTTGTAGAGTAAATGTCAAAGCTCAATTTTTCCGCTATCGCAGTTAAGCAGCGTTCGGTAACTCTGTTCTTTCTGTTATTAACCCTGATTGGTGGACTGTACGCTTTTTTTGCGATGGGGCGTGCGGAAGATCCAACCTTCACGGTTCGGGTAATGATGGTGTCTGCTCAATGGCCGGGGGCATCTACTGAAGTCATTGAACGGCAATTAGTGGATCCTCTGGAAAAAGAAATTCAGCAGGTGGCTGATTTAAAAACGGTAGAAACTACGATCCGCCCCGGTGCTGTTTATTTAAAGGTCGAATTTGAGGATTTTGTTACCTCTGCTGAATTACCCGATCGTTTTTATCAGGTGCGGCGGCGCATGCGCGATATTCAGGCAACTTTGCCTGAAGGTGTTATCGGACCGCAGATTAACGAGGATTTTTCCGACGTTTATTTTTCCTTAATGGCGTTAACCAGTGACGATCGAAACCAACGGCAATTGCTGGTTATTGCGGAGAGGTTGCGTGACCGTCTACAGCAGGTATCCGGCGTTAATAAAGCGGTGATGTTCGGTGAGCGCGAACAGCGTGTTTATGTGCAGTTCGATGCCGCCAAACTGCAACGATTAGGTGCTAGCGCCAGTCAGCTGGCCGAGCAACTGCAACAATTCAATCAATTGATCCCGGCCGGCAGTATCGAGAGCGAAGGGCCTACGTTGCGCATTCGGCTGGATAATGATCTCGCCGATTTGGAGCAGCTAAAACGGCTGCCTTTATTAATTAATCAGCGCCAATTTAAACTGAGCGATGTGGCCCGTGTTGAGCGCGGTTTTCGTGACCCACCAGGGCAGTTGATTCGGGCCTTTGGCGACGACGCACTGTTATTGGGTGTGGTCATGGAGCAGGGCAAAAATGGTCAGCAGTTCGGTGACCGACTGGCCAATTTTGTGCAGCAGCAAAAGCAACGCCTGCCGGTGGATATTCAGCTTAGGGTGTTAACCAACCAGGCCGACGCCATTGATGACGCAGTCAATTTGTTTCAGGTTAAATTTTTTGTCGCGCTGTTGGTGGTCATGGGCGTCAGTATTCTGGCGATTGGCTTTCGTGCCGGGCTGGTTGTTGGTATTGCGATACCCGTGACGCTGGCAGCCACCTTTATGGTAATGCTGGCTATGGGCATGAACCTGGATCGCATTACTCTGGGCGCGCTTATCATTGCTTTGGGGTTATTGGTGGACGATGCCATTATCGCTATCGAAATGATGCTGGTTAAAATGGAACAAGGTATTGATCGGGTGCAGGCGGCAACCTATGCCTGGACCGTGACCGCTGCGCCCATGTTGTTTGGCACCCTGGTTACCGTTGCTGGCTTTGTTCCTATTGGCTTTGCAAAATCAGCGGTTGGCGAATACGCCGGTAATATTTTCTGGGTGCTGGCGATTTCATTGATCGTGTCGTGGCTTGTCGCTGTGTTTTTTACGCCTTATCTCGGCGTTAAAATGTTGCCGGATGTCAAAACTGAGCAGCAAAATCGTTCGCCGTCAGAAAAGTACCCGCGTTTGCGTCGTATAATTAACTATTGCGTCGGACATAAAAAAACCGTGGTGCTGTCAACATTCGGGTTGTTGGCTGTTGCCATCATCGGCTTAATGGGGCCGGTGGAAAAGCAGTTTTTCCCGGCCTCTGATCGAACGGAAGTCATCGTCAGCGTTTATATGCCCGAAGGTACAGCCTTTCATGCAACAAACCAGACGGTGCAGCAACTGGAGCAGATTACCGCGGCAGCAGACGGCATTGAGTCCGTTTCCGCTTACATTGGCGCCGGGCCGCCGCGCTATTTCATTTCTGCAAATCCAGAGCAACCCAACAGCGCCTTTGGCAAACTGCTGGTGGTGACAAAGGACCCGACCGCTCGAGATCGGTTAATGCAGACGTTTAATCAAGCCATCGACGACGGCGAGTTTACCCAAGCACGGGTACGTGTAGAGCGGTTGTTGTATGGTCCGCCGGTTGAGTGGCCGGTAGCTTTTCGGGTGATGGGTCCGGATCCGGTTAAGTTACGTCAAATCGCTGAGCGGGTACGCCAGACGATGGCTGCTAATCAACACACCACAGAGCCGCACCTGGAGTGGGGCGAACGGGTTCCGGTGATACAATTGCAGTGGCAGTCGGGCGAATTGGTTCGGCACGGGTTTACTCCCGCCTTAGTGGCCCAACAACTGAATATGTTGCTTGACGGACAACGCATCACTGAATTACGTGACGGCATCCGGACGGTGCCATTACAAGCGATCAGCGACAAAGTTGCTCTCGATCACAGTGAATCTGCAGCGCGCTATAAAAATGCACTGCAAAAACTGGAGTTGCGTAATCAGCAGGGGCAGGTGGTGCCGTTAACGCAATTGGCAGACATTACCGTGGCCTTCGAAGATCCGGTATTAAAACGTTATAACCGCGAATTTTCGATGGCAGTCAACAGCGAAATACAGGGCGCTCAGCCAAAGGACGTTACCGACGCAATTTGGCAGCAATTGCAGCCAATTAAAGATGACCTGCCCTTTGCTTACGATATCCAAATTGCGGGCAGTGAAGAACAGTCAGCAAAAGCGCAGGATTCTATCAGGGCACTGCAACCGCTCATGCTGGCACTGATGTTAATCTTTGTCATGCTGCAGATGCGCAGTTTCGGTGGCACCTTAATGGTGATTATGACAGCACCGCTGGGTCTTATCGGGGCTGTTGCGGCTTTGCTGCTGTTCAGTCAACCCTTTGGCTTTGTCGCGACTTTAGGGTTAATCGGACTGGCGGGCATTTTAATGCGTAACACGTTGATTTTAACTCAGCAGGTCAGTGACAATCGCAACGAGGGTATGGACGATCGTCAGGCAATCATTGAGGCAGCAGTACAACGCGCCCGACCGGTGTTATTGACCGCCTTTGCGGCAGTGTTAGCGTTTGTACCGCTGACCTTTGACAGCTTCTGGGGTCCTCTGGCTTACGTATTGATCGGTGGGGTCAGCGTCGGCACTATCATCACGTTACTCTTTGTTCCGGCCCTTTACGCGCTTTGGTATAAAACGTGATTGTGCGGGACAGGGATTACTGATAGCTTGACAAAAATTAACTGAAAGTTTTGAACTAAAGCGAATTAAGCAACGTTATCATCTGTATAGATGGCGATTTACTGGTAAGGGTAGTTATGTGGTTTAAAGGTAGTAAACAAAGTGAAAAAGCACTGCAGGCATTAGAAAGTTCGGTTTTTGCTGTTGTCAGCATTGATGAAAAAAACCAAATCACATTTTTTAACCCCGCGGCTGAAAGCTTATGGGGCTACAGTCGTGACGAAGTGGTCGGTAAAAACGTTGCCATGTTAATGCATTCGAGCGACGCCCGCCGGCATGATGACTACATCGAACGGCACCGCAACACCGGTCAGAATCATATTGTTGGCACCACCCGTGAATTACCGATTAAGCAAAAAAATGGCGACACCCGTTATGTCGAGCTGTCACTGAGCAAAGTGGTCGTCGGCGGCAAAAACCACTATACCGGTTTTATCCGTGATGTCGGCGAAGTGCGCGAACAGCGGGCTATTCTGGACCAGTCATTCGAGCAGGCCTTTAATGCTGTTGTCATTATTGATGATCACAACAACGTAGTAACCTTTAATAAGGCTGCGGAAGAAATGTGGGGCTATTCGCGCGAGCAGGTGCTGGGCAACAACGTTAAAATGTTGGTTCCGCGCGAAGTACAGAGCCACCATGATGGCTACGTTAACCGTAACCGCTCAACCGGTAATGATCGCTTGGTCGGCCGTGCTACTGAACTTGAGGTACCGCGCGCCGATGGTTCTAAGGTATGGGCCTCGGTTACCATATCGAAAGTCGATTTAGGCGACGGGCGTTTATTTTACACCGCGTTTTTCCGTAATATCGACGAAGAAGTCAAACGCCGCAAAGAAATTGAGATGCTGTCGTTAGTGGCCAACGAAACCGATAATGCGGTGGTTATCACTGACCATCGCGGATTAATTGAATACGTTAACCGCGGTTTCACCAAAATGACCGGTTACGAGCTGGATGAAATCAAAGACCGCAAACCCGGCGATGTCCTGCAAGGTGAAAAAACCAGTCCAGAAACGATCAAACGCATTGCCGATGCACTGGCGGCGGAAGAGGTCATTTACGAAGAAATATTAAACTATGACAAGCAAGGCGAAGCTTACTGGATCAGTCTGTCGATAAGTCCGGCTTTCGAACAGGGCAAATTAACCCGTTATATTTCGATACAGACCGACATCACGGAGAACAAACTGGCACGAGACGAATATTTTGCCAAGACCGATGCCATGGAATCAGCTTTGGTCAGCATAGAATTTTCACCCAAGGGTAAGCCCTTAGCGATTAATGATTTGTTCCGCGAGTCCTGTCGCAGCGATGCCGAACAAACCGCTAATAATCTTTGGCAGGCATTGGACAGCTCGGTAGTAGAACAAAGTAAAAACAGTGGTTTTGCTGAGCAAAAAGTTAAATTCAGCGAAGCTTCCGGGCTGTACCGTGCCATCGACGGGCGGTTATGCCGAATTAACGACCGTAATGACGACATTTCTAAATTAGTGTTTTTTGGGGTTGATATTACCGATCGTCAGCAGGCGCAGGAAAAAACCAAAGAGACTTCTGCAGCGCTGGTAAAATCGACCGAGCGAATCACGAAATTTGTTACCACCATTAACGGCCTGTCCGACCAAACCAATTTGCTGGCTCTTAATGCGGCTATCGAAGCGGCACGCGCCGGGGACGCTGGCCGTGGTTTCAGTGTTGTTGCCGACGAAGTTCGTGCGCTGGCCAACAGCTCATCAACTGCCGCTGAAGAAATCAACAACGTGATTAAAGACAGCGATGCACTGATTGATGATCTGGTTAAAGCTCTCTCACGTCTGGACTGATTATGCTTGAAAAAGTCGCCGCCCTGACGCCGGGAGCTTTTTATCGATTTGAAATGGATGCCGATGGCCAAGCTCGATTTACAGAACTGGGTCAGCGTATCGAAGATTTTAGCGGCGTCAGACGTGAAGATATAATCGCTGACGCCAGCCATTGGTTTAACCTGGTTGATCCCGATTATGAAGAGGAATTGCAGCGTCTGATCCTGGATTCCTATCATAATCTCAGTGAATTTTACTTTATATTCCCGATGATAAAATATTCGGGTCAACGGGTTTGGCTGGAAGCACGTGCCTATCCTGAAAAGTACAGCGATGGCCGTGTGGTCTGGACAGGCTTTGTCTATGAAGTGACCCAACGTGAATTAGCTAATCAGGAGCTGAGAGACTACACCAAAACTGCTTATCACATTTTAGATAATATCCTTGATGCGATTTTTACCACCGATAATCAGGGGATTATCTTATTTGCTAACTCGGCTGCCAGCAAATTGCTCGGTTATTCTCAGCAACAGCTGCTGGGTAACAACATCAATATGATCATGAGCCCCTACCACCGGCAGAATCACAACGGTTACATGCAAAGCTACCGAACCACCGGCAATTCCCAAATTCTGGGCCGAACCCGGACCTTTGAGGTGGTTGATAAAGCGGGTGTCAATATTCCCATCGAGTTGCGCATTTGTGAATACCAACAAGAGGGCGAACAACGCTTTATGGGCACCCTGCGTGACCTGAGGGCGAAACTCGAAACGGAAAGACAGATTACCAGCTTACGCAACAGCGATACCATGACCGGCTTACTAAACCGCACAGCATTACTGATGGAGTTAAATAACCTGTTAGACCGGCTGATTGAGAAAAAAGCCGAATCTCATGCATTAATTTGTCTCGATATCGATGATTTTCATTTGATCAACGAAGGGTTTGGCGTCGATGTTGGTGATAAAGTGTTGACTATTATCGGCCAACGTCTGGCCTCGCTGAGTGATGCAAAGGTTGCCCGTGTGCATGAAGATGAATTTGCTCTGGTGGTCAGAAACGTTGACACGGACAGCAAAGCGCATGAGCTGTTTAATCAGGCCAAGCAGGTACTCGAACAGCCATTGCAGCTGGCGGATAAACAACTGTCGTTTCGTTTATCCGGTGGTGGCTACATGATTAACAACGCTGATAGTACCGCACTGGAATTACTGCATAACAGCCAAAGCGCTCTGGGTGTATCAAAAGCCCATTGTCGCGGCCAGTTAACCCTGTATGAAGCCGGCATCAGCGCGGACTACAAAAGCTCGGCACTGATCGATCAAAACCTTAAGTCACCGGCGTTAACGTCCGAGTTATTTTTAATGTTTCAGCCTCAGTATCAAGCTGGCGGCGCACTGATAGGCTATGAGGCGTTATTGCGCTGGCAATCTGCCGGCGGGCTGATTCCACCGGACGACTTTATCCCGATTGCCGAGCGCAACGGCTCCATATTGCAAATTGGCGACTGGCTGCTGGAGCAGGCCTGCGATTTTATTGACTGGATGGCTGGCCAGCCGGGGCACGGAGATGTGCGGCTGTCGATTAATATCAGTCCGGTGCAATTCAAGCAGCCGCGTTTTGTTGAAGATACATTAACCACACTGCAGCGGAGAGGTATCGAACCTAAGCGGCTACACCTGGAATTAACTGAGCAGCTGTTGGTGGAAAATACAGACACCGTGGCGGCTAAAATGACAGCTCTGAATGCTGCCGGCATCACGTTTTCACTGGATGATTTTGGTACCGGCTACTCGTCATTAAGCTATCTGAGCCGATTGCCGCTGAGTGAAGTTAAAATTGATAAAAGCTTTGTTCAGGACCTGGCCTCAGGAACGGTCAATTATCAAATCGTTGAAGCCATCATGTTGCTTTCGCTCGGGCTGGGTTTAAACGTTGTTGCCGAAGGGGTAGAAACCCTGGCCGAGCTCGAATTATTAGCCAGTATGGGTTGTGTTTATTATCAGGGCTATCATTTTAGCCGCCCACAGCGGCTTGAGGATTTAGAGCAAAAGCTTTAAAGCGCAGGCACCTGGCTAACGTCAGCCATGGGTTTGCCAATGTAAAAGCCCTGAACATGTTCGGCTCCCATCTGTTTTAACAGCTCAAAGGTCTGTTGGTCACTGACAAATTCAGCAACGGTCTGGATACCCAGCCCTTGTGCTAAGTCGATGATACTTTGTGCCACATGTCGGCTGTTTGGGTTGTGTTTTATGGTCTTTATGATTGAACCGTCAATTTTGATGAAATCGGGCTTTATTTCTACTAAATAAATAAAGTTAGAATAACCACTACCAAAATCATCAATTGCGATCAGTGCACCTAAGGCCCGCACCGCACTCATAAAATGTTTGATGGCGGTAAAATCCTGAATCGCCTCCGATTCGGTAATTTCAAATATAATCCGCGCCTGGTGTTCAGTCTCCAGTACCGACATAATGTAATCAGTAGTGTGTTTATCGAGGACATCCTGAATTGACAGATTAACTGAGATAAAACAACCGCTTTGCTTTGATTGCGCAATGGCTGCTGCGACCATCAGTTGCGTCAGTGTTTTGTAATGCTTGGTTTTCTTCAAAAAGTGTAAAAAAGCGTGGGGCGAGGCAATATCACCGTTAGTCAACCGTATTCGGGCCAGTGCTTCATATTTTTTGGGTGTCTGCGAAGCGCTACGGATTGGTGTAATCTCCTGAAAGTAAGCGATGACCCGGCTCTCTTTAAAAGCCTGTTTAATCTCTGCCAGCCAAAAATAAAAGTTGTCGGTTTCCGAGTCTTGTGTGCGGGTGACCATACTGGCGTTAACGTTGTCGCGTTTGGCTTCGATAATGGCGCTCTCGGCATAGGCCAGGGCGCGGTTTTTTGATGCGCCAATCCCCACAGAAAAATTGATTTCATGATCGTGTTCGTCAACCGTTAAGTCTTCTGCTTCAAGTTTTGCTCTGATGTCAGCAATAATGATACGGAATGAGAAAAAATTGATCGGCTGGTTTGGCTTAATGGCAAACACCGCGCCGTTTAAGTGATAAAGCTTCAGTGCCTTTGACATGCAAAGGGTTTTCAGTGGTTGGGCCAACGCCTGAATGAGTTTATCACCGTGCTCAATTCCCCAATAATCATTCAATAATTTAAAATTTTTAAGGTCAAAAACAGCGACACTGTGCACCTCAGTTTGCTCCAGGTCACGGGATAACCTGGCGCGGTTAGGCAACTGCGTCAATGAGTCTGTATTTTGTTTTTGGATGGAGCGCCGAGCTTTAACAATATCGGTTACATCATTGCGCACACTGACGTATTCTTTTATCTCACCATGGGCATCTGTAATCGGATAAATGGCTGTTTTCACGTAATACGAAGCGCCGTCTTTGCGCTGATTCCTTATTAAGCCATACCAGGGCTGTTTTTGGCTTATTGTTTGCCATAATTGTTCGAATACCTTGTCAGCCATTTTAGGGTGCCGGATAAGACGGTGCGTATTACCCAGCAACTCGCGCGATGAGTAGCCGCTGATCTGTTCGAATTTTTGATTAACGTAATGAATGATCCCCTTTGCATCGGTAATCGAAATAATCGAACTGGCGTCCACTGCACTGTGATGCTGTCTGATGGCACTGAGCATCGCCTCATACTCAATACTGGCTTGTGTTGCCAGACTGGCCAATGCCTGAGCCGCATTGGGTAACGAACGTTGCTTATCACTACAGGGCCGTTGTGTGTTCGTCAGGGGCTTTTCGGCAATTTGCAGCACGGTACTGGTTAAATTTAATAACTGCGGTTTATTGCAGCTGGTGCCAAGCTGGCCGTAAAAAAAGCCGCCAGCACCTTTGGTGTTGGTTGTTACCCGTTCGACTTCCTCATTGATACGGCCTTTTAAAAACGAGTGCCGAGCGGCACACGAATAATTGAGTGTACAGACGCCTTGTTGCGCTGAAAACTCAGGAGTCTGATGTAATGTGTGGCTCATGTCGGCAAACGAAAAGGATACCTTATCGCCTGTTTTTACGGTGCCGGCAAAGACAATTCCTTGTTGGCAGTCGGTTAAGCCAATGGCGGTTCGTAACACCGGTAATGACCGATTGCGCAGCAATAACGGAAACTCCGCAGCCGCTTTTGGCAATAGTTGTTGCGCGTATTCGCCCAGATAGTGTTGGTAAATATCCAGAATGGGGACATTGTCCAGGCTGTAAACTTGGTTGCCGTGTGCCTTGGTTACCGTAAACTCCTTACCAATTGGTCGCCAGCCCCCAAAGCTGGTGATTTCTGCGGTTAAGTCATCGCCGCCTAAAAGCGCTCCAACCAGACCGTTGTCTTTGATTTGTTGCTTGAGCATCAGGTAGGGCGAGCTAAATTGGCCACTAGCAGCAACAACCCCCCCAACGACTTTGCACTGCGGGAATACCCGGGCAAATTGCTGCAGGCTGTCTTCCGGATCACTGGTCAGGGTATCGGCAAAGATAATGGCTAACCTGGGTTCCCGGGTCGAGCAGTTGCTCAGCAATTCGTCAATGGGTCGCGCAGCTGAGCGATTGATACGGAATAATTCAACGGTGCTTTGTTTTTCAAACACAGCAAAGTGAATCATCAGTTGTCTGGAGTAACATTTGCCGGCCAACAGTTCGCCGCAGGTCGAGGCACCGATCAGCTCAAATCCTGGTGCTAAGCGGGAAAGCTGCGCACTAACAGAAGCTGCAGCGTCTGCGCTCAGGCCGGAAAATACCTGTATCAGTCCTTGTTTGCTGGCGAGCTGGTGTTGATTAATAAAGCTAATCAAAGCGTCCTTGCTGTGATAACAATGCGTTAACTGCCGCATGTTCAGCTATCCTGCTGTTTGTCCCAAAATTGCGTGGTCAACTGATCCAGTCGCCGGGTAATGTTGACCGTTTTCTTGGTAGCCTGGCTGCTTTGCCGAACGGCGTCTAAATTCTGCTCCGCGTTGGACTTAATCGCAGTGACGTTTTCGCTGATATCATGGGCCACTGTGCTTTGCTCATTAACCGCTTGTGCAATCTGGTCGCTCATGGTTGAAATCGTAGTCATAGCAGCGACAATCTCCTCCAGGTTAGTGGCTGTCTGCTGACTTTTGCTGACGCTGTCAGAGGCCATTTGTTCACCTTGTTTCATGGCCGTTACCGCTTGGCGGACGCCACTTTGCAATTGCTCAATAACCTGCCGGATTTCTTTTGTTGACTCTTGTGTGCGGTTAGCTAACGAGCGGACCTCGTCGGCAACAACCGCAAAGCCACGGCCGGTTTCGCCGGCGCGGGCTGCTTCGATAGCCGCGTTAAGCGCTAACAGATTGGTTTGGTCCGCAATACCCAGAATCACATCCAGTATTTTTTCAATGTTGGTGCTGCTTTTCGACACGCCATTGATCACTTCTGAAGCGTCACTGATTTGTTCTTTCAGGCTGGCCACCGAGCTGGAGTTTTCATCAACAACGGTCTTGCCGGTTTGTGCTTTTTCGTAGCCACTGGTCGATGCCGATGAGGTTTCGCGGGCATTTTCGGCCACACTTTTAATGCTCATGGACATTTCATCAACCGCTGTTGCCACCCGCTCGGTTTGTTCAAACTGCTGCATGGTACCGGTTTCCGACTGCGATACCGCACTGCTTAGGCTCTGCGCGGTATCGTTTAGGGTATTGGACATATCATTAATGCGGCCGATAAGGGCAGCATTTTCAGATTCCAGCTTTTTAAAGGCCAATAAAATGGAACCTGCTTCATCAGAGCGGCCGGTGTAGACATAGCGGGCGGCTTTATCATCAGTGATTTTTTTAGCCTGTTGCAAAGCCTGCTTTAAGGGCGCCAAGCAGGTTAAAGCGCTGCCTAGGGCTATCAATGTTGATAGCACGCAGGCCAGCAACAAGACTAGCGTTGAATCGGTAAAAAAATACACCAGCAACGGCAGCAGCATGGGTAGAAGCAAGGATAACGACAGCTTGTACGAGAGCGACAAATCATCCTGGGTTTCTTTATGACGCTTACCCTGATTCATTTTTTCGTAAAGTTTTGAGGCGCGCTCAATAAAGACTTTTTTTGCTTGGCGGCGGACCGACTGATATTCCTCAGTCTGGCCATTTTTCTGTATCGGCGTAGCGTAGGCGTCAACCCAATAGTGGTCGCCATTTTTGCGCCGGTTTTTAACAATACCCATCCACGACTTTTCAGCTTTTAAGTCGGACCAGAACATTTTAAAAACTGCTGGAGGCATATCAGGGTGGCGAACCATGTTGTGGTGTTGGCCTTTCAGCTCTTCCTCGCTGAACCCACTGACTTTGATAAAGTC
>JBNJEJ010000017.1:0-48687 GCA_051745735.1 Pseudomonadota bacterium
ACTACATTAAACAGCACAATCCCCATGTGATGATTGGAATCGACGCGCCAGATTTTAATTTAACGGTCGAAAAACGCTTGCGCGAGGGTGGGATAACCACAGTCCATTATGTCAGTCCATCGGTCTGGGCCTGGCGTGAAGGTCGTATCAAGGGGATTAAAAAAGCCGTTGATCATATGCTGTGTCTGCTGCCCTTTGAAAAGCAATTTTACGACCGGCATCAGTTACCGGCGACTTTTGTGGGCCATCCTCTGGCCGATGAAATACCGGACAGCTGGTCGAAAACAACGGCCCGACAGCAGCTGGGCCTGGAGCCTGAGCAACCGTATCTGGCGTTATTACCCGGTAGCCGGGCGGGCGAGATCGATCGCATGGGGACATTGTTTTTACAAGTCGCTGACAATCTACAACAACGTTATCCACAGTTAAAGCTACTCGCACCGATGATCAGTGAACAACGGGCTGAGCAGTTCAGAAGGTTACAGCAGCAGCACTTCCCCGATCTGCAGCTGCATACAGTGGTTGGTCAAAGTCGGTTGACCATGGCTGCTGCCGACTATCTACTGCTGACGTCTGGCACGGTAGCTTTGGAAGCCATGTTAATAAAGCGACCGATGGTGGTTGCCTATAAATTCAGTTGGTTAAGCTATCGGTTAATTAAATGGCTATTTCATGCGCGCTTTTTTTCTTTGCCTAACCTGTTAGCAGACAGTGAGATCGTGCCTGAACTGGCCCAGGAGCAGGCAACGGCTGAAAATATTGAAAGCCATTTGCGGCACCTAATCGAAACTGATAACAGCGATTTAATGGTACGGTTTTCGCAAATACATGAGCAACTTAAAGTGGATGCCAATGAGCGTGCCGCAACCGCAGTACTCAATTTAATAGAATCTAAAAAATAGAAATAAAAATACGATTTAATGGGCTAATAATTCTAAAAAATAAGGTGTACCCTATAGCTAACTTAATAAAGGAGGCTTTATGGGACTACTGGTAGAGGGTCAATGGCACGACCAATGGTATGATACCAAAAAACACGGCGGTCGTTTTGTGCGGAGCGAATCTCAGTTTCGCCATACCATCGGACAGCACAGTGACTTTAGCGCTGAATCCGGACGCTATCATTTATACGTTTCCTACGCCTGCCCATGGGCGCACCGTGCATTAATCTTCCGTAAACTCAAACAACTTGAGTCTCATATCAGCGTATCAGCGGTGCATCCTCTGATGCTGGAAAATGGCTGGGAGTTTGATCGCGAACCACTTAATGATGCCTTGTATCAGCACGACTACCTGTACCAGCTTTACTTGCGCGCGAAGGCCGACTATTCAGGGCGTGTGACGGTCCCGGTGCTGTGGGATAAGCAACAGCAAACCATCGTCAATAACGAATCTGCTGATATCATTCGAATTTTTAACAGTGGATTCAACGCACTGACCGGTAACCAGGATGACTATTATCCACCCGCGCTACGCGCACAAATCGATGAGATTAACGCATGGGTTTATGACGATATCAATAATGGCGTTTACCGCTGTGGTTTTGCTACTGAGCAAGAGGCTTATGAAGAAGCTTTTAAGTCATTGTTTTCTGCCCTCAACCGCGTTGAAAGCATTCTGCAGAAGCAAAAGTTTTTGGTTGCCGATGTGCTGACCGAAGCGGACTGGCGGTTGTTTACTACGCTGGTGCGTTTTGATGCCGTTTATTTCAGCCATTTTAAGACCAACCAACGTCGTATTGTGGATTACCCCAACATCTGGCGTTATGTCAGACGCCTCTATCAGCAGCCGGGCATCGCCGATACTTTGGTGATGGATCATATTAAGCGACATTACTACGGTAGCCACAAAACCATTAATCCTACCCAGATAGTGCCGGTGGGTCCAGAATTAGATTTTATGCAGCCTCTGACGGAGCACGATTAAATCAATGAGTAAGCTGATACAGGCACGCTATCGCGGCATACCGGCAAAGGACGGGGCCGGCGTTAAATTGACTCGCGTCATCAATCAGCCCGGCTTTAAGATGGCGGATCCATTTTTGATGTTGGACGAGTTTCGCTCGGACAATCCTGACGATTACATCGCTGGCTTTCCGGCGCATCCCCACCGGGGATTTTGTACTCTGACGTACATGCTGGCGGGGCAAATGGAGCACCAGGATTCGGTTGGTAATACCGGCTTAGTCGAAGCCGGTGGCGTGCAATGGATGAAAGCAGCAAAAGGTATCATCCACGCAGAAATGCCGAAACAGCAGCAAGGCTTGTTGTGGGGGTTTCAGTTGTGGGTTAATTTACCGGCAGCGGAAAAAATGACCGCTCCCGAATGGCATGACTTTCCGGCAGAGAGCATACCGCAGGTGCAGGGTGATAATTACAGCATTCGGGTTATTGCCGGCCAGCATCAGGGGCGGCAGGGCCCCGTGCAGGCCGAGGGCCGCGACTTTTTGATGTTAGATTATCAATTGTCGGCTGCGGCTGCCTGCTCGGTGAGCAGCCAACTACAGCAACAGCGTTTGTTGTATTGCTACCGGGGGTCGGTTGATGTGAACGGTGAGAGCGTGGCCCGGGGAGAGTTATTACAGCTTGATAGCGAGGCGGAACTGCAGCTGACTACCGCTTCAGGCGCAGGTGTTTTATTGCTTGCCGGCAGACCGATTGCCGAGCCCGTAGTTCAGTACGGACCCTTTGTGATGAGCAACTCCATTGAGATCCAACAGGCAATTCGGGATTACCAGGCGGGACAGCTGGCAGCTAACGTTAAATTAGACTAGTTCAAGTTTTTTGGCTTGTTGCTGTAAATTCCCATAGCGCTGCTGATGGCTGTCGGATAACGGCAGCCCCTGCAAATTTCGAAAGCACTGAGCACATTCTTTTCGTAACATGTTGAGTGGTAACTTACTGCTGTTTTCACAATAACTGATAACGGTCTGAATGTAGTTTAGGGCAGCACCGCTGTTTAACGGCGCCATCTGGCGAGCTTTTTTAAACACCTCCAGCGCCTCTTTATATTGATGTTGACCATAGAGCGTAATCGCTTGTTGATGAACCTCGCGAAAAGCGGTTTCAGCTTGTTTGCCCAGCTGTCGACGCTCATTCAGCACTTTCATTGTATAATCATCGAGCGATTTTTCGAGCTGGGCTGTTCGCGCCAGTGCGCTGGCTTTTTCGAATTCGCCCAAATCCAGCAATACCACAATAGCATCCGCTAATAATTCGGTCGGTATCGTTTCAGGTTTTGCTAATTCGCTGCCAACTGCCTGGTTCAGAAGCTGTTGCGCTTCCCGCAGGCGACCGTTAAAAGCATCAATGCGGGAGCCTAACATCGCCTCAATTTTTTCGTACGGCAACTCGGAGTACACCAGATTTTCGTCATGTCGGGCGCGTTGCAATTCTAGGCTCGCTTCGCTTTGATATTTAGCCACTTGTTGGCGCGTCTCGGCATGCTCCGCGGCATCTAAGATAGCACGCAGGTAATTGCACAGGTGTTGGACATTGCGGTGCACCGAGGTTCGCGCTATCTGTAAAATATTGTTCATCGCCTGTTTGGCAATTTCATAGTCGCCGTTATCGCGGGCTATATGAGCCAGTTGATTTTGTCGTTCTATAGAAAAGGGCGCCATGCTGACGGATTCGCGCGCACTTTGCAGCGCCAGTTCCAGTTGCTCTAGTTTAACCAAACTCTGGGTTTTAATATCTTGTGCCTCGATGGCGTTGGGTATCTTTTTAATCACCTGTGAGGCAATTTCCAGTGCCTGTTGCGGGCGCTTTTGCAACAGCAGGGTTTCGGCAAGTTTTAGCTCGGCCCAGGGTTGACTGCTTTGCTGCAACAGGGTTTTAACGGCCTGTTCAGCCCGCTTTAACTGTCGGGTTTTATTGAATAACTCGATTTGCAAACGCTGACAGTAACTGCTGTAACGACTGTTGGAGTCGATGTGCTGCTGACAGGCTTGGATACACTCCTGGTACTGGCCTTGGTACAGTGCCTTGAATACGTCTTGCAAAGCCACACGGCGCTGATGTGCGCGGTTTAAACGGGTGCGTAAAACGCGATGAGAAAAGGGCTTAGTGAGGTAGTCGTCAGGCTGCAGTTCCAGTGCACTCAGCACCATTGGCCGGGTATTATCACCGGTGATAATAATAAATAGTGTGTCTGTTTTTAATACCCCGCGGTGTTGCAGCTCTTCGAGTACCTGGCGGCCATTTTTACCACGCCCGAGATTGTAGTCGACCAGCATGATATCAAAGGGCTGGCGGATATACGCAGCAATGCCCGCTTCGCCTGTTCGCTTGGCCTGAACATCTTTAGCGCCTAAATTGAGCAACAGCCCTTTCAGCATTCCCTGAAAAGCCTTTTGGTCTTCAATGATTAAAACGCGTTTATCCGTCAGATCAAAGGATTCGTTCATAACTCGTACGTGCCACCTTAAGGTTATCTCATGGTAAGCTAAAACTTGCGTAATGTCTTTATCGGCAGCTGCGCTTTTCCTTTACTCAGCTACGGCAGGATACACCATGCAGACAGCAACGATAAAAAACGAGCGTATCGAATGGCAAAAGGAAGTAAAACAAACTAAGCAGCCAAGTGCTACCGAAGTGACGATTCAGATTGCTTACGCGGGTGTCAATCGCGCTGATCTGATGCAGGTCGCCGGCGTTTATCCGCCGCCGGAAGGCGCTTCTGAGATTCCTGGACTGGAATGCAGCGGCGTGATCACGGCGCTGGGTGAACAGGTCGAAGGCCTACGGGTTGGTCAGCGTATTGCCGCACTGTTGGCGGCCGGTGGTTTTGCCGAGTCGGTAACGGTTGACGCCGCGCAGGTATTGCCGTTGCCGAGCAGCTGGAGTTTTGAGCAAGGAGCAGGCTGGCTGGAAACTTTTGCCACGGCTTATCTGAACGTGTTTCAGCTTGCCAAGCTAAAAAATACTGATGTGGTGTTTACTTATGCGGGTGCCAGCGGTGTTGGCAGTTCATTAATTCAGCTGTGTAAAGAGCAGGGGAATGCGATTTACGTTGCTGTCGGAAGCGAGGAAAAACGTCATTTTTGCCAGCAACTGGGAGCCAGTAAAGCCTTTAATCGTCACCAGCAAAATTTGCATGACGAACTGAAAGCTCTTGGCGGGGTGGACGTGATCCTCAATCCGGTCGCTGGAGGCAGCGTTAACCGCGATCAGACGGTGTTAAATTCTGACGGTCGGCTGATTGTAATTGGTTTGTTGGGCGGCCGTGAAGGGCCGGTTGATTTTGCCCGCTTATTAATCAAGCGACAACAACTGCTCGGGTCGACCTTAAGATCATTGCCTGTAGCGGACAAAGGCAGCATTTTAAGGGGCCTGTGGCGTCAGTTCGGTGAGGCGTTTACGGCCCGCCGAATATGCCCTGTTATCGATAAGGTATTTACTGCTGAGCAGATTAATGAGGCGTTAGAGTATCTTAAAAACGACAGTAGTCAGGGTAAAGTGGTAGTCAAAATAGCGGATTTAACGGGTAGCGGCATTTGAGATGAGCAACAGAAGTGGTGGAGGGAGCAGGATTCGAACCTGCGAAGGCTGAGCCGTCAGATTTACAGTCTGATCCCTTTGGCCACTCGGGAACCCCTCCACACGAGGCGTGCATAATAGCAGGATGATTGTTGCTGTAAAGAGCAAAGCAGAAAAAGTTAATGTTTTTTGTCATCCGCCGATAACCGAAACAAAGCGTTTCAGTTATCGGCAAGGTATATGGCAGAAATATCCAATCATGGCACGCTGTCAGTGCATGAATATTTTGACCAGCAGGCAGCGGCCGCTCTGGACAGTGGTCACGGTGCGGAGTTTGCTTTGTGGTTGGCTGCTATGGGCGAACAACCTGTGGCCGACGAGCCGGCCGAACAAATTAACTGGCAACGCCGACTGGGTGCCGCACAACCGCGCCCGCTTGGTTATGATCAGCCCTACAGTAGCAGCAGCGGTGTGTTTGGCAGTACCAGCCAGCTGACCGACTTTAAACTGCACGATGCGTTACACCCACAACCGCTGGCGGCGCAGAGTGATCCCGACCGGCTACCACTGGAATTGATCGCTAATCTGGACTGGCAAACCCTGCGGCGTCAAAAGCACAAGCAGCAACCACAGAAGTTGCCCCGCCAACGGCGCGACCCCGCGCAGTTATACGATGTTTTACAGCAGTTAGGGATAGCAGCCGAGTCACCGCTGATGTAAGCTAGTGCGTATGGTTTGGGCAGTAAATCAAGCAGCGATATTATGACCCGTGTCCACTGGCAGGACGACGAACACATTGATGCGTTTATCGAGCATTTATGGCTTCACCATGGGGTCAGTGCCAACACTCAGTCGTCCTACCGCAGCGACTTGCGGCGCTATTGTGATTTTTTGAGCGACCACAAACTCAGGCTACTGGACACCTCAGCCGGTGTTTTACAGGATTATTTGCTCTGGCGCCGCAGTCAGGGGCTGTCGCCACGCAGTAGTTCGCGTTTTTTAAGTGCAATGAAAAAATTCAGTCAGTTTGCGATTAAGCAGGGTTGGTTTGCTGAGGATCCCAGTGCCCGGCTCAGACGACCTAAATTACCTCAGAATTTACCTCATTCTTTGAGCGAGCAAGACACTGAAGCCTTGCTTGCGGCGCCGGATACAGCAACAGAGATTGGCTTGCGCGATCGAGCGATGCTCGAATTGCTGTACGCCAGCGGCCTGCGGGTCAGTGAGTTAATTCGCTTACAATACGACCAAGTTTCCTTACAACAGGGCCTGGTGAGGATCATCGGCAAAGGCGACAAAGAGCGTCTGGTGCCGCTGGGGCAAGAAGCGCTGGATTGGCTGCAGCGCTATTTGCAGCAGGGCCGGCCGGCGCTATCGAATAAGCAAAGTCCATGGATTTTCATCACTCAACGCGGTACCTTACTCACCCGGCAGGCATTTTGGTACCGGATCAAACATTACGCTGTGCAGGCTGGTATCCGGGCCCATTTGTCGCCGCATACGTTACGCCACGCTTTTGCGACCCATTTACTCAATCATGGCGCCGATTTACGGGTGCTGCAAATGTTGTTGGGGCACAGTGATTTATCAACCACACAAATTTATACGCAGGTAGCGCGTGAACGATTGCAGACCTTACACACGCAACATCATCCGCGCGGTTAAACAGAGGTAGTTATGGGCAAACAGGTTTTTACTCGCTTTTTATTACTGGTTGGATTATCGACAACCTTGTCGGTAGCTGCCCAGCAAGTGAATACATCGCAACTGGAAAAGTTAGGTATTCAGGTGGGAGAGGTGAGTGAAACCTCGATCAGCGGTCTTTATCAGATCACCTCAAACCAGGGCATTTTTTACGTGTCAAAAGATGGCAGCCGGCTACTGGCAGGCAACCTGTTTGATTTAACGAGTGAGCAACCAACCAACCTGACCGAGCAGGCAATGGCTCAGCTGCGCCAACAACAACTGGCCAAAGTGGAAGACGAGATGGTGGTTTACCCGGCGTCAGACGAACAATACAAAATTACCGTGTTTACCGACACGACCTGCGGCTATTGTCGGCGCATGCATGAAAATTTAGGTCAATATCTTGACCGCGGGATCACCGTCCGCTACCTGGCTTTTCCGCGCGGCGGTCTTAACAGTAAAGGTGGCCGCCAGCTGCAAAAGGTGTGGTGCGCTGACCAGCCTGCTGAGGCGTTAACGGCTTTTAAAAATAATGAACAAGTCGACAGTCGCGACTGTGATAACCCGGTTGCCAAGCATTACCGCATGGGACAGGCCTTTGGCGTAACCGGCACACCGGCAGTTGTGTTACCCGACGGCCGCCTGCTGCCCGGGTTGCGCACGGCCGATGCGTTAATCGAGGAAATGCAGTAACCCGCGTTTATGACAGAATTTACCATAAAACGCTATCCTACGGTTGACGACAGTCATTTGCCCGACAGCTTACCGGCCCTGTTGCGACAGGTATACGCGCGCCGGGGCGTAAGCGATGCGCAGCAGTTGCAACTCCGCGCTAAAGACTTAAACCACTTTGCTGATTTACGGGACATCAAACAAGCTGTTGAGCTGTTACTGTCAGCCCAACAACGGCTGATTACCATTTGCGGTGATTTTGATGCCGACGGTGCGACCAGCACCGCCTTGATGGTAACCGCGTTACAGCAATTGGGGTATCAACAGGTCAACTACCGGGTGCCTAACCGAATGACCGAGGGGTACGGTTTATCGGTGGCGATGGTCGAACAGTTGGCTGCGCGCGGTACCGAAATCATTATTACCGTGGACAATGGTATTGCTGCCAATGCAGCGGTTGAGCGTGCCAGGCAGCTGGGATTGCAGGTGGTTATCACCGACCATCATTTAGCCGCAGCCAACTTGCCCAATGCAGACGCTATCATTAATCCGAACCAGCCCGGCTGTGCTTTTGCCAGTAAAAATTTAGCGGGTGTGGGGGTCGCTTTTTATTTGTTGCTGGCGTTAAGAGCGGGATTACGGGAGCAGGGCTATCAACCGCTGCCTAACTTAGCAGATTGGTTGGATTTGGTTGCCTTGGGGACTGTCGCCGATGTTGTGCCGCTGGACTACAATAACCGAATTTTGGTTCATCAGGGGCTGGCCCGTATTCGCAGCGGCCGTTGCCGAACCGGCATTGCGGCGTTACTCGACGTCGCCGGGCGACAGCGTGAACAGCTACAGGCGGCAGACCTGGGGTTTGCATTAGCACCACGGATTAATGCCGCAGGCCGTCTGGATGATATCAGTCTGGGTATTGAGTGCCTGTTAGCGGAGGGTCAGCGAGCAAAGGATTTAGCCGGGCAATTGGATAACCTGAATCGTGAACGACGCAGTATTGAAGGCGAAATGCGCGATCATGCCGAACAAATTGTCGCTCAGCTGCAGTTAGATAACCAGGGCCAGAGTCCGGATTTAATGACGCTGTATGAATCGGGCTGGCATGGTGGCGTTATCGGAATTGTCGCTGGCCGTGTTAAAGATCAGGTTAATCGTCCGGTCATCGTGTTTGCCGACGATGATGAACAAACGATTAAAGGTTCTGCTCGTTCGGTGCCCGGTTTACACATTCGCGACTTACTGGAACGTATCGATATTCTTAATCCGGGCTTGATCAATCGCTTTGGCGGGCACGCAATGGCGGCGGGGCTGACATTACCCCGGCATCACCTGCCGCAATTTACTGCAGCCGCTCAGCAGATTGCTGCCGAATGGCTAACGGCTGAACACAAAGAAGCGGTTTACTGGTCCGATGGTGAGCTGTCGGACGCGGACTTAAATCTCGAGTTGGTGGCACAACTGCAACGCGGTGGTCCCTGGGGGCAAAAGTTTCCGGAGCCGCAGTTCGACGGGACCTTTGCTATTGTTTCTCAGCGTATTGTTGGCAGCCAGCATTTAAAGCTGCAGTTAAAAACGGCTGCTGGAGCGCTGTTTGACGCGATTGCTTTTAATATTGACACCAACCTGTGGCCGGATAATTCGGTACATTCAGTCGAGCTACTGTATAAACCGCAGATAAATCATTTTCGCGGCAACACAAAGGTCCAGTTGTTGGTAGAGCAAATGCGCGCTTTACGATAAACTGTGCGCCTTAAATTTTGCTAACGGCTGACGGATTAATAATGTTTGAAACCAATGCAACTTACAACTTGATTAAAGATATGCGTGAGCGCTCAGAGGCGCTTAGGGGGTATCTTTGACTACGATACAAAAACTGAACGCTTAGAAGAAGTGACACGCGAGCTGGAGCAGCCGGAAATTTGGAACCAGCCGACCAAGGCTCAGGCCCTCGGTAAAGAGCGTGCAGCGCTTGAGCAGGTTTTGGTTACCTTAAACAACTTGCATCAGGGCCTGGATGATGTCGAAGGTCTGGTTGAGCTGGCGGTCGAAGCAGAAGACCAGCAAACCTTTACGGAGGCCGAAAGCGAACTGCAGGGTCTGTTAAAACAGCTGGAAAAACTCGAGTTTCGGCGCATGTTCTCGCGCGATAACGACAACTCCGATTGCTATGTCGATGTTCAGTCCGGCTCAGGTGGCACAGAAGCTCAGGATTGGGCTAATATACTGTTACGAATGTATTTGCGCTGGGCTGAAAGTCATGGCTTCAGTGCCGAAATTACCGAGTTGTCCGAAGGTGATGTGGCCGGTATTAAATCAGCCACAGTGCGCATCGGCGGTGAATACGCCTACGGCTGGCTGCGTACGGAAACCGGGGTACACCGTTTAGTGCGAAAATCGCCTTTTGACTCAGGTAATCGGCGTCACACCTCGTTTGCCTCGGTGTTCGTTTACCCCGAAGTTGATGATGACATCGAAGTCGATATCGATCCGTCGGATTTACGTGTCGACACCTATCGTGCCTCTGGTGCTGGTGGTCAGCACGTTAACCGAACCGATTCAGCGGTGCGTATCACGCACGAGCCGTCGGGTATTGTAGTGCAATGTCAGAGCGACCGCTCACAGCATAAAAACCGTGACTCAGCGATGAAGCAACTGAAAGCAAAGTTGTACGAAATGGAGTTACAAAAACAAAACGAAGACAAACAAGCACTGGAAGACAGTAAATCGGATATTGGCTGGGGTAGCCAAATTCGTTCGTATGTGCTTGATGATTCCCGCATCAAAGACCTGCGTACCGGTATCGAAAACCGCAATACGCAAGCCGTCTTAGATGGCGCCCTAGATCCATTTATTGAAGCCAGTTTAAAAAGCGGCTTGTAAGCGACAGAATAGAGGAATACTGAATATGACAGATAAATCGCAATCGCCCGACGTCGACGTTAATGAGCAAATTGCCCAACGTAAGGCGAAATTGGCCGCAATTCGCGACAAGGGAGTTGCGTTTCCGAATGATTTTCGTCGCGATGCTTTAGCTCAGGACTTGCAGCAAGAGTACGCTGATGTCAGCAAAGAAGCGTTAGCGGAACAAGGCATTCGGGTTAAAGTGGCTGGTCGTATGATGACGCGTCGGATCATGGGCAAAGCCAGTTTTGCGACAATTCAGGATATGAGTGCCAAAATTCAGTTGTATGTCGTGCGCGATAATTTGCCTGAGGGCTTTTACAACAGTGAATTTAAAAAGTGGGACTTAGGCGATATTGTCGGTGCCAGTGGTGTCTTGTTTAAAACCAATACCGGCGAGCTGAGTGTTCAGGTTGATGATGTGCGATTACTGACCAAAGCCCTGCGACCGTTGCCGGACAAGTTTCATGGCCTGGCTGATCAGGAAATGCGCTATCGCCAGCGCTATCTTGATTTAATCACCAATGAAGAGTCGCGTAACACCTTTATTGTGCGCTCAAAGGTGATTGACTATATACGCCGCTTTTTAAGCGAACGCCAATTTCTTGAAGTGGAAACGCCTATGATGCAGACCATTCCGGGAGGCGCTGCGGCACGTCCTTTTTCAACCCATCATAATGCGCTGGATATGGAATTGTTTTTGCGCATTGCACCGGAGCTGTACCTTAAGCGGCTGGTTGTCGGTGGTTTTGAAAAAGTTTTTGAAATTAACCGTAACTTCCGTAA
Source organism: Pseudomonadota bacterium (assembly GCA_051745735.1). Classification (GTDB taxonomy): domain Bacteria; phylum Pseudomonadota; class Gammaproteobacteria; order Enterobacterales; family Alteromonadaceae; genus Idiomarina. The sequence goes on from JBNJEJ010000017.1 coordinate 11,526, forward strand.
TGAAGGCCTTTCTACCCGCCATAACCCCGAATTTACGATGCTGGAATTTTACTGGGGATATGCCGATTACAATGATCTGATGGATTTAACCGAGCAGATGTTGCGTGGCATTGCCGAGTCGGTGCTTGGCACGGCGGTATTTACAAGCCAGGGCGATGAATACGATTTTGCTCAACCCTTTACCCGTATGACGGTATTGGAGGCGATCGTAAAATATTTGCCTGAGGTAACAGTTGAGCAGTTGCAGGATCGTGAAACCGCCAGCCAGATTGCCGGTCAACATGGAATTCAGGTACAAAAAGCCTGGGGGCTGGGTAAAATTCAAATTGAAATATTTGAAGCCGTAGCCGAGCATCAATTGATTCAGCCGACCTTTATTACCGCTTATCCGGCAGAAGTGTCGCCTTTGGCAAGACGCAATGATGACGACCCCTTTGTCACTGATCGCTTTGAATTTTTTGCCGGTGGGCGCGAGTTAGCGAATGGTTTTTCCGAGCTGAATGACGCCGAGGATCAAGCACAACGCTTTCGTGATCAGGTTGACGCTAAAGAAGCTGGCGATGACGAGGCCATGTTCTATGACGAAGATTACGTTACTGCGTTAGAGCACGGTATGCCACCAACCGCCGGTGAAGGTATTGGCATCGACCGATTGGTTATGTTGCTGACCGATTCACCGTCTATCCGTGATGTGCTGTTGTTCCCGCATATGCGCACGAAAATCGATTAGTTGCGGCAGCAGTCGCCAGTATGCGTCATCTGGTGTTTGAGAGCCCACTCGGGGCTATGGTCGCTATTGCTGAAAAGGGCTACTTAATCGGGTTATATTGCCAGGATCAAGGTAATTTGCCCGATTTAAGTTGTTCAACAGAAACCCCAACGCTGGCACTGTTGCAACAGACGCAGCGCCAGGTAGAGCAATACCTGGCCGGTACCCGGCAAAGCTTTAGCTTACCTTTGCGAATTCAGGGGACAGAGTTTCAGCAACAGGTATTACACCAGTTACAGCAGGTTGAGCCAGGTAAAACCGTGTCCTATAAAGAAATTGCTGTACGCATGGGGCGGCCTGGCAGTGTGCGGGCGGTGGCTAATGCGATTGCCCGTAATCCGTTAATGCTGATTATTCCGTGTCATCGAGTGATAGGCAGTAATGGGCAGTTGTGTGGATTTGCTGCCGGTCTGCAGCGTAAAAGCCAGTTATTGAAAAACGAGGGAATTCGGGTTAATAAGGCCTGAAGGTAAAAAAATACCGCCAACTGCAGAAGCAGTGACGGTATCTTAGCAGGCTTATCGATGTGGCTTATTGATCGTCGTGATCTTCGCCATCCGTGTGCACGTGACCGTGCTCGAGTTCCTGTTCGGTTGCATCGCGAACTTCAACCACTTCGACGTCAAACTGTAAATCGGTACCCGCTAATGGATGGTTACCATCGACGGTTACTTCTTCATCATTGACTTCAACGATGACGACAGATTGGTCGCCCTGGTCGGTGCTGGCACGGAACTGCATGCCGGGTTCAACCTCGTTTTCGCCAAATAAGTTGCGTGGTACGGTTTGAATTAAACCATCCTGACGCTCGCCATAGGCTTCGTCAGGTTTGATTTCTGCGCTGAATTTTTCACCCGTTGCTTTGCCTTCTAAAGCATTTTCTAAGCCAGGAATTAGCATTCCGCGACCGTGGATGAAACTCAATGGATTGCCTTCCTTTGATTGATCCAAAGTCTGGCCGTCTGCAGTTTTTACTGTGTAATTGATAGCCACAACTTTGTTTGGGGCAATTGCTTCGCTCATAAATAGTTAACCTAGTTGATACGGCAGTGAGTGTATTTCCAAGAGACTCGCCTCGTCACCGCGAACCCGAACTGGTGTACCGTCCTCAATGTCGAGAGGGAGTACGGCCAGCAGATCCTGCAGTTTTTCTGAACGGTTCACTGCCATAATGACCGTTCCTGTACGACGCCAATTATCGCCGACCTTGCGCTCTAGCTCTGTGCCAGGTACTACTGCCGTAGCCTGACCGCTGAGCCGATACAAAGCCCGCTTTTGTCTACCCAAATATTTCATTCGGGCGATAGTCTCTTGGCCGATATAACATCCTTTGTCAAAACTGATCCCGCCCAGTGCCTGAATGTTTAACATTTGCGGCACAAACTGCTGACTTGTATCAGCGGTCAACTGGGGACGAACCCGTTCAATTTCCAACGCATCCCAATAGGTCTGCGGATAATCCGTAGAAATTGTCGTCGGACTTAACAGCACATATTGATTCGGCTGCGATCCGACATTAAGTTGCAGGGTGTTTTCGTTAAGGTTAGCGATAAAATCATCGGTTTCGGTGCCAAATACACCGGCAATAAACCAATCGTCGCTGACATCTTCGATGTCGACCTTGTTGAAAACACCGTATTTTTTAAGTTGCGATAAAGAACCTGGCAACGCACTGCGATGCATGATCAGCAAAAAGCCTTGCGCTGACGGAACCAACCAAAAATTGCTAAACGCTTTGCCGGTTGGCTCACAATGTGCACCGTACAGGTACGGTTGTTCAGCGAGCTGGTGCAAGTCGCAGGTCAGCTGGCTTTGTAGAAAACCTTCAGCATCCTCACCGCTTACAGCGATGATACCATAGTCGTCCAGTTTTGCCGAAACGCAGGCCGGCATTTGCTCTACAAATGATGGTTCTAATGCAATCACAGGCACTCCTTATTTGCACACTTCATGCTAATATTAGGGCTCCGATGTTTTTTTCAAGGTTGAGGTTAAATTATTCATGCTACCACTTAAGCAATCTGCGGATGCATTAAAAGACAAGCGACGCTTAAAATGGGCCTGCCGGCGAGGAATGCTAGAGCTGGATGTGCTCTTTGAGCCCTTTGTGGATCAGGTTTATGACGAATTGAGCGACCAGCAGAAAGAAGATTTTCGACAACTGTTAACCTGCGACGATCCGGACTTATTTGCTTGGTTCATGGGTCACGAAAAATGTCCCGATGAACGTCTGACAAAAATGATCGAGTTTATGTTGTCACGGGTTAAAGTGTAATCAAGCCGTTGCATTGTTTCCGGCTCAAATACCCGACGCAGTTACTGTCCGTCAGTTACTGTGGCAACAGTTGGTACCTTGATGATACCGATGATTTACAACTGAGCGGTAAAGCGCTGGTGGTCTGGCGTTGCCTGTTGATTGTGCCACTGCGGGTCAATGGACAGCGGCAGTGGCTTTGGCTCTGGTGGTTTCGTATCAGTGCTGATCAGCTGGCTTTGTTACGGCTGCTGGCATTAAGTAAGCGGCGGGGCTAATCGGGTCGGTTGTGGTGCTGCTAACTGGTTCGGGAAATCCATGGTGTAATGCAGGCCACGACTTTCTTTACGGGCCATTGCGCTGCGTACTATCAGCTCGGCAACCTGCAGCAGATTACGCAGCTCAAGTAAATTATTACTGACGCGGAAGTTCGAATAATAATCGTGAACTTCTTGTTGCAACAACTGGATACGGTGCAAAGCTCGTTCAAGTCGTTTAGTGGTGCGTACAATGCCGACATAGTCCCACATAAACAGGCGCAGTTCGTGCCAGTTATGCTGAATAATAACCTCTTCGTCGGAATTGGAAACCTGACTTTCATCCCAGGCCGGGATAGTGCTGACCGGAGCTTCGTTGTAGGTTTGAGCCAGTATGTGACGGGCGGCGCTTTGCGCAAACACCAGGCATTCCAGCAACGAGTTACTGGCCATTCGGTTAGCCCCGTGTAAGCCGGTACAGGCCACTTCACCAACAGCGTACAGGCCGTTCAAATCAGTTTCAGCGTTCAAATTCGTGGTGACCCCACCACAGGTATAGTGAGCGGCGGGTACCACTGGCATGGCTTGTTTGCTGATATCAATACCCAGGTCCAGACATTTTTTATAAACCGTCGGAAAGTGTTGTTGCAGGAAATCCGCCGACTGATGAGAAATATCCAGGTACATGCAGTCAGCACCCAGCCGCTTCATCTCATAGTCAATGGCACGCGCCACCACATCGCGCGGGGCCAGTTCTGCCAACGCGTGAAAGTCAGTCATGAAACGGCTGCCGTCGGGGCGTTTTAACACAGCGCCTTCGCCGCGCAGGGCTTCTGTTAATAAAAAACTGTGCGCGTTAGGATGATACAAGCAGGTTGGGTGAAACTGATTAAATTCCATATTGGTGACACTGCAGCCGGCCCGCCAGGCCATTGCAATGCCATCACCACTGGCGATGTCGGGGTTGCTGGTGTACTGATATACTTTGCTGGCACCACCGGTTGCCAGAACTACAAACCGGGCCGCCACCGTTTCGACCCGCTCGTGTTGGCGGTTCCACAAATAAGCTCCGTAGCAACGGTCAGCTTTCTGTAAACGTTTACCGGTAACCAGATCGACCGCATTAAAGCGTTCCAGCACCTTAATATTAGGATGTTGTAAGACTCTATCCTGCAATGTGGTCTGAACAGCTTTCCCGGTCGCGTCTGCGGCATGTAATATGCGGCGGTGACTGTGACCACCTTCACGATTTAGATGGTATTCAGGATCTTTATTGCTGGACTTCACTTGATCAAAGCCGACCCCTTCATCAATAAGCCACTGCAGTGCGTCACGGGCATTACGTGTGGTAAACTCAACCGCACTGCGTTTGCACAAACCTGCGCCGGCAACTAATGTATCTTCAATATGACTTTCTACGCTGTCGTTTTGGTCAAAAACAGCGGCAATGCCGCCCTGAGCGTAGTAAGTTGAACCTTCGAGTAACGGACCTTTACTGACTATAATCACGCTGACATGGTCGGCAAGTTGTAAGGCGGTTGTTAAACCCGCCGCACCAGAACCAATAATTAGGACATCGGATTGATAATTTGCTGCAGGTTCCATAAAGTACTCTTAGAGAATTTTGGCTCATTTTACGCATTTGTTAGGATTTTTGCGAACTTTTTGCGGCGGCTCAGGTCACAATTTGTAACAACTTCGACGAGCCGTCAGTTCAAGCAGTTCCTAAGCTAGGGAGAACAGGCTCGGATGAGCACAAAAATAACGGATCAACAGCTAGTCGAAAGAGTACAGCAAGGTGATAACCGTGCGTTTGACCTGTTGGTAAAAAAGTATCAACACAAAGTAATGAGTTTGATATCTCGTTACGTCAAACAGCCCGGTGATGTTGCTGATGTGTCTCAGGAAGCCTTTATCAAAGCCTATAAGGCTTTGCCAAAGTTTCGTGGCGACAGTGCGTTTTATACCTGGTTGTATCGTATTGCTGTTAATACGGCGAAAAATTATTTGGTTGCTCAGGGGCGCAAGCCACCGGCGGCAGATGTTGATGCAGAAAACGCGGAATACATCGAAACGGCTGGCGCGTTAAAAGACGCCGCATCGCCTGAGCGACAATTGCTAACCGATGAAATTCAGTCGGTGGTGCTTAAAGCAATAGAAGATTTACCCGATGATTTGCGCCAGGCAATTACCTTACGGGAAATTGAAGGGCTTGGTTACGAAGAAATTGCAGTTGCAATGGATTGTCCGATTGGTACCGTCAGATCAAGAATCTTTCGTGCCAGGGAAGCCATTGATAACCAGTTGAGACCGTTATTAGAGCGGTAACCAAAGAGGAATAACTATGTCGCAGGACAGACTGTCTAAAGACACTACGCCAACATCAGAAATGCAGACAACATCAGCAATTTTTGACCAGGAATCAGCTGAGCACGTTGCTATGGATGAGTGGTTGGATAATGATGAGGAAAGGTTGCGCTGGCATCGCTACAGTCTCATCAGTAGCAGTCTTAAGCGAGACTTGGGCCAGACAACCGAAGTTGACATCAGTGAGCAGGTGAGTGCGGCCATTGCGGCGCAGATTGAAACACCTGAAGTGATCAAAACCTCGTTGAACAGCCGTTCTTCGGCTGTTCGTAAGGCGGCAATGCGCTGGTTACAACCCACTGCGAAAGTTGCTGTTGCTGCCGGCGTTGCGGTTGTTGCCGTACTGACCGTGCAGACTTATCAACAGCCGACTCTGCTGCCGGGTAGTTCTGGCGCAGATCAACCGTCAATTATGACGGCTCCAATTGGTGGTAGTAGTCAACCGGTTAGTTACTCACCTTCGGCGCAAACTCAGCCACTGACCGAAGCAGCGCCGCAACAGAGTCAGCAACTGCGCCGTCAGGCTCAGTCTTACCTGATTGACCATCAACAGCAGCTAATGATCATTCAGACGCCCGTAGCAGAACAGCCAGCACAGAAAAGAGAAGAAAAATCGGCAACATCATCAAATTAGCGGGGTAGTTGGTCATGAAGTTTTGGTCTTATGGCCTCATCGCCGTTGCATTTTTTTGCAGCGCAGCAAGCGGGTCGCAAGGGGCCCCCGAGCAAACTGACAGCTCGGTGCAAACCGCTACCGCCAGTGACGGAGAGCGTTGGTTTAATTTGATGGCGTCGGCGCTTAACACGTTAAATTTTGAAGCGTCGCTGGTGCACGTTCAGGGTGATCGCATCGAACCTTATCAATGGGTTCATGGGGTAAATGCCAATGGTCGTCAGTTCGAATGGTTGATGCAAATGAACGGGCCCGGTTTTCGGGCGCTCCGAATCGATGATCGGGTATCCCATTTTCATCCCGCTACAGAAAGCTATTCGTTAAAATCCGATGTGCTGTCCACCTTAATTCCAAGTGCTTTTAATCAGCCCTTTGCCAATGTTTCGAAATACTACCGTGCTGTTGCGGTTGGTGGTGCCCGCGTACTGGATCGCAAAGCCCAGCACATACGCATCATCAGCCGCGATAATCAGCGGTTCGGCTTTTCTGTGTGGCTTGACCGCGAAAACGGTATGCCCCTTAAAGTATTGATGGTTAATCGTAACGGCGAAATCATGGAGCAGTTGCAAATGACCAGTTTGTCAACGCGGCCGGTGTCGCCGGCGATGATGAAAGAACTGAACCAAATTGAGCAACCGCCTTTACTTGAACAGTTGCGCTCTTTGCAGCCGCCGCAACTAACTCAGCAGCCGCAGTGGTCACCTGCGGGCTTTCAGCTATTAAAGAGCCAACACCACCGGCTGGTACTGGACGGTACACCTGTCGACCATTACTTATACTCAGATGGCCTGGCGGAGTACTCCGTTTATTTGACTCAGGCCGAGGGCGAGCCGCCGGCTGAGATGAGTTTGTCAGGGCCACAGACCTTATTCAGTCAGCCCGTTGCTGGTGTCATTGTCACTGTGGTTGGGCAAATACCGTTAGAGGTCGCCAAACAGGTCGCATCTAGCGTACAATAACGGCTATGAAAGAAATTGCAGAAGTGGTCGCGGTGCAGGGCAACCGCATAACCTTAACAACGCAGCTGAAAACCGCCTGTAGCGGTTGCAGTCAGAAAACAACCTGTGGTGCAGGTATCCTCAGCAAGTTGTTTGCTGATCGCAATGCGCAATTCACAGTGATCAGTGATACTCGGGTTGAGCCCGGAGAGCAGGTTGAAATCAGCATGCCCGAGCAACAGGTAACACGTTTCGCGCTGTTACTTTACGGTATGCCTATCCTCATGCTGTTGCTCAGTGCTGTTGTTTTAACATCATTTCAGACGCTGCCGGAATGGCTCATTATTCTCCTCTCTTTTGGCAGTTTTGCAGCCGCCTTTGTGGCCCTCAAACATTGGTTTCAGAAACGTGATGTTAAGGTCAATCAGATGATCCAGATCACAGCCCAACAAGTTTGATTCAAATCGACCAAAATGATTGGTTCTTTGGCGCAACATCGGTATGATCAGCGCTAATTTGCATGGCTAATATGGGTATAATACTCACAGTCAAAGTTTAGTTTTCAGAGGTGTAATCAATGCCGAACAAGGCGTTTAATCAAAAGAATATCCGTAACTTCTCGATTATTGCTCATATTGACCATGGTAAATCGACGTTGTCTGATCGCCTCATTCAGCATTGTGGTGGCCTGACTAACCGGGAAATGGCCGAACAGGTTCTTGACTCGATGGATTTGGAGCGAGAGCGGGGCATTACCATAAAAGCACAGAGCGTTACCCTTTACTACACAGCTAACGACGGTGAAACCTATCAGTTAAACTTTATCGACACCCCCGGGCATGTCGATTTTTCCTATGAAGTATCACGCTCACTGGCTGGTTGTGAAGGCGCGCTATTGGTGGTTGATGCCGCCCAGGGTGTCGAAGCACAGACGCTGGCCAACTGCTATACGGCCATTGATATGGATCTGGAAGTGGTGCCGGTCCTGAACAAGATTGACCTACCGCAAGCCGATGCAATGAGCGTAGCGCAGGAGATCGAAGATATTGTCGGTATCGAAGCCGTTGATGCTGTTCAGTGTTCTGCTAAAACTGGTATTGGTATCAATGAGGTTTTAGAGCGCATTGTGCGTCAAATTCCTCCCCCGCAGGGTGAAACTGAGGACCCCTTACAGGCTCTGATAATTGACTCCTGGTTTGATAATTATCAGGGTGTTGTGTCCTTAGTAAGGATTAAAAACGGTACTTTGCGGGCCGGTGAAAAAATGACAGTGATGTCGACCGGACAAACTTACAATATTGATAAAGTTGGCTATTTTAATCCCAAACCTCACGAAACCGGTATTTTGCACACGGGTGAGGTGGGCTATGTGATTTCCGGTATTAAAGACATTTTGGGTGCGCCGGTCGGGGATACCCTGACCAATGCTAAAAACCCGGCCAGTGCCCCGGTTCCCGGCTTTAAAAAAGTTAAGCCGCAGGTTTACGCCGGCATGTTTCCGATCAGTTCAGATGACTATGAGAATTTCCGCGATGCGCTGGGCAAACTGTCACTGAACGACGCGTCACTATTTTACGAACCTGAAAACTCGGCAGCCCTGGGTTTCGGTTTTCGTTGTGGTTTTCTGGGTATGCTGCACATGGAAATTATCCAGGAACGCTTAGAGCGAGAGTACAATATTGATCTGATCACCACCGCGCCAACGGTGGTCTATGAAGTTAGAGTGCTGAGCGGGGATATTGTAAAGGTCGATAATCCGGTTAACCTGCCGCCAGTAAATGATATCGAAACCATTTACGAGCCCGTTGTCGAAGCCAATATTTTGGTACCCCAAGAGTTCCTTGGCAACGTCATTACGTTGTGCGTTGACAAGCGTGGCGTTCAAACTGCGATGACCTACCACGGTAAGCAAGTGGCAGTGACGTATGAAATGCCAATGGCAGAAGTGGTTATGGACTTTTTCGACCGGCTTAAGTCAACCAGTCGCGGCTACGCGTCGCTGGATTATCAGTTCAAGAAATTTCAGGCTGCTGATATGGTGCGGGTTGATATTTTAATCAATGGCGACCGGGTTGATGCCTTAGCCATGATAACGCACCGCGATCATGCCGAGGGCAGGGGCCGGTTGCTGGTCGATAAAATGAAAGAATTGATTCCCCGGCAAATGTTTGATATTGCGATACAGGCGACCATTGGTAGCCACGTGATTGCACGGTCGACGGTAAAACAGCTGCGTAAAAACGTAACCGCTAAGTGTTACGGTGGCGACGTGAGTCGTAAGAAAAAACTGCTGCAGAAGCAAAAAGAAGGTAAAAAACGGATGAAAAACCTGGGTAATGTGGAAGTTCCACAAGAGGCGTTTCTAGCCGTGTTAAAAGTTGGTAAATAAACCGCCTATTTCGTTAAAACAGATAACAATCAATTACAGGAACTATTGGCAATGGCCAACTATTTTTCGGTTTTATTAACACTGGTTACGCTTGCCGCAGGTCTGCTTTGGTTATTTGATGCCTTAGTGCTGAAACCGCGCCGCAAAGAAGGTGAAGCGCAAAATTCTGTCACCGAGTTTGGGCAGTCGGTGTTCCCTGTTCTGGCCGTGGTGCTAGTGCTGCGTTCGTTTTTGTACGAGCCTTTTCAAATTCCCTCCGGTTCGATGATGCCCACCTTACTCAAAGGCGATTTTATTTTAGTTGAAAAGTTCGCCTACGGAGTAAAAGATCCGCTCTTTCGCACTAAAATCATTGATTCCGGTAAACCTGAACGCGGCGACATTGCGGTTTTCAAATACCCACGCCAGCCGGATGTTGATTACATCAAGCGCATTGTCGGCCTGCCCGGTGACAGATTGGTATACCGCAATAAAAAATTGTACATTCAGCCACAATGCGAGTCGGGTGAATTTTGCGAAGCCATTCAAGTGACTGAGACACCGATTAAGGATGGCGACAGCTTCTTTTCCGGCGGTAGCTCACTGAAACAGTATCAGGTGCAGTTGGGTGAATTATCGCACCGCATCCTGCTTGATCCGCGGGTCAGCCCGCGCGTGCCGTTATTTTATGAACAGCCAGGCACCAGCGATGGTGAGTTTATTGTGCCAGAAGGACAATACTTCGCCATGGGTGATAACCGCGATAATTCTCAGGACAGCCGCTATTGGGGGTTTGTGCCCGACGATTATTTAGTGGGTCAGGCGGTATTTATCTGGATGAGTTTTGAGATGGACCGTGGGCAGGACAGTATACTGCCCAGCTGGGTGCCAACTGGTGTCAGACTGAAACGATTAGGAACTATTGAGTGAGTTTACCCAAGCCCCCGTTAGAAAAACTGGAACGAACTATTGGTTACCGTTTTTGCCAGCGTGAGTTGTTAAAGCAGGCGCTGACTCATCGTAGTGCACATGCCCAGCACAACGAACGGCTGGAATTTCTCGGTGATTCGATTCTTGGCGTGGTGATCGCAGAAGCGTTGTTTGAACGCTTTCCGCAGGTAGCAGAGGGCGATTTAAGTCGCATGCGAGCGGCGATTGTTTGTGGACGGTCGTTAGCCAACCTTGGCCGAGATCAACAAGTAGGCGACTACTTATGGCTGGGTCAGGGTGAGTTAAAAAGTGGTGGCTATCGTCGCGAGTCGATTCTTGCTGATGCGATGGAGGCGATCATCGGCGCTGTGTATCTGGATAGCGACATGGCCACCGTTAAGCAGATGGTGTTGCGGTGGTTTGCTGAACAGTTGAATGATATTAAGCCGGGGGTGAGTCAAAAGGACCCCAAAACTCGGTTGCAGGAACTGTTACAGGCTCGGCAACTGCCATTGCCCTGCTACGACGTTGTGGCAACCCAGGGGCAGGCCCATAATCAACAATTTACGGTGACTTGCCGTGTCGAGGGTCTGTCAGACCCCTTTTTAGGAACCGGAACCAGCCGTCGCAAAGCAGAGCAGTCGGCGGCGACAGTGGCGTTAGAACAATTACAGGAATCGTTATGAACCTGGACGAGATGTTAAAACAATCACTGGGTAATGATGGCCTGGTTGATGATGATAAACACTGTGGCTTTGTTGCCATAGTCGGTCGCCCCAATGTGGGCAAGTCGACGCTACTGAATTACTTGCTCGGGCAAAAGATCAGTATTACCTCCGATAAACCACAGACCACCCGGCACCGCATTCTGGGCGTTGATACTCAGGGTGATTGCCAGGCGGTTTATGTGGATACCCCGGGCATGCATCTGAAAGAGAAGCGCGCGATTAACCGGGTGATGAATCAAACAGCGGCGGCTGCGATGAACGACGTCGACCTGGTGTTGTTTGTGGTAGAAAACACCAAATGGACCGAAGACGACAGCATGGTGCTGGAAAAGCTGGCACGGACCAAGCGGCCGGTTGTTCTGTTGGTCAATAAAGTGGATCAGCTGAAAGATAAAAGCCGTCTGTTGCCTCATCTGAAGTGGTTGAGCGAACAACGCGAGTTTGCCGATATGCTGCCTATTTCAGCAACCCATGGCGATAACATTGATGCGTTGCGGGATATTGTCAAAACTTATCTGCAACCGGGTTATCATTTTTATCCGGCTGATTACGTTACGGACAGGTCTCAGCGCTTTATGACCGCGGAAATCATTCGTGAAAAACTGATGCGTTTTACCGGTGAAGAACTGCCCTATGAAACGACGGTAGAAATTGAACAGTTTGGCCAATCTGAAAAGGGCACCACCCACATTCATGCTTTGATATTGGTCGAGCGGGCAGCGCAAAAACGCATGGTAATTGGCGAAGGTGGTAGTAAATTAAAAACCATTGGCACCGAAGCCCGGCGGGATCTGGAAAAACTACTGGATAATAAAGTCTTATTAAAGCTTTGGGTAAAGGTGAAATCGGGCTGGTCTGACGACGAAAGGGCGTTAAAAAGCCTCGGATATCGCGAGGACTGAGGGATGCCGCAAGCGGCGTTCGTTCTGCACCGTCGGGATTACCAGGAAAGCAGTTTGCTGGTGGATCTGCTAACCGAGCAGGATGGGCGGTTACGGGTCATCGCCAAAGGAGCGAAACGCAGCAAAAGCTCATGGCGTGCCATCCTGCAGGCATTTACGCCCTTGTCGGTTGAATTCATGGGCCGTCACGAGTTAAAAACCTTAACGCTGGCTGAGGCCACCGGCACACCGTTTCCGCTCAGCAGTCATCGGTTATACAGTGGCTTTTACCTTAATGAATTGCTGCAGCGTTTGTTGCCGGTTCAGGCCGACGTTAATGAGTTATTCAGTGCTTATCAGATTGTTGTGCAACAGCTCAGTGAGCAACGTGATATCGAGAGCCTGCTACGCTGGTTTGAATGGCAACTATTGACTCAACTCGGCACCACCTTTGACTGGCTGCATGATGCCGACACCGGACAACCTTTACAGCCAGCCGGCTACAGTTACTTTGATCCCGAGTTCGGATTTTTGCAAACCCCCCATTGTTTAAGTACAACGGCCTGGCCATCAGAAATTATCATATCTCTGGGTCAGCTTGACCTGTTACAGCAGGATTTGAATCCGTCACAACGAAAAGCGTGTAAGTTAATTATGCGCGAAGCATTGGCTGTTCATTTAGGGAATAAGCCACTGCGGTCGCGGGAATTATTTCGCCGTTAGGAGCATGTTATGAAAAATTTAAGATTGGGCGTCAATATTGATCACATAGCGACCTTGCGTAACGCCCGTGGAGTCCGTTATCCCGATCCGGTTACCGCCGCCGCGATTGCCGAGCAGGCTGGTGCTGACGGTATAACCATTCATTTGCGTGAGGACCGTCGCCACATTATCGATCGTGACGTTGAACTGCTAAAACAAACCCTTAATGTGCCAATGAATCTGGAAATGGCAATAACCGACGAAATGCTGGCCATTGCCGAACACATTAAGCCGACATATTGCTGCCTGGTACCTGAAAAACGGGCAGAGTTGACCACCGAAGGCGGGCTTGACGTTGACGGCCAACAAGCCGCTGTGAAACAAGCCGTCAAGCGATTAACCGATGCAGGCATTGCAGTATCTCTGTTTATCGATGCCAACCAACAGCAAATCGATGCCGTTAAAGCGACGGGGGCTCCCATTATTGAACTGCATACAGGGCATTACGCGGATGCTGAAACACCGGCTCAGCAGTTAACTGAGCTGGAAAAAATTGGCCGTGCCGCTGATTATGCCGCTGGTCTGGGACTTCAGGTTAATGCCGGTCATGGGCTGCATTACCATAATACGCTGGCGGTGGCGCAAATTGCGCAGATTGAAGAACTGAATATCGGTCATTCCATCATTGGCCGTGCCGTATTAGTGGGTCTGGATACGGCGGTGCGAGACATGAAACAGATTTTGAACGAGGCGCGATAATGTCCATTTATGGCATTGGTACCGATATCATTCAGGTTGACCGGCTACAGACATCGTTAAATCGAGGCCAAAGCCTGGTTGCGCGAATTTTGACCGATGCTGAACGGCTGCAAATGGAGCAGTGCCAAAAGCCCGCTCATTTTCTGGCTAAACGTTTTGCCGCTAAAGAAGCCTGCAGCAAGGCGTTCGGGCGCGGTATCGCGGCCGGCTTATCGTTTCAGCATATGGAGGTTCGGCATGATCCACACGGACGGCCGTTGTGGTACTTTACCGGCACCGCCGCCGCATGGTTTGCTGAACTTGAGTTATCGCAAGCCTTGCTAACGATAAGTGATGAACAAAACTACGCGGTTGCGACCGTGGTACTGGAGCGCTAACAGGTGGTCTCAAATGGCACAATTTTTTAAGCCGAAATCAAAACGAGCTGCCGCAGCGCGTCATCAAAAGCCTGTCCAACGCCGTGTAGTAGAGGCTTTGGACCATCAGGGCAGGGGAGTGGTCCGTGCCAACGATGGCGCAGTTTATTTTATTGACCAGGTATTACCCACCGAGCAGATTCGCTTTCGGCCCGTTAAAAAATTTCAGGCTGAACTGCTGTCAATAGAGCAACCTGCGGCCGAACGGCAGCAGCCACCTTGTCCCTATTATGACCGTTGCGGCGGTTGTGATTTGCAGCATCTGGCTGGTGCACAGCATCAGCAGTACAAACAAAATACAGTAACCGAATTGCTGGCTAAATTTGCCGGTGTTAAGACACAACTCGATTGGCAGCCGATTGTCAGTGCGGGTGACTGGCACTATCGCCGAAAAGCGCGCCTGGCTGTTAAGTGGCACGCTGACAATAACTCGCTTTGGCTTGGCTTTCGCCAGCCGCAAAGCAAAAAAGTAACGGTTATCGATGACTGCCTGGTGCTGGTAACAGCATTGTCTGATCTGCTGGTACCGCTCAGACAACTGCTGAGCTCGTCGGTGATTGGCGCTGTGCTGGGTCATGTAGAGTTGATACAGGCAAATACCGTGCACGTAGTACTGCGTCTGACAGCGCCGTTAACGGACCAGCAACGACAACAGTTGTTATGCTTCGCTGAGCAGCACCAGCTGCAGTTTTGGCTGCAAACAGAAACCGAAGTAGCAGCTTTGCAGCAGCAACAATTATCTTATGACAGCAGTATCGACGGTGATCGGCTGTATTTTAGTGCCAGTGACTTTTTACAGGTAAACCAAGCCGCTAATCAACAGATGGTTGCACAGGCTCTGGCATGGTTGCAGGTAAGCCAGGACGACACCGTACTGGATTTATTTTCCGGGGTGGGTAATTTTACTCTGCCGTTGGCGCGACGTGCGGCGCAGGTGGTTGCTATTGAAGGCGTTGCGGGCATGACCGAAAAATTAGTCTACAGCGCTGAGCAGGCACAGCTGCATAACGTGCGCGCAAAAACAGCAGACTTAAATCAAATAACGGCCCGGCAGCTGACCTCTTATCAGGCCAGTTTATGGTTGCTGGATCCTGCTCGTGCCGGCGCAGAATCGGTTTGCCAGAGCGTATCGGCCATGTCCCGTGACCAACGCCCGAAACGTATTGTGTATGTATCCTGCGCGCCGGTTACCCTGGCCCGTGACAGCCAATTTTTACTGCAGGCGGGCTATCAGATAAAACACCTGGGTTTAGTTGACATGTTCCCGCAAACACATCACATTGAAACCATGGTCTGTTTTGAGAGAGTTGCGTAGCTAATGGTCCACGTCCGTAGTACCCATGTGGATGACCCCCAGTATCAGGATGAACACCAGCACTGGCTGCACGACGTGGCCGAGTCAGCGCAGTTAAAGCAGCACGCCGAGCGGCTTGCTGAGCGTTATGCCGACTATCCGCAGGCGTTACTGAAAGGTCGCGAAATGGTCGAAATTCTCGCGCCACTTAAGCTGGACAACGAATCCTTGTTGGCCGCGCTGTTCACCCCCTTACTTGAAGCCGGTGCATTCTCATTAGCGCAACTGGACGATAATCAGCCGAACAGCCTGCAAACGCTGCTGCGCAACGTGCAGCAAATGCAAAGCATTTCGGACCTGCAACACTTTCAGCATGGCCAGCCTGACACAACACAAATCGATAACGTGCGGCGCATGTTGTTATCGATGGTAGAAGATGTACGGGCTGTTCTAATAAAACTTGCCGAGCGCATCTGCTTTTTACGCGAAGTGAAACAAGCCGATGAAGAAACACGGGTGTTGGCGGCGAAAGAATGCGCTGAGATTTATGCTCCGTTAGCTAATCGATTGGGTATTGGTCAGCTGAAGTGGGAGCTGGAAGATATTGCTTTCAAGTATCTGCACCCGACAACCTACAGAACTCTGGCTCAGCAGCTTGATGAACGGCGTCTGGATCGGGAAAATTACATCACCGAGTTTGTCAGCGAGTTAGAGCAACGGCTGGCCGATCAGGGAATAAAGGCTGATGTGTACGGTCGGCCTAAACATATCTATTCAATCTGGCGAAAAATGCAGAAAAAGCATCTGCAGTTTGAGCAGTTATTCGATATTCGTGCGGTCCGCGTACTCACTCATTCGCTCAAGGATTGTTATGCTGCGCTGGGCGTTGTGCATACGCGCTGGCGGCATCTGGCGTCTGAGTTTGATGATTACATTGCGACCCCAAAAAGTAATGGATACCAGTCAATTCATACGGTGGTGGTCGGGCCCGATCATAAAAATGTCGAAATTCAGATCCGTAGTTATGAGATGCATGACGACGCCGAGCTCGGTGTCGCCGCGCACTGGATGTACAAAGAGGGGGCAATGGCAGGTAAACGCCATGGCTTTGATGAAAAAATTGCCTGGTTGCGTAAATTGCTCGACTGGCATGAAGACATGGCCGAAAGTGACAGCCTGGTTGATGAAATTCGTTCTCAGGTGTTCGAAGACCGGGTCTATGTTTTCACCCCTAAAGGCGAGGTTGTTGACCTGCCCGCAGGCTCGACTCCGCTGGACTTTGCCTATTATATTCACAGTCAGGTGGGCCATCGTTGCGTCGGCGCCAAAATTGACGGGCGCATTGTGCCCTTTACCTACCAGCTACAAAACGGAGATCGGGTTGAAATTTTAACTCAGAAGACGGCCGTTCCGCGTCGTGATTGGCTTAATCCACAGTTGGGCTACCTGCATTCATCACGGGCGCGGAGCAAAGTTCATACTTATTTTAAAAAGCAGGATCGCGACAAGAATATTGCGGCCGGTAAAGAGCTGCTGGAAACAGAACTGAATAAGGTGCAGCTGAATTTAGCTAAAGTCAGTAAAAAGCTTCAGCTCGAGCGCTTTAATGTAAGCAGCCTGGATGATCTGTTGGCTGCTATTGGTGCTGGTGATGTACGCTTACAGCAGGTCGTTAACCAGGTTAAGCCGCAGGCTAGCGAAGAAGAAAAAGTCGAACAACTTAAAAAACGCAGCAAAGTCAGCAAGCGTAAGTTAGGAGGAACCTCTGAAGTCGTAATCGACGGTATTGGTAACTTGATGATGCAGTTTGCCAAATGCTGCGAGCCTCTGCCCGGTGAACCCATTATGGGCTTTATCACTCAAGGCCGTGGGGTGTCGGTGCACCGCCGGGATTGTGAACAGCTGGCCAACTTGTTAACCCAGCACCCACAACGGGCAATTGATGTTAGCTGGTCACGCCAGACCAAACAAGAATACCGCGCTGGCTTGCGAATTTGTGCGATGGATCGTAATGGCCTGTTGCATGACATTACCAGTATTTTATCCAATGAAAAAGCCGCTGTGTTGCAGATGGACAGCGATGCCGACGGCAGCTCGCAGACTGCGATCATTTTGCTGCAACTGGCGGTGAAAGATAACGAGAGCCTGCAGCGTATCAGTCAGCGCTTGCGGCAGATCAATGGTGTTGAACAGGTACAGAGAGTGTAAGTTGTATGAATGAATTTAAAGGTATCGCTGCGTTAACTGGCGTTATGCAACGCTTACGAGATCCGGTTAATGGCTGTCCCTGGGATTTAAAGCAAAGTTTTGAATCACTGCTGCCTTACACCATCGAAGAAACCTACGAGGTTGTCGACGCCATTCAGTCGGGCGATATGAGGGCGATTAAAGACGAATTAGGTGACCTACTGTTCCAGGTTATATTTTATGCCCAGCTCGCCAACGAGCAGGACGAATTTGGTTTTGATGATATTGCCGAACATACAGCGAATAAGTTAATCCATCGGCACCCCCATGTGTTTGGAAGCGATGCAGAGCGCAATTTGTCCGATGCCGAAATAAAAGCGCAATGGGAACAAATTAAGCAACAGGAGCGCACTACAAAAGACGCCCGGGGGTCGGTGTTTGACGATATTCCCAGCCAGTTACCGAGTGTTTTAAAAGCCGCCAAATTGCAAAAGCGCGCCTCGTCGGTGGGTTTTGACTGGACCGAAGCCGAGCCGGTTTACGCCAAAGTCGAAGAAGAAATTCAGGAAGTAAAAGAAGCCACCGAGCCAGATCATATTGAAGAAGAAGTTGGCGATCTGCTGTTCGCGGTCGTCAATTTAGCCCGCCACAAACAGGTTAATCCAGAGCGCGCCCTGCAGCGTGCCAACGAAAAATTCAAACATCGCTTTCAGCACATAGAACAGAGCCTGAGCCACGAGGGCAAGCACGCCAACGATTGCAACCTGGAAGAGCTGGAAGCCCGCTGGCAAGTCGCCAAAAAAGCCTAACGGCCAACCCTCGGACAGAAACTTGACTGAACTAAAGTCTGGCCTGTTCTTATACATTGTGTCCTAGTTAAAGAGGGGAATATTTATGTCATCAAAAGTTATTAACTTCGCCGAAAAGTTGAGTAAATTCTCTGAGAATTGGTCGCCTCGAGTTGTTGCCGAAATGAATGATTATCAGTTTAAGGTGGTAAAAATTCAGGGCGAGTTTGTCTGGCATGAGCATGCGGATACTGACGAAGTTTTTATAGTGCTAGAAGGCACCATGGGAATTGAGTTAAGGGATAGCACAGTACAACTAGCCGCAGGCGAGATGTATGTGGTACCTAAGGGGGTTGAGCATAAGCCTTTTGCGGCGCAGGAATGCCAGGTGCTTCTGATTGAGCCGAAAGGCGTGGTTAATACCGGTGAAACGGGTGGTGAGCTTAAGGCCGAAAACGATGTCTGGGTATAAGGGCTTTACCAACGGCCTATAAGTTACGTAACAGATCCTTTTTATTTGTCCTGCCGTGGCTCTTTCGGTATACTGTTTTCCCGTCTTAAAGCATTCCCTACACTGACCTGACCAACTGGGTAACACATGGCGACAAATTATATTTTCGTAACCGGCGGAGTGGTATCCTCGCTGGGTAAAGGTATTGCTGCGGCCTCTTTAGCAGCGATTCTTGAAGCACGGGGCCTTAACGTAACCATCCTAAAGCTTGACCCCTATATTAACGTAGACCCCGGGACTATGAGCCCCACCCAGCACGGTGAAGTATTTGTCACTGTCGACGGTGCAGAAACCGACCTTGATCTGGGTCATTACGAGCGCTTTATACGCACCCGTATGACACGGCATAACAACTTTACTGCAGGGCGGGTGTATGAGGATATTATTCGCCGTGAACGTAAAGGCGAATTTCTTGGCGCAACCATTCAGGTTATTCCTCACATTACCAATGAGATCAAACGTCGCATCGTCGAAGGTGGCAAAAGTGCAGATATTGCCATTATCGAAATTGGCGGCACGGTCGGTGACATTGAATCACAACCGTTCCTGGAAGCTATTCGCCAGTTAGGCACCGAGGTTGGCCGTGATCATACCTTGTTTATGCACCTGACCCTGGTTCCGTTCCTGGGCGCTGCCGGTGAGGTAAAAACCAAACCCACTCAGCATTCGGTAAAAGAGCTTCGCTCTATTGGTATTCAGCCGGATGTACTGGTGTGCCGCTCTGATCGCTCGCTGCCAGCCTCAGAGCGCTCAAAAATAGCCTTGTTCACCAATGTGGAAGAAAGGGCCGTCATTGGTCTGCGCGATGTTGACAGTATCTATAAAATTCCGTCGATGCTGAAAACACAAGGTTTAGACGAAATCGTTACGCATCGTTTCCGGCTGGATTGCCCACAAGCGGACCTGAGTGAGTGGGAACAGGTACTGTATCAAGAATCGAATCCAAACGATGAAGTCACTGTTGGTTTTGTGGGTAAGTACGTTGAGCTGCCGGACGCCTACAAATCAGTCAATGAAGCCTTAGCGCATGCCGGTTTAAAGAACCGTCTGACGGTTAATATCCGCTACATCGATGCGCAGGATTTAGAATCCAAAGGAACCACTAAATTAGCCGATGTCGATGCGATCTTAGTGCCGGGTGGTTTTGGCGAACGTGGCATTGCCGGCAAACTTATTGCTGTCCAGTACGCCCGCGAAAATAATATCCCTTACTTAGGCATCTGTTTGGGTATGCAAGTGGCTCTGATCGAATACGCACGCAATGTTGCGAAGCTGAAAAATGCCAATAGCACCGAGTTTGATGCGCAGTGCGACAGCCCTGTTGTCGGTTTAATTACCGAATGGATGGATGCTTCCGGGCAAAAAGAGTTGCGCGACGAGAGCTCTGATCTGGGCGGAACCATGCGTCTAGGCTCGCAGGAATGTTATTTAGAGCCAGGTAGCAAAGCGTTACAAATGTATGGCTCTGAAACCATTGAAGAGCGTCACCGCCATCGTTACGAGGTGAATAACCATTTTATTGAGCCATTAGCCAAAGCCGGTTTAAAGTTCAGTGGTTATTCGCACGACAAAAAGCTTGTCGAGATTATCGAAAATCCAAACCACCCGTGGTTTGTGGCCGTGCAGTTCCATCCTGAGTTTACTTCTACTCCACGTGATGGACATCCATTATTTAAAGGCTTTATCGAAGCCGCCGGTCAGTATAAAAAACAACGCTTAGGTTAATTTAATAAAAAACAGGATAAAATAATGAGCAAAATTTCCCGTATCGTTGCCCGCGAAATCATGGATTCCCGCGGTAACCCAACAGTCGAAGCAGACGTTTACTTAGAATCCGGTCATATGGGACGCGCAGCTGCGCCAAGCGGGGCTTCGACGGGCTCTCGAGAAGCATTAGAATTGCGTGATGGGGATAAATCACGTTACCTGGGCAAGGGTGTCGAAAAAGCCGTTGCCCATATTAACGATGCGATAGCCGAAGCGTTACTCGGCCAGGATGCTGATAATCAAAATGCCATTGATGATGTGATGCTAAACCTGGACGGCACCGAAAATAAAGAAAAGCTGGGGGCTAATGCAATTCTGGCCGTTTCTTTGGCCGTTGCCAAAGCGGCTGCTGCGAGCCAGAACATCGCCTTATACGAGCACATTGCAAACCTGAATAACACGGCCGGCAAATACAGCATGCCATTGCCGATGATGAATATTCTTAACGGTGGCGAGCATGCCGACAATAATGTGGATATTCAGGAGTTCATGATCCAGCCAGTCGGTGCCGACAGCTTTAAAGAAGGTTTGCGGATGGGTGCCGAAATCTTCCATGCCTTGAAAAAAGTGCTACAACAACGTGGTTTAAGCACAGCGGTTGGCGACGAGGGTGGCTTTGCGCCAAACCTGGCTTCGAACGAAGAAGCGTTGCAGATTATTGTCGAAGCGGTCGAAAAAGCCGGTTATCAGATGAGTAAAGATATCACTCTGGCATTAGACTGCGCAGCATCGGAGTTTTATAAAGACGGCAAGTATCACTTAAGCGGCGAAGGTAAAGAGTTTGATGCAGCCGAGTTTGCGGACTACCTGGCAGAGCTTTGTGACCGTTATCCGATAATTTCAATTGAAGACGGCCTGGATGAGAGTGACTGGGACGGCTGGAAAATCCTCACCGAGAAGCTGGGTGATAAAGTCCAGTTGGTCGGCGATGACTTGTTTGTTACCAATACGCGTATTTTGACAGAGGGCATTGATAAGTCGGTGGCAAACTCTATTTTGATTAAGTTTAATCAAATTGGTAGTCTGACAGAAACCTTGGCGGCGATTAAGATGGCGCGTGATGCGGGCTATAGTGCAGTGATTTCACACCGTTCTGGCGAAACCGAAGACGCAACCATTGCTGATTTAGCCGTCGGCACTGCGGCTGGTCAGATAAAAACCGGCTCGTTGTGTCGCTCGGATCGTGTTGCCAAGTACAATCAACTTTTGCGCATTGAGGGCGAACTGAATGGCAAAGCGTCTTACCGCGGCCGACAGGAAGTTAACGCAGGTTAAACAACAGGCTGATATTTTTCAGCCGATTGCACAGCACGGCGATTTCGCCGAGCTGTGCGTCGCTTTGTACGAACGGGAATTAAATCAGCTGGCGCAAGTTGACGATATGCCGACCCAGGCGTTACAACGGCGCATGGCCAGCTTGCCTTTCTATATTCGCCGTGCCGCGCACGGCTGTTTACGGGTAGCGCAAGAGTCGCCACTCTCGCTGGATGTTCAAAACGCCAGCTGGCAAGCTCCTCAAGCCAGCAAATGCCCGGCCAATGCGGCCACCGGCAGCGCAGCCAAAAGTCAGCACCAGTGGTTTAAAAAGCACGCCGCGTTGGGTCTGGTGGTTCCGGTGGCCTATCAAACGGCGGAACTTAAAACGATTTTTCTGGACAGCATTGACCGGGTCGACGCTCAGCATAATCGTGTTCATTTAAATTACCGCGGCTGGTTTACCTTTAGTGGCGAGGGTGAAACGACGACAGAAACCTTATTAAAACCCGGCAAACGGGTGATGACCGCCGCCAGTTGCGGTCACCAGTGGAACCATAAAAATAAGATCAACCCTCGCACGCTGACCTTAAGAGAGCTGCTGTTAGTTGCGACCCTGGACTGGAAAAAGTTTCAGGTCGCATTATCTATTGCTCGTTAAAGGCTATTCACCTCCAACTGATTTCAGCCATAGGTGCTTTGTTGCTAATGCCAGCAGCTGGGCAAAACTCAGTAAGTTTGGTCAGCCGAGCAAAGGCACTGTACTTAAATAGATATAAGTAGGCAACAGAGCTTAGTCGATGCGCTTCAGCCACTGATGGCTATCCGCTTGTTCACCCCACTGAATCGCATTCAGGGTTTCGCGTAAACGCCGTGTTGTCGGGCCGCCCTGGCCGTTACCTACGGTGATCGACTGGCCGTCGCGAATTAAAATGCCGACGGGTGTTAACACCGCTGCGGTTCCGGATAATGCCGCTTCGCACTCGGGTTTTTGAGCACGCTCAACCAATTCGTCAACGCTTAATTCGCGCTCACTTACCGTCATGCCGGAATCACGGGCCAGGGTTAAAATGGAGTCGCGGGTAATACCATGCAGAAAACTGCTATCCAAATCTTTGGTGATGATTTCATTACCATCGATCAGCAGGAAGTTGGCGGCACCGGTCTCTTGTACGTCGCCTCCCGGACAAAATAATACCTGGTCGGCTTGATATTCTGCATGCGCGCGCATAATTGGACCCAGTGCGCTGGCGTAATTACCACCGCCTTTGACCATGCCCATGTGAGCCGCACAGCGGGAGCCGTTTTCTTCAAGCAAAAGGGTCAGTGGCTTTATTCCGCCGGCAAAATAATCACCTACCGGTGACAACAGCACATACAGCATCGAACTCTGGGTTGGCCGAGCCGCTTTGCCAATCGCGGGTTCGGTACCAATGTGGGTTGGCCTGATGTACATTGATCCTGGTGGGAAGGGCACTTGCTGAGCAAACTCTTTAACCACCTGAACAATCATTTGCTGCAACAGCTGCGGATCAATGTCGGGCAGGGCAAGCAGACGGCTACTTTGCGCCATGCGTTCGATATTTTGTTGCATGCGAAAAATGTTAATCGATCCGTCTTGGTGACGGAATGCTTTTAAGCCTTCGAAGCAGGTACTTGCATAATGCAGTACGTGGGCACCTGGATGTAACTGAATGCTGTCAGAATCGACCAGTCCTGCCGATATCCATTGCTCGTCTTGATAGTTTGCCAAACTCATTTTTGGCATAAAGATTGTTCCAAACGCAGCCATGTGTTTGTCCTCTATTTAAATTTAATATCGTGATTTTTGCAGTACCAAAGCACTACGGGTATTTCCAGCAGTAAATAAACGATCAGGGTGTACCAGAACCAGTTTAAGCTAAAACTCATCAGCAAAAATTGATAGCCGGTGCCCCAGTATTTAAAGCCAACAATAAATAACGCCAAAGCGGTTGCGAATAAATCGAAAATCGCCAGCTTGTTTAAGCTTTGAACCGCAACTTTAGGGTACAAGTGCAAATAACTGACCAGGATAATGACTAGGTTCAACAGCACGACCAGTAACTCAGCTGGCATGTTCACTCCTGTGTTTTGTGTTTTATAGGCTTTGCAGGGCCACTATGATACCTGACAACAGCATTAAGCCAATGGTTAACTGACGAAAGCGTTGTTCCGACACATGATGTTGCAGGCGTTGCCCCAGGGCTGCACCGAGGAGTGCGCTGGGTAACAGCACCAGGATCAAGTACCCATGGTGTACTTCATAGAGTCCTTGGCGGGAAAAGTTGACCACGTTAGCAATCGCAATACTGAAAAAGAATAAACTTAAGGTCGCCCGAAACTGCACTTTGGGTAGTCGCGCATTGGCCAGAAATAACACGATAGGCGGTCCGGCTAAGGTCATCAGTCCATTAAGAATGCCAGCGCCAGTGCCAACCCCAAGGTAGCCGAGGGTATGCTCTGCTGTGGGTAATTGCCGGCCACTGGCGAGGATTACTGCTACTGCAACGATCAGCAGGCCGAGGGCGAATTTAAGTCCCTGCTCGTTAATGTCGGTTAATAAGCTACCGGCTACCAGGGAGGCCAGTACGCCGGAAGCGATCAGCCACCGCCACTGCCAGGGTCGGGCAGCCTGTCGATTTTTCCAGTAAAGGAGTGCGGCTACAAAAATGTTGATGACTGACAAACTGGGTGTCAGAGTAGTTAACGGAAACCATAATGCCAGGACAGGAACTGCAACCAGGCCGGAGCCAAAGCCACTGATGCCTTGTAAGGTACTGGCAAAAAACATGATTGTGCCGGCAAGTAGATATTCCATTGGTTTGTTGTGGAGCCTAAAATCAGTTGCTTGTGAATAAAAACATCCCATCAGCCTTTTCAGGTGCGGGATAACTCTTCATAATAACAACAGTAATCATAATGGAGCCGATCATGCGAGTGGTGATATTGCTGCTGTTGACATTGTTTGTGGCGTTACAATACCGTTTATGGCTTGGAAAAAACAGTCTGCCGGATTATTGGCGCTTACAGCAAGAAGTTGAACAGCAGCAAGCGACTAACCAGAGCCTTGAGCGCCGTAATAAAGTGCTTTATGCCGATATTGAAAATCTTCGCAAAGGCGAGGATGCTCTGGAGGAGCGGGCGCGTAACGAACTGGGCATGATCAAAAAGGACGAGGTTTTTTTCCGTATTCTACCGCGTCAAAGGACGACAATTGATGAGTAAAGAAGCGCGTATTGCAGCTGTTTTACCCGCTGCCGGTAAAGGAAACCGCATGCAGTCGACCGTGGCTAAGCAGTTTCTGCAGGTCAATGGTAAGACGATTCTGCAGCACAGTATTGATGCTGTATTGCAAGACCAACGCATCGAGCATGTGTTTGTTGCGGTTAATGCCGATGTGAGCCAGACCTTACCCTCAGTTGAGGGCAACATCTCTTATGTGAAAGGCGGCGAAACTCGGGCAGAGTCAGTGCTGTCCGGTGCTTTGCATGCAATGACTCAGGGCTTCAGCCATGTGGTTGTGCATGATGCGGCACGGCCCGGCTTACCGGCTAACGTTTTAACAGCGGTTATTGATGCCGGTATTGCAGATGACAATGGAGCTATTGTGGCGCTGCCGGTTCGTGACTCACTCAAGCGCAGCGAGCCTGATCGCACCGTTATTTCCACCCAGGTCAGCCGCCAGGGCTTATGGCAGGCGCAAACCCCGCAGGTATTTGCGGTCGACCTTCTGGCGGACGCGATAAGCGAAATGGGAATAACCAATGACAGTCTGACCGACGAAGCGGCGGCAATGGAAGCTCTGGGTTATCATCCAAAGCTTGTAATGGGTTCATTAAAAAATCTCAAAGTGACGCACCCGGAAGATCTGGAGCTTATCGCGGCCTTATTAAAACCATCCCATCAGTAAAGGAGATTACGCGTCATGTCGATTCGCGTCGGACACGGTTACGATGTTCATAAGTGGGGCTCTGACAAGCCATTACGTCTTGCCGGTGTTGAAGTTCCGCACACCACCGGGCTGCTGGCTCATTCCGATGGAGATGTAGTTTTGCATGCGATCACCGATGCGCTGCTGGGCGCTGTGGCCCTGGGCGATATTGGCCAGCATTTCCCGGATACTGATTCCCGTTACCGTGATGCGGATAGCATGCCGATGTTGCAACACGCCGCCGCCCTTGCCGGTGGCAAAGGTTATCAGCTGAGCAATGCGGATATTACCGTTGTTGCTCAAAATCCTAAGATGGCGCCGCATATTGAAGCGATGCGTCAATCCATTGCCGATGGTCTGCAGATTGATATTGAGGCCATTAACGTTAAAGCGACCACCACAGAAAAAATGGGTTTTGTCGGTCGCGAAGAGGGCATTGCCTGTCATTGCGTGGTACTAATGACAAAGCTGAGCGAGCCTGCCCAATGAAGTTAAGTTACCGGAACAAGCAGACAACACAGGCACTTTTCAAGCAAAAACCTGAAGATTTTCAGGTAACTGAAGTATTAGAGGTCAACGACGAAGGCGAGGGCGAGCACCAATGGTTGTGGATAAAAAAGTCTGGTGCCAACACCCGTTTTGTGGCGGAAAAGCTGGCTAAATTCGCTGCTGTAGACCCCCGGCAGGTCAGCTACTCGGGTTTAAAAGACCGTAACGCGGTCACCTGGCAATGGTTTTCAGTGCAATTACCGGGTAAACCCATGCTTGACTGGTCACAGTTTAAACTGCAAGGCGTCGAGGTTAAGCAGGTGATGCGGCGGACCAAAAAGCTTAAGCTGGGTTATCATAAGGCCAATCAATTTGTCATCCGCCTGCGTGAAGTGAAAGACCCCCGGCAGTTTGAGGCTAACTGGCTGAACTTATGCGAGCAGGGCACGATTAACTACTTTGGCAGTCAACGATTTGGCCATCAAGAACAAAATATCAGCGCCGCCCGCCGCTGGATTGCTGCTGAAAAACCGAACAAAATATCAAAAGCCAAACGCAGCTTGTGGCTGTCTTCTATGCGCTCATATTTATTTAACCAGGTCGCCATGGCGCGTTTTAATTGTTACGACACCAAGCCTTTAACGGGCGATTGCGTTATGTTGGGCGGTTCACAGTCGGTGTTTACGGTTGAGCACTGGGATGACGATTTGCTTGCGCGACTGGCAAGCGGTGACATTCGGCTAACCTGTCCGATGCCCGGCGAGGACGGCGTTGGCAAAGTTGCCGCTGCGGCCCGTGAATTCGAGTTACAGCAGTTAGATGAATACACTGACTGGATCCACGACTTTGCCAAGGTCAGGTTAAAAGCGTCACGGCGCCCTTATCTGTTACATTTGCAGCAACCCGCACTGAGTTGGCAGGGCACCGATGCGGTGATTGAATTTACTTTACCAACGGGTAGTTTTGCGACCACCTGTATTAACGAACTGATTAATCTAACGGTGACTGATAATGATGAAAATTCTGTTGAGTAATGATGACGGTGTTCATGCACCGGGTATTCATGCCTTGTATAAAGCGCTTAACGATGTTGCAGATGTGCGTGTCATTGCTCCTGATCGAAACTGCAGTGGCGCCTCCAATTCCTTAACACTGCATAATCCGCTGCGTCTGCAACAGCTCGACAACGGCTTTTACTCGCTTAATGGGACACCCACAGACTGTGTTCATCTGGGCACCAATTCGCCCTTTGCTGACGAAGTTGATCTGGTTGTCTCAGGCATTAATGACAGTCCGAATATGGGCGATGACGTGTTGTATTCAGGTACTGTTGCTGCGGCTATGGAAGGGCGCTTTAAGGGCCTACCGGCTATCGCCGTATCAATGGGTGGCCACGGCCATGACCATTACGACACCGCAGGGCGGATTGTGGCAGACCTTATCCGAGCTATGGAAAAGGATCCGTTGCGGCTGGATACGGTGTTGAACATTAATGTCCCTTACACCACTTACGAAGAGCTAAAAGGTACTCGTGTTACTCGCTTAGGGCATCGGCATCGTGCTGAAACCATGGTCCATGACCGTGATCCCTTTGGCCGTGAAATCTTTTGGTACGGTCCGATTGGTCATCACAGTGATGATGCTCCGGATACCGATTTTAGCGCCATTCATGAGGGGTTCGTTTCAATTACACCATTAAGTCTGGACATGACGGCTAAACGCCATCAGGACACACTTACTGAATGGCTATCAGCAGAGCAATGATGGCAGTATCGGCATCCGGAGCGGCCCGCAAGCTGGTTGATATTCTGCGTCAGGCGGGTATTACCAATCAACAGGTGCTGGCGGTGATTGAGCAAACCCCGCGACAACTGTTTATGCCGGAATCATTGGCGCATAAAGCGTTTGAGAATACGGCCTTACCCATCGGTAATGGTCAAACCATTTCTCAGCCGCTGATGGTAGCAACCATGACCCAACTGTTAATGCAGCACGATTGTCATCGGGTGCTGGAGGTTGGTACGGGCTCTGGCTATCAAACCGCTGTGCTGGCGCAACTGATCGACAAAGTGTTCAGCATTGAGCGTATCGCCCAGTTACAGTACCAGGCGAAGCGCCGGCTGCGTAATCTGGATCTACACAACGTTGCGATGCGTTACGGAGACGGTTGGGAGGGCTGGCGCAGTAAAGCGCCCTTTGACGGCATCATTGTTACCGCGGCGGCGACGGAAATTCCTCAGGCGCTGGTTGCACAACTGGCTGATGGCGGCGTAATGATCATACCGGTCGGTAAAGAACAACAGAAGCTCACCGTGTTGCGTCGGTTTGGCGAACATGTTGAACAACAGCGCATTGGCGAAGTACGCTTTGTCCCGTTGGTAAAAGGTGACCTGCTGTGAAGCTATTTTCGCTACTTTACGATCGAGTTTTGCGTTGGACTCAACACCCGAAAGCAGATTGGTTACTGGCAATATTAAGCTTTACTGAGTCAGTGATTTTTCCAATTCCACCGGATGTTATGTTGGCGCCGATGTCGATGATGCAGCCACAGCGCGCCTGGCGGCTGGCTGCGATAACAACCGTTGCCTCAGTTGCGGGTGGTGTGCTGGGTTACTTTTTGGGTTATTGGGCGTATGACGTGCTGGTTTTGCCCGCGGTTGAAGCTCTCGGATACCAGGATAAATTACTGCGCGTATCCGAATGGTTCAGTGACTACGGTATCTGGGTTGTGTTTATTGCTGGTTTTTCACCTGTTCCTTATAAACTGTTTACGGTTACTGCCGGTGTTATGCAGATGGCGTTTTTGCCTTTTGTTATCGCTTCGGCAATGAGTCGAGGGCTGCGTTTTTACCTGGTCGCCTGGCTATTAAAAACCGGTGGCCCGACCATGGCAGTCAAGTTGCGTTCTTACGTTGATCGCATCGGCTGGGGGGTGGTTGTTGTTGCGCTGCTCGGGTATCTCTTTTATCTGTGGCGATACTAAGGATTGGTGATGGATAACCGCTGGCAATCGATGCTCAGTAACACGGTGTTACTTGCCGGCTTGGCGCTTTTTACACTAGCCAGTTGCAGCCGCTCAAGTCCAGCACCGGTAGAACAACTTTACACCGGTAAAGATTACCGTGATTACCAACCGAACTCTCTTAAAAACACCGCCCGATATACGGTTAAAAAAGGCGAAACACTGTATACCATCGCTTTTCGGGCGAATCTTAATGTCGCTGATCTGGCACGCATTAACCAGCTACAGGAGCCCTATACCATATACCCCGGGCAACAACTGAAATTGGTCGATAATGTGCTGCAATCGCAGCCGACAACTTCGGTGGCTAAAACTAAAACTAAAACTAAAAGGAATAAAGAGAATAGTTCTTCGGCAGAAAAAAATATAACAGTAGCCGTTGATAAGGCACCCAATAAAGCGTATGTTCAAACCAAAGAGCCTAAAAAATCGGTTAAAAAACAATCGGATCAAAAAAACAAATCGTCGGCACCTAAAAACATCAAAGCGGGTCGGGTAGCGTCCCAGGCAAAACCTGCAACGATGCGTGACAGTAAAGACATAGAATGGCAATGGCCGGTCAAAGGCAGTGTTATCGCAGATTTTTCTCTAGCTGAACCCGGCAATAAGGGGTTAGATTTTGCCGGTCGGTTAGGTGACCCAGTTGCTGCTGCAGCCGGCGGAAAAGTGGTCTATGTGGGTAATGCGTTACGGGGTTTTGGGCGTTTAATTATCTTGAAGCACAATGATGATTTTATAACGGCTTATGCTCATAATCACCGAGTCTTAGTAGCAGAGCAGCAGTGGGTTGAAGCAGGACAGATGATTGCCGAAATGGGAGACTCCGGAACTCAGCGTGTTAAGCTGCATTTCGAAGTCCGTTTTCGGGGTAAATCAGTCAATCCACGCCATTACCTGCCAAAGTCACGCTGACTGAAGTGGGATTACAGAAGTATACATCAGGACGGACAGCGTTAATGTGCTGTTACAGATGATAAGCAAGGAGAGATTATTATGAGCCAGACGAAAGCAGAACTAGAAGGTCAGGAGAAGAACACAGTAAACACTGATGAGGAAAAGCAGTCTGAGCCATCAGCTACTGAAGCCATCCGCGATGCTGAAGAGGAAGAACTTGAGTTAAGCGAAGCACTGTCGTCCGGAACCCAGTACCAGCGTAAGATGGACGCTACGCAGATGTATCTGGGAGAAATTGGTTTTTCACCATTATTAACTGCTGCCGATGAAGTCTACTATTCCCGCCGGGCACTAAAGGGTGATGAGGCGGCTCGCCGTCGTATGATCGAGAGCAACTTACGCTTGGTCGTTAAGATCGCGCGTCGCTATTCTAACCGGGGGCTGGCGTTACTGGATTTGGTCGAAGAAGGTAACTTAGGCTTAATCAGAGCGGTCGAAAAATTTGATCCAGAACGCGGTTTCCGTTTTTCTACCTATGCGACCTGGTGGATACGGCAGACCATCGAACGCGCCATTATGAATCAAACCCGCACCATTCGTTTACCCATTCATGTGGTTAAAGAGCTTAACGTCTATTTACGCGCGGCCCGCGAATTAGCGCATAAACTGGACCATGAACCAACAGCAGAAGATATCGCTGCAAGTCTCGACAAGCCGGTTGCAGACATCAGCAAAATGTTGCGCCTAAACGAGCGCATTAGTTCAGTTGATGTGCCAATGGGTGGTGATGGTGACAAAGTGTTGCTGGATATGCTAACGGATGAAAATGACACGGATCCGGCAAATGTCATTCAGAACAGTGACTTAAAGCAGAGCATCACCGAATGGCTGGAGGTACTCAGCTCGAAACAAAAAGAAGTGCTTGCCCGTCGATTTGGGTTACTGGGCTACGAAGCTGCGACGCTGGAAGATGTTGGTTACGAGATCGGCCTGACCCGCGAACGGGTCCGGCAAATACAGGTCGAGGCTTTGCGTCGCTTGAAAGACTTGCTTAAGCAGCGGGGTCTGACGCTGGAGTCCTTGTTTTCGGCTGAATAACAGCCTCAGTCACACAGTTTTTTCCACTCGTAAAGCAGGTCCAGAGCCTGCTTTGCTGTTAACTGGTCGACATTAAGGTCGTTCAGTTGAGCCAATAGCTCGGTTTCAGCGGTTGTCGGCAAGCTTTGTTGTGGTTCAGCAGGAGGCTGAAGCGGTAAAGCGCATTGCCTGTTGTGGCCATCTTCTTCCAGGTTATTCAGTTTTGACCGGGCAGCTTTGATAACGGCTGCCGGAACGCCTGCCAATGCTGCGACTTGCAGGCCAAAACTTTGGTTGGCAGCACCCTCTGCAATACGATGCAGGAACACAATACTGTCGTTATGCTGTTGCGCCTCAACGTGAACATTGACTGTTGCGGTAAGTTGCTCAGCCAGTTCGGTAAGTTCAAAATAATGGGTCGCAAACAAAGTCAGACAGCCACACGTCTGTGCGAGCCGTTCTGCTACAGCCCAGGCCAGAGAGAGGCCGTCATAAGTTGAGGTGCCGCGGCCAATTTCATCCATTAGCACCAGGCTTTCAGCGCTGGCGTTATGCAAAATGTTGGCTGTTTCGGTCATTTCGACCATAAAGGTTGAACGGCCCGAGGCGATATCGTCAGCGGCCCCAATACGGGTAAAAACACGGTCGATTTGACCGATCACTGCGGCTTCGGCAGGCACAAAAGATCCCATGTGGGCGAGAATAACGATCAATGCCGCTTGTCGCATGTAAGTCGATTTGCCGCCCATATTGGGACCGGTAATCATCAGCATCTTACGCTCCGCAGACAGGTCGATATCGTTAGCGATAAACGGTGTTTCACTTAACCGCTCAATGACTGGGTGGCGTGACTGAGTCAGTTTCAGGGTATTGGTGGCTGTTGTTAACTGAGGTCTGCAATAATTTTGCAACTGAGCCAGTTTGGCAAAGGCGGCCAGGGTATCCAGCTCGGCCAGCGCGGTGGCGGTTTGCTGGAGTTGTTTTAGCCAGGGTAAACAGTGGTCGAACAATTGTTCATAAAGCCATTTTTCGCGAGCCAGTGAGCGCGACTGGGCGGTCAGCACCTTGTCTTCATGTTGTTTTAACTCAGCAATAATATAACGTTCAGTATTTTTTAAGGTCTGCCGACGCTGATATTCGGCCGGAATGTCACCAGAGGCATTACGAGATACTTCGATAAAATAGCCGTGTACTTTGTTAAAGCCGACTTTAAGGGTAGCGATACCGGTTCGTTGGCGCTCCCGTTGTTCGAGTTGCTGTAGATAATCTGTGGCACCAGACGCTAAAGCCCGCAGTTGATCCAGCTCCTCATCAT
This sequence comes from Pseudomonadota bacterium, assembly GCA_051745735.1. Classification (GTDB taxonomy): domain Bacteria; phylum Pseudomonadota; class Gammaproteobacteria; order Enterobacterales; family Alteromonadaceae; genus Idiomarina. Next base: position 44,118 of record JBNJEJ010000017.1, read on the forward strand.
AGTCTGCAGCAAGCACACCACCGTCGCGAATCAGTACCGGAGGTTGTTCGATGATAGCTCGCTGCAACAACTGCTGCAGTTCCTGGAAAGCATCCAGCCGCTCAGCGATAAAGCCTACTGCCGGTGCCTGGCATTCGCTTATCAACGCCGGCAATAAGTTCAGGCTGTCGCGCAACCGGGCAAAATCGCGGGGTCGGGCGCTGCGCAGCCCGATGCGCGCGACAATGCGTTCAATATCGGCGAGCTGTTTCAATTGCTGTTGTATGGACAGGTAGTTGTCTTGCTGCAGCAGATGTTCAACTGCGTCGTAGCGCTGCTGAAGCGTATCCTGCTGTCGAATGGGGCGTTGCAGCCAGCGTTGAAAGTTGCGACTGCCCATGGCAGAAACGGTTTCATCAAGCACTGCAGCTAAATGCGTATTGGTTGCCGATAAACTGTGTTGCAGTTCCAGGTTACGGCGTGTCGCAGCATCCAGGATAATGGCGTCATCGGGTGGTTCGCGCAGCAACGAACGAATATGAGGCAAAGCCGCCTTTTGTGTTTCTTGTACATAATGCAGGATTGCCCCGGCTGCACCAATAAGTGGGCTGTTATCCTGCAAACCGAACCCTTGCAGATGCTGAGTATCAAATTGCCTGAGCAATAAACCCAGCGCGGTATCAACATCAAATTCCCAACTGGCCCGCCGGCAGCAGCGAGTCTGGGCTAACGGCAACTGAGTTAAATCAAGCCCTTCGGGATACAGTAACTCAGCCGGCTGCAGGCGCTGAAGCTCAGCGGCTAATTGTTCTCTGCTGCTGGCTTCCGTTAACCAGAAACGTCCGCTGCTGAGTTCCAGTATGGCAATGCTGAAGCCTTGTTTAAGGGGACTGATTGCGGTCAATAAATTTTGCTGGCGCTCGTTCAGTAGCGATTCATCGGTTATCGTACCGGGGGTAAGAATGCGCACAACCTTGCGCTCAACGGGACCTTTACTGGTCGCCGGATCGCCGATTTGTTCACAGATAGCAACCGACTGACCTTTATTGACCAGCCGTGCGAGGTAGTTTTCAGCCGCATGATAAGGTACTCCGGCCATCGGAATTGGTTCGCCGTTACTGACCCCTCGCTGGGTTAACGAGATATCCAATAATTCCGCTGCTCGCTTTGCATCATCAAAGAAAAGTTCGTAAAAATCTCCCATCCGATAGAACAACAGCATGTCAGCATGCTCTGCTTTTAACCGCAGATATTGCTGCATCATTGGCGTATGTGATGGGATCTTCTGTTCAGAGGAAGCTGACGCTGGCATACTTTATGTGTCTTATGAAAAGGGTACAAAGGTTATGATAACAAGCCAACAAAACTGGGCGCAACTGCTTAAACGTGCAACTGAACTGGGTCAGCTGTTAACCTACAAAGGACAGACGTTAGCGACCGCCGAATCCTGTACCGGTGGCGGCATCGGATACCTTCTGACCGAGGTGCCGGGAAGCTCCGCATGGTTTAATGGTGGATTGATTACCTATACTAATAAACTGAAACAACAGTGGTTAGGGGTAACCGACCAGGCATTAACGCAGGGGGCGGTCTCGGCGCCCTGTGTCGAAGCCATGGTGACCGGTGCACGGCGTGCTGCCGATTCGGACTGGGCTATTGCAGTCAGTGGCGTTGCCGGTCCGGGCGGGGGCACAGCTGATAAACCGGTGGGTCTGGTATGGATGGCAATTGCCGGCCCCGAAGGCTGTGACAGTTTCTCGCAGCAGTTTCAGGGAGACCGTAAAGCGGTTCGGCAGCAGACCATTAACGCGGTAGTGGATCGCTTATTAAAAAAATTATCGCAATAGCTTGATACTGTAAAAGCATACAGTATACTGTTTATAAAACCAGTAATTAAAAGTTGGAGTAGCGTATGAGCAACGATCGTACAAAAGCATTGGATGCGGCACTTGGCCAAATCGAACGGCAATTTGGTAAAGGGTCCATTATGCGTCTGGGGGATAACCAGACCATGGACATTGATTCAGTGTCAACCGGCTCGCTAGGTCTTGATGTTGCCTTGGGCATTGGTGGCTTGCCTTTTGGGCGGGTAGTCGAAATTTATGGCCCGGAGTCCAGTGGTAAAACAACCCTGACACTGCAAGTTATTGCCGAAGCACAAAAAGCCGGTAAAACCTGTGCGTTTGTCGATGCTGAGCACGCGTTGGACCCAATTTACGCTGAAGCCCTGGGTGTTAATGTTGACGACTTGCTGGTATCGCAGCCCGATACCGGTGAGCAAGCATTAGAAATATGCGACATGCTGGTTCGCTCGGGCGCCGTTGATGTGGTTACTGTTGACTCGGTTGCTGCGTTAACGCCAAAAGCCGAAATTGAAGGTGATATGGGTGACAGTCACGTCGGACTGCAGGCTCGTCTCATGTCACAAGCGCTGCGAAAACTGACATCGAACATTAAAAAATCAAACACCATGTGCATCTTTATTAACCAAATTCGGATGAAGATAGGTGTTATGTTCGGTAACCCAGAAACCACAACCGGGGGTAACGCACTTAAGTTTTACTCATCGGTCAGGCTTGATATTCGCCGTACCGGCGCATTGAAAGAAGGGGACGAGGTTGTTGGTAACGAAACGCGCGTAAAAGTGGTTAAAAACAAAGTGGCTCCGCCATTTAAAGAGGCAAACTTCCAAATTTTATACGGCCGCGGCATTTCCAAAGAAGGTGAGTTAATCGATTTAGGGGTTAAACACAAAATGGTCGATAAAGCCGGTGCCTGGTATAGCTATAACGGTGACAAGATCGGTCAGGGTAAGGCCAACTCGATGAAGTTTTTGCTGGAAAACCCGAAAATCGCCAACGAGCTTGAAGGCCGTTTACGCGAGTTACTGTTAGCTAAGCCGGTTAAAAAGACCAAAGAGGACAGACAAGCTGAAGCAGCCGCTAAAAAAGACAGTAAAGCAGCGTCAGATGATGACCTGTCTTTAACCTAAGGTCTTGTTTGTCTGGCGGTTAGCCAATTCGCAGCGGGGAATGGACTGAAAACATCTCCTGATGCAATTTGGCAGCATAGGCGTCGGTCATACCCGAAAGGTAATCTGCAATAACACGTTGTGGGTTACCTTTTTTGTTTTCAGCCACCCGTTGCAGCTCGAGCAAATAACGTTGTTTGGTATTTTCAGGTAACAAGCGTTCAGGATCGACTGCCAGGGCATCGAAGATTTCCATAACCACCTGCTGTCCCTTAAATTCCTGAATTTGCATTTCAGGTTTACGGATAACAAATTTAAAAATAAAGTGTTTAAAAGCGTCCAGTAACTGTTGCTGCGGCTGTCCTAAGGCTGCCTGATATTGTAGCAGGGGTTGTTGAAATTGTTGCTGGTAACGAATCAGCTGGGCGGATGTGAGTAAACGATTGACCAAACCACCAATGGCGCGTTTACGCTGAAAATGCTGAGCCGAAAACAACTGATCAGTGAGTTCAGTCGCGTTAAAGTCAGCCATCTCGGACTCCAGCGTTTGTAATAACGGGAACATCTGCTCCATCCACAACTCGCGCTGAATAAGCCCTAAAACGATGGCGTCCTCTAAATCATGTACTCCGTAAGCAATGTCATCAGCCAGCTCCATAATCGACGCATCAACACTCTTAAACTGACTGCGGCCGTGATGGTTTGCGCAGGGTTGCGGTGCCATGCTCTGCAATGCCAGCTGATCGGACGAACTTAAGGGATTTAGCACCCAGTACAATGCCTCTTCATCGTCTTGATACAGCGCTTTCGCCGGCAGCCAGTCGCGGGTTGGTAAATGCCGGAAATTGCTGACCTCGTCGGGTAACTGGGTACGGCGGATTTGCGGCATGAGGACGGGGTACTTCAGTAATCCTAATAAGGTACGCCGACACAGGTTCATGCCGGCTTCAGCAGTGTACGCTTCCAATTGCGTTACGATACGAAATGTTTGCCCGTTGCCTTCAAAGCTGCCGTGCTTTCGCATCATATAATTAAGCGCAATTTCACCGCCGTGACCGTAAGGAGGGTGGCCAATATCATGAGCCAGGCACAAGGATTCAATCAATGACTCGGACAGTTCGAGTGACTGCGCTAACTGGGGCTGATGATGATTAAAATGCCCCACCAGGCTGCCGCCTATCTGACTGGCTTCCAGTGAGTGGGTTAGTCGGGTGCGGGGGAAATCATGCATACCCACGTACATGACCTGAGTTTTCGCCTGCAGACGGCGAAACGCGGCTGAATGCAAAATACGCGCTTTATCGCGTTGAAAGGCGCTGCGCGTATCGCCGCTGCGCTGGCTTTGTGAGTTAGACGGCTGTTGCCGTTCAAGCCATAAGTGCGGTTGGTGCATTGAGGCCTCCGGGACCGTTAGCTGTGCAGGTTGATGGTCCAATTAACGGCATCATGGTACAACTGCATGACTTTTTGGTCATCCAGTTTAAGTTTATTAGCCGCCCGAGATACGGCTTTCCAGTTGGCTTGTTCTAACGCTTCAGCGGTACCGATAAAAAAAGCAATGGCGCCTTTTTTTGCCAGCAAAGCCTGACAAATAACCTCACTGGCGCTGATGTATTCGAG
>JBNJEJ010000018.1:0-46386 GCA_051745735.1 Pseudomonadota bacterium
ACTGATTATTGCTAATTCACCCTGCTCCGATGCACTCTAACCATTAACAACTGTTAACTAAAATAACTAAGAGGACAGTATGGGTAAACAGAGTCAATATGTATCTAGGCAGCCGGACGCTGAGGGTGTTATTCACTGGAGCGATGAAGAAAATGCCATTTGGCACGATCTGGTCGAGCGACAGTTAAAATGCATTCCGGGTAAAGCTTGTGACGAATATATGAAAGGTCTCGAGCTGTTAGATTTACCTAAAGACCGGTTACCCCAATTGGATGAAATTAATCAGGTACTGGAACGCGAAACCGGTTGGCAGGTCGCCGCCGTTCCGGCACTGATTCCCTTTGACGAGTTTTTCCGGCTGCTGGCGAACAAACAGTTTCCGGTAGCGACTTTTATTCGCAGTCGCGAGGAGTTCGACTATCTGCAGGAACCGGATATTTTTCATGAAATTTTTGGTCATTGTCCCTTATTAACGAATCCGGCATTTGCTCATTTTACTCACCAATACGGCAAGCTGGGTTATGCTGCGACACCCAAACAGCGTGTTTATCTGGCCCGTTTGTACTGGTTTACCGTTGAGTTTGGTTTAATGAAAACAGCCGATGGTTTAAAAATATACGGTGGCGGTATTTTGTCATCGCCGGCAGAAACAGAATATGCAGTGAACAGTGATAAGCCAGAGCGTAAGCCGTTAAAGGCATTAGACGCGCTGCGTACCCCTTATCGCATCGATATCATTCAGCCGGTCTACTACACTATTTCAAGTGTCGACGAACTTTACGAGATAGCCGATATGGATATCATGTCGCTGGTCGAACACGCTATGGAACTGGGGCTGTTTGAAGCCAAGTTTCCACCAAAACCAAAAACCGATGTTGCGTAGTAGGTGTTGCTGAGCCATTTTACTTAAGCAACACTGATGCGCTGGATACAATAAGGAGCAGTTTATGTCGTTAGACAGTGAAAAATGCGAACCCTGTCAGGGTGACGTACCGAAAGTAACCAACGATGAAATGAAAGAACTGATGCAGGACATTCCGCAGTGGAATACGGTAACGGAAGACGGCGTGCATAAGCTGAAGCGCACGTACAAATTTAAAAACTTTCGACATGCGTTGTCGTTCACCAATCGGGTTGGTGAATTAGCTGAGTCTGAGCAACATCACCCTGAAATTACCACCGAATGGGGTAAAACGACGGTGACCTGGTGGACCCACGCTATCGATGGTCTGCACCGCAACGATTTTATCATGGCAGCTAAAACCGATAAGGTCTTCGACGAGTAAGCCAGCCCCGACACGACCAACGGATAAAAACCCCAGCCGAATGCTGGGGTTTTTTCTATGTATCGCAGCGCTTTTACTGTATTATTTACTTTACAAAAGTCATTAGCCAAGGTCAAAACGGGACTTATGAGACTTGAAATCAGCTGCGATGATCGGTTGGGCATTTGCCAGGACATACTACAAATTTTACGTGATCACGAAATCGACCTGCGCGGTATCGAGGTTGATCCAGTGGGTAAGATTTTTCTTAACTTTCCACAGCTGGCGTTTGAAGATTTTAGCCATTTAATGCCTCAAATACGCCGGATCCCCAACGTCAAAGACGTTAAAACGATTCCGTACATGCCCTTTGAACGGGAGCATTTTGAGTTTGATTTATTGCTCAGTACGCTGCCGGACCCGGTACTGTCCATAGACTCGAAAGGTCGTATCGACATCATCAACGATGCCGGTGCGAGATTGTTAGCCGGTAACCAGCAGCCCCTGAAAGGTGAGGCGATTAATCAATTCGTACAGGGTTTTTCGATCTTACGTTGGCTGGATAAAGAGCCGAAAGAACCGATTTACGAATCGGTTAACATAGGCGCGTCAGAGTATCATGCTCAATTATTGCCGATTTGGGTATCCGCTGAAGAAGGTTTAAAAAGCTTTGCCGGTGCGGTGGTTACGTGCAAAACTGAGCCGATTACAGCGCAATGGCATCATACGGATAACGCCTCGGCGTTTGACAGTATCTTAACCGAACAGGCTACGTTAAAACGGATTCTGAAAGACGCTCAACGCATGGCAGAGCTCGACGCACCGCTGCTGATAGAGGGCGAAACAGGCGTCGGCAAAGAGTTACTGGCTAAAGCCTGTCATTTTGCCAGCGCCCGCTATGACCGGCCATTTCTTGCCATTAATTGTGCGGCGTTACCCGATAACGTGGCAGAAAGCGAACTGTTTGGCCACAGTGAGGGCAGCCTCAGCGAACACAGCCAGCGTAAAATCGGCATTCTTGAGCAGGCAGCTGGTGGCACCGTGCTGCTGGATTCGGTTGGAGAGATGTCGATCAGCCTGCAGGCGAAACTGCTGCGCTTTTTAGAAGACGGTGTTTTCCGTCGTATTGGCGAAGAACACGAAGTCAGTGTCGATGTGCGCATTATTTGTACCGCTCAGAACTCGCTCTATGAGCTGGTCGAGCAGGGCGCATTCAGGGAAGACCTGTATTACCGTCTTAATGTCTTGAGCTTAACCTTGCCGCCGTTGCGCGAGCGCGGCAACGATATTTTCTTATTAGCTGAATATTTTATTGCTGCGGCCTGCAAAACCCTGGGGCGCAGCCAGGTCAAATTAGGTCGGGCCTGTCGCGAAAAGTTGCGGCGCTATCAGTGGCCGGGCAATATTCGGCAGCTGGAAAACACCGTCTTTCGCTCGGTGTCGATGCTTGAGGGCGACGTACTGGAGCCGACTGACATTCAGTTACCGCAACTGCAGCAACAGAACGAGCCGCTGGCTATCGATATTGAGCAAATTTCGCTTGATGAGGCAGTACGCCAATTTGAAGCGTCCATTTTAAAACATTTGTACCCAAGCTTTCCAAGCACCCGACAGTTAGCAAAACGTCTGGGGCTATCGCACACAGCAGTTGCTAATAAGTTAAGAGAGCACAGCATCGGTAAGCAGCGCAAACGTAATGCGTAAACATTAACGGACAAAAGTATTGCCTTGTAATTTTTTATTTACAAGGCGCAGCGCTCTACAAAAGGTCTGGCAATACTCTGCCAGGCCTTTTTTGTTTTGTAAGGGCAAGTTTACAATCGGCAACAATCGGCAGTCGAACCGAGTTTTAGCGATCAACTCGTCAAGGTCTGTTCAAACTCCTAAAGTGATCAGGTCTACAACAAAATTAATAATGCAATCGCAAGGAATTTTTTATGACAGACGTAATGACGAACCCACTCAATACCGATGGTTTTGAATTTGTTGAATATACAGCGCCCGATGAAAAGGGTCTGGCGGCGTTAAAAGATTTATTTGATAAATTGGGTTTTACCGAAGTTGCCCAGCATAAAAATAAGCAGGCATGGCTTTACAAGCAGAACGACATTAACTTTATCATCAACGCCGAACCGGGCGGTCAGGCCGAAGCTTTTGCTAAGGAACATGGGCCAAGTGTCTGCGGTATGGCGTGGCGGGTCGCCGACGCTGAGCAGGCAATCAATCATGCGCTGGCTAATGGTGCTAAAGCATTCGCGACGGATCAGGGAGTGATTAACGATGCCAAGGCTGTTTACGGTATTGGCGCCAGTGTCTTGTACTTTATTGATAACTATCAGGATAACGCGGTTTATCAGCAGCACTTTGACTTTTATGACAACTGGCAAACTCAGATGGATTCACACGCGGCCGGGTTGCATGAAATTGATCACCTGACTCACAACGTATTCCGCGGCAACATGGATACCTGGGCTGGATTTTATGAGCGCATTGGTAACTTTCGCGAAATCCGCTACTTCGATATCGAGGGCAAATTAACGGGATTACTGAGCCGGGCGATGACCGCCCCGTGCGGTAAAATCCGCATTCCGATTAATGAATCTCATGACGATAAGTCGCAAATTGAAGAATACTTACGTGAATACAAAGGTGAGGGGATTCAGCACATCGCCCTGACCAGTGATGATATCTACAAGACGGTCCGTGATTTACGTTCTATTGGTATGGAGTTTATGGATACTCCGGAAACCTATTACGAGAAAATAAACGATCGTGTCGAAGGTCACGACGAAGATGTCGAGGCGCTGCGCGAGCAACGCATATTAATCGACGGTGCGCCAATGAAAGACGGCATCTTACTGCAAATTTTCACGCAGACGGTTATTGGTCCGGTCTTCTTTGAAATCATTCAGCGTAAAGGTAACGAAGGCTTTGGCGAGGGTAACTTTAAAGCGCTGTTTGAAAGCATCGAAGAAGATCAAATACGCCGTGGAGTGTTGAGCGATGCGTAAATGGATCAGTTTTCCGAAACAGGAGGGCACGTCGTCACGGCAGGCTCACGCTGATTTTCCGGAACAGGCCATTTATGAGCGGGAAGCGGGCCGCAGTGGATTTTTTGGGCCAGCAACGCATTTCCATCATCAGCATGCCCCAACGGGTTGGTCAGACTGGCAGGGGGCGCTCAAGCCCCGTGCTTTTGACTTTAATCAGCTGACCGGGCAAGCATCGGAAAATCCTTGGGTAACGCCCAACTTGTTGTCAAACAGCAACTGTAAATTTCGCATCTGGCACTGCAACGACAACATGCCGTATTTAGTCCGCAATGCGGACGGCGACGATTTATTATTCGTTCACGAAGGCAGCGGTGACTTATTTTGCGATTATGGTCACATTCATCTGGTCAAGGGCGACTACTTTTTATTGCCCCGTTCAACCAATTGGCGTTTAGAGCCGGATAGCTCTATGCAGTTGCTGATGATTGAGGCCACCAATGGCTCTTATCAGCTGCCGGAAAAAGGGCTGGTCGGCAACCACGCCATATTCGACCCGGCAGTTCTTGATTGTCCGGCTATCGATGATCAGTTTAAACAACAATACAGCGAGTCTGACTGGCAGGTTTATGTCAAACGGCACCAGCAGATCAGCATCATCAGCTATCCCTTTAATCCGCTGGACGCGGTTGGCTGGCATGGCGATCTGGCACCGGTGCGCCTTAATTGGCGCGATATTCGCCCGTTGATGAGCCATCGTTATCACTTGCCGCCATCGGCGCACAGTACCTTTGTCGCCGACCGCTTTGTGGTTTGTACTTTTGTGCCGCGGCCAATTGAGTCGGATCCTGGGGCATTAAAGGTACCCTTTTATCACAACAATGACGATTACGATGAAGTGCTGTTTTACCACGAAGGTGATTTTTTCAGTCGTGATAATATCGATAAGGGTATGGTAACCTTTCATCCGGCTGGCTTTACACACGGGCCGCACCCAAAAGCGTTTCAGGCCGGACGCGAACACAAAAAGAAATTCACTGACGAAGTTGCTGTGATGCTGGATACCCGTGACGCACTGGAAATCAGTGACGCGGCTTCGGCGGTGGAAAATCCCGAATACGTTTACAGTTGGCAGGAGAAAAACTAATTTATGAAACTAGCGACTTATCGAAACGGAACTCGAGACGGCCAGCTGATGGTTGTCAGTAAAGATTTGACCCGCGCAATTGCGGTACCGGCAATTGCTTCCTGTATGCAGGAAGCCATCGATAACTGGGATCAAACCGAACACTCATTAAACGACGTTTACCAGCAACTGAACCAGGGTTCTGTGGACGGCGAGGTTACCTTCGAGCAAGTTATGTGTGAATCACCGTTGCCGCGCGCTTACCAATGGGCCGATGGCAGTGCTTATGTGAATCATGTAGAGCTCGTGCGCCGGGCCCGTGGCGCTGAAATACCAGCCAGCTTTTGGGAAGATCCGCTCATGTATCAGGGTGGCTCTGATGACTTTTTAGGTCCGCACGACGAAATTCAGATGGCCACCACCGAATGGGGCATCGACTTTGAAGGCGAAGTCGCGGTCGTAACTGACGATGTGCCGATGGGCGTCGATGCTGAAACCGGCGGTAAGCACATTAAACTGCTGATGTTGGTCAATGACGTATCCCTGCGTGGACTGATCCCCGGTGAATTGGGTAAAGGCTTTGGGTTTTTCCAGAGCAAGCCATCCTCGGCGTTCTCTCCGGTGGCGGTAACGCCCGATGAGCTGGGATCAGCCTGGCAGGACAATAAAGTTCATCTGCCATTGCTATCAGAGTATAACGGCAAGCCGTTTGGTAAACCGAATGCCGGCGACGACATGACGTTTGACTTCGGCCAGTTGGTGGCGCACGCCGCGAAAACCCGCAATCTGGGTGCCGGTGCGATTATCGGTTCAGGCACGGTATCCAATAAACAAGGCACCGAGCACGGTACCTCGATTGCCGAAGGTGGTGTCGGCTACAGCTGCATTGCCGAAGTACGCATGATCGAAACCATCCGTGACGGTAAACCAGCGACTGAATTTATGCAGTTTGGCGATACCATTCACATGGAAATGAAAGATGACGCCGGACAGTCTATATTCGGTGCCATTGATCAAAAAGTGGTTGAATACAAAGGCCCGGCCTTATGATGAAACTGTATGGATACTGGCGCTCAAGCGCCAGTTTTCGTGCCCGCCTGGCGCTGCATCTAAAGCACCTGGAATTTGATTACTGCCCGGTACATTTAGTCAAAGACGGTGGCCAACAGCACACCCCTGAATATCGCCAATTAAATCCAGCGGGGCTGGTGCCAACCCTGGTTGATGACGATGTTACGCTGAATCAGTCCCTGGCCATTATCGAATATCTTGATGAGCGTTATGCTCAGTATCCCTTGTTGCCGTCAGCGGCCACCGATCGGGCCAAAGCGCGGGCGCTGGCGTATGATCTTGCCTGCGAACTGCAACCCATTACCAATTTGCGCGTTTTACAGTATCTGACCGGTACCCTTAATTGCTCCGATGATCAGCGCAACGCTTGGATCCATCACTGGATCACGAACAGTTTCACCGCGTTTGAACAGCGACTGACCGAAACTGCGGGTGATTATTGTTATGGGGATTCGGTAACATTAGCGGATGTTTGCCTGCTGCCGCAGGTATACAACGCCCAACGCTTTAAGGTAGCGTTAGACGATTACCCTACGCTGGTAGCGGTTAACGAACGCTTACAGCAGTTAGATGCCGTGCAGCAAGCACGCCCGGAAAATCAGCCAGACGCACAATAAGGAATAACAACATGGTGAAGTCACGTTTAGTGATTGCAATAGGGGCGGCATTAGTGACCGCCTCCTGTACATCAACAAGCCCCGCACAAAATACCACTAACAATCAGTCAACTCAGGTGCAGACCATCAGTGCCGACCCATTGGACACTGCCCAAGGCACTGCTGAATTGACAATGGAACAAATCATGGCCGATCCGGACTGGATGGGCCGGTTTCCGGAAAACGCGTTCTGGAGTTTCGACGGACAACATATTCTGTTCCAGCAAAAACGTGAAGGCAGTGACCTTCGCGATTTGATGGTGTTAAAAAACGCACAGGGTGAGCCACAGCGCGTGCCGTTATCGGATTATCACTTGTATGTTGCCGACGAAAAAGAGCGCTCAGTTGCCGGTAACTGGCTGGCTTACACCTTTGAAGGTAACGTTTTTGTGCTGTTTTCTGATAACAGCGTTAAGCAAATGAGCCGCGACCAGGCGCGTCAACATAACCTGCAGGCAATGGCCGACGGCAGCTTAAGTTATCAGCAAGGTAATGACTTTTATGTGGTTGATGTTAATACCGGCTATACCCGACAAGTGGCTTCTATCAAATTTGCTGAAGCACCCAAAGCGAACGAAGAGCCAGAGGACTATCTGGCGCGCGAAGAGCAGCAGCTTATCAAGTTTGTGCAAAAAGAACGCAAGGCAGCGCAACAAAAATTTGAGCGTGAACAACAGCTACAGGCGCAAAACCCGACGTTAGCTCCTAAACCATTTTATCTGGATAAATCAAAAGAATTAGTGCAGGCGCGTTTATCCCCGCAAGGTGACAAAATTATTGCCGCCATCAGCGAGCCGCAAAAGTGGCGTGAAGACGGCGATATCATGCCCAATTACATCAACGAAAACGGCCGTGTCAGCAGTGAACAGGTTCGCCGTCGTGTTGCTGACGCTGAGCCGAACGAACAGCAACTGGTGATACTCGATCTGGATAACCACACTGATACCACGCTGACTTACAATACCTTGCCCGGCTGGAACGCAGACGTGCTGGCCGCGGTTAAACGTGAGAACCACAAAGCGCGTGGCGAACAGTATCAATCTGAACAACAGCCGCGGGCCATCCATTTGATGGCAGACTGGGGTTGGGAAAACGGCGCCATTCAGTGGAACGACAAAGGTACCGAGCTGGCCGTAATGCTGGAAGCGTGGGATAACAAAGATCGCTGGATTGCGACGGTTGATTTTGCCGCTAAAAAACTGGTGTCCCAGGATCGTTTGCACGATGATGCCTGGATTAACTACACCCACAATGAGTTTGGCTGGCTGAACGACAGTGCCCTGTGGTTTATGTCCGAAGCGGATGGTTATTCTCATCTGTACGTTAAGCCGTTGGGCGGTGACACCCGGCAGCTGACCGACGGTGAGTACGTTGTAGAGACTGCCGAACTGAGCAGCGATGCTGAACATCTGTACTTTCAGGCTAACATTGACCATCCGGGGATTTATGAAGTCTACCGAGTCAAAACCGATGGTAACAGTGGCCCAGAGGCGTTAACGGATATGGGCGGCATGACAGCTTTTCAACTGAGCCCCGATGATGACCAATTGATCCTGACTCATTCAACCCCTTTGATGCCACCGGAGCTTTATCATAAAAGGACACAGCCGGGTGATGCGCCGGAACAGGTAACCTTCACGGTTTCGGAAAAATTCCTCAGCATCGACTGGACCGCGCCGGACGTTGTCGGCGTTCCGTCTTCTCATGTCGACGAGCCCATTTACAGTCGGATTTATACGCCCGAAGGTTTTAATGCCGATCGTGCAGACGAATACCCGGCGGTGGTTTTTATTCACGGTGCTGGTTATCTGCAGAATGCCCATTTGGGTTGGTCAGGTTATTTTCGTGAGTTTATGTTTCATAGCTTGTTAAACAAGCACGGTTATGTGGTTGCCGACTTGGATTACCGTGGGTCTAAGGGTTATGGCCGTGACTGGCGTACTGCCATTTATCGGCAAATGGGGACACCTGAAGTTGAAGATCTGATCGATGTCACCAACTATCTTGAAACAGAGCTGAATGTGGATACTGATCGTCTGGGTACTTATGGTGGATCCTATGGCGGTTTCCTGACCTTTATGGCCTTGTTTAACGAACCGGGTTTGTTTGAAGCGGGGGCAGCGTTGCGTCCGGTCACCGACTGGGCACATTATAATGTTGGCTATACCTCAAACATTCTTAATCTGCCGCAGGATGACGCCATTGCTTATCGGCAAAGTTCGCCCATATATTTTGCCGAAGGCCTGCAGGATGCCTTACTGATTAACTCACCGATGGTTGACGATAACGTCTTCTTTCAGGACAGTGTGCGGCTTGTACAACGTTTAATCGAGTTGAAGAAAACCGACTGGGAAACCGCAATTTATCCGGTAGAGCCACACGGTTTCCGGCAGCCGGAAAGCTGGTTAAACGAATATCGCCGCATCTTCAGTTTGTTTGAAGAGAACTTAAAGTAAGCTATTTTAACGATCACGGTCGCTCTGTTTGAGCGTATCTGGCACAGCGTCGCTTACCCGGCGCTGTTCCAGTTTTAGCAGCACTAAACCGCTGAGCAAACCTGCCGCATGAATATAAGCCACATCATTGCCAACAAAATGGGCGGGTTGCCAGCCTAAAAGTTCGGCGATAACTTTTATCACCAGCGCAGCAACAGCAAGCAATAGCCAACGCTGTTGGCGGCTGTCTTTAAGCAGGCCGTACAGCAACAGCCCATGCAAAACACCCGATAGACCGACAAACTGGATATCCCAGGGCAGCAACAGCAATAACAGGCTGGTGCATACCGCGCTGATTAAAACGGCGTTTATCAGCCAGCGGGTGGTGAACAGATGACGCCAGACAAGAACAATCACCAGCAAACCGGCAAAGTTAAACAGCGCATGGGACCAGCTAAGATGAACAAAATGCGCGGTAAGTAACGGCCAGCCCTCGGTAAAGGCTCTGCTGCTGTGGTAGGTTAGTCCGGCGTGCCATTCAGGTACTAATTGTAAGACTGCCATTATGGCCACAAGTAATACGAAACCGACACTGTAATGTTGAAGTTTTTGCATAAGGTGTTTTTAATTTGCACAGGATATATTGGCTTCGTATGATAGGCCGAAAATCGCTTAAAGCAAAAGAGGTCTAATGAATTTTTTAATAAAACAGCAGGGTCTGCAAGGATTGTTTACCGGTAAGAGCTTACTGGCTTTGTCATTGGCGGCGTTCATCAGCGGCTGCGGCGGGCAAAGCACTTCACCAGAGCAACAAACAAGCGAAGTTCGTGAGCCCGAAGCAGCCACGGGTTACGTCGCAAAAAAAGCGGTTACGACGCAAGACTTTATGGTTTCGGCAGCCAATCCGCATGCCGTAGAAGCGGGTTATCAGGTACTTAAAGAAGGAGGTACAGCGGTTGATGCGGCCATAGCCGTGCAAATGATGCTGGGTTTAACCGAGCCTCAGTCATCCGGTATTGGCGGCGGTGCTTTTATACTGTACTGGCATCAACAGGAGCAAAAGTTATACACCATTGACGCCCGCGAAACGGCTCCGGTGGCAGCCACCGAAGCTTTATTTCTTGACCAACAAGGTAATCCACCGGCCTGGATTGATGCGGTCGTCGGCGGACGCTCTGTCGGTACCCCGGGTTTATTAAGAGGGCTGGAACTGGCTCATAAAAAATGGGGTAAAACCGACTGGCAACGGTTATTTGAACCTGCCATAGAAATGGCTGAACAGGGTTTTGCGGTTTCTCCGCGATTAGCTAAATTAGTCGAGCTGGAGATCAATCCCGGGGTTAAAAAATTGCCGGCAAGTGCCGCTTATTTTTTCCCTGACGGAGAACCTCTGGCAGCTGGAGAGCAATTGAAAAACCCAGCCTATGCCGACAGTTTGCAGCTTATTGCAGAGCAGGGTGCCGATGCGTTTTATCAGGGGCCCATTGCCCAGCAAATCGTTGATGCCGTTAACAACAGTGCAATAGCACCCGGAGTGCTGAGCCTGCAGGATCTCGCTAATTATCAGGCAAAACTGCGCCAACCGGTCTGTGACGACTACCGGCAATATCAGGTGTGTGGCATGGGGCCGCCAAGCTCGGGCGGACTGACTACACTACAGACACTGGGTGTGCTGGCCAATTATGAGCTCAGTGAGCTGCCGGTTAACGGTCAGCAGGCCACTCATTTATTTACCCAGGCCTCACGAATGGCTTACGCCGATCGTAATCAATGGATTGCTGATCCTGATTTCGTTGATGTGCCGGTGTCCGCTATGCTGGACGACGAGTACCTGAGTCAGCGGGCTGATTTAATTACCCGGGACGATATGGGTAAGGCTAAGCCGGGGCTGTATTTAATGCCTGAAGCACAGCAGGATGTCGCCTATGAAATGCCCAATACGTCACATATTACGATAGTTGATAACCAGGGGAACGTGGTTTCAATGACTACCAGTATCGAGATGGGTTTTGGTTCGTCAGTGATGACCAGTGGTTTTTTATTGAACAATCAACTGACGGACTTTTCATTAGTACCTATGGACGGCTCGGTTAAAATCGCCAATCGGGTGCAGCCAGGCAAACGGCCACGCAGCTCTATGGCGCCAACAATCGTGTTGAACGAGCAGGGCGACGGCGTTGTCCATGCGCTGGGCTCGCCGGGTGGCAGCCGTATCATTAATTATGTGACACAAACGCTGGTTGGTTTGCTGGACTGGCAATTGGATATGCAGCAGGCAATAAATTTAGGCCATGTGACCCATCGCAACGATTATACATCACTGGAAAAAGGTACCTCTGTGGTACAGTACGCCGACGCCTTAAAGGCCAGAGGGCATAAGATCAAAGTGCTCGATTTAAACAGTGGCCTGCATGGCATTACAGTAAATGGTGATGGCAGTCTCACCGGTGGAGCAGACCCTCGTCGTGAAGGCCAGGTAAAAGGGGATTAAGTGTTGTTGTTAACTCGTTATCTATGTTGTTGTTTGCTCACGCTGATGTTAACCGCATGCGAAGAGCCCGATCGGGGTTTTGGTGACGGAAAGGCAGAAGATCGACCGGAAATACAGACCATTGAGATGTTTTATCAGTCAATTTATGACGCCGGTGACCCGAATAAAGCCAAACGTTTTGCCTCAGAGCGAATGCAGGGTCTGATCGAGCATTATGCGACATCTCAAGGGGTTCAGAAGTACGTACTCAATCGTCGTTATGATGAGGTAGAGCTTTGGGTTGAGGCCGACTCTCTGGCTCCGTATTTAAATCAAACCGATGAAATTCGTGCTACGGTGATTTTTGAAGGTTTTATAAATGGTGAACAGGTTAAGGATAGCCGCGATGTGGTTGTTGTTCGGGAAGATAACGGGTGGCGCGTGGATCGAATTCTCGACCCACGCTTTCGACCTTAAGCCTGCTTCGCATTGTCCGGATAAGGGGGCCAGCCCAAGGGCTGGCCTGCCAGTAAATGCAAATGAATATGATAAACCGATTGCCCACCGTGCTCATTACAGTTCATAACACAGCGATAGCCGTCTTCGGCAAAGCCATGTTGAACAGCTAATTTACCTGCCACCACATACAAATGCCCGACGATTGAGGCATCTTCATCGGTGATGTCATTAATGGTTGCTATGGGTTTTTTAGGAATAATTAACAGGTGTACCGGCGCCTGCGGGTTAATGTCTTTAAACGCCAGAGCATCATCGTCTTCGTAAACGATGTCTGCTGGAATGTCACGGTTAATGATCTGGGTAAACAAGGTTTCTTCCGACATAGCCTTTCCTTCAGCTTTGAGTTTTCCCCATATTACTGAACAGCGGCGCTGCCGGCAATCGTTCAGTTGGCTTTATCCGCTAAAACATAATGGCCGTGATCTTTGCTTTTAAACAGCAGATTAACCATTGGGTGCTGAATTTCCTGCTCGGAAAAATCAGGGTCCAGACTGGCCTCGCAGACATAAGTCTGAATCGACGAATTATTAACCAGCACATGATACCAGGGCTGATTTTTAGCCGGCCGAGTCGTCGCCATACGCTGATACCAGTCATCCGACAGATTGAAGGCTGGGTCCGCGTCAATAATGACGCCGCGATAGCCGTACAGTGCATGAGTAACCAGTTGGCCGATGGCAAATTTTGCCGTAACAGTATTGTTATTGTAATAAAAATTGCTGGGCATGGCTCATCCTTAACATTTATTCTGTTTTTTTATCGGCCGGTGCGTGCTAAAACTGAAGGGTCAATTTAAAAAAAGGAATTGATTATGCTGGGCAACGATGAGAATCGAAATTTTATGCGCATGTCGGTAAATGCCGATGCCAAAATTGTCGCTGGTAGCGGCCAACACGAGCAGATTATTGACGCGGTATGTCTGGATCTCAGTGCGACGGGTGCGTCACTGCAAATTCAGCAACCCTTAACAGAGAGTCAGCAGGTCGTCATTTACGTTAAGTCTGGTGGGCAAGTGCCGCCATTGAAAGCGCTGGCCGAAGTGGTTCGGAGCCAACGCCTGGACAATGGCGATCATCAAGTAGGCTGTCACATCACGAAGATGTTGTAGCCACTACATAATTCGCATGCCCGGCTTCGCGCCCTCGTGCGGATTAAGAATATAGATTTCCTCTTTACCGGGTCCGGCAGCCAGTACCATACCCTCAGATACGCCAAAGCGCATTTTACGCGGTGCTAGATTAGCAACCATCACTGTCAGCTGGCCAATTAACTGTTCAGGCTGATAAGCCGCTTTAATACCGGCGAATACCTGGCGCTGCTCACCCCCTAAATCAAGCGTTAGTTTCAGCAGCTTGTCGGCCCCTTCAACAGCCTCAGCGTTAATGATTTGAACCACCCGCAAGTCGACTTTGGCAAAGTCATCAAAATCAATCTGCTCGGCTATCGGCTCTTTTGTTAATTCATCATTAGCTACTTGCTGCTGTGCCTGCGGCTTGGGTTCTGCAGCCTCTGGCGCTTGTTCTTTTTTAGCTGATTCGAGCATCGCGTTAATATCATCCATTTCAATGCGCTGCATCAACGCTTTAAATTTATTAATCGGATGGTTAGTCAGTGCAGTGCGGTGACTTTCCCAGGTAAATGAATCGTTCAGGAAGTGTTGTACCGCCTTGGATAGCTCGGGTACCACCGGCGTCAGGTAAATCATTAACTGGCGGAATAAGTTAATACCCAGCGAACAAATATCATGTACTTCGTTTTCGTAACCCGGCTGTTTAATCAGCTGCCAGGGTTCTTTATCCGCAATATACTGATTAGCCAAATCAGCTAACGCCATAATGTCGCGCATGGCCTTTGAAAATTCTCGCTGTTCGTAGTACTCGGCAATTTGGTCACCGGCCTTTTGAAAATACTCCAGCAGTGATGAATCGGCAATGTCACCGGACAGTCGGCCATCAAATCGTTTGCTGATAAAGCCGGCACAGCGGCTGGCAATATTAATCACTTTACCGATCAAATCGGAGTTAACCCGTTGCGCAAAGTCTGTTAAATTCAGATCCAGGTCGTCTATACGGCGGGTCAGTTTCGCGGCAAAGTAATAGCGCAAATATTCCGGATTTAAATGGTCCAGGTAGGTTGCTGCTTTTATGAAGGTGCCCTTAGATTTGGACATTTTGGTGCCGTTGACGGTAATAAATCCGTGTGCCCAGACATTGGTTGGCTGACGGAAGTTAGCACCTTTTAACATAGCCGGCCAAAACAGGCTGTGAAAGTAAATGATGTCTTTGCCAATAAAGTGGTAGACCTCGGCTTCACTGTCAGGCTGCCAGTACTCGTCCCAGTTGGCGTTGCCGGTGCTATCACAATAATGCTTAAAGCTGCTCATGTAGCCAATCGGGGCGTCCAGCCAAACGTAGAAATACTTGTCTTCGGTGCCGGGAATTTTAAAACCAAAATAGGGCGCATCGCGGGAAATATCCCAGCGCTGCAGGCCTTGCTCAAACCATTCATTCAGCTTGTTGGCCATTTCGCTTTGCAGTGAACCGGAGTGGGTCCAGCTTTTCAACATCTCGCCAAATGCCGGCAAATCAAAAAAGTAATGTTCGGATTGACGCAGTTCGGGTGGTGCACCAGAAACAACCGAACTGGGGTTCTTCAGGTCCGTTGGTGCATAAGTTGCTCCGCAGACGTCACAATTATCACCGTACTGCTCGGCCGCGCCACAATCCGGGCATTCGCCTTTGACAAACCGATCGGGCAGGAACATTTGTTTCTGCGGATCGTAAAGTTGCTCGATCACCTCTGTTTTTATGTGGCCGGCCTGGTCCAATCGGTTGTAAATGGTTTCGGCCAGCTCGCGGTTTTCGACACTGTGGGTAGTGTAGTAATGATCAAAGGCAATATGAAACCCGGCAAAATCCTGCTCATGAGCTTGCTGCATATCCTGGATCATTTGTTCAGGAGATATGCCCAGCTGCTGCGCCTTTAACATGATGGGGGTGCCGTGGGCGTCATCGGCGCACATGTAGTGGCACTGGTTGCCGCGCAGCTTTTGAAAGCGAACCCAGATGTCGGCCTGGATGTAACCCAGTAAGTGTCCAATGTGAATTGGCCCGTTAGCATAGGGTAAGGCGTTGGTCACCAAAATTTTACGTTCGGTATGGCTCATGCGAAAATCTGCTTCCATCAATGTTAGTATCTAATTAAGGCTAAATATTAGCATAGGAACGATATGATACACAGAGCCAAGAGGTGGCTGATGTCACAGTTTTCAGAAAAAAATAGCGCCTGGCAACAAGCCTTGCAGCAACCCCGGTTGCCTTACCTCCCGACAGGAATCGATGCGGGTTGGGTCAGTACGGATGAACAGGGCGGTTGCCAACTGACGTTACCCTTTGCCACCGATTGTGAGGCGGTAAGGCAATTACTGATGGCGGATCCGCAACTGAATTCGTGTCAGTGGCAAGTGGATTATCAGGTTAAAAAGCTACCGAATTCGCAACCGGAACTGCCGTTGACCACCGGTAACGTGATTGTCGTTTCATCCGGCAAAGGTGGGGTTGGTAAATCATCGGTCAGCGTATCTCTGGCCCTGGCGTTGCAGCAGTTGGGTGCCAAAGTAGGGCTGCTGGACGCGGATATTTATGGTCCGTCGATACCGACCATGCTGGGCCGCGGCGAACATCAACCACAAGTTAATGAGCGCAATAAAATGTTGCCGTTACAACGTTTCGGCTTATATGTTAACTCGCTGGGCTATCTAGTCGATGATGATGACGCCACCATTTGGCGTGGTCCGGTAGCCAGCGGTGCTTTGCAACAGTTGTACAGTGATACCGCCTGGCCGGCGCTGGATTATCTGATTGTTGATATGCCACCGGGCACCGGCGACATTCAGTTGACCATGGCACAAAAACTACCGATAACCGGGGCGATTGTAGTAACCACACCGCAAACGGTAGCCTTACGTGATGCAGAAAAAGGTATCGCTATGTTCGAAAAGCTGAACATTCCGCTGCTGGGTGTGCTGGAAAACATGAGCTTTTACCAATGCACTCACTGTGGCGAAAAAGAAGCCATTTTTGGTCAGCAGGGAGGTAAAGACATGGCAGCCAAACACGATACCAGCTTGCTGGGCCAATGGCCGCTGACCACAGCTTTGCGTGAGAGCCTGGACAACGAGCAGCCACTGCTGCAACAGCAGCCGCAGCATGAATTAAGCCAGCTGATGCGCTCAACAGCAGCGCAGGTAGCCGCTAAACTCTACCATCAAAGCGTTAAAAACGTGTAAACTGAAGGGCATCTTTTGCTGAGGTAAACTAGCTATGCGGTTAAACGACAAAGAAATTGAGCAGGCGTTGGCAAACGACATTATCGGTGTTGCTCCGGCTCCTGCTAAGCAGAATATTTCCGGGGTGACTCTGGACATTCATCTGGGTGCCGAATTCAGAGTGTTGCAGGATCACGCAGCCCCCTATATTGATATCAGCGGCTCACGGGCGGCGATAGAAGAAGCCATAAAAGAAGTCATGAGTGAGGAAATCAAACTTCGCACCGATCAGGCGTTTTTTATCCACCCGGGTGAGTTTGCTTTAGCGGTTACCCATGAGTCCATTCGTTTACCTGCGGACATGGTGGGCTGGCTGGATGGTCGTTCCTCATTGGCACGGCTGGGATTAATGGTGCATGTTACGGCACACCGAATTGATCCGGGCTGGTCAGGGCAAATCGTGCTGGAGTTTTACAACAGTGGCAAGCTGCCACTGGCGTTGCGGCCAGGCATGAAAATTGGTGCCATCAGCTTTGAGCGTTTAAGTGGGCCCTGTGAGCGTCCCTATAATAAGCGGGAAGATGCTAAATATCGTGATCAGCACGGTGCGGTGGCTTCACGGATTTCGGCTGACGGCGGTTAGGCGGGCTTTTTAAACAGTGCCCCGACCGCAAAATTAAGCTGGTTTAGCAGCGAATCCGTGTCGTGCCGGTAACTCACCTGGCTATCGGCGCTGAGATTGCCAATGCAGGGTATGCCAAGCTGGCCATCACCATGGTTAGAGAGCACCAGATCGATGACGTCGGCACCGATATGCTGAGCTAAAAAGTTCAGTTTTTGGTGCAGGGATAGCTGGCCGGCAGGGCCATCTTCATGCACTAAGTTGTCAATAAAAATGACTTTACCAGGAGACTGCCGAATTGCCTGAGCAATATCTTTAACCAATAAAGGTGGCAGTACCGAGGTTAAAAAGCTGCCGGGCCCAAGAATGATCAAATCGCTGTTATACAGATGACGCACAGCCTCAGGCGTCGCGTGAGCGGTGCCGGACAATTGCAACGCCTGTGGCATCTGCTCCAGTTTGTCGATTAATATTTCACCATGGCATTGAATGCCTTCATTGGTTGTCGCAATCAGGTCGGTCGGGCATTCCGACATCGGCAGCAGCCGTGTGTTAACGTTCAGCAGCCGGCTGAGCAGCTGAATACCGTCAATCGGCCGTGCACTGACTTGGTCCAGGGTATAAAGCAGCAAATTGCCTAAATTATGTCCGCATAACGGGGTTTCGCCATGAAAACGATAATTCAGAACATCGGCCGCCAGGGGCTGCTCGACCAGTTGTGACAGGCAATTTCTAATGTCACCCCAGGCAATGGTATGGTGTGACTCTCGTAATAATCCAGTGGCCCCCCCATTGTCGGTGGTAGCAACGACACCCACCAGCCTGTTTTTCAGGAAGGCAAGTGTTGAGAGAACCCGGCCCAGACCATGGCCCCCGCCAATTGCGGAAACCCGGCGCAGTGCTGCAATTTGCATGCAATCGTCCTTTTGCCTTTATTTCATTGGCATTACTTGTTAAAAATGAGCGCTCAATAGTTTAGCGCTCTGTAGGATAAGAGTCCATGAGTTTACAGTTTGTTAACCATTACGCAGAACACTTCGCTGATATCATTACCGAGCAGCCGATCAGCATCAAGGGGCCGTCACAGGTTCGCTTATTTAACACCGAGTTATGGCAGCAGCTGGGCGGCAGCGGCGGCGCCCAACATTTGTTAGAGCAGATCAATAATAAAGAAACACCGCCGGACTGGCGTCCGCTGGCCCAAAAATACGCAGGCCATCAATTTGGTCAGTTTAATCCCTACTTAGGCGATGGCCGGGGCTTGCTGCTGGGCGAGATTAAAACACCGAACGGTGACTTTCGGGATCTGCATTTAAAAGGTGCAGGCCCCACACCTTATGGGCGCGGTGGTGATGGCCGGGCGGTATTGCGGTCATCCATACGCGAATATTTAGCCAGTGAAGCCATGGCCGCGCTGGGTATTCCGACCACTCGCGCCTTAATGTTACTGAGCAGTCAGGATCAGGTGCAGCGCGAACGTCCGGAGCCGGGCGCGATGATGCTGCGCACCGCGGCAACGCATGTCCGCTTCGGGCACTTTGAACACTGTTATTATCGCCACTTAAAAAACACTCAACAACAGCTTTGGCACTATGTCATTGAGCGGCATTGGCCAGATCTGGTCGGGGCCAGCGCAGCGCAGCAGTTCCGTCGTGTGATGGAGCACAGCGCTGTTATGATCGCACTATGGCAGGCGTACGGCTTTATTCACGGCGTTATGAATACAGACAACATGAGTCTGGTCGGCGAAACTTTCGATTACGGCCCCTACGCTGTGCTGGATACCTATCAACCGGAAAAAATCTTTAATCATACGGACCAAACCGGGCGTTACGGCTTTTTACAACAACCGGGCATTGGCCTGTGGAATTTGCAACGCTTACAGACAGCATTAAGCCTGTCGATGGATGTAGCCCCTTTTGCTGCCGTGCTGGATGATTATGAACCCTACATTCAACGGGCTTATTTAGCGCAAATGCAACAACGGCTGGGGCTGAACAAAGCAGAGTCAAGGGTTTCGCAACGCCTGATTGGACAATGGCTGCAACTGCTGCAGCAGCATCAGCTGGATTATAATCACAGCTTTATTCAGTTAGAGCGCTATCTTACTGACGGTGAAGATAGTGCCTTAACTCAGGTAGCCGGCGACTGGCTGCAGGATTATAAAAAAGCCGTTAACGGCAAACCCGATCTGACCATGATGCGGCAGGTCAATCCTGTTGTGACTTTGCGGACACACCATCTGCACGAGGTTATTGAGGCCGCAGAAAGCGATAACGATGAGCCGTTAAAACACTATCTGGAGGCATTAACCACGCCTTTTGACCGGCAATGGCTGGACAGTAACTGGGCAACCCCACCCGCGGCCGAACAACAGACTGGACAGCTTTCCTGTTCCAGTTAATGGCTAAATTGTTGCGATTTGCGGGTGGATACGACAGAATCTAAAGGTTAGCCCGGCATCTTATCGGGCATAAAATCAAAAGGCTCTGTTATGAAGCAAACAGTAAGCAAATCGCGCCGTCCTGTTGTGACGGCGCTAGCCGTCACCCTGGCGCTCGGCTTAAGCAGCGCAGCCGCGGCGCAACAGTGGCGAGTGCCAGCGGCTCAGGAGTACGATACCACCACCATTTGTCTGGGCCAGCTGGAACACCCTTTACAGGTTGAATTAGCCGATACTCCCGCGCAACACGCGCGTGGGCTAATGCAGCGGCAATCGCTGGGGGAGTATTCCGGCATGTTGTTTCGTTACCCACAGGTCCGGCCCGGCGATTCCGGTTTCTGGATGTACCAAACATTGATCCCGCTGGATATTGCGTACTTAAATCAGCAAATGGAAATAGTTAAGACCTTTACCATGCTGCCCTGCGCTAGCGAGGATCCAAGACAGTGTCGCAGTTATGCTCCCGGTAAACCCTATCAATATGCGCTGGAAATGAATGCGGGTTTTTTTGCCGAGCATGACGTGCGCATAGGCGACCAGGTAAGGCTTGCCGCTGAGCTCGGTGCCGGGCAAGATTGCCGTAACATGAATGAATAAGACCCGTATCCATAAAAGGGAGTTGTCATGAAAGCGTTGATACCATTAACGGCTATAGCAGCCACTATGCTGGTTGGCTGCAGCCCGGATCAGCAAGACAGTGAACAGACACAGGCCGCTACGGGGGATTTGGTCGGCAGTGAGTTTAATCCTAATTATCAGGATTATTTAAAGACCATCGCCAGCGATGAATTTGAAGGGCGGGAACCGTCAACGGCCGGAGAAGAAAAAGTCGTTTCCTACATTGAGGACTTATTTGCCGAGTGGGATCTTAAACCCTATAACACAGAAACTGGCAGTTACCGTCAGTCGGTGCCGTTGGTTAAAATTATGCCGTATAAGGTCAGTGATTTAACCTTTACCGGAGCCAAAGCCCCGCCAACCATGGATTACCGCACCGATATGATGGGCTGGTCTATGCAGGTTAACGAGCAGGTTGATTTAGCGAACAGCGAGATGGTGTTTGTCGGCTACGGGATTGTTGCGCCGGAATATGACTGGAACGACTATGAAGGTCTGGATGTCGAAGGCAAAACCGTTGTTATGTTTGTTAATGACCCCGGTTTTGCAACTCAGGATGCCGATCTGTTTACCGGCAATGCGATGACCTATTATGGACGCTGGACCTACAAATACGAAGAAGCCGCCCGTCAGGGTGCTGCCGGTGCCTTAATTATTCATGAAACCCCCGCCGCAGGCTATGGTTGGGGTGTGGTGGCTTCCGGCTCGCCGGTTCGTTACGACTTAAAAAAAGACAATAACAACATGCACCGTGCCAAGCTGGAAGGCTGGCTAACCCTGGATAGCGCAGAACAGTTGTTTGAGCAGCAGGACATGTCCGTGGACGAGGCCCGCGAATTGGCATTGAGCGATGAGTTTGAGCCACTGCCATTGGATATACAGGCCAACGTTTCCATCAGTAATAAATTTGATTTTTTAAGTGCCTATAACGTGGTCGGTTATATTGAGGGCAGTCAGCATCCGCAAGAGCACGTTATTTATATGGCGCATCACGATCACTTAGGTACCGATCCGGTGCGTGAGGATGACCCTATTTACAATGGTGCACAGGATAATGCGTCAGGCACAGCGGGCTTATTAGCGATTGCCGAAAAAATGTCCGAGCAAAAACAACCGGAACGTTCGGTCTTATTTGCTGTCGTAGGAGCAGAGGAAAGTGGTTTATTGGGTTCAAAATGGTACGCGGAAAACCCGTTACTGCCATTGAGTCAGGCGGTTGCCGGTATCAACATGGACGTGATGAATGTCTACGGTCCGGTTAAAGATATGGTGGTGATAGGCTATGGTAACTCCGAAATTGATCAGTACCTGAAACCCTACATCGAAAAACAAGAGCGTTTTCTGGTACCGAATCCCACCCCCGAAGCCGGCTTTTTTTATCGCTCGGACCATTTCAGTCTGGCGCAAAAAGGCGTGCCCATGCTGTATGCTAAAGGCGGTAATGAGCATATTATTAAGGGTAAAGAATGGGCTCAGGAGCAACGCGCAAAGTTTGTAGCCGAGGCTTACCATAAGCCTGCCGACGAATACGACCCCGATTGGGATTTACGCGGTGCGCAACAAGATCTGCAGGCCTTTTTTGAATTAGGCTACGACCTGGCCAATTCTCGTGACTGGCCACTATGGGCACCCGGCAATGAATTTGAAGCGACGCGTAAAGCAACCGAAGACCAGCGTCAGGAATAGGAGATATCATGAATCACAGGGGTAAACCCATATACATTCGAATGAATCAAGGCCGTGCCTCGGGCTCAGGCGGTCCGGGACAGCCGGGCGGTGGGCCCGGCGGTAATTGGTTCACCCGAATAGTAGGTCTTTTTTTCTTACTGGTGTTTGTTGGGTTAGCCGTTACCTTTGGCTTTTTTATCTTGATCATCGGTATGATTCTGATGATCCCGGTGTTGTGGAGACGTCGGCATGCGATCAAGCAGTTGTGGCAGATACGCAAGCAGGCAAAAGCGCAATATGAACAAAGCAAAAAGTCGTATCAGGAGCAGCAGCAACGTCAGCAAGAAAGTCAGGATTCAACAACTATTGAAGGCGAATACGAAGAGGTTGACAAGGACGACAAGCGTTAATTGTCAGCGCTGGGTAGAGCAAAGAAGCAAAGAAAGCCCGAACCATAATAGGTTCGGGCTTTTTGTTTACTTAGCCGGGAAAATCCTGCGTACCGTGTAAAAGAACAGCGGTACAAAGAAGATAGCCAATACGGTACCCCCGATCATGCCACCGATGACCGCAGTACCAATCGCATTGCGGCTGGCAGCACCGGCACCATCGCTGAGTGCCAGCGGCATCACACCAACAACAAATGCCAGTGAGGTCATCAGTATGGGCCTTAAACGCATTTTGACGGCTTCTAAGGTAGCTTCCAGTAACTCTTTACCTTGTTCCTGTAAGTCTTTAGCAAATTCAACAATCAGGATGGCGTTACGGGCGGATACGCCGACTGTCGTTAACAGACCCACCTGAAAGTATACGTCATTAGAAATACCACGCAGGCTAACCGCAATAACGGCGCCAAGAATACCCAGTGGCACCACCAACATAACGGAAAAGGGAATTGACCAGCTCTCGTAAAGGGCAGCGAGGAATAAGAACACAACAATCAGCGACAGCGCGTACAGTATCGGCGCAAAATCGCCGGACTGTCGTTCCTGCAGTGAAATACCGGTCCACTCAAAGCCAACCCCCGGAGGCAACTGCGCGATCATTTGCTCAATTGCCATCATGGTTTCACCGGTGCTGACACCGGCGGCCGGTTGACCTTGAATCTCAAGCGCCGGAACGCCATTGTAGCTCTCCAGCCGCTGAGGTCCATAGGTCCACTGCCAGCTGGAGAATGAGCTGAATGGCACCATCTCGCCGCGGTCGTTGCGGACATACCACTCGTTAATGTCCTGGGGCAACATGCGGGCGTCGGGCTGCCCCTGCAGATAAACACGTTTAACCCGCCCACGGTCAATAAAGTCATTGACGTAAGCAGAACCCCAGGCTGTACTGAGCGTATCGTTAATACTGGCTATGGTAAGACCCAGCGCTTGTGCTTTTTCAAAATCAATATCGATTTTCAGTTGCGGTGCATCTTCCAGCCCGTTGGGACGTACCTGGATCATTTTATCGCTCTGACTGGCCATCCCCAGTAACTGATTACGTGCTTTAACTAAAGCCGCGTGACCTAAATTACCGCGATCCTGCAGATACAGATTAAAACCGGTTGCATTACCCAGTTCAGGAATGGGGGGCAGGTTAAAGGCAAAAACCATGGCCTCTTTAATGCCCGCGAAAAAGCCAAAGGCACGACCTATGACAGCCTGTACCGACTGACTCTCGTCCCGTTGCTGCCAATCCTGCAGACGCACAAAAGCAATACCATTAGCCTGACTGCGACCGGAAAAACTGAAGCCCACCACAGAAAATACCGAGCGCACGGCATCTTCCTGCTCTAGATAGTAGTCCTCGATCTTGTTCATAACCGCCGTCGACTGTTCGATGGTCGAGCCCACCGGCAGGTTCATTTGGGTCAAAAAGACCCCGCGGTCTTCTTCGGGCAGGAAGGAAGCCGGTAAGCGCATGAATAAAAATGCCAAAACCGCAATGATGCCCAGGTAGAGCAAGCCAAAGCGGATGCTGCGCCGCAAAATACCGGCAACTGAGTCGGTGTATTTTGCCGTCGCTTTTTCAAGCCCACGGTTAAACCAGCCCAGCGGGCCCCAGCCCTCGTTTTTATTGTGTTTAACCGGTTTAAGCAGGGTCGCGCACAGCGCCGGTGAAAAAATGATGGCGACCAGCACCGACAAGCCCATAGAGGTAATGATGGTCAGTGAAAATTGTCGGTAAACGGCACCGGTCGAGCCGGGGAAAAAGGCCATTGGCGCAAACACTGCTGCCATGACCACACCAATGGCCACCAAAGCACCGGTGATCTGGCCCATGGATTTAATGGTCGCTTCTTTTGGCGATAAGCCTTCTTCTGCCATTAAGCGCTCAACGTTTTCAACCACCACAATGGCATCATCGACCAACAAACCGATCGACAGCACCATACCAAACATGGTCAAGGTGTTGATGGAAAAACCGGCTAACGCCAAAATGCCCATGGTGCCGAGAATTACCACCGGAATGGCCAGCGTAGGAATTAATGTGGCGCGTAAGTTCTGCAGAAACAGAAACATTAACAAAAACACCAGAATAACCGCTTCAACCAGAACCTGGGCAACCTCTGAAATTGAGATTTTGATAAAAGGTGTGGTGTCGTAGGCCGTTACCATTTCCATTCCATCGGGAAAGAACTGCTCGAGTTCATCAATACGAGACTTAACCGCATCGGCTGTCTGCAGAGCATTGGCTCCGGTTTGCAGGTTTATGGCTAAGCCCGTTGCCGGCTTGCCGTTATAATTGGCACGCACTGAGTAGTTTTCTGCACCCAGCTCGACTTCAGCAACGTCGCTCATACGAATTTGTGAACCGTCAGGTAGCACCTTAAGAATAATTTGCTCAAACTCGGCTGGCTCGGACATGCGCGTTTGAGCAATGATGGTGGCATTCAGGCGTTGCCCGTCTACCGCCGGTGTACCACCCAGTTCGCCAGCGGCAACCTGAGCATTTTGTGAACGAATAGCGCTTTTAAGATCTGCCATGGTCAAGCCATAGTTAACCAACGCGGCGGGATCTACCCACAATCGCATGGCGTAAGGCGCACCAAATAACTGCACATTACCAACGCCCGGGGTCCGCGAAACCTGGTCCTGAATGTTGGTCGCGATGTAGTCACTCAAATCAGTCTGATTGTAACGGTCGTCCGTTGCCACTAATGCCAGTACCATCAAGAACGAGCTGCTGGATTTACTGACGGTTATGCCCTGTGCCTGGACTTCCTGCGGCAACTGGGGCGTTGCCTGAGACAGTTTGTTCTGCACCTGAACCTGAGCGATATCCGGATCGGTGCCCGACGCGAAGGTCAGACTGATGGTGCCGTTACCGTAATTACTCTGTGAGGAAAAATAGATCAGGTTATCGATACCCGTCATATTTTGCTCAATCACTTTAGTAACCGTATTGGCAACGGTTTCGGAGTTGGCGCCGGGGTAGTTAAACTGAACTTCGACCGCTGGCGGCGCGATAGCCGGGTATTGGGCGACCGGTAACTGAGTCGCAGCAATGGCGCCTGCCATCATAGTTAATATCGCAATGACCCAGGCAAATATCGGCCGGTGAATAAAAAATTTCGCCATGTCCGGGTCCTTTATTGCTGTTCGGTGGTGGTATTGTCGATGCGCACACTGTCACCGGGTCGAATACTCTGCAAGCCTGAGGTTACCACGCGGTCGCCGCTGCTAATGCCGCTGCTGATCAGCCAGTCACTAGCCAGCGCCCGTTCGGTGACAATCATCCGTTGTTCAACTTTGTTGTCGCTGGTAACGACCATAACGTAGGGCCGTCCGCGGGGATCTCGTGTGACTGCCTGCTGGGGCACTAATAACGCGTTATCCAGGCTGCCTTCACTGATTTTGGCCCGAACAAACATGCCCGGGTACAGGTTATTGTCAGGGTTTGGAAATTTAGCGCGCAGCAAAATGCTGCCGGTGTCTTCATCAACGGTAACTTCGGAGAATAACAGCTCGCCTTGCTGCTGGTAGTTCAGTCCGTTTAAGTTAAGCGAAACCGGTGCGTTACCCTGCGGATTTGCCTGAATGCGGCCACTTTCAACATCGGCTTTCAGTTGTAAAAAGGCTTTACTGGACTGACTGATATCAACATAGATGGGATCCAGTTGATTAATGGTCACTAAGGGTTCCGGCTGTGATGCGGTCAGCAGTGCGCCAACGGTAAAATTGGAGCGCCCCACAATACCGTCGATAGGGGCCTTAACCTGCGTGTACTGCAAGTTAATTCGGGCTTTCTTCAATTGTGCCTTAGCCACAGCCAGCGCGGCTTTATTTTCGAAAAAAGTGGCTTCGGCCGTATCAAACTCATCCTGACTGATGGCATTTTCTGTCAAGAGTTCTTCAAAGCGCTGGTAGCGCAGCTCAGAACTCTTTAAAACCGCTTCGGCGCGTTCAATCTCTGCTTGGGCGCTGGCCAAGTTGGCCTGATAAACCGCCGGATCAATCTGATACAGCTGTTGTCCTTGCTCAACCCGAGCGCCCTCATCAAATTTGCGCTCTAACAGAACACCACTGACCTGCGGACGAACCAGGGCAACCCGGTAGGCCGCCGTGCGGCCGGGCAGGGCCGTGGACAGTTGTACTTTTTGTGGTGAGATCTCAATCACATCAACGGCTGCAGCTGGTTGCTGTGATTGCCCCTGTTGGCTCTGCTGATCGCTGCAAGACGCTAACATTGCTGTGCTGACCACCATTATCCCTGCCATGGGAAGCCATTTTAAGCGGTTATTCATGCACTACCTCGAGTTAGTTTTGGTCATTCTATTAGCGGCAATTATACATACACGCCTGTATGTTTGTAAAATAAAAAACTGGCCAAACTAAGGACACTCATGGATTAAAGCCTTATCATACGTAAGTTATGTGAATTCGATCGGATTTACGCTTTATTTTGGGTTAACGGGTGATTAATGAAATACAGTCTGGGCATTGCGTTTATGGTACTGGTTGGCAGTGGGCTTGGCACTGCCAGAGCCGAAATGGATAACAGCGCAGCGCAGCGTGCTTTGCAACAGCTCGAACAACGGCAGGGTGTGCAATTGGGCTACAAAAGACGCTCAGATTTTGGCGAGCGCACCATGGTCGAACAGTTTGATCCGCGTCAGCAACCGCCCTGGATCCTGTTACAGGAAAACCAGCAAACTCCGTCAGCGCAGCGGCGTAAAGAATACTCCATAATGAAGCAGGATGAGCTTTACGGGGGCGAAATTGCCGGCGAAAATCAGGGCGAACAGGAAGACAGTAAGCAGCAAAGTATCAAAGTTTCGCTGCAGAATCTGGTACAAACCGAGACCCTCGAGTATTTGTCGCAACAGGACTGGAATGAGCAACGGGTCAGAACCTATCGCTTTGATCCGGCGCTGGATAAATTCAGTGAGCACACCGATAAGCTGCAAGGTTATCTTTACCTGGCCGCAACGGAGGATCGGCTGGTGGGGCTGGAAATTACTTTGAAAGAATCGTTTTCCCCGGCGATGTCGGTGTCATTAAGCCGCTATCATATGCAAATTGAACTGCAAACCATTAGTCACCAGCAACAGCACTACACCGTTCCGCTAAGCACCCGCGAGGAAATGGCCGGCCAATACTTATACTTCATTGACTTTAGTGAGCAAACATTACGCCAGTATTATGATTATCAGGTGGTTGAAAACCCCGCCGCAGCCAATTGATCCGCAAATTGTTGCAGTGCCTCGCTGCCCTGCGGATCGACCGCTAACAAGGGCAAGGGGTAGTTCGGCCATGCGTTAAAGCGCTGGCCAATGTCATCCAGGTAAATGCTTTGCTGTTGCCGGCGTCGGGCAAGAAAGTCACCATCGGCTTCTGCGGGTAATATACGGTTAATCACCACACCGGCTATCGGCAGTTTCTCAGCCGCTAAGGCAGACAATGCGCGGTCCGTTTCCTGTATGGGTAAACGTTCGGGCGTTAAGACAAACAAAATACCGGTGTGATCGGCATCCTTTAACAGCCGGCGGGTACGCTGAAACAAACGCTGGCGGGTTAACAACTGCTCCGAAATCGCTTTGCTCCGGTCGCTCAGCCCGTCACTGGCATGTTGTTCAGGGTTTGACATGGGGTTACTGATGTCTTTACCGGCTTTGGGGGCTAAATGTTCAAGTACGCCAGCCAGTTCTGCAGAGCGACTTTGTGCTTTGAGCATGCCCTGAGTCCAGGCGGCCATAGCTTCCGGCAGGGTCAGCAGGCGCAGGGTATGGCCGGTTGGGGCGGTATCAAAAATCACTAAATCGTAGCGCTCGTCAGCCTCGTCAATGATCTGGCAAATGCGCTCCAGTAGTGCTGCCTCCTGGGCTCCCGGTGACTGCTGCGATAAGCGCATCTGCCGTTCGACTTCGGGATACAGTTCGGGCTTAGTAAAACGCTTAAGCTGCTGCGTGACCGACTGAATATGTGCTTTAACTTGCTTATCGGGGTCAATTTCAAGGCCGTCGACAGCATCACTTAAGGTAACAACCTTATCACCTATGGGTTGAGCAAAGGCATCTGCCAGACTGTGGGCCGGGTCTGTTGATACCACCAGCACACGTTTGCCCGAGCGAGCGGCTAACAAGGCCAGCGCCGATGAAACGGTCGTTTTGCCGACCCCACCTTTACCGCCAACCAATAAAACTTTGCGATCAAACAACTTCGTCATGCCATCGTCCGGTAACGTTAAACTGCTAGCAGCAGCGGAAATTATCTAACGGCGAATGTTCCATACCCATGCGTTGGTGCCATTCATGAAACCGTTCCAGCATCAGCGGCTGAAGCTCAAGGGTATAATAGGAGGCCGGGTTTGGTACCCCCATCATTTCTGAGAACACCAACAGCATGAATAAATCGTCTTCGTCCCGCTTCGCCCGGGCTATGGCCGAGCGATAGGGGGCGTTGTAAAATTCTTCCAGCAATTCGCCGGCATGGCTGAACCATTGTCTGACAGCTTTAATGTTCACCGTGATCACCTCCGGCTAGTTAAGCGGTTTGCGGTTTTCTTTACCGATTTTCGACAGCGTTGCACTGGCTTCAAGTATGATCCAGATGGCTGCAATCAACACCACGATATCCAGGAAGAACAAGAAGTAGTTGTCGGTCTGATAAAAAGTCTGTAACTGAATAATGAGCGAAAATACCGTCATGATTAATAAAAATATCAGCGGTAACAGGGTAACGTACATGGGCCGCCCCAGGCGCACCAGCATTACCGTAATCACTGTCAGTGTCAGCCCGGCCAACAGTTGGTTGGTGGTACCGAATAGCGGCCAGATCTGCAGCCCGCCGCTACCATCGGAGCCACCCGCACCAAAGGCCAGCAATAAACAACTACCAACCGCCAGCAGGGTGGCTATGGCTGGTTTTTGAATGATTGAAATATTATAAATATTGCCCCATTCTTGAAAAATATAACGCTGCAGCCGAATGCCGGTGTCCATGGTTGTGCCGGCAAACAGCACCGCCATGACCGTCAACAAGGTTTCGGCAATACCAACATCCAGCCCGATACCCTGACCGATGATGTAACCACCTCCAGCCACAAAAGCGCTTACGCCACCCTGACCAAAGGAGCTGTACACTGCCTGCCAGTCAGCCAGTGTGGCAAATCCTGCACCGGCGGCAATGATGGTGGCTAACGACAATAGACCTTCACCAACGGCACCGAAATAACCGACAAAGCGCACGTCGGTTTCTTTATCCAGTTGTTTTGATGTGGTGCCCGATGCAACCAGTCCGTGAAACCCCGAAATGGCGCCGCAGGCAATGGTAACAAACAACAAGGGTAGCATTGAGGGGGTACCCTCGGGCGTATTGGAGTTAAAGGCAGGAGCCGTCATTTCCGGGCCCAGCACAAGAACTGCGCCGTACAGTAAAATTAAGCCGATAAACAGCTGCAAACCATTAATGTAGTCGCGTGGTTGCAACAGCACCCAAACGGGTAGCAGCGAAGCAATCGCCGCATAACCGAACAGAATCAGGATCCACTGGGCGTTATCGGATAAGCCGGCTATGGTGTCCGGCAAGGCCAGTGGCAACGAAGGGCCGACCCAAATTAAAACATACAAGGCGATCACGCCCAGCACAGAAATAGCGCCCAACCCCATCCATTTGCGGAAGATTATCTGGCCGATGATTAGGGCTACAAAAATAGCGCCCCAGACCGGGACCACCGCACTGGGAAAGCTGATTAACAAGCCGGCAATGGCGGTTGCAAAAACGGCATTAACCATCAGCAACACCAAAAACGTGACGATCATAAACAGTGTTTGTGCCCGTTTACTGACCACATCACCGGTTAAGTTGCCCATTGACTTTGCTTTATTACGGGTTGATGCCCAGATAGCGCCTGCATCGTGCACGCCAGCAAAGAAAATGGTGCCGAGCACAACCCACAAGAAGGCAGGCACCCACCCCCAGATGACCGCTATGGCAGGGCCGATAATGGGCGCAGCCCCCGCGATTGAAGTAAAATGATGACCCCATAAAACCAACTTGTTGGTGGGAACAAAATCGACGCCGTCCTCAAACTGATGGGCGGGAGTCTTAAAGTCGGGATCCAGGCGATAGATTTTTTCGGCGATGTATTTGGAATAAAACACGTAGCCAAGGAACATTGCGCCCAGGCCCAAAAGCATGACAACGATTGCATTCATGACTTATGCCTTTTTAACATTCGGTCTGTTTACCATACTTGAGGTGCCGGAATAAAAGCAATAAAAACAAAAAAACCG
Source organism: Pseudomonadota bacterium (assembly GCA_051745735.1). Taxonomy (GTDB): domain Bacteria; phylum Pseudomonadota; class Gammaproteobacteria; order Enterobacterales; family Alteromonadaceae; genus Idiomarina. The sequence continues at coordinate 30,873 of JBNJEJ010000018.1, forward strand.
CCAACATCACTGCTGGCGGTTTTGTTTACAGTCAGACTATTTATTAATGAGCGGCTTCTGCAGCTTCATCGTCTGCCGCTTTTTTGTCTTCAATCGGCTCGGCGTAGGCGTCAATCGCTGGTGCCAGATAAACGGCATTGCTCAGCAATTTGGCGGTACCCCAGAAAAAGGCACGGAAGTTTATGTTGTCGGCAAAGCCGATAGCATGTCCAGCACCCAGGCGGTGAGCGACAATATTGACTTTACCTTTCAGTATGTCCTGATTGCGCTGATCCGCATAGCCGCTTAGCAGTGGCTGCTCTTCGTTGTAACGGGCAACACTGATAAAGGGACTGACCGGCACTTCCATAGCGTTCAGTTCATTCTTAAATACCGGCATTTGTCCGCGGGGCATACCAAACATCAGTGGATGAGAGGTATCAACGTCCATATTGAAGATAGCTCCGGCTACGCGACGCTGAGCATAAAAGTCATCACGCTCGCCGTAACTCATACCGCTGCTGTCAAAGGCGCTTTCGTAAACATCATCAGCCACCCATTCAGCGCGCAGCAGGTCATTTTCGGTTAACCATTCAGCACCACCTTGCTGGCCGATGATCACACCGCCGTTGTTAACCCATTCGGTCAGTTGTTGTTGGTTGCTCTCGTCGAGGGTGGAGTAGCTGCCGTCAACCAGCAGAATGTGGCTGTATTTTTGCAGGTCAACGCGTCCCAGACGGTCGGTATCGACCATTGAAAGAGGTAAGCCGACATGGCGGTCAAAGTAGTACCAGGCTTCACCGGCTTCGTACAAGTTAACACCATCACCGGTCAGCATCATCACTTTAGGCTCTTCAACCGGGTTAATGTTACGGCTGCCTAAGTCAATGCCTTCGGGAGTCAGTCCGGTCTCGATGGAAACCACCGGAATTTGACGCTGTTCGGCTGCTGCCGCAAGCACTTGTTGCACTTTGGCCCAGTCATGCTGTTGATAGGCTTGGGTTACAACAATTGAGCCCGGGCTTAACTCTTTCAGGCCGTCAGGCGTTTCTACAGTTAATGGCTTATAGCTTTGACGGGCGTGAATGTCTTGCTCTAATAGCTCTTGCAGCAGACCCGGTGCCAGATAATCATTCCAGTCAAAGGCATAGGCATAGGCGTTATCAGTTAACGCGTATTCAGCACGCTGGGGTTCATCCCAGGCCTGGTCGGCAACGTTAATGCGGCCACGGTATTGACTGAACTGCAAATTGAACGCCATTGGCAGAGTCCAGCCGGACACATCATAAAAGGTGTTGTTGGGGAAGTCTTTACGGGTACTGAACATACCCTGAATTAAGCCAAATTGCGGCTGTTCGGCCGGGATAAAGTAACTTTTTCCGGCGACAAAGCGCTTACCATCAGTTTCGACGGTTTTTTCTACCCGATAAGCTTTAACCTGGTGCTGTTCTAAAATATCCAACAGCCCCTGCAGACGATTCGGGTCGGTATGTTCACCGATCAGATAACCGTCAAACTTGGCATCGTCGCCCATTTCCATCCAGCGGTCATACGTGTCTTCCTGAAACTCAATAAAGCGGGCTTTGTTTTTGTGGGCTCCATAAATGGTGCTCAGCGACGTAATAAACTGATTGCGGATGGTAAACGGGAATTCAACATCGCCGTTAATTGACTCCTGCAAATGACCGCGGCTCGACGCTTGTTCAAACAGGATGCCGACAGCGCCCTGAATGTCCGGGTAGGTTGACCCCTTACCGTAATAAAAGTCGTCAAAAGACTCTTCGGTGTAGTACAGGTTACCAAACTCATCCAGCGAGTCGGCATGCTCGGCCGCTAGTATTTCGGTCAGGCGAACGTTTTCATCCGGTGTGATGGGGTTCTTCCGCGAAGGAATACCCGGCTGAAAGAAAAACGTGCTGTCAGTACCCATTTCGTGAAAATCTGTTAATACGTTCGGCTTCCACTTTTGGAAGTTAGCAATCCGGGCACGTGACTCGGGGTGTTGCAGTAACAACCAGTCGCGGTTCATATCAAACCAGTAATGGTTGACCCGACCGCGGACGAAAGGCTGAACGTGTTCGCGATGGTCACCATCGGCGACCAGATTTTGACCGCGGTGTTGGTTAGCCCATTGGGCAAAGCGGGCCAAGCCGTCCGGGTTAAATGCGGGATCCAGCAATACCACAGAGTCTTGCAGCACTTGCTCAATAGCGTCGCCTTGAGCGGCGGCCAGATAATAAGCGAACACTAAAGCGGCGTTACTGCCACTGGACTCATCGCCGTGAATGCTGTAGCCCATGTACATGACCAGCGGCGTTTCGTCCGGGTTGGCATCGCGGTTTGGATCAGCCGCCGCTAAATGTTGCTGGCGCACATCATCGATGTTGTTGTGGTTGTCCGGTGAGGTTACGGTCAGCAGCACCAGTGGCCGTTGTTCGTGAGTCCGGCCGGTCATTTCAAAGGTGATGCGGTCAGATTCTTCGGCCAGTACCTGCATGTAGCGGACGATCAGATCGTGGCGGGCATGCCACTCGCCTACTTCATGACCCAGAATTTCAGAGGGCTTGGTGATGCTGGGGTCGTACTGAACGTCGGACGGTAAATAGTACGACAAGTCTTTTGTTGCTGCCAGCGAGGGCAGGGCAACGCTGACAAGAGCTACCGTGCTAATACCACGGATGAGTTTTTTCAACATAGTCTGTTCCCTTTGGTTTTATTTCTGCTCCTAACATAGCAGAAGTTGAACTGGCAGGGGTAGCTTTTCGGTGTCTGGTGTCATTCTTGCGATGGACTGGAGCAGGTATTCGATGGCGCTTTTATGGTAAACTGAACATATGCGTAGGTATTATCGAAACGGGCCTGAACACCGTGCTGGAGCGGATGTTTGCTTTGCTGACATTGTCAGTTTATTTGGCTTTTACTCCATCCGGATTGGGCGCTGGGTAACTGCTAGCGAGCAGCAACAGGCGGCCAATCTGTTTTTTGACGCATTGTGCGATCTGCAACATCTATTACAAGTGCCTACCCAGGTATTGTCCCTGCGTGGCAGCCTGGCTCTTCACTATGGTATTGGCGGTCGGCCCGGGGCCAGCGCACATTACATGCCGCAGGGGCGGGTGCTGGCGTTAGCCAAAAATGCTGGCGGCGGCAGTTTGGCACACGAATGGTTTCATGCGTTTGATCATTACATTTGCGGGAAAATGTTTGATGATCAGCCGCCGCCGCTGCGCTTTGCTTCACGTCACTGGTTACACAGTCAGGATATTAACCCGCACCCTCTTAATACCCACCTGGACAGTGCCTTTCGGCACTTATTTACGGACGACGGCGGGACTCAGAGTGGTGCCTTTATGCGGCACTGTATAGCCTACGATAAACGTCTTGGCAGCCAGTATTTTGGCATGCCAGAGGAAGTGGCGGCGCGCAGTTTTGAAGCTATTATCCAGCGGCAACAGCTTAAAAATCATTTCTTAGTCGCCGGTACACAGCAAACTGATGTGGCGAAAGCCGGACTGTATCCGCCATTGCCGTTGCAGGATCGTGTGGCGAGCAGCTGGTTTTCCTATTTTCAGCTACTCGGCCAGGCACTGAATCAGGTCAACAGGTAAATCACCATACCACCCAGCAGCCAGATAATACTTAAGCCACTCAAACTGAGCAGGATAACGTCCTTAAGACTGCGACCGCCATGATCATGATGATGGTGTTCATGGCCGCCACCGTGATCATGCTGATTGTGGTCGATAAATAATTTTACTAGTACGGCGGCAATCAGCAGAAAAATGATGTTTAACACAAAACCATAATTAAACTGAAAGTGTTGTTGTTCGTTTGGTGAATTCCAGTTATCAAGGGTAGGTAGCAAGTCGAGACTGAGCAAACCGTAGTGCAGCACGATGGCGGTCACTACCAGGCAAACAAACAGCATCAGAGCGATGTAAAGGGACATTTTCCAGCCGTAATAGCGGGCATTGATCCGCAATACCGGCAATACCACCAGATCGGAAAAAATAAACGCGATAACGCCCGCAAAGGCGACACCCTCACCAAACAATACAGCCGCCAAGGGAATGTTCCCCATTGACCCGATAAAAGTGAAAAACGCCGCTACCGGCCCGACAACAGTTTGCTGAAGAACCGATAAAAAGCTCAACTGCTCAGCCGAACCAACACCTAAAAACATCCATTGAAAGAAGGCGCTGGGGACAAAAGCCGAAATGATGCCGGCAACCGTAAAGCCAATCAGGACATCTTTCCAGACCATTTGCCATTCCATTACAAACTTCATCGCAATCGTGTGCCAGGTGTGCAATTTTAGCAGGTCGCCCGGCTGATGAGTTTGCTCGTCATCCTCGCTGGCCTGTCCTTTTTCGCGGGCTGCTTTTATTAACCGGGTGGGTTTAGTGATTTTGACAAATAACCAGGCAAACAAGATTAATAATAAGCCGCCGACGTACTCACCGATAACAAATTGCCAGCCCAGAAAAATTGCGATAACAAAACCCAACTCGATAACCAAATTGGTTGAGGCCAGCAAAAATGCCATCGCAGCACTGAATGCCGCTCCTTTGTGAAATAACGCCCGTGTTGTCGCCAATGCGGAAAAACTGCAGGAACTTGAAATAAAGCCAAAAAAGGTGCCTAACGAAATCGATTTTAGGTTACTTTCCCCCATCGACTTGCGCATCCGCCGTCGAGTAACCAGTACCTGGATCAAGCTGCTGATCAGATAACCGAGAATAAAAGCCCACAAAGCCATCCAAAAAAAACCAAGACTGGTGTAGGCAGCGTCCGCCCACTGCTGCATAAATGCATCCATGATTACTGCTCCCGGCTAAAGGTTTTAGAACACTGTTTAATATATGCTACCCTAATACGAATTTTTTTACAGGGGAGAGCCTGATGCGTATTCTCGTTCGTTATTTCTTTCGGCTCGTGCGACTAATTCTTATGCCGTTTATGATTGTTGGTGAGAAACTTTCAACGCCCAAGGGCGTTGAGCGTTCGGCTGAAGAACAGGCTAAAGTTGACCAGGCGTGCGAAAAGCTGGCGTTATATCAATTTAAGACATGCCCATTTTGTATCAAAGTTCGCAAACAAATGGCACGCCTGTCGTTGCCCATAGAAACCTGTGATGCGCAACATGACGCGGCTGCCCGAAAGCAGCTGGAGCAGGGCGGCGGACGAGTTAAAGTCCCCTGTCTGCGTATTAACAACGACGACGGCAGCGTAAACTGGCTATACGAATCAAACGACATCAACCAATATCTGGCACATACCTTCGGTTAGTCGTTATCAAAAATGTTCCAGCTCGTGTTTGTGTTGTGCCCTGATGTGCTGGTAAAGCTTATCCGCCACCAGAGTTACAGCACTTGCCAGACCGATAATGGTCAGCACGGTATAAAGTTTGGGGTTTAACGAGAAAAATGTCGTCGATTGACTGAAGGTGTCGTGCAACCAGCCGGCAGCCAGCCAAATAATGGCAATCGGCGATAATGCCAGTAACCCAAGTATAAGATACATCACAGCCGTGGTGAAATATCCGACGATTGAATTTGAACGCCCCTTTTTTAACTGTTCCATAATGACCTCCGCGCCGAACCAAATTAAATGTTAAACGGCCTGTATTAACTATAGTTGAAATTTTTTTAGCGAGTTCAGGATTGGTAAAAACGGCTAGATCAAAATGGAATATGATTGAATTTACAGGCAATTTAATTGCCTTGTATATGCTAATATTTAAATCACTGTAATCACCACGGACAGGAATGAAACATGCGAGTTAATACAGCCGAGCAGGCCTTGTCGATTTTGGAAGACAACGACGTTATTTGGTGTCAGTCGATGGCGGCAACGCCCTACAAATTATTGGAAGGTCTGAAAAACTTTGCCTCACACCGGCGTAACCTGACTTTGCTGCAGCTGCATACAGAACATAGTGAAGCACTAAACGACCCGGCTTTAGACGGGCATTTACGGCAACGGGCTTTTTTCGTAGGCGCCTCTACCCGACAGGCTGTCAACGACGGGTTAGCCGATTACGTGCCGATATTTTTGTCCGAAATTCCAAAGTTATTTCGCTCGGGCGAGCAGCACCTCGACGCCGTTTTAATTCAGGTTTCGCCGCCGGATAAGCACGGTAATTGCAGCCTGGGTATATCCGTTGAAGCAACACGAGCGGCGCTGCAAGTGGCAAAAAAAATTATTGCCTGGATTAACCCCAACATGCCTCGTACTCATGGTGATGCGTTGGTTCCGCTGGCGCGCTTTCATCGCTACTTTGAACAACAAGCTGAATTACCCTTGCACCAGCAGCCAACACAAAACCCGACCACTCAGCGTATCGGCGAACAGGTGGCTAGCCTGATCGATGATGGTGACTGTTTGCAAATGGGGATTGGTGGTATACCGGACGCAACGCTTAGCTGCCTGCATAACCATCAAAACCTGGGCATTCATACCGAGATGTTTTCGGATGGTGTCTTGCCGCTGGTCGAAAATGGTGTCATTAATAATTCAAATAAGGTTAAGCATCGCGGCCGCATCGTAACCACGTTCGCTATGGGCTCGCAAAAGCTTTACGATTTTGTTGATGATAACCAGGAAGTGTTTTTTTTAGATGTTGAATACACCAACGATACATCGGTTATTCGCCGTAACCGACAGGTCATGTCGATTAACAGTGCCCTGCAGGTGGATTTAAGCGGTCAGGTTTGCGCAGATTCCATTGGAACAAAGATTTATTCAGGAGTCGGCGGACAAATGGACTTTGTCCGCGGTGCCAGTTTATCTGAAGGTGGACGTTCGGTTATTGCCTTGCCTGCCACCGCCTGCGGCGGCACGGTTTCACGTATTTCGTCGTTATTAGCGCCGGGCTCAGGGGTAGTAACCACAAGAGCGCACGTTCATTACATTGTGACTGAACACGGCATTGCTAATTTACGAGCCAAAAGTATGGCGGAACGAGCCCGTGCGTTAATTCATATCGCCGCTCCGCAGTTTCGTGAGAGTCTGGCTGAGCAGGCTTACCAGGATTGGGGCCTGAAAGTTTAAACGGCTGATCTATTGGGGGCGGCTCGCACCCAGCCAAAAATCAAGAGAGCGCTGAAAACGGTCATCCACGGCCAGTTCGCTGATGACCGTATTCATTTTTGCGGTAGCTTTTTTACCCCATGCATTATTAGTGCAGCCTACGGCACCTTCGATGCTGCCACCCTGATTTTCTGCGATGGGCAAAAAAACCAGTTGTTCGTCATCTGCTAACGCATGAGTCCTTTCGTAAAAGCGCTTAATCGCCTCATAATCCAGGGTGTAGTCAATACGCTGGCTTAACAACAGCGTCATCAGGTTTACGTGTGCGCCTTCACCGGCCACCGTGGTGTAATGGTTATGATCAACCAGATGCTGTTCGATAATAGGCTGCAATTTACCATAGCGCCGCTGAATCGACTGCGCAAAACGAAAATCAGGATCTTTCGCCAGTTTTGCAAAGGCTACGGGATTACCGTAACGTTGGATCATCTGTTCGGCTGCCCGGCGGTGAGTCAAAATGCCGTGGGGCGGATATAAATGGGTTGTATCGGTGTACTGAAAACCGGCGTTGTAATGGGTTTTTTTTATCAGGCAGGGGAAACACAAATTGTCGTTTTTTTTCATTAAATAAGTGACGCGTTTTGCCGGTAATTGACGGATATTATGTTTGATGCCTGGCAGTTTGTCCTGTAATCGGCGCACTAAAACATCGCAAAAGCCCTGATTCTGGTATTCACCGGCGCCAATATAAAAGGGCGGAGAGATACTAACGCCCCAGTTAATATCAGCAGCGTACACGCTTTTTACGGGCGCTAACAGGAGCCCAAATAAAACAACACAATGACTCGTATTTAACTTAAAACGCATCAGTAATACCCGAGTGTCTCTGTTAATAATAAAAAAGCATAACAAATTGCTAACAAATAAAAAACAAAGAGGCACAGATAATACAAGCAAAATAACATTTATTATATTGATGAGGTGAACACGTGTCTGCACATGTTATTTTCAATCACGGTAAAGAGAGCGGTCCCTGGGGTACTAAAATAACGGCTCTGGCCAAGGTTGCCGAGGCTCTTAATTGCTCTGTAGAGAGTGTCGACTATCGAACGGATTTGGACGTTGAGCAACGCGTTGCGCGGTTAAATCAAGTCCTTCAAAAACGACCCGGGCAGCAGGTTTTTTTGGTCGGTTCAAGCATGGGTGGCTATGTTGCAACCGTTGCAGCAAGCAATAACCCCTGTACCGGGCTATTCTTAATGGCACCGGCGTTTTATCTTGGTGGTTATGCCGACCTGGATCATTTAACACTGGATTGTCCTGTAGACATTGTTCATGGCTGGCAGGATGAGGTTGTGCCGGTTGCCAACAGCTGGCGTTTCGCCCATCAGCGGCAGTTAAATCTGCATCTGCTGAATGATGATCACCGGCTAGTGGCCAGCTTAGCGCAGTCAATTGAACTGTTTAAACAATCACTGACTCGTGCTATTACTACGTTATAATTCGGACGAGGTATTTTATGAGTGAAGAGCACACGACGTTTGAGCTGGATCCTCAGCTAGCACAAGACAGTCTCTATTTAACCGACTGGCCATTGAGTCAGGTACGGGTCATCAATGATAACCAATACCCTTGGTTTATTTTGGTTCCGCGCATTAATGGCGTTACTGAAATTATTGATTTAAGCGAACAGGACCAGCAACAACTGTGGCACGAAAGTGCATTTTTAAGCTATTGGCTGCAGGCTGAGTACCGGCCAAACAAATTAAATGTAGCGGCGCTGGGCAATCAGGTGCCGCAATTGCATCTGCACCACATTGCACGGTTTAAAAACGATGTCGCCTGGCCAGCGCCGGTATGGGGCGTCGCGCCAATGCAACCGTTAACAGAAGCCGAGGTTCAGCGGTTACGGGATATCTTTAAACAGTTGAGCTTATAACAGCGGCCGTCTCTACCGGAATATTAAACTGCTGCCGAATTTTATCGGCTAATACCGCCTGAGCCTGAGGCTCGCCATGGATCAGGCGGACCTTTTTGACCGGTTGTGACGCCGAGCCGATAAACTCCAGCAACTGTGTTTGATCCGCGTGAGCAGAATAACCGCCCAGCGTATGAATTTGCGCCTTTATCGTGATGCGTTTGCCGTCTAAAACGACATAGCCACCTGTTGGGCCGTAAGTTTGAATATCCCGCCCCGGCGTGCCTTCAGCCTGATAGCCAACAAACAGCACATCGGTGCGCGGGTCCGGCAGTAACGCCTGAAGGTAATTAACGATGCGGCCACCGGCGCACATGCCGCTGGCAGCAATGATAATAACCGGCTCCGCAGTACTTTTCAGGCGATTGACCAGTGCCATATGGGTATCGTGGTCGTTGATGGTATGGCAATGACGAAACTCTAACGGATGCCGGCCCTGCTGCAGTCGGGTCTTGGCCTGCTGGTCCCACAGCTCCTGCAGTTCACCGTATAAATCGGTAAAGTCAGCCGCCAGCGGGGAGTCTACAACCACCTCCGGAAAGTTAAACTCGTCCGCCAGCTGCAGTTGATGCCAGATATCCTCTAGCTCGTACAGCAGCTCCTGAGTGCGACCGATACTGAATGCCGGGATCAACACCGCGCCGCGGTCTTTGACGCAACGTTCAATGACTTTTTTTAACCGTTGCTGACGCTGTTGCCGTGACTCATGCTGACGGTCACCGTACGTACTTTCCAACAACAGTAAATCAGCTGAATGTAACGGACTGGGGTCGGGCAACAAGGGGGTATTGCGACAACCGATATCACCGGAAAAAACCACCAGCTGCTGATTATCTACCTGGCATTCAATAAACGCCGAGCCCATAATATGCCCGGCATTGTTAAAGCGGATTTGTAAACGCGGGGACACGGTCAGCCATTGGTTATAGTCGATAGGGTGCAACTGTTTTTCGAGCTGCTGAAGAACGTTTTCGATCAGCACCACGTTACGTGTTACCCCCACTTTTAAGGCATCGGCAATGACCAGGGGCAACAACCGCGCAGTCGCACGAGTGCAATAAATCGGGCCAGTAAAACCAGCAGCTAATAAGTAAGGAATACGACCAACATGGTCCAGGTGAGTGTGAGTCACCAGTAGTGCTTTTATGGAGGGCCTGTAGAAATTGATCTCGAGCGAGTCTGCGCCGCCATCCTGGTCTGTGCCTTGCGTTAAACCGCAGTCAATAAGGTAGGACTCATCGGCGCTCAGCTCCAGCTCGTGGCAGGAGCCCGTAACCTGGTCAAAACCACCGTGATGACGAATCTGCATGGGTAAGCCTCAATGATGTGAATCGGCTTAATTTGGCACAGCTAAAGGCTTACCGCAACGTGACAATTACGGCTTTTTCTAGCCGAGATAAGCCTATTCGGCCGTGTAATACACATTATTGCTCATCGTTATTTTTTTGTATCAGTGCATGATGATGCTGCTGTTCTATTAAATTTTCAATCTCGCCAGCGGGTAAGGGTTTGGAAAAATAATAGCCCTGAAACAACTTGCAATTTAATGAGATGAGGTATTGCCATTGCCTGTTGGTTTCCACACCCTCGGCCAGAACGTTAAGGTCCATTGCTTTGGCCAGTGACAGTATCGAGTTAACAATAGCCACATCATCCAGTTGATCCGGTACATCCCTGATAAAACTGCGGTCGATTTTCAGTTCGCTGATGGGTAACTGTTTTAAGTAAGCCAATGAAGAGTAGCCGGTGCCAAAGTCGTCCAGCGAAAAAGCTAAACCGAGCGACTGCAGTGCCTTCATACGCTCAATATTTTTATCAATATCCTGCGCAAGTGCACTCTCGGTAATCTCGAAAACCAACTGTGAAGGGTCCAGTTTCGAATCTTTCAATGCCGCCTTGGTCTGACTTTCAAAATGTTCGTAAGACAGTTGAAATTGGCTGATATTAATTGCTACCTGCCAGTTAAGACTGGGGTCTTTTGCCATCCAGCTTTCCATATCTTTTATAGCGGTTTTTAAAACAAAATTTCCCAGTGAAATAATCAGCTTAAAAGCTTCGGCAATGGGTATGAACACATCCGGCGGAATCCAACCCTCGGTAGGATGATGCCAACGCACAAGCGCTTCGACTTTAACGATGCGGGAACTGTCATCAACAACCGGTTGATAGTGCACCGACAGTTCATCTTCGGCAACCGCTACACGGAGATCCGATTCCATAGTGACACGTTTCTGCAATCTTCGCTCCGAATCCGCATCAAAACAGCAAACCCGGCTTTTGCCGTGTTCTTTAGCTTCATACATGGCAATATCAGCCTGCTTCATCAGCGGGTCCAGTTCGACTTGTTCGCCGGAGAAAAAGGTAATGCCGATACTGGCAGAGGTTTTTAGCTTGACGTCATCGATCATTACCGGCTTTTCAACTTCGGTGATAATGCGTTCAGCTATATGTATTGCGTGCGCTTTAGCTTTCGCATGGGATTCGTCTAAAGAGGATAGTAAAACACAAAACTCGTCGCCGCCCAGTCGCGCAACCGTATCGCTGCAGGATAAAACGCTTGAACGGATACGCTCTCCGACCTCAGTCAGCAATTTATCGCCGACGCTGTGACCCAGGGTATCGTTGACGTTTTTAAAATTATCCAGGTCGAGAAAAAGCAACCCATGATATTCCTTTGTCTCAGCAGTGGCCAAAAATAAGCTTTGCGTACGGGCTTTAAGCAAGCGACGATTAGCCAGTTGCGTCAGCGGATCAAAATACGCAAGCTTCTCGATTTCCTCTTGCTGTCGTTGTAACGCTGAAATATCTCTGATTGACGCAACATAGAGCACCTGGGCGTTATGCTCTGTTTCTCGTACAGCAATTTCAACCGGAAAAATATCGCCGTTTTGCCGTTTTGCGGTTAACGCCCGAGCGCGTCCCATAATGTCGTAGCCAGAGTTAGCCTGTTTATACTCTTTCATATAGCCGTCATGCATATGGGCGTAGTTGTCGGGCATGATGACTTTAATATTTCTACCAACCAGCCATTCTTCAGAATAGCCAAACATGCTATCTATCGAAGGATTGCACATTTGAATAATGCCGTCCTGATTGGTGGTTATCAGGCCATCAACCATGGTGTCCAATATGACTGTCTGTAGCTGCGAGAACTCTTTTAAGGCCAGCTCATTTTTTTTCTGAGTGTCGATATTAGTCTGGATGGCAATAAAACCCTGCAGTGACCCATCTTCGTTGTTCATTGGGTTGCAGTAAATGCGAACCCAATAAGCATCGCCAACGCGTGAATAATTGATCACATCGACCTGAAAGCTCTTATTTTTGCGCAAGGCCTTGCGCATGGTCGCTACCGTGCCTGGATCTGTTGCAGGGCCCTGCAACAATTGACCAGGCTTGTGCCCGTAAATATCATCCGGTGTATAGCCGGTTAACCGGGTAAATCCGTCATTAACCCATTCTGTTATGCCGTTTTTATCGGTAATAATAACGGCATTGGTGGTTTGGCTGGCTACAGCAGACAGGCGGCTGAGTTCCTGCTTTAATTCGGCTTGCTGGCGTCGTCTGATTGATGCTTCGACGATTTGCCCAATTGCTAACAGTAAGGGATTAAGAAATTTCAGCAATTGCTCGTCATATCCGCCGGGGCGGTTGGCCAGCCCAACCATAGCGACCAGTTTGCCACCGCTAAGGATCGGTATACCTAAAAACGCATTTAAAGCCGGGTGGCCCTTCGGTAAGCCGCCGCTGCGCGAATCTTTTGATGGTTCATTAGTAATCGTCGGTTCTCTGCTGTTGAGGGTAGCACCAATCAATGTGTGCAGGTTATGAAATTCAAGGCCGCTATCCGCATTTTCTGCATACAAAGCTCTGGTTTCTTCGTTCCAGGCTATATCGGTAATGGCATAAGCTTTTAAATAAGGCTGGTCGTCTGAATCAAACAGTACATCACCAATAAAACCGTATTCGCTGTCGGTAACCTTGAGAATATCTTCTAGCAAGAGCTGAAAGGCCTCGGTTCGATCTTCCAGACGAATAAAATTCGACTGAGCACGCACAATAACTTCAGACAGTTCCTGCAGTGACTGATACTCGCCATAGAGTTTGTGCCGTTCGACGTGATTCATTTCGTTTTCAACCGCATCAGCCAGATCGCGCAGGGCATGCCGCTGTGCTTCACTCAATTGGCGCGTTTTTTTATCAATGATGCACAGCGTGCCGACCGGATAACCGTCTTTGGTGTGTAGCGGCGCACCGGCATAGTAACGAATAAAGGGCGCACCGGTAACCAGAGGGTTATCGGCAAAACGTGAGTCCTCACGGGCATCAGGCACTTCAAAAATGTCAGTCTGTAAGATGGCATGCCCACAGAATGAAATGCTGCGGTCGGTTTCAGTAGCGCTTAATCCTTGCTTGGATTTAAACCATTGGCGTTCGGAATCGATGAGCGAAATTAAAGCAATGGGTACATCAAAAAGTTGTTGAGCCAGACGAGTAAAACGATCAAATCGGTCCTCATCGGGGCTATCCAGTAAACCGGTTTGCAACAACGCCGACAGGCGTTTTACCTCACCCTCAGGATTTTGCGGTTTTTTCATCGATATTGACACCATACCTTAATGAGTATTACTGAATCGCTGTATTAGTTTATATAACTGATCTGTGGTCTGTTGCAAATGATTACTGGAAACCGATGTTTCTTTAGCATTTTCGCTGGCAGTACGGGAACTATCGGCAATCTCTGTGACTTGCTGGTTGATGTGTTCAACAACACCACTTTGTTCTTCAACGGCAGACGACATTTGCAGTGTCATATCGTTAATGGACTGAACTGCCTGCAAAATTTCTTGCAGTGAGGTTTCTGTTTTACCCACCATCTCAACCCCTTGCTCGGCTGCTGTTTCGCCTTCTTTTGAGACTTGAACCGCGTTTTGAGCTTTCTGAGTAAGGTTTTCAATGATGGTATGAATACCGTCTGTGGAGTCACGTGTTCTGGTTGCTAAGGTCCTGACCTCGTCAGCTACAACACTAAAGCCTCGGCCATGTTCTCCGGCGCGGGCCGCTTCGATTGCGGCGTTAAGCGCCAGTAAATTGGTTTGGTCGGCAATCGCTGTGATTAAATCGGCTGCCTTTCCAATTTCAGTCGTCGAATCGGACAGCTCGTCAACGGTACTGGCAATGGCCGAGACTGATTCATTCAGCTGATGAATGGCTTGCAGGGCCTGAGCGGCAACTTCAGTTCCGGTGTTAACGCGGTCGGCCGCATACTCAGACTTTTCTGCGTTATTTTGTACGCTGCTGCTGACTTCCTGAATTGATGTCGACATTTCATTAATGGCAGAAGCGATATCTTGCGTTTTTTGGTTTTGTTCTTCGATCAGTGCGGTACTGCCATCGGCTTGTTCGCGCATTGCCTGTACGATGGAGTTCAAGGTCACCACGGAGTCCTCGACTCGCGTCATGGCGGTGTTTGACCGTGCAGCCTCGCTAATGATCATCATTTCGACCTGGGCTTTACGTCCCCCGTCTTTTGAGTAGGTTGCTGCTACCATTTTGTTGGTAAAGGCATCAGGTTTAAGGCTGAGCAGCTGCTTGTATCCATTTTCACTATGGTAGTAGCTAGTGATACATAAAATAGCACCGGTAATAATAATTGCTACGGCCGCTGCGGGACCAATAGCGAACAAACTTAAGAGGGCAACTAGCACGCTCGGTAACCAGATATGAGCCAATTGCTGGCTGAAAAAACGCAGATACTGACCCATGGAAAATGGCTTTTTGTCTTTACGCATTCGCGCATAAGAGCGGTCAGCGCGCTGCTTTTGCTCTTCGCTGGGCATAACCCGCACCGATTCAAAACCCATAATGCTATCGTTTTCAAAAATCGGTGTTACATAAGCACTAACCCAGTAATGATCACCATCTTTTCGGCGGTTTTTAACCAGACCCATCCAGGGCTTACCCTGACTGATGGTTTTCCACATGTTCTCGTACACTGCCGAAGGCATGTCGGGATGACGAACTAAGTTATGGGGGGCACCCTGAAGCTCTTCACGACTAAAACCACTGACCTGTTGAAAAGCCTGGTTAAAATACTGAATGTTGCCGTTTTTGTCAGTTGACGAAATTAATCGTTGATCGTCTGGGAAGCGATACTCGTTCTGAGTAACGGGTTGGTTATTTCTCATATAAAAAGGTCCTGTGTCAAATAACTTGGCACTGAGCTACTAGAACCTAAGATATATCAAATATACCACTATTTTAGTAGGCCATATTGGGAATGCAAATATTACGAAACGTTTAACATTAAGCGAAATCATATATTAAGCGCTTAGTTATACAGACTTGTTGATAAGGTGTTTTTTTTCAGGCTGCTGGCACCTAAGTGACCACAGATTTGGAATTTTAGCTTTGAAGAAATTAGGGGAGTGGCTGAAAGCCTTTAAAAATGGTCGGCGTGAGAGGATTTGAACCTCCGACCCCTGACACCCCATGACAGTGCGCTACCAAGCTGCGCCACACGCCGAC
>JBNJEJ010000019.1:0-44499 GCA_051745735.1 Pseudomonadota bacterium
CGGTCATAGCGAATCCAGGTCCCGATAAAGAAGACAGCCAAGGCAATAAAGGGATAGACGCCAAAGGCCAACATATTTATATAACTCATGGTACTCTCCTTAAATACCCGATACTTTGCGGGGCTGCGACAAATCGTCTGTATTTAATGGCACATACTGATCACGACGCTGACCCTCAGATGGTTTGTTTTGAGCGGTTGGGCAGCCTTGCATTTGATCATTACCGGCAAAGGTAACCGCTTCTTCCTCCCAAACCTTGTCCAGTGCTTTTGCAGTATCATCACGTTTTTCATTAGCAATCTGTTGGCGCACGTCGTTTAAATCAATTTCAACGCCCGAGGAATTCAATAAAGCTTCGAATAATAGTGAGTAGTTACTTCCTCGTTGTTCGAGACGTGCAGTTAGCAAAGCTAAGATATGAGCTACTTCTTCCAGCCCAAGCCGAGCGTTTTCATCACCTTGAGTTGATAAGAACTCAAGATAAAGCGGAATGTAATCAGGCAGTTCTTTTACACCCAATTCCAGTCCGGCCTGCTTGTACTGGTTATTCAAATTAACCATAGCCTGTCCGCGATCACGTGACTCACCATGAACATGTTCGAACAGTAATAGCGACAATGCCCGACCCCGTTCAAATAAACCGTCATATTCAGACTGCCAGTCCATCAAACTCATAGCGCAGCGCGTTTCCAGGAACTCCATCAGCGCAGTTTTATCTTTTGTCGCTAACGATGAGTGCTGAATTAGTGCTCCCAGTTCTGCCCGAGCTGCAATGAGCTCGGGTTTCGGGTAATCCAGCAATAACGAAATAACTTGTAGTACCTGCATGCTGATTACTCCTTCATTGTCACTGGGATAACTTGGCGAACAGTTTGCTTCTTCGCGCCAAATAAATTTACGTCGTTGTTGCCATCGCTGCAGCCGTTACCAAAACTGAAACCACAACCACCTTTTATGTCATAGGCATTTTCTGCGTAGGCTCGGTGACTGGTTGGAATTACAAAGCGATCTTCGTAATCTGCCAACGCCATATAGCGATACATTTCTTCAACCTGGTTTTTACTGAGACCAACCTGCTTCAACACGTCCAAATCTTCTACACCATCAACATGCTGCGAGCGCTTGTATGAACGCATGGCAATCATTCGCTCCAGAGCCCTCACAATCGGCTTTTCATCACCTGCTGTCAGTAAGTTAGCCAAGTAGCGAAGCGGAATACGCAATGACTTAAGATCAGGAATTTCGCCATCCAT
The DNA here is from genome assembly GCA_051745735.1 of Pseudomonadota bacterium. GTDB lineage: Bacteria > Pseudomonadota > Gammaproteobacteria > Enterobacterales > Alteromonadaceae > Idiomarina. The sequence goes on from JBNJEJ010000019.1 coordinate 1,254, forward strand.
GCCGACATGACCCGCTTCTACCGCACTTTGGATCGGCGACAGTGGCGGAACATACCAAACCATCGGTAAGGTACGATATTCTGGGTGCAGTGGCAGAGCTACTTTCCATTGCATCGCCATCATGTAGACCGGCGAGCGTTGAGCCGCCTGAATCCAGTTTTCCGCGATACCTTCTTTGCGCGCCGCCTCCTGCACGTCTGCATCGTGGGGATCCAGGAAGATACCCAGCTGCTCTTCATAAAGATCTTGCTCGTTCGGCGTATTGGCCGCTTCTTCAATGCGGTCTGCGTCGTACAGCAGAACCCCCAGATAACGAATGCGTCCCACACAAGTTTCAGAACACGTAGTAGGCTGACCCGCTTCAATACGTGGGTAACAGAAGGTACATTTTTCTGATTTACCAGTTTTCCAGTTGTAGTAAATTTTCTTGTACGGACAACCGGATACACACATGCGCCAGCCGCGGCACTTGTCCTGATCAATCAGAACAATACCGTCTTCTTCACGCTTATAAATCGCGCCTGAAGGACAAGCGGCAACACAAGCTGGATTCAGACAGTGCTCACACAGACGCGGCAAATACATCATGAAGGTCTTCTCAAATTGACCGTACATATCTTTTTGCACAACATCGTCGAAGTTTTTATCTTTTTTACGCTTCTCGAATTCGGTACCAAGAATTTCTTCCCAGTTAGGACCCCATTCGATTTTTTCCATCCTTTTACCGGTAATCAACGACCGCGCACGCGCGGTCGGCTGATGTTTGCTTGGTTTAGCTGTGTGCAAATGCTGGTAATCAAAGTCAAACGGCTCGTAATAGTCATCGATTTCAGGCAAATCAGGATTGCCAAAAATATTTGCTAGCACACGGTGTTTGCTACCAATTTTAAGTTCCAGATTACCTTTTTTATTGCGTAACCAACCGCCGTTCCACTTATCCTGGTTTTCCCATTCTTTTGGAAAACCAATACCTGGCTTGGATTCAACATTGTTAAACCAGGCATACTCAACCCCTTCACGCGAGGTCCATACGTTTTTGCAGGTGATGGAGCAAGTATGACAGCCGATACACTTGTCCAAATTCAGCACCATGCCAATTTGAGCTCTTACTTTCATCGTGTTGTCCTCACTCCAAGTTATTCAGTGTCCAGGAAGTCGACTTTGTCCATCTTACGAACCACCACAAATTCATCGCGGTTACAGCCTACTGTCCCATAATAATTAAACCCGTACGCCTGTTGTGCGTAGCCCCCAATCATGTGGGTTGGCTTCATCACCACACGGGTGACCGAGTTATGAATGCCACCACGAGTGCCAGTAAGCTCGGAACCGGGCATATTAATGATTCTTTCCTGAGCGTGATACATCATGCTCATACCCTCCGGTACTCGCTGCGAAACCACCGCACGGGCACAGATAGCGCCATTAACATTGAAAATGTCTAACCAATCGTTATCTTCAATGCCCGCTGCTTTCGCATCGATTTCACTGAGCCAAACAATTGGACCACCGCGCGACAATGTCTGCATCAACAGATTGTCGGAGTATGTACTGTGGATTCCCCATTTCTGGTGTGGTGTGATCCAATTCAATACAATCTCTTTGTTACCGTTTTGACGCTTATTCAACACTGGGGCTACGGTTTTCAGATTAATCGGTGGCTTATAAGCACATAAGGTCTCACCAAAGTCACGCATCCACTCATGATCCTGATAGAACTGCTGACGACCGGTAATAGTGCGCCATGGAATCAACTCATGTACATTCGTGTAACCTGCGTTATAGGACACATGCTCATCTTCCAGGCCTGACCAGGTTGGCGAGGAAATGATCTTACGTGGTTGTGCGACGATATCCCGGAAGCGGATTTTCTCATCTTCCTTGGGCTTCGCCAGATGTGTATGTTCCCGCCCCGTCAGTTTACCCAGTGCAGCCCAGGCTTTAACCGCCACTTGACCATTGGTTTCCGGCGCTAAAGAAAGAATCGTTTCACAAGCCTCAATCGCTGACTCAATTTTCGGACGACCTTGGTTAATCCCGTCCTCAACGTGCGTACGATTTAATTTACCAAGGAATTCAACCTCTTCTTTGGTGTCCCAGCTAATGCCTTTACCGCCGTTACCCAGTTCATCCATTAATGGGCCAAGCGAAGTAAATCGGTGATAAGTATTCGGATAGTCACGCTCAACCACCGTAATATTTGGCATGGTCTGGCCTGGAATGGCTTCTACTTCACCCTTCCACCAGGCCTTTCCACCATAAGGCTGGGCCAGTTCACCCGGCGAGTCATGCTGCAAAGGTACGGTAACGACATCTTGTTCCACACCCAGGTGTCCTTCACTGGCGCGAGAGAACTCTTTCGCAATGCCTTTGAAAATATCCCAGTCACTGCGCGCTTCCCAAACCGGGTCAACCGCAGCAGTTAACGGATGAATAAACGGATGCATATCCGAAGTGTTCATGTCATCTTTTTCGTACCAGGTAGCGGTCGGCAGAACAATGTCCGAATACAAACAGGTGGTCGACATACGGAAGTCGAGTGTGGTCAGTAGATCAATTTTGCCTTCAGGTGCTTCATCTACCCATTCAACATCTTCTGGCTTCTTACCACCAAACTCACCCAGATCTTTACCCAACAAACCGTGTTTAGTCCCCAGTAAATGCTTGAGCATGTACTCATGACCTTTACCTGAAGAACCGAGCAGGTTTGAGCGCCAGATAAACATATTGCGCGGGAAGTTTTTAGGATCATCCGGCTGTTCACAGGCAAAACGAATATCACCGCTTTGTAACTGCTCAACCAAATACTCTTTAACGTCTTTACCGGCTGCTTTAGCCGCTTCAACTACGCGTAACGGGTTTTGGCCCAATTGCGGCGCCGACGGCAGCCAACCCATGCGCTCAGCACGTGTGTTGTAATCTAAAATTGTGCTTTGCCATTTATCTTTGTTTGCCAACGGCGAGACTATTTCGCTCATGTCGAGCTTTTCGTAGCGCCACTGATCCGAATGGTTATAAAAGAACGAGGTGCCATTCATGTGACGTGGTGGACGCTGCCAGTCAAGGCCAAAGGCCAGCGGCTGCCAACCTGTCTGCGGACGCAGCTTTTCCTGCCCAACATAGTGCGCCCAACCACCACCAGACTTACCAACACAACCACACATCATCAGCATATTAATCATGCCACGGTAGCTCATATCCATGTGATACCAGTGGTTAACACCAGCACCTACAATGATCATTGAGCGGCCTTTGGTTTTGTCCGCGTTGCGACCAAACTCGGTAGCGACACGGATTACATCTGCTGGCTTTACACCCGTAACATGTTCTTGCCATGCTGGGGTATAAGGTACATCGTCGTTATAGTCCTTAGCGCGGTTTTCATCGTTGATGCCGTTGTCGACACCGTATTGGGCCAACATCAGGTCAAATACGGTTGCCACATAGGCTGTTTCACCGTTACCCAGCTCCACTTTTTTGACCGGTACTTTACGAATCTGAACTTCGTCGTGCTCAGTGTGCTGAAAATACTCGTATTCATGCGGCGCGCTGCCAAAGTACGGAAAGCCGACCTCAACAATGTCATCGTTGCTGTCTTTAAGTGACAGCTGCAGTTCGACATCGCCATCTTTATCTTTTTGTTCTAAGTTCCACTTGGCTGACTTGTCCCAGCGATAACCAATTGATCCATTCGGGCTGGTCAGGCGGTTATCTCTACCGTCAACTGCTATGGTTTTCCAGTCTGGGTTATTATCTTCGCCCAGGTTATCCACCAAATCAGCAGCGCGCAAAAAGCGACCCTGATTCAGTGCTTGTTCGCCAGGCTCCAGCATCACCAGCATTGGCATGTCGGTGTAACGAGTCACATAATCATGGAAGTACTGGCTTGGTTTATTAACGTAGAATTCTTTCAGAATAACGTGACCAAATGCCATCGCCAATGCCGAATCAGTACCCTGACGAGGAGCTAGCCAGGTATCACCAAACTTAGAGGCTTCGGAATAATCTGGAGTAATTACGCAGGTTTTTGTCCCTTTATAACGCACTTCAGTAAAGAAATGGGCGTCCGGTGTACGCGTTTGCGGTACGTTAGAACCCCAGGCAATGATGTAGTTGGAGTTATACCAGTCCGCTGATTCCGGGACGTCTGTTTGCTCGCCCCATACCTGTGGTGATGACGGTGGCAAGTCGCAGTACCAATCATAAAAGCTCAGACAGTTTGCACCAATCAGTGACAGGTAACGTGCGCCAGCTGCATAGGACACCATCGACATTGCCGGAATAGGAGAGAAACCACTAATGCGGTCTGGACCATATTCTTTAGCCGTGTATACATTGGAAGCAGCGATAATTTCGTTCACTTCTTTCCAGTCAGCACGGATAAAGCCACCCATGCCGCGGGCTTCTTTATAGCTTTTCGCCTTTTTAGGATCAGTAACAATCGATTCCCAGGCTTTCACCGGGTCTTTATGCTGTTCCTTAGCTTCACGCCAAAGCGTCATTAACTGCTGGCGCACTTTCGGGTACTTCAGTCGATTAGCACTGTAGATATACCAAGAGTAGCTGGCGCCGCGGGGGCAGCCACGAGGCTCATGGTTGGGTAAATCTGGACGAGTTCTTGGGTAATCCGTTTGTTGGGTTTCCCAAGTAACCAAACCGTCTTTAACATAGATTTTCCAACTACAGGAGCCGGTACAGTTCACGCCGTGGGTGGAGCGCACAACTTTATCGTGTTGCCAGCGCTGGCGGTACCCTTGTTCCCAGGTACGATCTTGATCGGTGGTCACGCCGTGACCCTCAGCAAAAGGTTCTTTTTGCGTTTTAAAAAAGCGCAGTTTTTCGAGTAGACGACTCATAATCAGACTCCTAGTCCACTTCTAACAGGTATTTTGTAATGGATGTCACGGAGTTTGCGCTATAACACTTTTTAAAACTAGAGCATGAATCGGCTGGAACACTAGGGGGTGGGTAGAAAAAATACCTACTTTGGATGATAGGGGTATTTTTTTAACCTACTGTTATATTTAACTTTTTATTATTTTAATTACTATTGATTCTTATTCTCCCTATTAATTAATAAAAAAGGAGTAGCCCAAAGTTACTTCTTCTATTGAGTCTTGCTCAATATCCTTTAAACTTTACTTTGTTTACTTAAAAAATAGTGTTGACTTGCTCACCTGACATGAAAAATACCTCAATCATCAACTTATTCCGGGTATCTCTGGCGGTTATTGTGATCGTAGCCAGCGGCGCTGCAATTACCGGTTTTTTGTTGCTGGAAAAGTCAGAAAAAGACGCTGCAGTTATCAATGCCGCCGGTTCGCATCGAATGCTCGCTTATCAACTTCTCAGTGCTCATCAGGTAAACAATATTAAACTTGAAGAAAAAGTCATAAGCGATATTACTGAACTTTGGCAACATCCTCTGTTGCAGTTTCGTACTAGTCAGCCAGCTTCTGACGCGGCCACGAAGGCGGTTATTGCCCGTCAAAAATGGCAAAAAATTCAACGTCGGCTGACCAAAAATCAGGGTATCGAAGCTCGCTCGATTGATGGGTATACCAACAAACTGCAAGATTTTGTGTTGTCGTTACAACATCAATCTGAACAACGAATGACGCTCGTTCGTGGTACGTTAGCCCTGTCAGCCTTTATTATCGTTACCCTATTTTTCTTCTTGTTAAGTGTCTTGAAACGCCGCATTGACACCCCTCTTAATCACTTAATGAACATCTGCCGGCGCCTGATACAAGGCGACTTTACTGCCCGTTCAAAAATTACAAGCAATGACGAGATCGGCCAGTTATCACAAGCACTGAACAAAATGTCAGAGACCGTAAGTTACTTTTACGGTGGCCTAGAGCGGCGCGTCGAGCAGCAAACCGCAGAGTTAAGCCGTAAAAACAAAGTATTGTCATTTCTTTATGACACCGCCCGCTCAATCATCGTACACAGTTACGATTATTCAAACTATCAGGAAGTTGTTGAGAAGCTTCATGATGTGGGCGAAGTTGAAGATATCGAGCTGTGTTTGCTGACCGAAAAAGGCACCCGTCCGTTCCTGCAGCTACAACCAAGATTTAACGCCAACAACGCCTGTAGTAGTGGTGACTGCGAAAGCTGTATCAAAGCCGGACCCGGAGCCTCTATTATCGACGAACAGCTGGTTTACCGCTTTGTCCTGCAACGCGAGGATCAGGAATACGGCGTTTTAATCGTCCGCTGCCAGCCCGAGCAGCCATTGGCTACCTGGCAACAGCAATTAATGAGCTCTACGGCCGACCAGCTGGCTTTATCACAGAGCTTAAAATCCGAAGAGGAACAAGTCAGGCGCTTAGCGCTAATGCATGAACGCACCGTAATTGCCCGCGAACTTCACGACTCGTTGGCACAAGCGCTATCGTACCTGAAAATTCAGGTAACTCGGCTACAAAAAGCCGTTAAAAAAGGCGAACAGAACACGCTTGAAGATGTTATGACCGAACTGCGCGAAGGTCTTAACTCCGCCTACAAACAGTTACGTGAGTTGTTAACAACCTTCCGTTTACAGGTTGACGGTTCAGGTCTCTATAGCGCTTTACAAACAACGGTTAAACAATTGTCCGAGCAAGGAGATCTTGCGGTCCAGTTAGATTACCGCCTTAATAACATTCCGCTGGCGCCGCATGAAGAAATACACCTACTTCAAATTATCCGTGAGGCCTGTCAAAATGCGGTTAACCACAGTCAAGGGACTGAATTGCGAGTTTGCCTGACGCAGCCTGGTGCCTCCGATATTGAGCTGACTATCACTGATAATGGCGTTGGCATTCCCGACAATGCAGAAAAGCTAAATCATTACGGCCTTGCTATTATGCAGGAACGCAGTCGAAACTTAGGCGGGGAAATTGATATGCATCGCCGCGCAGAAGGGGGAACTGAAATTGTATTCCGGTTTACTCCGGACTATCTGCTGCAATAATTCACTGTCATGGATTATAAAATTCACCATGACGACGAAGATAAACCCAATAATTAGCCACAAAACCGACCACAAAGAAGCCAGCAACTTCTGCAAAAATAGCACTGACAGAGGCGTCCTCAATAGCCAGCGCAAAACGCAGTGGTAAATAAACGGGCCCTAACATAGCAATACTTCCCGCCCAGCTTAAAGCACGGTTAATATAGGCTGCAGGAAAAATCTTATTAAGGGTAACAACAACAGAGCCGTTACCCATCGCTGAGGTTACGATTAAGCCCAGCATACTGAGAAAGAAAACATCAAAATAGCGCAGATCTTGTGGCGCACCGGACAAGCTAATCTGTTGGCCTGCCATAGCGGCAAATGACGCCATTAGTAACAGGCAGACCTGAGTAACGAGTGTTCCGCCAAACAGGGTGCCCAGCCAATGACCTAATGGGCGGGACAGTATCGCTAAAAAAGGTGCAATCCAAACCAGCATTAACGTGCTGCGTCCATAGAATGACTCCAGTACCATGGGGAATATAAAACTAAACCCGATAAAGCTGCCTAGCGTCATATTATACAAAATACTGCCATACCAAATATGTCGGTTTTTCGCTAACAAGGGTTTCAGTGAAAGTCTGTGTTGCGGCCGAAACGCGTAGTCAGCAGGGCGTACTAGCCATTGCTGCAAACTCAACAGTAAAAATAACGCCAACACAACCAACGGTATCATAATCGGCGATATCGACTGGCCGGGATCCAGACGTGCGAAAACATGTCCTCCAGATAAAGCTAAAACCCAGTAGCTGCCATCTAAAAACAGTTGAACTGAGCTGAGTAAAGGCGTTAACAGTTGAGCGGTAAAGGTTGTAACGACGATAAGTCCAACGATCCAGCCTACGGGCATCGACTGACCCGTTAAATCGACAGTCGAACCAACTAAGCTTAAGTCAAACCCTCTTGAGTAGATAACGCAGCTATAACCCGACAGCAAAGCGGCAAAGTACAACCAAATTATATCGACGCGCGGCGATAGCAAGGCAATAAAGCCAATACCCGCAACGAAGATCATGAGTAAGCTGTGATAGCGCATCAGAGCAACAGACCAGTGTACGTTAATTAACATACCGAAAAGTCGGGACACTAACGCCCCGCTGCCTGCACTCATCAATACATAAAAACTTTCAACAGAGGTTAAATAGTTGGTTTTATACAGCAGCACGACTAAAACCGGCCAACTACTCCAGTAGCTTACGCCGACGATCAGTTGTAGCCAGGTTAATCGACTTTCTTTGTCCAAAGCATTGGCTTCCGATGTTATTAACAGCCGTTTCCGTTTATCCAGTAACTGTGCAGCCTGGCTCTGGGTTTAACAAATGATTTTACGTGTTAGCAATTGATTTTTAGGAGGTAATTACCTATCCCTAACGAGGTATTTTGAATGTATTCAGGGCCTAATTATGGCAACCTAACCACTGATTAAAAAAGCTTTGACTGGAGAAGGTAAATGTCCACTGACGCAGCAACTATTATGCTTGTCGACGATCACCCCTTATTACGAAAAGGTCTAAAGCAATTAATTGCTTTAGAGGATGATATGCAAGTCGTTGCCGAGGCCAGTAACGGCCAGGATGCTTTGCGCCTTGCTCCCGAACACGACCCTGACCTGATTGTTTTGGATCTGAACATGCAGGGAATGGATGGTATTGAAACACTTAAAAAGTTACGTGATGCCGGCGTCACCTCACGCATTATTATGCTGACCGTTAGTGATGCAGACGATGATGTGGTTGCGGCTATTACAAATGGAGCCGATGGCTATTTATTAAAAGACATGGAGCCGGAGCAATTGCTCGAGCAAATACACCGCGCAGTCACCGGTAAAATGGTTTTAAGTGAAGCAATCACCGAAGTGCTGGCAACCGCATTACGGCAGCCTGCTAAAACACCCTCGTCACAGTTAAGCGCGTTAACTAATCGTGAATATGAAATTCTAAGTTTAATCGCTAAGGGAATGAGCAATAAAGTCATTGCCCGAGAACTCGATATTTCCGATGGTACGGTTAAGGTTCACGTTAAACATTTATTGAAAAAATTGGGCCTACGCTCAAGAGTTGAAGCCGCAGTTTGGATGGTCAATCAGCAAGGGGAAAACTCATGAGCGCAATGATATCTGTCAATGACGCAGTAGCCCGTATGCTTGAACAGATTGAAGAAAAACCGGCGGATACGTACGAAAAGGTTGCCCTAAAGCAGGCATTGGATCGTATCTGCAGCGAAGATGTTACTTCTCCCATTGATGTGCCAGGACACGATAACTCGGCTATGGACGGTTACGCTGTCAACGCCAGTAATTTAAAAGTTGGTGATACGCTTACAGTGGCTGGCGTATCAGCAGCTGGACACCCCTATAATAAGGTGCTAAATGAAGGAGAGTGTGTCCGTATAATGACGGGGGCCACGATTCCCTCAGGCCTGGACGCAGTAGTTATTCAGGAAAACACCGAGGTCGAGCGCAAGGCAGGAAGAATCACTCTACTGAGCACCGTTTCCTCTGGCGATAATATCCGCTTGCAGGGCGCCGATGTCCGCAAAAATAGTACGGTGATCACTGCCGGTACACGGTTATCTGCCATTGATATTGGGTTGCTCGCTTCTTTGGGAGTTGCTCAGGTTCCGGTTCAGCCTCAAATTTCGGTTGCTATTTTTTCAACCGGCGATGAACTGGTGGCACCAGGGACCCCCTTAAGAACCGGACAGATATACGACTCAAATCGTTACCTTATCGACGCTATGCTGCAACGTCTCAATGTTGAGGTTATTGATTTTGGGCATTTACCTGACAATTTGGACCAAATAGAAGCAGCACTAATCCAGGCAGCTGAACAGTGTGATGCGGTCATTACCAGCGGCGGTGTTTCAGTTGGCGATACCGACCATACCAAACAAGCACTTGAAACACTGGGAGAAATTGGCTTTTGGAAGGTCGCGATGAAACCCGGGAAGCCGTTCGCCTTTGGCCGACTGAACAAGGCCTGGTTCTTCGGTTTACCAGGCAATCCCGTCGCTGCGGCAGTCACCATGGATCAATTGGTGCAGCCGATACTGGCAAAACTTGCGGGCGAAAAGGCTCTTACGGCGTGTTCATTTCGGGCGACAATGACTGAGAACTTGAAAAAACGTTCGGGGCGAGCGGATTTTCAACGAGGCTATTTTGAACAAACAGCGGACGGCCAACTCGTTGCCCACAGTGCTGGCTCACAAAGTTCTGGAGTACTAAGCACGATGAAAGCAGCCAACTGCTTTATTTACCTGGAGCAAGAAAGAGAGAGTGTTGCCAGTTCCGAATCCGTTCGTATTTTACCATTCTCCCGACTGTTCAATTAAGGCCTAATGTAAAGCGGCCGCCTTAAAGGCCGCATAAACATTACAGCCCGCCTTAAGGTTTAACCGCTCTATCGATGCTTTGGTAACCAGAGCTCGCAGTTCCTGTTCACCAATAGCTAACACGACCACCTGCTCAGCAGAATGCTTTGCATTTTCAAAGCCTAGTATCTTTACCCTAACTTGGTTGGTCAAAGACGTATTTTCTATACGGCCAGTGGATAAGCTAACATCCCTCGCCCATACCAATAAACGCCGTTCGCTGGTGATGCTGGCATCACTTGGCAGCCACAGTGTTTGCTGACCAATATGCCACGCCGACAAACTGTTTTTAGAGGCCTCCTTCAGCGGCGCAATCATAAGGACTGACAGTGGTCCCTCATCGCTAAGCGATAGCTCCCCGATCTGCTGTTGTAAGGGACCATTAGAGATAAGCTTACCGTCATTCATCAGCAATACGTTGTCAGCCAACTGCACCACCTCATCAACATGGTGCGAAACAAACAATACAGGAAGCTTAAAGCGCTGTTGGATGCGCCTTAAATCCATCATTATTTCTGACTTGGCCTGTTGGTCTAAGCCGTTCATTGGCTCATCCAGCAACAATAGTTTTGGCTGTGACAATAGCGCTCTTGCGATCGCCACTCGCTGCTTTTGACCGCCCGATAACTGCCCGGGTTTGCGTTGTAAAAAAGGCTGCAAAGACAATATCTCGATAATTTCTTCAAATTTCATCTGGCAAGGGCTCACGGCGTGTTTCGGCATGCCATAACGTACGTTACTTGCAACAGATTTTGTGGGAAACAAGTGAGGTTGCTGAAAGACTAATGCTATCCCGCGCCTTTCTGTTTTTACTTGCTCAGTATCAGCATGCCAGAGTTTTTCTTGCCAGCGTACAGTTCCTTGTAATCCAGTCTCAAGCCCGGCTATACAACGTAGCAAGGTACTCTTACCACAACCTGAAGGACCAAATATTGCGGTAACTTTATGCTCAGCAAACTGTTGCGCTATCTGCAAGGTAAAATCGCCACGCTGTAACTTGATATCAACGTGCAACATAGTCGTCACCTCGGGCTGGACGTTTCTGCCAGCTGTACACGCCCATCAGTACCGCAAAAGAAAACAACAGTAAGCCAAGCGAAAGTTGCTCTGCCGCTTGATAATTCATCGCTTCAGCATGATCGTAAATTAGAACGGAAAGAACCTGAGTCTCACCGGGAATGCTGCCCCCTAACATTAGGATAACGCCAAACTCACCTAGCGTATGGGCAAAGCTTAAGGTCGCCGCAATTAAAAAACCACCCTGGCATGAAGGTACCACTAATGTCCAGAACCGGCGCCACCAGCTCGCGCCGAGGGTAGCGGCTACATCTAGCTGCCCTTGGCTCAATTGCCGAAACGATTCAGTTAATGGCTGGACCGCGAACGGTAATGAATATAAAACGGAGCCAATCAGAATACCTTCAAAGCTAAAAGCTAAGTGCTGAAAACCCAGGGACTCCAGGGTCGAGCCAATAAAACCGTCAGGGCCCAGCCAAATCAATAAATAAAAACCCAGCACCGTGGGAGGGAGTACCAGTGGTAAAGCAACGATCGCCTGCACCGGCGCGCTTAACCAGCTGCGTTGCCGCGCCAGCCACCAGGCCAAAGGTGTCGCAATAACAAGTAGAATTAAGGTGCTGTAAATACCAAGCTGTAAGGTTAAGGTCACCGCCTGCCAGTCATGGTCACTCATTTGCTACCGCTGTCCGTTCAGGGTTAATACCATGCTGCAATTTTAGCGCGTCGAACTCTTTTCTTTGCACAAACTCACTGAATTGCCGCGCTAATTTTTCATGCTCTGCTGATGCCAACACAGCATGCGTTTGCCGAAGAAGTGCTTTATCTTTTAACGGGATTCGATACATACGTTCTGCAATCTGTTCTTCCGGCGGAATAACTGACAGTGCAACAAAACCAAGGCTGGCCGCGCCGGAATGTACCATGTGCACTGCTTGCGCAACATTTTCGCTATAGACCAAGTGTGGTCTTACGCTGTCATAAATCTGTTGTTGCTGCAGATACGCTTTTGCCGCTTGTCCATAAGGCGCATGCTTTGGCTGCGCCAGAACCACTCGCTGCGAGTGTAGGTTTTTAAGCAATTCAGGCCCCTGCACCAGGGGGCCGCTCGCTCGGGACCATAGCACTAACTGTCCATAACCATCAGTAATCACGGCACCTGCAAGCAGTCCTTTATCCTTTAGGCGCTGGATGTAAGTCACGTTAGCCGAAAAAAACAGGTCAAATGGCGCGCCTCGTATTATTTGCGTTGCCAGTTTTCCGGACGAGCCAAACACTAAACGGACCTGATGCTGCTCACGCTGTTCAAATTGCTCAGCCAGTTCGGTTAATAGCGGTCGATAGCTTGACGCCGCAGCAACTGTCAGTTCAGCAGCTCTTAACTCCGGACAAATTAACGCTAATAACAGCAGCAAGCGCTTCATCTGATTACTCCTGCCACTGGTCTGCAGCCTGCTGATCCGACTCTTTTGCAGCAACCCAGGCTTCACCATGAGTATGGTGCTCTTTTTTCCAGAACGGTGCCTGAGTTTTTAAATAATCCATAATAAAATTGGCCGCCTCAAATGCCGACTGCCGATGAGCACTAGCAACCCCAACAAAAACAATTTGTTCGTTAACCTTAAGATAGCCGACACGATGAATAATCGATACGTCATTTAACGACCAACGTGTTTTTGCAACATCAGCAATATTTGACAGTGATTTTTCGGTCATCCCTGGATAGTGTTCTAACTCCAGGCCGAGTAGCTGCCCGTCATCGTCCCGCACTAACCCGCTAAAGGTCACAACTGCGCCGCTTTTGTGACCGCCCTTTAAATGATTATATTCAGTTGCCAAATCAAAGTCTTCGGTCTGGACTTTAATACTCACTAACCCCACTCTAACCTCCAGTCACCGGCGGAAATAAGGCCAGTTCGTCGCCCTCTTTTACAAGAGTTGAATGGTCAGCAAATTCTTGGTTAACCGCACATAATAACTCATAGCGGGATAACTCTTTATGCCAGAGTTGGGATTGTTGTTTTAACTGTTCAATAATTTCAGTAACCGATTTTGATTGCTCTATCGGCAACTGAATCTGGTGGTTTTTTAAGCGTTCTCTCAGCACTGCAAAAAATTTAATCGTCAACATGATTTAAACTCCATTGCCGTCATCAAACTGCCAGTGGCCTCGCTTGCCACCCTGTTTCTCAAGTAAATGTGTGGCATTGATTATCATCGCCGGGTCCACTGCTTTACACATATCGTACAGCGTCAGTGCAGCCACAGATGCGGCAGTCAATGCTTCCATCTCAACACCGGTGTTTCCTTTAACTTTACATTCGGTAATAATGCCAATCTTGCCTTGTTCTTCGGACACCTCAAAGTCAACGGAAACACTGCTAAGCGCCAATGGGTGACACAACGGAATGAGATCGCTGCAACGCTTAGCGGCCATAATTCCGGCGATACGGGCGGTTGCTAGTACATCACCTTTTTTATCTGCTGCTTTTTGTAACAACTGCAACACATCAGCACGCGTTTCGAGCGTACTCGTGGCTCTGGCAACACGTTCGGTCATTGACTTACTGCCAACATCAACCATGTGCGCAGCGCCTTCCTCATTGACATGTGTTAGTTCACTCATTAAACATCTCCATTCAGTAAATGACCAACAAAATTACAAGGCCCCTGCCGCGAATCCAGCTGTGGTTGTAGTAATTTTTCCCAGGCCAACTGAGCTGCCCCCCCTGAACCGGGCACAGCCGCAATCAATGTCCGGTTTGTGATACCCGCAAAGGCTCGGGACTGTACCGATGACGAACCTATATCCTGATAGGACAGCATTCTGAAAACCTCGCCAAAGCCATCTACTTTGGCGTCTAACAAAGGCTCTATAGCCGTTTGTGTGACATTATCCGGGGCAAAACCAGTACCACCGTTCGTTACAATCACATGAATATCATCATCGGCGATCAGCTGGCATACTGCTGCTCTTATCTGGTGCTGGTTATGTCCAATAACCTCGCGATGAGCAATTATATGCCCTATTTGTTCGGCCCATTGCTGTAACGCATCACCGGTAGAATCGTTGCTCCTGTCCCGCTTATCAGAAAACGTTAATACGGCGATGTTCAAAGCTGTAAACGATTTATTCGCTGCCATTTATAACTTTCCTTTATCTTCAGACTGTATAACCTGTTGCCATTGCTGTGGTGTATTGGTGTTAATTAAAAGCGAGGGTTGTTCAGCTGTTAGCTCGACACTATCCAGAAACCCTAACAACCCACGTATGGAACGATTGCTATCTGTCGTTGCTAACTGCTTTTGTAGATAATCAATCACTAACCAATTCAATGGAAGGACACAGGGCAAAGCGGACACATGGTAGCAAGCCGCCTGGGCAGTTTTAGAGCATGCAATAAGTCGCTTTAATGCTGGAACCGTTAGCTTGGGCATGTCAACTGGCACCACCAACACTTGTTTCAACGCCTGCGGCTTAAACTTTATTAACTGCTGAAGTCCAGCATGGATTCCACCTAGTGGCCCTTGCTCGGGATATTCATCGGCGATACCACCGAATTTTTCACCACACACAATTATGGGGCTGCAGCCGGCGCTCTCGAGCAATCGATGCGTTCGTTGCAACAAAGTCTGACCCTGTAAACGCAGCCCGGCTTTATCTTCGCCCATACGGGAGGATTTACCGCCCGCCAGCACTAACGCCCCAGTATCAAACATTGCGGCTAGCCTCCAATCATTGCCAGATTGCGGGTTGCCCCGCTATTACCATCATGCAGTCCATGAGTTGCCTCTTTGAACAATACGTTATTTTGCAAGGCGCGCATCAATGGTTCCGGGTCGTCGCTTTGTAGGTAGTCTCTAATGTCCTGATGCTTTTCGGTAAATAAACATAAGAAAAGCTGACCTCGGCTGGATACGCGCAGACGGTTACAGTCATCACAAAAGTCACGGCTATACGGCATAATGAGACCCATCTGGCCGGCATAGTCAGGGTGAGAAAATTCCTGCGCCGGGCCATCGTTATTGGCTTTTTGACGCTGACTCCAGCCTTCGCTGAGTAAGCGCCGTTTGATACTGTCGCCACTTAAATGATGTTTATTATAGTAAGCGACATTGTCTGAGGTTCTCATTAACTCGATAAACCGCAGTGCAACGTTGCGCTGTTTTATAAAGTCCAGAAACTGAGGTAGTTCGCCACCATTATATTGGCGTAACAAAACGGTATTCACTTTTACCTTGGCAAAATCCATTGCCACCGCTTCATCAATACCCTCAATAATTTTTTCTAGCTTATTTTGGCCAGTAATTAAATGAAACGTGGCCGGGTCCAGGCTATCAACACTCACGTTGATAGCGTCAACGCCGGCAGCCTTCCAGTCGGGCAGATCACGCTGCAAACGATAGCCGTTGGTGGTAATAGCGACTTTTTCGATACCGGGCACTGATTTACAGGTTTCGATAATCTCGGTTAAATCACGTCGTAAGCAGGGTTCACCGCCGGTTAACCTAATTTTAGTGGTTCCCAGCTTAGCAAAAGCAGTCACCAGACGCCGAATTTCGGGCAGGGTAATCTCATGCTTACGAGAGCTGCAGTCAGGTCCGTCAGGTAAACAATAGTCACAGCGGAAATTACAGCTTTCCGTGAGAGACAGCCGTAAATAGGTAAAGCGGCGCGCAAATCGATCTTGCAACGTTTTCATGATTGTCACCTTTCCAGGGTCGGGAGGTGGGACCGTTTCCAGTCGCACCCGGTGGTCTGGCTTGACCACGGCTCACGGTTCGTATCTTTAAGAGAAAGACGTAGATCCCGTCGCTCGGCGAATGTGGAACCCAGCTTACGCAGCATATCTGGCAAACGAAATTCCCTTGAATGGAGGGGGGATATACCTAATCAGAGGTAGGCAACTCGCAAAACATTTGATTCATATCAAACCCGAGGTGTTTGAAGTTTGCTAGCCTCCGCGCAACTTTTTAAAAAACTGATCCAGGTCAAGCTGTCCATGGTCACAACCACCGACAAACCCGAACTTCTTTGCCCGGCGGGCAACCCAGCGGCCATGAAAATGGCGTTTGCTTATGGTGCTGATGCAGTTTACGCCGGTGAGCCCCGTTATAGTTTGCGCGTGCGTAATAACGCTTTTACCTTAGCCAATATGGGTGCTGCCATAGATTACGCGCATCAACAGGGCAAGCGCTTTTACGTCGTCGTTAATATTGCGCCGCACAATGCCAAATTAAAAAACTTTGTTGAACACATCGGTAAAATTATCGCGCTTGGCCCCGATGCGCTTATCGTTTCGGATCCCGGCGTCATCCTGCTGTTGCATGAACATTATCCTCAACAAGCTCTGCACTTATCGGTGCAGGCCAATACGATAAACTGGGCAGCCTTGAAATTTTGGCAACAACAAGGCATCGAACGCGTGATCTTGTCGCGCGAATTGTCATTGTCAGAAATCACTGAAATGCGCAGTCAGGTACCGGATTTAGAGCTTGAAGTCTTCGTTCATGGCGCTTTGTGTATGGCTTACTCCGGCCGCTGCCTGTTATCGGGCTACATGAATAAACGCGACCCCAACCAAGGGGCCTGTACCAATGCATGCCGCTGGGGTTATCAGGTGCATGAAGCAACAACCGATGCGGTCGGCCAATACGTACCCGCAACTGAAAGCCCTGAGCCTGTTTTACTGGGCGACCCCGAACGACCTCAGGATTTGATGCTGTTAGATGAGGATCGGCACGGCAGCTACATCATGAATTCAAAAGATCTGCGGGCAGTCGATTTGGTTGAGGACTTGGTTAAGCTGGGTGTCCATTCGTTAAAAATCGAAGGCCGCACCAAATCCGATTATTACGTGGCCCGGACAGCACAAATTTATCGTCAGGCAATTGACGACGCGGCTGCCGGCCGCCCTTTTAATAATCAGTTACTGGATGATCTTAACGGTATGGCCAATCGCGGTTTTACCCATGGATTTTTACAACGCCATTCTGAGCAGGACTTACAGAACTATGAACGCTCGCACAGCGAAGGTGAGCAATTATTAGTGGGCCAACTGCTCAGTACGCGGCCCGAACAGCACTATTTAGTCAAGGTGAAAAATGGCTTCTCTATTGGCGACACCGTGTTGTTAATGACGCCGTCCGGCAATCAGGTTTTTAGTATCCGGACTCTGACCGATGATAACGGCAACCACATGATTCGCGCGCCGGGCTCCGGCTATGAAGTTGTGATTGAAACCAGCCTACCGGTAGCAGAAGATGATATTCCTTACTCACTGCTGGTCAAATTGTGAGTCGTTAAAGTGTTGGTTAAACCGTGAGCGAAACGCTATGATAGTCATTAACGAAGATTGTATAAATTGTGACATGTGTGTGCCCGAATGTCCGGTCGACGCCATTGATATGGGCGCCGAACATTACGAAGTTAATCAGTCGCGGTGTGTCGAATGCGAGGGCTACTACGATAAGCCAAGCTGTTACGCCGTCTGTCCGGTAGATGCCGTCGACATTTCAACTGATTCAGGCCGATAAAAATGACTCATCCCCGTAAAGTTCAACCTGAGGTGGCTATGCGCAATCCCATTCAGTGTAACCAGTGTTGCATGCAATCCATTTGTGTACCGGCCGGATTAATCTCTACCGACATCGAGCGACTGGATAAAAGTAGCCGTGAACCTCACGTTTATAATAAGCGGACCATGGTTTACAGTCCGGACCAGCCAATGCAGTCACTGTTTGCCATAAAAAGTGGTTCGGTTAAATGTTACACCATAGACTGCGACGGCAGGCAGCAGATCACTAGCTTTCATCTGGCCGGCGATATTATTGGTATGGAGTCGATTGCTAAAGGTGCTGCTGTTACTTACTGTGAAGCCCTGGAAACCTCGATGCTGTGCGAAATAAAACTTAACCGGTTATTTGCTCAGGACTTTTCGGGCGTCGACAAAAACCTTTTGCAATTATTAAGCAAGCGCCTGGTGCAACGCAACGCGCATTATTTAAGTGTTGTTAATACCTCAGCAGAACAACGCGTGGCCTCTTTCATACTGGCAATCAGCGAACATTTCCATGAGCACGGCTTCTCGCGTTATGAATTCCGGCTACCCATGACCCGAACCGATATTGCCAATTATCTGGGCCTGGCCGTAGAAACTGTGAGCCGGATTTTCACCTCGTTTAAGCAGCAGGGTGTTATCGACACTCAGCAAGCCATGCTAAAAATAAAGAATTCGACGGCGCTCGAAGAGCTATTAGCCTAACCATTCCTCATTAAGTAACTAACGGAGTTCGCCATGCCCCAACCCGCATTTAACTGGCAGGATCCTCTCAACATGGGTGCGCTGTTGACCGACGAAGAGCGCATGGTTCAAACCAGCGCCCAGCAATACGCGCAAGAAAAACTGATGCCGCGGGTGCTGCAGGCCAACCGCAACGAACACTTTGATCGCGACATCATGACAGAGCTGGGGGCGATGGGATTATTGGGCGCAACCATTCCTGAACAGTTTGGCGGCGCCGGCGTTAATTACGTTTGTTACGGCCTGATAGCCCGCGAAATCGAACGCGTTGACAGTGGTTACCGTAGCGCCATGAGTGTGCAGTCGTCACTGGTGATGCATCCGATTTATACCTTTGGCAGCCCCGCGCAACAGCAAAAATATTTACCGAAGCTGGCCACTGGCGAGCTGGTTGGCTGTTTTGGTCTGACCGAACCTGACGCAGGCTCAGATCCTGCCAGCATGCGCAGTGTCGCGACCCGGACTGATAATGGCTTTGTGTTAAATGGCAACAAAACCTGGATAACCAACTCGCCCATCGCTGATGTATTCGTCGTCTGGGCGAAACTTGATGACGAGATCCGTGGCTTTATTTTAGATAAAGGCATGGCCGGCCTGAGCGCGCCTAAAATTGATGGTAAATTTTCGTTACGTGCGTCGATCACCGGCGAAATTGTAATGGATAACGTTGCCGTGTCCGAGCAACAGCTACTGCCCAATGTCAGCGGCTTAAAGGGGCCTTTTAGCTGCCTCAACAAAGCCCGTTATGGCATCGCCTGGGGCAGCATGGGTGCCGCCGAGTTTTGCTGGCATGCAGCACGCCAGTATACGCTGGACCGTAAGCAATTTGGCCGTCCACTGGCGGCAACCCAGTTAATCCAGAAAAAACTGGCGGATATGCAAACCGATATCAGTCTCGGCTTATTAGCAGCGCTGCAGGCAGGACGAGAGCTGGACAAAGAAGCACTAAACCCAGCTGCCGTGTCGTTAATTAAACGTAACAATTGCGCTAAAGCTCTGGACGTCGCCCGTCAGGCACGTGACATGCACGGTGGTAACGGGGTTTCTGACGAATACCACGTAATTCGCCACGTCATGAACTTAGAAGCCGTTAATACCTACGAAGGCACGCACGACGTGCATGCACTCATTTTAGGCCGCGCGCAGACCGGTTTCGCCGCCTTTTAATGCCGTTAATCGGCTATCGCCGTATCCAGCGCCAGCGTTATCATCTGTTCAAAAGAACGCTCGCGCTGCTCGGCCGACAAGTGTTGCTGGGTAACTAAGTCATCGGATACCGTCAAAATGGCCAACGCCTGCGCACGGTATCGTGAGGCGACGGCATACAATCCAGCAGCCTCCATTTCTATGGCCAGAATGTGCATCCGATTTAACATGGGCACCAGGTTACGATGCGGATGATAAAAACTGTCGGTAGAAAATATATTGCCGACGTGAAACCTATGACTCTGACTCCTTGCCTGATTAACAGCGGCCTCAAGCAACGTAAAATCCGCTGCCGCGGCAAAATCGTAACCGTTAAACTGGTTCCGGTTGGCGTTCGAATCCGTTGATGCCGCGGCAGCAATGACCAAATCATTAACCGCTATATTGGCGTCTGTTGAGCCACACGAGCCAACCCGTATTAAGCGTTTAACCTGATACTCTCTGATCAATTCCTCCGCATACAGCATGCAGCTGGGCATACCCATTCCTGTTCCCATCACCGAAACCGATTTACCACGATAGGTTCCGGTGAATCCCAGCATGTTACGTGTTGCGTTAATTTGCCGAGGTTGTTCTAAAAAATGGTCGGCAATAAATTGAGCGCGCAAAGGGTCTCCGGGTAATAAGCAACTTTCGGCAAAATCACTGACTTGCGCTTGTATGTGTGGCGTTGTCATATATTATGTTTTATCCTTAATTATATTTAAGGTTCATTTATTGCGTTTCGTTACGGTATCTGAACATAGCAAGTCGCCATTTGAGTTGCATCAAATAAACTGAAATTTTGTCCTCGCGAGGTCCACAATGAGTGTAGAAAAAGCCGTCATGGCATTTGCAGGTTTTATGATATTAGTGTCCGTTGCGTTAACCTATTGGGTTCACCCCTACTTTGTCTGGCTAACGGTGTTTGTTGGCGCTAATTTATTGCAGCAGTCGTTTACCGGATTCTGCCCGGCTGCCATTATCCTGCATAAAGTCTTTGGCTTAAAAACCGAGCGTGAATTAGCTCAATAATGAGTTGAACAAGCGTTGTGGCAAACGGCGCTTTTTTAACCTGTCTGCTACCTTTTGTCGCATCCTAAAATGCGCATTTAAAAGCGATAATACTGGCGTCTTTTTTAACGAGTTAAAAACGCCATGCGAACCCAGATTGTATTAACTTCAGCATTTATCGCTTTTTCAGCCACGGCGCAGGATACCGCAGTTGCGGATACGACCATTGACGAGCGTGTGATCGTTACCGGTGAACGGATGAGTTCCGCCAGCGTCTGGGTCATCGACGCTAAAAAGCCGCGCCAGCCCCTGCCGGCGCATGACGGCGGTGATTTTCTAAAAACGCTGGCCGGCTTTACCGCAACTCGCAACGGTGGAGCCTCGTCTGACCCGTTATTTCGGGGAATGGGGGCTTCACGACTTACCATTGTTAATGACAACCAAATGATGCAAGGCGGCTGCAGCAACCGCATGGATCCGCCAACCGCCTATATAACACCACAAAGCTACGACTCGGTAACCATCATTAAGGGCCCGCAAAGTGTCCGTTTTGCCGGCAGCGCGGCCACCATCTTATTTGAGCGCGAGCCTCTGCGTTTTGGTGGTGAAACCTACGAAGGATACCTGAATGCCACAACCGCAAGTTTTGGCCGTTTAAACAGCAGCGCCGAATTGATAGCCGGTAATGCAGACGGCTACCTTCGCACCAATATCAGTGGCGCCACCGCCGATAATTATGAGGACGGTAATGGCACTGAAATTAACAGCCGTTATCAGCGCTGGAGTGCGGATTTCGATTTAGGCTGGACACCTTCACAGCAACACCACCTTGAGCTCAGTTTAGGCGTTGGCAACAGTGAAGCGGCGTACGCAGATCGCGCCATGGACGGATCCCAGTTTGAGCGACGCAGTGTCGCTCTGGCTTATCAGTATAAAAATAACGGCACCTTGCAAACAGCCGACGTTAACGGCTACTTTAACCACATTGACCACGTGATGGACAATTACTCATTGCGTGATTTTCAGCCGTCGATGATGATGCCCAACCGAACCGCCCGTAACCCCGATCGCTATTCGCGCGGCATCCGTACAGAAACTCGCTGGCAATTTATCGATAATCAGCAGACCTTAGTCGGCGCTGAGTACCACCAAAATGAACACCGCGATCGGATCAGCCGGAACCAATCACAGGTTCCCTATCAGAGTTTACCGCGCACAGCCGATGCCGATACTTCGCAGCTGGGCCTGTTCATTGAACACGAAATGCCATTATCCCGGCAGTTATCACTGAATAGCGGCTTACGAGCGGACCATTGGCGATTGACGGATAATCGGCAAAACATTGGTTCAATGATGCAAATGCAAGCTAACCCAACGGCCAACATGACGCACAGTGACGACTTATGGAGTGGCTTTTTGCGCTTAGAGCAGCGCTTAGCAAAAGGTTACTGGTATGTTGGTTGGGGTCAGGCCGAACGCTTTCCTGATTATTGGGAAACCATAGGTAATAACCGCCAATACCAGGGCTCTTTGTCAGCTTTATTTGTTAGCCCGGAAACTAACCAGCAGCTGGATATTGGTTTTCAATGGCGCGACCGCAGCTGGCGCCTTGAGAGCTCAGTTTTTTACAGTGACATCGACGACTTCATCCTGCTAGAGCAAGCTCCTATGCAGCAACCTGAGCGAGTTCGTAACATTAAAGCCAAAAGTTGGGGCGGCGAAGCCACAGCCCGTTATTTCATAACACCTGCCTGGCAGCTGTCGGCCGCGCTATCGGTCACCCGGGGTAGCAATCGCACCGATGACAGCTATTTACCACAACAACCCGCAGATGAGCTTCGTTTCGCCACTGAGTATCGGCATAATGATATCACTTACGCTGCAGTCTGGCGGGTGGTTGCACAACAAGATATGGTCGATGTTGGCCGCGGTAATGTGATCGGCTACGACTTTGCTGAAACGCCCGGCTATGGCATATTATCAGCCAACGTCGACTGGTCACTCAGTGCCGACTGGCAAATCAGTTCAGGCATCGATAACATTCTGGATAAAACCTACACTGAGCATGTCAGCAGCGCCGGCGCCAATATCGCGGGTTTTGAGCAGATTGCCCGGGTAAACGAACCCGGTCGGGTACTTTGGCTGCAAACAAGTTATCAATTTTAGAGGCCAAATTACTGCCCTATGTTCACCTTCGCCAGTTTTTATTTTACCCGACACAACCAATGGATAATTAGCTTTGGCTTAGTGCTGGACATTGCTTTGGCAAATGCTGTGCTTGCCCTAAGCGGCGGTATCAGTAATCCGTTTTCAACCTTGCTGTTGATCTTTGTCGTCATTGGCGTGCTGTTATTACCCTGGGCACCGGCTTTGTTGATACTCATTGTGAGTATCCTCGGCCAAGTTGCCCAGCTGCTGTTACCGATTATTTTTTCAACTCGGCTTGGCCATACCCAGCACGCTATGAGTGATAACTTTTTGGCTCACGCCCAGGGCATGGTGGTGAGCTTTGTCATCGCTGCGCTGATTATTTGGGTCAGTAGCTTCCTATTAAAACGGCGCTTAATATTCAGTCAACAACAAGTGCAAGAGTTGCGTGAACGCCAGCTGCGCGATGAGCAACTTCTTACTATTGGTTCCGCAGCAGCACAACTAACCCATGACCTGGCAACTCCCGTTCAGACTCTGAATCTGCTATTTGAGGAACTGTCGGATACCATTGACGCAAAGCAGTTAAAACCCGTGTTGGCAGAAACCCAGAAGATAAACGCCAGTCTGCGACAATGGCGTCAGTCCGCCGATGATATCAGAGCCGGACGTCGCCACCGGTACCCTGTTACTGAGGTAGCCCAGGAGCTCCGGCAGTTGTTCAAAGTGATTGCCCCGGAAAGCAAAGCGAACTGGCGTATTGATGACCTGCACCGGCAGGACGCCATCATCTGCGATCGAACATTATTTCCTGCCATTGTTAACTTAATCGTTAATGCCAGTCGCGCTCAACCAAACAGCCAGGTGTCGGTGACGATTCGTGTTTCTCACAAAAACCAACGGGTTATTCTCATTATTGAAAATGAGGGCGGTCAGATTACCTCAGTGATGCCGACCCTCGGTGTGCGAATTCAGCAAAGCGCTGATGGCAGTGGCGTTGGAGCCGTAATAAGCCATGCCACTATCGAACGACAGGGTGGAGAGGTCAGCTGGCAGCAGCGTGCTGGCACAACCTGCACTAAAATTAATTTGCCACTGGCAGAGGAAATTGGGCATGAGTAGTTCCCTACTACTGGTCGATGACGAGCAAAGTTTTTGCGAGGTTCTTCAGCGCCGACTCACACATCACGGCTGGCAGGTGGATATAGCACACGACAGTGTCTCAG
This sequence comes from Pseudomonadota bacterium, assembly GCA_051745735.1. Classification (GTDB taxonomy): domain Bacteria; phylum Pseudomonadota; class Gammaproteobacteria; order Enterobacterales; family Alteromonadaceae; genus Idiomarina. The sequence goes on from JBNJEJ010000019.1 coordinate 25,520, forward strand.
CCTTACAGAAAGCTGGACCTTACAACGCCATTTTACTGGACATGATGCTGGGTGAGGAAAATGGTCTGGAGCTTATAGAGCCCTTACAACAGGCGTTTACGCCGCAACAACTGATCGTGTTAACCGGCTATGCCAGCATTGCAACCAGTGTTGCTGCCATTAAACGCGGAGCGACCGATTACCTTGCTAAGCCCGTATCCAGCACCGAGCTGCTTGAGCGACTGAAGGGGGACAGCAATAGCGTCTTTCAGCAGCCTGAGTCGCTATCGCCGGCGCAAGTGGAATGGGAATATATCCAACGGGTTCTGCAACAAAACCAGGGTAATATTTCGAGAACCGCGAGACAGTTAGGGATGCACCGCAGAACACTGCAACGCAAATTAACGAAAAAAGCGCCGACAAAATAAAAGCCGCTGACAACAATAGCTGCCCACGGCTTTTATCGGTATGCGCCATTATTTAAAAGGTGTAACGGACACCCAACATGGCGACGACAGGATCTATCTGAACATCAACACTTTCAATGGTGGCTCCGTTCAGACGTACGTCACCGGTGCTGTCGATATCCATTTTACTGACCATAAAATGCACGCCCCAGTCATCCGTCAAGGTAACGTTTACCCCCGCCTGGTAAGCGAGACCCCAGCTGTTTTCCATGGCCAAATCAACATCGTCAGCGTCAGTTGCGACACCGGTGTCAACCAACAGGCCTTTCACCGCGGGCGATACGTGATCGTCAAAAAACGCTGTGTAGTTAACACCCAGACCAACAAAAGGTCTGACCGAGTCGTAACCGATATCAAAATGATATTGTCCGAGTAACGTCGGCGGCAAGTGCTTTGTCTCACCAATGTTAACCCCTGCTAACGAGCCGGTGCCACTGATGTCATGGCTAAATGGCGTTGCTGCAACCAGCTCGATAACCCAGTTTTTGTCCAGCGCATAATCAAAGGTGATACCCAACTGCGTGTTTGTATTGACGCCAACACCGGTACTGTTTTCTTGCAGTCCAGCGACGCTCTCAACAACATTTAGCGAGCCGCTGCTGTCATCTGGCATTACGCCGATGGCGCCAACATTAACAGAGAAATCGTTAGCAAGTGCCGAACCACTCATTAACCCGACCAATACACCGAAAGACAATACAGAAAACTTCATGGGTAACTCCTTGTGGTTAGATACCACGAGATTTTAAAGGGATTGCCACTTAAATAAATTGATCTGGATCAGCATTTTTACCGATCACACTTCCGCATTATGGTAAATGTTCTGAACGTCATCGCAATCGTTTAGCATGTCCATCAAACGTTCGAACATTGGCCGGTCTTCTTCACTAATAACAGAGGTAACATGGGGTAAAAACTGTATCTCGTCCACCTCGAAATCAATTGCCGAAAAAGCCTCGGCCAAGGCCTGTCGCGCGGCAGTATATTCTGTATGTGGAGCAAAAACAGTTACTGTATCGTTCTCAAACTCAACGTCAGTAACGTCTACATCGGCTTCCATCAGAGCCTCGAGAGCATCATCTTCGTTGTTGTGTTGAAAGGCAAAAATCGCACAGTGCTCAAAAGAATGCATGACACTGCCCTGTTCACCAATCTTTGACTTACTTTTGGTAAAGCAGTTGCGCACCTCGCCAAAGGTGCGGTTTGGGTTGTCAGTCAGACAGTCGACAATCACCATGCAGTTACCTGGTCCGTAGCCTTCGTAGCGGGCAGCAGCAAAGTCTTCACCCGCACCGCCCTGAGCTTTATCCATAGCCTTTTCAATGACGTGCGAGGGTACCTGGTCTTTTTTTGCCCGTTCGATAAGGCTGCGCAATGCCAGGTTTGCATCCGGGTCAGCACCACCTTGTTTGGCACAAACGTATATTTCGCGACCATAACGGCTGTAGACTTTACTTTTGGCGGCAGCCGTTTTGGCAATTGATTCTTTCCGATTTTGAAACGCACGACCCATAGTATTTACTCTTGAATTTTCCAAAAAGACAGCCGATATTACACTGCAGTATGTCGCTGGTCTATCGATTCAGTATAAGCTTTTATCGGCCACGACTACGCAATTACGGCCATTCTCTTTACCTTTATACATCGCCCGGTCTGCAATTTGCAGCAGATGTTCCTCACTGCCGATCCCGCAATCCAGGGTTATTAGGCCGAACGTGGCAGAAACACTTATGCAATCATCCTGATGAGTGATTCTTTCGGACGCGATCATCAGCCGTAACTTTTCTGCTACCTCAAAAGCCGCATCCTCCTCTGTGTCGGGTAAAAGAATCGCAAACTCCTCACCACCAATACGGGCAAACACATCTTGTTCGCGCAGATGGGTTCTAAGCCTTTGGGTCAACTGGATAAGTACTTGATCACCCATTGTATGGCCATAAGTGTCATTCACTTTTTTAAAGTGATCGAGGTCGAACATCAGCAGTGTTAACGGTGTCTGATAACGTTGAAAGCGCTTAAAGTTGCGCACCAAAGCCTGTTTGAAGTGTCGTCGGTTACTGATTTTAGTTAGCGGATCGATCGTGGCCTGCTGCTCTAACTGGATCTGTAGTTTTTTCTGCTCGGTTATGTCCCTGACTGTGCCAATTAAAGTCTGCTTATCTTCCTGCAGCTCGGCCAGTTCCTGAACCCAGACGACATCACCTGAGCGGGTTAACATGCGGTGTTCCACATCCAATGTACCGGTCTCTCGTGCTTTCTCGTGTTGGGCCAGGACATTGGCTAAATCATCGGGGTGTACTAATTTTTGAAAGCGTTCGACAGAAACAGATAAAACGCCCGGCTGATAACCCAGGATGGTATAGACCATATCAGACCAATGCAATTCGCCGGTTACCAGATTAGCCTCCCAATGACCGAAGCGGGCAATGTCTTGTGCCAGCTTAAGGGTTGCCTGGCTTTTTTCTAAAGCCAGCTCTAACCGCTTGCGCTCGGTGATATCAATGATCATCCCGTACCAAAGAGTACTGCCGTCCCCCATTGTTTGTGGTCTGGCATGCCCTAAAACCCAACATTCTTTATCAGAATGTCTAACCCGATATTCACAAACCCAATCACTGCCTTGTTGTGCAGACTCGTTGATGGTTTCGGCAACATGACTGAGATCGTCGGGGTGTATTGCTTCAAAAACAGCATGTGCGGAATCTTTTACCTGCTCTGGTGATACGCCATAAATATCCTCTAAACCATTACTGGCAAAAGGAAAGCAGGAGCTACCGTCCTTATTAAGCCGATACTGATAAACAACGCCCGGTAATAAGTCCGCGAAAGCTTCAAAACGCTGGCTGAGCTCCTTTAACCCAGAAATATCGATGTGTGTTCCAACGACCCACTCGGGCTCTCCCGCCTCAGTGCGGGAAATGAGTTTGCCGTAGTCTCTCACCCACACCCAGTGGCCCTGCTTGTGACGCATACGCGCATCACACTCATAAAAATCGAGCAGACCATCAAAGTGCTGTTGCAAAAACCGTTCAGACAGTTTGACGTCTTCAGGATGAACATAATCCATCCACGTATTAATACTCACGGGTTGCAGTTCAGATAATGAGTAACCGATGATATCAGCCCAGCGCTCGCTGAAATGGCACTCGCCGGTCTGTACGTTCCATTCCCAGGTGCCGGCCTGAGTGGCCTCGAGCATCATCAAAAGACGCTCGGTTAGCGGCAGATTCTGATATTCGCCATAGGGCATGATGCAATCCTTACAACATCATTTTGCATAATCTTTCAGCAATTAGACGCACTTTTTTGGCCGAAATCAAGCCCGCCCAGTACAAATTTAGCCCTAAAATCGTTTATTTGAGCGGCCAACGGGGTGTTGGCCGCCAGTACCGTTTACAATGATGAGTCGCCTTTACTTTTCTCGGTAGAAACACCGATGAGTTTATACAGCAGACAGATTTTAAATACCGCCGTGCCCAGTATTACAGCACCTAGAATCCACCAAAGATTGCCCGCCTGAAGCGACCACACGATAATGGCCAGACCAATCAGGGCGCGAAGAATTCGATCAATACCACCTACGTTTGTCATAACGTACTCCTTTTTTATTTAAAATGAACCGCAAAATCTGCATTTAACGTAAGTGTAGTACGATTTTTAATTTTGGGTAGATTAGTACCATGCTTAATTTGAATTTTGCTGACCGGGTTGTCATCAATACTGAGTCCGCTGACTGGGTCACAAGCCCGGCAGCCGGAGTACGCCGTAAATTACTGGAACGAGAAGAGGCCGAGCAAGGCCGCGCAACCAGTGTTGTTGAATACCTGCCGGGCGCGGCTTTCGCAACCCATCAACACCCTCTAGGGGAAGAGATTTTTGTTCTTGAAGGCGTATTTTCAGATCAATTCGGTGATTACCCAGCCGGTACGTATCTGCGCAATCCGCCGGGCAGCGAACATGCGCCCTTTAGTAACGCTGGCTGCAAATTATTGGTCAAGCTTCATCAGTTTCAGGCGGATGATGACGCCACCGTGCGGATCAATACCAAGCAAAGCCCATGGCAACCGGGCCAGGGGGGACTTAAAGTCATGCCTTTGCACAGTCATAACACTGAGCATGTAGCTCTGGTGTTCTGGCCAAAAGGTGAGGTTTTTAAGCCCCACAGGCATGTCGGAGGCGAGGAAGTCTTTGTTTTAGAGGGCGAATTTTGTGACGAGCAGGGCCGCTATCCGGCGGGCACCTGGCTTCGTAGCCCGCCGATGAGTACACATCACCCTTTTGTTGAAGAAGATACCATCATTTGGGTAAAAACCGGGCACCTGACGACTGATTAAGTCGGCCCAGCTAAAGCGACAAGCTTGATAAAGAATCGTATAATGCTGCGTTATTTGAAACGATCTGAGCGGCAAAAAAATTAAACTCGGATAAAGTTGAGTGTTTTAGTCAAGTATTTTATAATGCCCAACATCCGCAGTTCAGCAAGGTGGTAAACATGAGCGAACAAATTGATCAGGCCCTTGAACGTCAATACGATGCGGGCTTTATTTCAGAAATTGAATCGGAAACCTTTCCGCCCGGCCTCGATGAAGACGTGATTCGTCGTTTATCTGCTATGAAAGAAGAACCCGAGTGGATGACCGAATGGCGACTGCAGGCTTACCGTCGATGGTTAAAAATGGAAGAGCCTGAATGGGCTCATGTCGACTACCCAAAAATAGATTATCAGTCGATATCTTATTACTCTGCTCCGAAAAGCATGCAGGACAAACCGCAGTCCTTAGACGAAGTTGATCCCGAGTTATTACGCACCTACGAAAAACTCGGAATTCCGTTGCACGAGCAAGAAATGCTTGCCGGCGTTGCTGTCGACGCAGTTTTTGATTCGGTGTCCGTGGTCACCACATTTCGCGCGAAACTGGAAGAAGCCGGCGTTATCTTTTGCCCAATTTCGGAAGCTTTGCACAAATACCCGGAACTCGTTAAAAAGTATCTGGGGACGGTTGTGCCTAAAGCCGACAACTACTTTGCAGCGCTTAACAGTGCAGTATTTACCGACGGTTCATTTGTTTATATTCCAAAAGGCGTTCGCTGCCCAATGGAACTGTCAACTTACTTCCGTATCAATGAACAGAATACGGGGCAGTTTGAACGTACCCTAATCATTGCCGAAGAAGGCAGTCACGTCAGCTACTTAGAGGGCTGTACAGCGCCACAACGTGATGAAAATCAGCTGCACGCTGCTGTTGTTGAATTGGTTGCCCTGGACGATGCGGAAATCAAATACTCAACGGTACAAAACTGGTATCCCGGTGACGAAAACGGCAAAGGCGGGATTTACAACTTTGTAACCAAACGCGGCCTATGCGAAACCAATGCCAAAATATCCTGGACTCAGGTCGAAACCGGCTCGGCCGTCACCTGGAAATACCCAAGCTGTATTTTGAAAGGCGACAACAGTGTCGGCGAGTTTTATTCGGTCGCACTAACGCGCGGTAAACAACAGGCCGATACCGGCACTAAAATGATTCACTTAGGTAAAAATACCAAGTCGACCATCATATCCAAGGGTATCTCAGCAGGTCACAGTAACAATGCCTACCGGGGACTTGTGCGCATGGGGCCTGGAGCCGAAGGCGCGCGAAACTTTACTGAGTGTGATTCACTGTTGATTGGTGATCAATGCGGTGCACACACCTTCCCGTATATCGAGAGCAGTAATCCAACCGCAATTGTAGAACACGAGGCAACCACCTCAAAAGTCAGTGATGACCAGTTATTTTTATGTCAGCAACGAGGCCTGAATCCCGAAAAAGCAGTCTCAATGATTGTTAATGGCTTCTGTAAAGAAGTCTTCCGCGAGCTGCCCATGGAGTTCGCCGTAGAAGCCGGTAAGTTGCTCGAAATCAGTCTTGAAGGTTCAGTGGGGTAATAAATGCTATCAATTAAAAATTTGCACGCACGTGTAGAAGAAACAACCATTTTAAAAGGTCTCGATCTGGATATTAAGCCCGGAGAAGTGCATGCCGTGATGGGCCCCAACGGCGCTGGTAAAAGTACCTTAGGCTATGTGTTATCCGGCCGCGACGGTTATCAAGTCGAGTCCGGCAGCGTAACCATGGATGGCAACGATTTATTGGATATGGAAGTAGAAGAGCGCGCGCAAGCGGGTTTATTCCTGGCCTTTCAATACCCGGTTGAGATACCCGGCGTCAGTAACATGGAATTTATGAAAGAATCCGTTAACGCCATGCGCGAAGCACGCGGTGAGAGCGCATTAAGCTCGGCTGAATTTTTGAAGAAGGCAAAAGCAGCCTGCAAACAAGTCGAGCTGCCGCTGGAATTTTTGAAACGCGGTGTCAATGAGGGTTTTTCGGGCGGCGAGAAAAAGCGTAACGAAATCATGCAGATGATTTTACTTGAGCCCAAGCTGGCAATCCTCGACGAATCCGACTCCGGACTGGATGTCGATGCGCTGCAAGTGGTTGCCCGTGGGGTTAACAGCCAACGCGATGGTCAGCGTAGCTTTCTTGTCGTCACCCATTATCAACGACTGCTCGACTACATTAAGCCTGATTATGTGCACATCCTGTCTGACGGTAAAATCGTCAAGAGCGGCGGGCCCGAACTTGCTAAACAAGTCGAGTCCTCTGGTTACGCGTGGCTGAAGGAAGGAGAAACCGCATGAGTCAATGGTTAGCACACGTGATTGAGCGTGCCGCCAACTTTGATGACTGGTTGTCTCCGGTACGCAACAATGCCCTTGCTGAACTTAAACAACGAGAGTGGCCCGGGCGACGCACCGAAGCATGGCGTTATACCTCTCTGCATAAAGTTGCTGATCTTCAGTTAGCTTCCGCCAGTGAACAAACGGCAACCGCCCCTCATATTGACGGGTTGGACAGTCTTGACCTGGTGTTTGTTGACGGCCGCCTGGTCAGCGATCTTGAGCAGCTGACACTGCCGACCGGCGTCACAATCAGTACCCTGGATAGCGAGACCGACGCAGCGGCCAACTTGTTTGCCAAAATTAAGCCGCAACATCACTTATTTGGACTCGTCAACGATGTATTGGCTGCCGAAGGAATCGTTATCGACGTGGCCAAAGATAACGCGATTGAGCAGCCCATCCGCATTGTTAATGTGGCCACCGACGGCGTAGAGTCGCACCAGCGGGTACTGGTTCGGCTGGGCAATGGTGCACGGGCCACTATCATCGAGCACGGTGTCGGCAATGACAACAGCCTGAATACTGCCTTTGCTGAATACGATATCGCTGATAACGCGCAGCTTGAGCACTACCGACTGGCGCTACAGGAAGGCCAGGCAATTCATGTTGGAGGCAGTCACTTTCGGCTACATAACCAGGCGCGGTTAAATAGCACCTTGGTTGGCTATGGTTCTCAGTTAACACGCTTAGACGTTGATATTGAGCACGCCGGTGAGCACGCCTTTGCTAAATTTAACAACATTTATTTGTTAGCACCGAACGAGCATTTTGACCTGCACAGTACCATTGAACATGCTCAGCCCAATGGCACCACCGAGGAAAATGCCCGTGGCATCATTGGCGACAAGGCTAAAGCGGTATTTAGCGGTCGAATTCATATTCACCGCCATGCTCAAAAAACCCTGGCCGAGCTGAATAATCGTAATTTACTGTTAACCCGGGGGGCTCAGGTTAATACCAAACCTGAACTTGAAATTTACGCGGATGATGTTCAGTGCGCCCATGGTGCAACGGTGGCCGAAATCGACGAAGACGCTTTATACTATATGCTGACGCGCGGTATTGATAAACAACAGGCGCTGGTTATGCTGAATTTCGGTTTCGTACAGGAATTGCTTTTTCAAATGCCTAACCGGGCCCTGGCCGACTGGTTACAGCCCATACTTAAGCAGCGCTTTGAGCGTATGATGGAGCAGCAATGAGTTTAGATGTCGCAGAAATCCGTCAGCAATTTCCCATTTTATCGCGCCAGGTTAATGGTCAGCCGCTGGTTTACCTGGATAACGCGGCAACAACTCAAAAGCCGCAGGCTGTTATTGACGCATTAGTCGATTACTACAGTCAGTGTAATGCCAATGTGCATCGTGGCGCGCATTATCTGTCGGACGAAGCGACAAAGCGTTTTGAGGCCGCCCGTTGTACCGTAGCGGACTACATAAATGCGCAACGAAGCGAAGAGGTCATCTGGACCAGCGGGACCACCGAATCCATTAATATGGTCGCCAACGGCGCTGCCCAGCGATTAACGCCTAACGACGAAGTGCTGGTCACTGAAATGGAACACCATGCCGACTTAGTTACCTGGCAACAAGCCTGTAAGCGCAGTGGTGCCTCGTTAAAAGTGGTCCCTATTCATGACAATGGCGAGCTCAATATCGAGGCCTTTCATGAGATGCTGAGCGAACAAACCGCCGTGGTGGCAATGCCCCACGTCTCCAACGCACTGGGCACCATTAACCCGGTAAAACAACTGACCGAAGCCGCTAAAGCTAAGGGCGCTCTGGTGCTTATTGATGGTGCGCAGGGGGTTGCTCACGGCGCTATTGATGTACAGGACATTGGCTGTGATTTTTATGCGTTTTCTGGCCACAAGTTATTTGGTCCGACCGGCATTGGCGTGTTGTGGGGGCGATATGACGTCCTGGCAGACTGGCCAGTCTGGCTAGTCGGTGGCGAAATGATTGCTCATGTCACTTATCAGGATGCCAGCTGGGGCGAACTGCCGAACAGGTTGGAAGCGGGTACTCCCAACATCGCCGGTGCCATTGGCTTAGCCGCAGCAATCGAATGGCTGCAAGGCTATGACCGAGCTGATATCTGGGCACATGAGCAAGCTTTGTTGACTCGTGCAACGGAGCTGGCCGAACAAACCGAAGGTTTTAACATTGTCGGTTCGGCCGCTAATAAAATTGGTGTACTGAGCTTTGTTATCGACGGCACACACCCAGCCGATATTGGCTTTATACTGGATAAGCAAGGTATCGCAATTCGCACCGGCGACCATTGTGCGCAGCCCTTGATGAGGCGCCTCAAGGTGCCAGGCACGGCCCGTGCGTCCTTTACTATTTATAATTCCACTGAGGATGTTGACGCGCTATTTAAAGCCATCAACAAGGCTCGTAAGATGTTGGCTTAACAGCCGGAGGAAATTATGTCAGTAGAATCATTTGTACCCTCAACTGCGTTAATTTCAATGACGGACGATGCGATTCGTTATTTCGAATCACGCCTGCTTGATAACCCTAACGCATTGATTCGGTTATCGACCAAAGCCAGTGGTTGCACTGGTTACGCCTATGTACTCGACTCAGTCGAAAGCGCTCAGGATACCGATCACGTGGTGATGGTTAACGATAGCTTAACGGTGGCAGTCGCCGCTAACGCAGTCGATCTAATTCGCAATACCGAAATTGATTATGTCAAAGAAGGAATTAACGGCATTGTTAAGTTTAATAACCCCAATGTTGTCAATGAGTGTGGTTGTGGCGAAAGCTTCAGCGTCAGTTAACAACAGGACTCAATAACAGCATGCAACTTAAAATGGTTAATACCTCGCGCGACGTTAAAGTGCGCAAGGTCCCTTCGGGCGAGCCACAAGTTATTCCGAAAGGCGAGTTTGTCAATATCACTCAGGATCTCGGTGGTAATTACACCGTGACCTGGCAGGGCAATATGTTGCGCATTGACGGCACTGATGCCGACGCCATTGGCCGCAAGCCCGAGCAACTGAATTTTACAGCGCCAGCTGACGAGAAAATTTCAGAACAGCAAGTATGGGATGCCTTAGAAACCATCTATGACCCGGAAATTCCGATTAATTTGGTGTCCCTCGGCTTAATCTATAAAGTGGATATCGACCAACAAAATCACCAAGTTAATATCGATATGACGTTAACTGCGCCCGGCTGTGGCATGGGTCCGGTCCTGGTCGGCGATGTCGAATATCGAGTAGCTTTAGTACCTAATGTCGAAAAAGTGAATGTTGAGCTGGTCTTTGACCCAGCCTGGTCACGGGATATGATGAGTGAAGAAGCCCAGCTAGAAGCCGGCGTATTTTTCTGAGTAAGGACAGCAAAGACCATGAGTTTACCAACAACAGACGAAATCCTTGAGGATCTGGAGTTCCTTGATGATTGGGAACAACGTTACCAGTACATTATTGATTTAGGTAAGGCACTGCCGGGGCTGCCCGAAGACCAGCGCAAAGAGGAATATTTAGTTCCTGGCTGCCAAAGCAGCGTCTGGCTTGTCAGCCAGCGTAAAGACGACAAGCTGCATTTTCAGGTCGACAGTGACGCTGTTATTGTCCAGGGCCTATTAACCCTGGTGATGGCCGCCTACCAGGATAAAACACCGGCGGAAATTGTGGCTTTCGATATTGACCGGTATTTTAACCAACTTGACCTTGAGAACCATATAACGCCTACCCGCGGAAACGGCTTAAGAGCCATTGTTGGAAAAATTCAGGCAACGGCTAAAGCTCACTAACCCTTAGGCCGACGCTTGCCGGAGATCATTGGGCGTATCAATTGAATACGCCCCCACCAGCTCATAACAATAACAGCCGTAACATGAATAATTGCACCAACAAAGAGACTGTCCGCTATTAAGCCATGAATATTTTCAACCCGTGAGCTACCAAAAAAGCGATCCGTTTCTTCCAATAAAAACCCGGTAACGCCCTGCCCCAGAAACAGCAGCCAAAAAGCAAGAATGAGTAAGCCACCAACGGGATTATGCCCCTCTTTAAGAGGAGTTTGGCGGTTTTTTAGGTGAGAGAAGTGCCTTGCCAGGCGCTCAGGGGTGGGTAAAAAATAGCTAATGCCGGCATTTTCCGGCCCGACAATGGCCCAGATCAACCGTGCTATTACTAAACCAGCGGCTGTGTAACCCAGCCACTGGTGGACGGTTTCTCCAGGCTCCAGAATAAAATAATTTGCAATAAAAACAGCAACAATCAGCCAGTGATAGGAACGAATAAAAGCGTCCCATACCCTAATTGCTGCTGCCATCGCTTATTCCTTTTCTTGTTTCACAACACTGCCGTCTACCGGATTAAAGTAGATTTCGACTTTTTCGCCTGCGCGATTTTTCCCATAAATTTCGTAACAGCTGCCCGGCGTCACTTTAAACTCGTTGATCTCGTAGCCCTGTTCTTTTAATCCAGACTGAAACTGCTCCTGATCAATCCATTCGGTCTGCGAGGCCGTGGTGCACCGCGTTTCGGTTTCTTCGGCGCTACAGGCTGCGAGCAACGTTGCTGCTGCTACCATACCCAGGGTTGTTAACGTTTTCATTGTTTACTCCTGTTAGTTTTGTGACGTCTCTTCCGAACGAGCCGCCTCCATGGCTGCTAAAATGTCCGGAGACAATGAGTCCAGCTGACCGGTCGGTTGCGGCAGCATAATCACTTTGCTCGCGGAATTATCGAATGAACCTAATACATCAACATAGTTGGTAAACTTCAACAGATCAATGACGTCGCGAGAGCTAATATTGGCATTCTCATTGGTTACCATAGCAATAGAGTCCCGCAAACCTTCAGCGATCGCTCTGCGTTGTCCGGCGATACCCTCTCCTTGCAATATCTTTGACTCTTTATCAGCTTCCGCCTGTTTTACTTTCATAATTTTTTCAGCTTCCGCTTTGTGCTCGGCGGCCCGCCGTTCACGCTCGGCCGCATTAATCTGATTCATCGAGTCTTTAACCGATTGATCAGGGTCAATATCAGTCACTAAAGAAGCGATTATCTCAAATCCATAGCCTTCCATAGTTTCACGCAGCTGCATTTTTACGTCTTTAGAAATACTGTCTTTATTATCAAAAACTGCATCTAAATTCTGTCTTGGTATCTGCGCTCTGACCGTATCAAAAACATAGGATTGCATCTGCCACTCGGGATTTTCCAGCTGGTAAAAAGCATTATAAACAGACTCTGCTGAGCTGACCCGGTACTGCACTGACACCCGCACGACGACAAATACGTTATCACTGGTTTTAGTTTCGACATCAACGTCCAGCTGCCGCGTACGCATGTTCTGCTTGTGCACAACTTGTTCTACCAACGGAATAATGAAGTTCAGCCCGGGCTTTAACAGCCGCCGGTAGCGGCCAAACAGCTCGATCACGAAAACCCGTTGCTGAGGCACGATACGAACGGAGCTCGCCAGTATGACGAGCGCAATGACAATAAGGACGATTCCTGAAACAGGAAAGCCTAACAGGTTATTCATAGATTACTCCTTCGGTAAGGATTCGTACCCCATGTGATACAGCGTAAAGCCAAAGATATCAGCGTACTGTTCTATGGTCTTCGACACCGGTGTTCCCGCCCCATGTCCGGCATTAGTCTCAATGCGGATTAGCTGTGGATTGTTACCGCCCGCTTTATCTTGCAGTTCAGCGGCAAATTTAAATGAATGAGCCGGCACAACCCGGTCATCATGGTCACCGGTGGTAATTAAGGTTGCCGGGTACTCGACACCTTGTTCTACGTTATGTAGCGGCGAGTAGTTTACTAAGTACTCGAACATCTCGGGGCTATCTTCGGCAGTACCATAGTCGTAGGCCCATCCGGCTCCGGCAGTAAATGTGTGGTAACGCAGCATATCAAGTACCCCGACTGCCGGCAGGGCCACTGAAAACAGATCCGGACGCTGGGTCATTACCGCTCCGACCAATAACCCCCCATTTGAGCCACCCCGCAAAGCTAAACGCTCAGTGGATGTGTAATCCTCGTCAATAAGATATTCCGCTGCCGCGATAAAATCATCGAACACATTTTGTTTTTGTTGTTTTGTGCCCGCTTTATGCCATTCCTTGCCGTATTCCCCGCCGCCGCGCAGGTTAGCCACCGCATACACGCCGCCCATTTCCAGCCAGGCTGCGTTAGCAATGCTAAAGCTCGGGGTTAGACTGATATTAAAACCGCCATACCCGTACAAAATGGTTGGATTACTACCATCCAGTTCAAGTCCTTTTTTATGGGTAATGATCATGGGCACTTTGGTGCCATCTTTGGAGGTATAGAAAACCTGTTGCGAGGTATATTGTTCAGAGTCGAAGTCAGCTTGAGATGCTTCATAAACCTCTGATACACCGGAATCAGGCTGAAAAGAATAAATCGTCTGCGGTGTACTGTAATTAGTGAAACTGTAATACAAGGTTTCCTGCTCTGGTTTACCGTCAAAGCCACCGGCACTGCCCACTCCCGGCAGTTCGATATCACGCACCTTGTTGCCATCATAATCATATTGTTCAACTTTTGACACCGCATCAACCATGTACTCGGCAAAAATATAGCCGCTACCGGTTGTCGGATTAAGCACGTTGTCGCTGTGGGCGATAAAATCCTGCCATTGGTCAACCTTAGGGTTGCCGGCATCGACCGTTACCACTCGATTGTTGGGTGCATTCAGGTTGGTTTCCAGATACAGCGTGGTACCGCGATTATCCAGCACGGAGGTATCCGATTGAGTATGATCAAGTACCGTAACCCGTTGCGCTTGGGGATTGGTCAAATCTTTTATGTACAGTTTGTTGCCCGACGTTGAGTTCGCTGCTGATACAACCAGGTACCGATTGTCTTCGGTCACATAGCCGCCCACATAACGATGCTTTTCAGCTTCGTTGCCGCCAAAAATTAATTCATCTTCGGCCTGTTCTGTACCCAGCTCGTGGTAATACAGCTTATGTTGGTCAGTCTTTGCTGATAACTCGCTGCCCTCTGGCTTGTCGTAGCTTGAATAAAAGAAGCCGTCGTTATCCTTCCAGGAAATACCGCTGAATTTGACATCCACTAAGGGCTGTTCCAATTGTTTACCCGTTTCGCTGTCGATAATAATGATTTTTCGCCAATCACTGCCACCTTCGGAGATAGAATAAGCAGCAATTGAGCCATCGTCGCTGAAACTCAGTTGGGCCAGGGATGTTGTGCCGTCCTCGCTAAAGGTGTTGGGATCTAAAAAAACTTCTGCTTCATCGTTTTCATTTTTTTTGCGGTAAACCACGTACTGGTTTTGTAACCCATCATTTTTATAAAAGTACGTGTAATCACCTTCTTTAAATGGCGCGCTGACTTTTTCGTAGTTCCACAGAGTAGTAAGACGCTGTTCGATTTTTTCGCGAAATGAAATGTCCTCCAGGTGTTCAAAGGTCACCTCGTTTTGAGCTTCTACCCAGGCTCCGGTTTCTTCGCTGCGATCATCTTCTAACCAGCGAAAGGGATCAGCCACCTCAGTACCAAAATAGGTATCGACCACATCACCTTTGCGGGTTTCGGGATATTGCATACTCTGCTCCTGTTGTGCCTGGCTTTGCTCTGCCGAAGATGGCTCTTGTTGCTCACTTTGTGGATTAGGTGAGCAAGCCACCAGGATACCAGCGGCTAGCGTTGTCAAAATAAATCTCATCATCTGTCCTTATTATTTGTTGTACTTATTATTGTATTTAATCGGTTCTTGTTCGGTCTTTGTCATCCGCTGTATGGTGGTAGCGCGCTAACGTCTCGGCGTAAATCGCCCGAATTGCCCTACTAAAGGTTTCAACTGAATGAGACGCCGCGCAATCAACCGCCTGCCTCGCCAACAGCTGACGATGCTCAGGCTGAGTTAACAGTAAAGATACTTTTTCAAGCCACAGCAGCTGATCGGCGGGAGTTTTATAACCATTAACACCATCTTTTACCACATCGTCGATACCGCTGGAGCGAACTGCCACAACCGGCAAACCTGCAGCCATAGCTTCTAAAATAACCATGCCTTGAGTTTCTGACTGCGAGGCAAATAAAAACGCATCACCCAATTGGTACCAGTTTGCCATCTCGTGAGGGGGCACGGCGCCCACCAGCGTAACCTGCTCTTGCAGCTGCAGTTCATTAATCTTATTTTGTAAGCGCTGTCGTTGATGCCCATCGCCTATCATAAGAAACCTAAAAGGTTTCTCCGTCTGTTTTTTAAGCTGTGCCAGCGCCTCGATAATAAAATCGATATTTTTTTCGTTCGACAAACGCGCAACACTGACAAACACCGTTTCGTCGGTGATGTTTTGCTGTTGCTTGAGTTGCTGCACGGCCGCTTCGTCAACCTGCTTAAAGTGTTCAAACTCGATACCGGTTGGCTGAATATAAATGGCGCTGGTGACACCAATCATACGCAGATATTCTTCTGTCGCCTGAGTTGGCACAATGACACTGTCACACTTATTAGCAAAGCGTCTAACCAAAAAATGCGCAATGATGTTGCGGAACAGGCTGCCGGGCAAAAAGACAAAATGCGCATAATGCTCAAGCCGCGTATGGTAAGTGTAAACGACTGGAACTTTAAGTCTGCGCGCCATATAAACCCCCAAAGAACCAATCCAGAATGGGTGGTGGGCATGAATAATTTCAGGTTTAAACTGCTTTACTTTTTTACGCACAAAGCCCGAAAAAATATTCGCAAAGCGGAACTCGCTTTTCTCCCCAAAAGAAAATAATGACGGCATTCTGACAATGTTGTTCTCGTGCTTAGATTTTTTTCGATAGCTTGGTGCAACGATCAAAACCGAATCTTTTAATTGGTTTAAGCCGTAACGAAGGCGCTCAATCGAAATCGGCACTCCACCAATAAAGGGCAGATAATTGTTGGTAAACATTGCCACTTTTAGCGGCTTCTTTTGCCATGGCGTAGCGTCGACATCGTAGTTTGGGTAATAGGATTTACCCACAAATACAAGATTGTATAACTTAATGCTGATGGCCAGAAATAAACACAGCAGTAATAAGAAATTAACGTAGCCCACATAAAATAGCGAGTAAATAAAAAACCAAAAACTCTCAAGCTGCTTTAGCACCGGGTGCTGGCCTACGGGCAAATCCACCACTTGATGCTCAATACCCTTTTCTTTGCTAACCGTCACTTTTACGTAGTGATAAAAGCTGCTGTCTTGATTGAGCACGAATCCCCCGGCCCCGCCGGTTGTTATAAACGCAGTGTCATGACGCTGCTGTTCCGCATAAACGGCTACATTTGCCGAAAATACCCGATCGACCGGATGCTGCTGTAAAATGTTTAACAGAGCACGGCGAAACTCGTCCGGTTGTAAGTAATCTTCGCTGTCCGCAAGAATAAACTCTTGTTCCGGTTCAATTATGGGCTTACCGACAAATAAAAACCGCTTGCCCGAAGGGTCTCTTGATAATAGATCCTCAAGCCAGCGAATTTGCCATTGCCATGGTGTCTTACCCGTTGCATCTAAAAAAATGAAACGACTGTCAGCAGCCTGAAAGCTAAAAAAATGGGGCCCATAGTGGTCGTAAAAGCGAAAACTGCCAAATTCGCTGTATTCGTTCTCACCAAAGGTTAACAAATAGGGTTTCTGCAGATTTGATAAAGTCCCATTAATTGCCCGGTACTTATCTTCGCCACCGCCTGCTACGGCATTACCAGCGGAGATAACAAAGTCAATATCACTCTGGTTTAGCTGCGGAATAATTCGTTGTTCAAAAATACCGACTGAGTTTTCAATGTTGCCGACAACCGCGAACGAGTAATCATCAGATCTTTCAATCTTGTTACTGATTTCGGCAACTTGTTTACTGTGCAAAGCTGAGAATTCTGGTGTTGCAACATTAAGGTAGAGTTTATACGCCACCATGGCCGTAACAATAGTTACATTTAAATAGAAGAATAATCTAAGCCAACTCGTTTTATTCATAGCTTAGCCCCGGGAAACAAACGGCTACGCTGAATTAAGTAGCGCTGCAATACCACAAGTCCAATCACCATACCCAAATAGATGGTTAAAAACCGCCAACTAAAGGTCACCAGTAACAGATGCTGATGTTGTAAAATATCACTAAAAAAGCTGCCAAAAACACCCTCTGAAATACCCGAAGCCCCAGGAGTCGGCGAAAAATACATAATAAATGTGGTCACTACCAATAACCCCAACGAGACAATATAATCGACATTATAGTCTAAACCCCACATGAGTAAGGCAGGGAAACTGAACAAGCTGAGCAGAAAAACCGCCGTGAAAATAACGGATAACGCGATAGCCCACTTTGGACCTTTTATATAAACCGAGAAACTACGCGAAAACTTGAGCATTTCCCGAATTGCCCGAAAATACCAAATTTTCGCTGTTTCATCACTGATCAAGCCGAGTTTGTTTAAACGCCGGGTCATTGCAACTAGCGGGGTGATTAACCAGTGTGCACGCAATAAGACGACAGCGAAGAAGCTTAGGTAAATGACGATAAATATCGCCAGGGCGAGTTTTATATCGCTGATAATGGTGGATTGTTGTAAAGGCTCCAGCGTCAGTAAAAACACCGGGCTAAAGGAAAAAATGAACAGTATTGCCAACACGGTTCGAATGGTTGTTGCAGCCGTCGCCTTGCCCAGTGATACGCCATGGTCGTGCAGGAACCAAACCTGTGCAAAACCTCCCCCGGTAGCCATAGGGGTAATATTAGAAAAGAAAATATTAATGAAAACCAACTTGGTCATAACCAAGGCGGGTATGCGAAATCCGAGTGCGGCCAGCGTATAATAAAAACGCAGCCCATCGGCGACAAAATAAATGACCAACAGCCCGATGCTGGCCAAAATAAGGTCAGCATCTAACAGTCGGTCATCAAAATTTAAATTTCGATCAGAAAAATGGGCGAAGACGGCGTAGAAGCCGGCTAGGGTTAATGCAATAAAAACGATTGAAAAAAAGCCTAACCGGCGCCACGAAACTCGCTTCTTGGGTTCTCCGTCCACTGAAGTGTCATCTTTACCTAGGGGTTTGCGGGCATTATAAACACTTCTCTGACACAATTACGAGGTTCTGCGCTTAATGCATAAAGAACAGCATCAGCAACATCCTCCGGGTCAAGTTTATCCGGCTTAGGTTCATCAAAAAACGGGGTATTTACCATACCGGGTGCAATTGTCGTGCAACGTCCACCCCATTCTTTCATTTCTTCAGCAAGGTTTTGCGCAAAACCGTGAACAAACCATTTAGTTGCCCCGTATACCGAACCTTTTAAAGTTGTCCGGCCGGCTGCTGAACCAGTCATTAAAAAGTGTCCGGTCGTTTCGCGTAAATGTGGCAGTGTTAATTTCGCGGTGTACAACAACCCGTTAACGTTAACATCAACCATGGTTTTCCACTCATCAGGGTCACCACCTTCAGTGCCGGCAGTCGATACGCCCATACCTGCGTTGGCAAAAGCGGCGTCCAATCGTCCAAACTTTTGCACACCGTCTGCGACTACTTGCTCCAAGGCAGAATAATCACTGGCATCGGCTGCAATAGCGACGGCGTTATCTGAGCCAAGCTGCTCAACAAGCTGGTCAAGTTTTTGCTTACGCCGAGCCGTCAAAATCACCTTGTGCCCCTCAGCAACGGCCTTTATAGCCGTTGCTTTACCGATACCACTTGAAGCACCCGTGATCATTAGAACTTTTGACACATCGACTCCTTTATTTAAATTCTTTGCTGGCAGCTTTTATTGCGGT
This sequence comes from Pseudomonadota bacterium, assembly GCA_051745735.1. Classification (GTDB taxonomy): domain Bacteria; phylum Pseudomonadota; class Gammaproteobacteria; order Enterobacterales; family Alteromonadaceae; genus Idiomarina. The sequence continues at coordinate 44,464 of JBNJEJ010000019.1, forward strand.
AGCCAATGACTGAGTTGCTGACTCAAGACCGGTACT
>JBNJEJ010000020.1:0-44024 GCA_051745735.1 Pseudomonadota bacterium
TTCTGGATCTGCTCACGCATTTGTTCAATTAACACCTTGAGATCTACCGCGGCGGCAGTGATTTCTGAACTGATCGATTTTGATGACAGGGTATTGGCCTCGCGGTTGAACTCTTGCATCATAAAGTCGAGTCGGCGTCCGCAGGGGCCGCCTTTTTTAAGAATTTTGCGGGCTTCTTCAACGTGGGCATCCAGGCGATCGAGCTCTTCAGCAACGTCTACTTTTTGCGCCAGCATGATCATCTCTTGCTCAACTCGTTGTGAGTCCAGTTCGATTTTTACTTCGTCAAAACGGGCCAGTAAGCGCTCACGTTGCCAAGCCATTACTTCTGGCATACGCTGACGAACAAAATTCACCTGCTCGGCCACACCGTCCAGCCGTTCGTGCAACATGCGTTCGATGGCGGCGCCTTCGCTTTTGCGATTATCAATAAAGTCGGCTGTGGCAGTGTCTAATGCTGCCAAAACTTCTTTTTGCAGACTGTCCATATCCTGATCCTGAGCAGCCACTACGCCGGGCCACTTCAGCACATCAATTGGGTTTATCTGTCCGGCCGCAGAATGCTGACTAACCCACTTAGCTTTGGCAATAACGCTTTTAGCAAGCGCCTCGTTTATGAACAACTCCGACTGCTGACCGTCTTCTACATGCAAATGCAGTTTGCACTCAACCTTGCCGCGCTGTAGTTTCTTTCGGAATTGCTCGCGCAACGAATTTTCCAGCGAGCGAAAGCTTTCCGGTAAGCGAAAGTAGGTTTCTAAAAAACGCTGGTTTACCGAGCGGATTTCCCATACCGCAGAGCCCCAGTCGGCTTTATGTTCGAAGCGGGCGTAACCCGTCATACTTTGAATCATTGCACTTTCCTTATTTATCGGGTTATCGCTTAGCATGCTGTTCGCGGTTTTTTTGTTTCTGCTCAGCGTTTTTCTTTAGCATCAAGTATGCCGCACCGCGGCCGCCATGAGGTCGCTGGGCACTATGAAAGGCTAACACCGGCGACATCTCGCGCAGCCACTTATTGACATAACTTTTAATCAGCGCCGGATGCGGTTTGGAGTGTCTGCCCTGACCGTGGATCAGTAACGCAGTGCGAACGCCGGCTTTATGGCAGTCGTGGATAAAGTTAAACACCGCCGTGCGTGCTTCACGCAGCGTGTGATGATGCAAATTCAAACTGGCTTCCATGGTGTAGCGGCCCTGCTTGAGTCGTTTAAACACGCCGGCTTGCACGCCGTCGCGCTGAAATTCAATGACCTCGTCGGGCTCGACCAATTCAACATATTCGGTCGAAAGAAAATTTACATTTTCTTGTTCTTCCGCCTCGGCAGCCCGGCGTCGCTCTTTTTGCGCCAAAGTCGGCTCAAATGCCGTGCGAATATCAGCCACTTCTTCACCCACCAGCGGTGTAACATCGTTCATTTCCTGGCGGAACAATTCAAATTCCTGGTCGTCTGAACGTGACATACTGCCTCCCGCTCACAATTGATCGATTACAGTGTAATACGTTAACAGCGCTTAAGCGATCCATAAGCGGATCGAATTTGTTACAATGAACCGTTAATATCCTTTACCCTTTGCCTCAACAGGAGATGCTATGCGTCCAAGCGGCCGTACTGCCCAACAAATTCGCCCTATAACCATTACCCGCAATTTTACCAAGCACGCCGAAGGTTCAATTTTAATTGAGTTTGGTGACACTAAGGTGTTGTGCAATGCCAGTGTCGAAGCTGGTGTTCCCCGTTTTCTGAAGGGTAAGGGGCAAGGTTGGGTAACCGCTGAATACAGCATGTTACCACGCTCAACGCATACGCGGTCTCAACGGGAAGCAGCGCGCGGTAAACAGGGTGGGCGAACCATGGAAATTCAACGGCTGATCGCCCGCTCACTGCGAGCTTGTATCGACCTGAAGGCATTGGGTGAGAATACCGTTACGCTTGACTGTGATGTATTGCAAGCCGACGGCGGTACCCGCACCGCGTCTATTACCGGCGCTTGTGTTGCCTTAGTCGATGCGCTTAACTACATGCGCAGCAAAGGGATGGTGAAAGTTAATCCACTAAAAGAAATGGTTGCTGCTATCTCGGTCGGCATTGTCGACGGTCAGCCAGTCAGTGACTTAGACTATCTGGAGGATTCACGGGCCGAGACCGACATGAACGTGGTAATGACCGAAGCCGGCAAGTTTATCGAAATTCAGGGTACCGCCGAGGGCGAGGCCTTCAGCTACGATGAAATGCAAAGCCTGGTTGAAACCGCGCGCCACAGCATTAAAGAACTGATTGATATTCAGAAGTCTGCTTTAGCTTAAGAGGTTATACTGATGAAAGACTATCAAAAGCGCTTTATCCAGTTTGCTATTGCCCGGGGTGTGCTTAAATTTGGTGAATTTACCTTAAAGTCGGGTCGTACCAGCCCCTACTTTTTTAATGCCGGCTTGTTCAACAAGGGTTCCGATTTAGCTAAGTTGGGCCGCTTTTATGCCGCCGCATTAATTGACTCCGGCGTTCAGTTTGATGTCTTGTTCGGTCCGGCTTACAAAGGCATTCCCATTGCCACCGCAACGGCGGTGGCGCTTTATGACAGCCATCAAAAAGATACGCCTTACTGTTTTAATCGCAAAGAAAAAAAACAACACGGCGAAGGTGGCAACCTGGTGGGCGCTGAGCTGACCGGTAATGTCATGTTGGTTGACGATGTGATCACCGCCGGCACCGCGATCCGCGAGTCGATGGAAATTGTCGAGGCCAATGGTGCCAGCCTTGCGGGAGTTCTGATTGCCCTCGATCGGCAGGAAAAAGGCCAGGGTGAGTTATCGGCTATTCAGGAAGTCGAGCGAGACTTTGGGGCAGCGGTTGTTGCCATTGTTGGGCTCAATGACATTGTCGAGTTTTTACAAGAGGACCCGGACTTTAAGCAACATTTGCCTAAAGTCCAGGCTTACCGCGAAGCCTACGGTGTTGCCTAACCACAGCTTGGGTAAGGAGTGCTATTTGCGCTCCTTACAGCTGTTCTTCGGGCTGATAAGCAATACCAATTTTACCGTTGATGATTTGACATTCCCCGCCAGCGGAAGCGCTGCGACTGCTGTCATCGGTCTGGGCTATCAAACGATATTGCTTGTTTAACAGGGTAATTTGGTCACGTTCTCCGCATAGCACTCGCATTGAATCGATAAGACCTCTGTCACTCAAAAAGTTAGTGGTCGGATCGGACTGCACAATGTTGCTACCATCGGCAAACTCAGCGGTTTGCAACCCAAATGGGTTGATCATACCGGAAGCACCGGCAATCAGATAATGAAAGGTTGCAGCAATGGCGTTCGGTGCGCCCTGCGCATTTTCGACAAAAAAAGCGCCGCGTTCGCCAACAATGTCGAAATCACCTTTTTCCAGGTTAACCGCCAGGCCCGTGAGTTCGTCAATACCGATCGACAGCGGTGTTGAGGTATCGGCGGCTAAACGAATTAATCGGCCATACCGCCCGCGCTCGGAAAAGTGTGTATCCAGGCTGGCAAAATGAAACAGAGAAATGCCTCCGAAAGGATGATAGGTCAATGTATCCGGGTTGGTATTAACCGGACAAGTATTGTCCAGGTCACATCCATAGGCCGGCGGATTACTGGCGACACTGCCCTCTTTTACTGCCGCAGCGGTAGTTCCATTAGAAATCATCGGGCGGGCGGTTAGCGCGGCAGTGGCTGCACCACTTGCACCGACCACCAGTTTCTTCTGCTGCACTCGGGCAATGATCATACGCAGTAAATCCGAGGGGCTGTTATCGTCAGCCACAAAAGCTTCGCGAATTTGATTGGCTTCAGTGCCACTAAAAAATATCGCGTCCGCTTCGGCTAATTGGTCAAAGTCTTGTCCTTTAGCCTGGCAAAACTCCACCTGTTGTTGATAATAGGTGCGATAAACACGGTTACGTTGATACGCGCCCAGTTCTTCCTGCTGAACCTGGCTAAGCTCCTCACAACGGCCCTGGTTGCGGGCTGTTACAACGGCTTTATCCAGCGGTAACCATTTAACCTCGGCACCCAGCTGCGAAAACAGGCTACGATAAAAATCGATAGGCGCGTAGGGGTCACGATGACCGGCAGTGGAGAAATAAATTACCGGTTTTTCGCCGTCTGCAAGGTTTTGCTGGGCCAGCTCCATCCATTGCCGGAAAATGTCAGCGGAGGGTTTACTGAGTGATTCATCAATATTAACGACCTCCGGCAACTCGTTCGACATCGGTACTTCCAGCAAATCGACAATTTTTGCGTACTCAGCATCGGACAATTTGTTGTAGGTTTGCCGTGTCGCACGGCGGGTAAACTCCCGTTCAAAAACCCGTTCGGACATAATATCTTCGTTCACACGGTCGTGGATGATCGCCAGTACATCAACCACTTTTTCGCGAGTTTGTTCACGAAATGCAGACCAATATTGGTCTGCGGTCGCTTCAATTCTGAATTTCTCAGATAAGTTTAAATAGCGGTCGGTACGCATTGTATCGCTATTAATCCAGCCCGTGTCGTCGCATTGATCCGACATAAAACTGGAACACAGCTGTAGCCCTCCACCGACCATAAACAGGTGTCGGTAGCTGTCGCTTTGCTGTTGTGCCGAAGCACTCGATGCTCCTGCTAATCCTAGAGCAAATACCGATACTGCTATCGACTTGGTGATCTTGTTGACCATGGGCGCAACCTCTACTGCTTGTCGGAATCAATTAAGCGTTATTATAACGGTTCAGCGACGCTTCTGATAGAATTTTAACCAGTTACGCTGTTATACTGTGGCTTTATTTTATCACTTTCAGTTAAACCGCTTATGCGATTTCGAATTATATGCTCGGGCCTCATTTTGTTCTGCAGCTTAGCAGCTAGTGCCCTTGCTCAGCAAAAATTAACCTTTCGCGAGCCCGTTGCCGGTCCCACAGCCGAATTTGTGACCCAGGTACTGCGCGAAGCCTATGCTGATTTAGGTATCGAACTGGAGTTTCAGCCGTTACCCCGTTTGCGTGCCGAGCGGCTTGCCAGCCAAGGAGAAATTGCCGGTGAAATGGGCCGCTTGGAGGGTCTCGACGAGCACATACCCAATTTAAATCGGGTGCCTTTTAAGCTGTATGAGTTTTCGATTGTTCTGATAGGTGACCAGCGCAAATGTGGTATCTGCACGCTGGACAAAGTCAATAACCTGGCTTATGTCAGCGGTATGCGTGCGGCGGAGAAAGTCATTGAATCTCAGAATTTTGATAAACCCTTATTCCAGCAAACTGCAACTGAACAAGTCGCTAAGCTACTGGCCTCAGGCCGTATCGATGCCGCCTTACTGGGAGATTTCGAACTTAGGAACCTAACCCTGGATGCGGCGGACGAATTCGTCGTTTACCGTATGCGCCATGAAACCGGCTATCACTTTTTGCATGATGACTATAAGCATTTAGTGGAACCGCTGTACAACAAGCTGCAAGCAATGGAGAATTCCGGCCGAATTGCCGAACTGCGCAGGCAACATAATTTAACTCTGCCCGACAAACTGCAGCCTATTGAACTGCCAAACACCTTAACCGCTGTCAGCGCAATTCAGCCCGACTTAACCAATACTGACGGCAGCGGCAAATTATGGCATGTGGTGCGCAGTGTGTTTAGTGATGTCAGTGACCAAATTCGGGTTGCAGCAACTAATTGGCCGCGCGCCCATAACTCAGTCACCGAAAAGCGGGCTCATATGCTGGTGGGTGTGCGCGAAGAGCAATTTAAGCAAAGCATTATTTATTCGCAAACGCCGATCGGAACCGATGATGCATTATATCTTTTTGCCACCGACGCCCGCCTTCGTGATCAGTTATTATCCGGTTCTGACGCTTTAACTGTTTGCCTGTCCGGCGACGATTACCAAGCCAAGTTATTACCCGGCCGCAGAACCTATTACCGCGCCAATACACCGCTAGACTGCTTTGCGATGCTGGACTTAGGCCGCGTCCACGGTGTCATTGACTACCAGGACAATTTACCGGACTGGATCGACAGCCCCTATGCCGAGGCGCGTCTAACCGACCCGGTACCGCTGTTTGTCGGTTTTCCTGACTCACAGCTGGGCCGACTTTTAAAACGCCACTTTGATCACTCCAAAAAGCCCTGAAGAGCAGTTAGACCGCGCCGTTAAAGTCCAGTTGACGCCAGGCCTCATAGGCAAATATGGCAACACAATTGGATAAATTAAGGCTGCGACTGTTGCTTGCCATCGGCAGCCGTAGCCAATTCTGTTCAGCAAAGGTATTTAATACCTCCATTGGCAGGCCGCGTGTTTCGGGACCAAACAACAGCACGTCTCCAGCTTGGTAAGTAACATCGGTGTAGCGAGTGTTTCCTCGTGTTGTACAGGCAAAAATGCGATTGAAACTCACCGTTTGTAAAAACGACAACCAGTCTTTATGCAGAGTAACCGCGGCTAAATCGCGATAGTCCAGTCCTGCCCGGCGCACTTTCTTTTCATCCAAATCAAATCCAAGCGGTTCGATCAGATGCAGTTTCATGTGAGTATTAGCCGCTAACCTGATGGCGTTACCCGTATTCGGGGGGATTTCGGGCTCGAACAAAACTAAATGCAGCATGATGATTTTATCAACAATGAAAAAACGTTAGAATAACAGAATTATTTGCCGCCATGTGCAGAAGCGTTGAGTACCGTGAAACCAGAAGCTAATTTTCGTACCAACTACTCATTCTGGGTTAAGTTGGCCACTACCGCGTCAGTGATTGTTGCCTTTAGCTTAATCGCAATGAAGCTGTTTGCCTGGCTGCATACCGAGTCGTCCAGTATGTTAGCTTCGATGACCGATTCGATTCTTGATAGCGGCGCCTCAGTATTCAGTTTTGTTGCGATCCGTTACGCGCTGCAGCCGGCCGATGAGGAACATCGCTTCGGTCATGGTAAAGCTGAGTCGCTGGCGGCTTTGGCGCAAAGTGCGTTTATAGCCGGCTCAAGTATGCTGCTGGTTTTTCACAGCGTTGAGCAACTGATTCAGGGGCCAACCCTGCCAAACGTCGGGCTGGGAATTTGGGTCTCTGTTGCCGCTATTGTTCTGACCCTGATCCTGATTACCATTCAACGCCTGGCAATAAAACAAACGGACTCGCAGGCAATACGAGCGGATCATCTGCATTATCAGTCGGATATTTTGCTCAATCTGGCCGTTATTGTTGCACTGTTTCTTAGCGCTTATGGATTTATATGGGCCGACAGCGTGTTTGCCATTGGCATTGCGCTTTATCTGATCCTGGGGGCAATCCGGATTGGTGCAGCCGCCTTTAACTCTTTAATGGACCGCGAGCTGCCGGACATCATGCAGAAGGAAATCATGACCATCGCGCAGAAAATTGAGGGAGTTAATGGGCTGCATGGACTAAGAACACGCGAGGCCGGGCCCACTCGCTTTATCCAGCTGCATATTGAGCTGGATGACCGCTTGTCTCTGCTAAAAGCCCATGCTATTTCCGACGACGTTGAGGCTGCATTAATGGCGCGCTTCCCCAGTGCCGACATCATCGTGCACATGGACCCCGAAATCGTCGCTAAAGTTGAGGGTTCGCTGTCGCCCCGTTAATTTGCAAGAGCTTGTCCATCAAGGGCTGCCGAAAATTGTCTGATTCCATCAGCAACTCATGACGCGCTCCGGCAATAATTTCCTTTTCCACGTTTTCGTTATGTTCACAAACCGCGTCCTGACCTGTGGCACTGACCACCGAATCGGAGCCGGCCTGAAACAGACTCACGGGTAACTTAAAACGGGGCGGCTGTCGGGTTATCTGGCGACCAATGGCTAAGGCTTCAGCCAGCCAGTGGAATGTTGGGCCACCCAGCTGAACTTGCGGGTAGCGCTGATATTGCTGGCGAAAAACCTGATATCGGTTAGCGCTATGGGTGAGGTCATTTTCGCCGAAATCGACCGGATCGTAGTCGCCCATACCGATAAAATACCAGGGCCGATGGGGCATTAGCCAGCGATTCAGTTTATCCCCGTTTTTAGCAATCCAGTAAGCAATACCCTGTGGAATACCTGCGGTATTGATGGAAAACATCGGTGAGCTTAAGATAAGCTGATCAACTGCGGTCTGTTGCTGCCAACAAAACAGGCTGGCAATAGTGCCGCCCATGGAGTGACCCAGCAACCAGCGTTTCGTCGCCGCCGGAAATACCTTGCGAGTCTGTTGTTCAAACAGAACAAAGTCATCCACATAGTCCTGAAACTTGCCCACATGGCCCTGGTGTGGATTGTCGGTAAGGCGCTGCGACTCACCCTGTCCCCGATGATCCAGTACAGCGCAGGAAATGCCTGCTTGCGCTAAATCCCATACCAGCTCCTGATATTTTATCGTCGCTTCGATGCGGCCGGGGCTGACGATAACCAGAGGTGCGTATTCAGATACTTTGTAGTAACTCCAGTGCAGGTAACTGCCATCTGCCGCAGTCAACTGGCATTGCGCTACCTGATCCCAAAAGGGCTCAATGTTTGCCCGAAAAAAAAGCAGCCACTGCGGGTCGGTGTCTGCTGGTTTCTGTGACGGTTTAATTGTTGACAAAGCCGCTAACTTCCGCTGTTTGTTTGCGGCAAGTCTAGCACAACTTGCAGACCACCTTCGCTATGATTGTAGGCGGAAAGTTGCCCACCCAGGACCACCGCAGCGCGCTGACTCAAGGCCAAACCAAGCCCGATACCAGAACTGTGCTTACGCGACGGATCGCCCCGGTAAAACGGCTCGAACAGCTTGTCCAAAAGGTCGGCCGAAACGCCGTTTCCATAGTCACGAATAGTGATCTGATAACCGCTCGTCAGAGTTCGGTAACTCAGTTCAACATCATCGACGCTATAATGCAGCGCATTGCGAACCAGATTTTCCAGGATCATGCGTAATAACTCGGCATCGGATTCAATGGTGGGCCAGTGCTCGCCAATAATCTTTAAACGCTCGCCGGCATCGGGCTCTACGTACACAATGTCAGCCATCAGTTGCTCTACTAATTCACCTACAGCAACGGGCTCAGTTTGCAGACTGACTAAGCCATTTTCTAATTTTGACAGCGACAGGATACGTTCAATGATCACATTAAGGCGATCGGTGTCCCGCCGCAATTGTTTCATGTGTCGATCGTCCGGGCTTCCCGCGGTTAAATCCAACGCGACCTGCATACGCGCCATCGGCGATCGCAACTCATGGGATACATCACTCAACAAACGTCTTTGTGCATCCCGGGATACCGCCAGGTCATTTGCCGTTTGCGACAGAGCCCTCGCCAATTCTCCGATTTCATCACGCCGTGATGGTAGTTTTTTTAACTCGGGCTCGGCACTCCCTTCGGCAATTTCACGCGTCGCTGCGCTTAAACGCCGAATCGGGCGAATTAACCAAAAACCTAATAAAATTGCGATGACACCGCTGCCCGAGGTGAGTACCCAGATTCTTGCCTGTGTCTGCTCCCGCTCTGCTCTAACCTGATCCTGATACTCTGCAGCCTGCAACGGGCGACTGAACAGCACTTTATTCCCCTCAAGCTGGAATGGCCCAATCAGCAGGCGGTCTTCAAGCTGCATCTGCATTACCTGGTCGTAATTTAAGAATCGTAATAAGGTGCTTCTCTGCCGCTCTGCCAGAAACTCGTCCAGCATTAACTTTTGCCTGCCGCTTGCCAATACACGCGCAGCGACACGGTAATTACCAGCCAGCAGTCGGCCCGGCTCAAGGGATAAAAACGTGGCCGGATCGTGTAGCAGTGGTTGTAAGGTGCGCCGTATGGGTTCAGAAACGGGCTTGGGTGTGGGCTCGGCGCGGTTCCAGACGGCTAAGAAATAACCGCTACTGGCGGTTAAAAATAGCAGCGCCCAGAACAGCAGCAGGAGCTTTAAAGTCAGCGATTGGTACCAGCGTGTTTTTTTTACCGGTTTGTTCATATTAGGTGATTAGCCGATAGCCTCGGCCACGCACCGTCTGAATACGCTCCGGATAGCAAGGTAACTTTTTCCGGATATTCGAAATGTGGACATCCAGGCTGCGATCAAAAGGGCCCAATTGACGGCCTAACGCGGCAACGGAAAGGTGATCTTTACTGACCATTTGGCCGGCTTGCTGCATTAAGCAGTACAAGATATCAAATTCTGTCGGAGTTGTGACTAAGGGTTTTCCATCGCAACTGACCTCGGCTTTTGCCGGGTCCAGCTGAAAACCACTGAAGCTCAGCTTTTCGTTTTTTACCTTCGTATTTGCGGTTCGTCGTAACAGCGCTTTTACGCGGGCGACCAGCTCGCGCGGATTAAAAGGTTTGGGCAAATAGTCGTCGGCGCCTAACTCAAGACCCATTACGCGGTCATCGTCATCACCACGGGCCGTCAACATCAATACCGCTGTATCACGATGTTGCTGGCGTAAACGCTGCAATAATTGCATACCATCAATGCCGGGCAGCATCACATCCAGCAAGATCAATTCGTAATTTCCTTTTAATGCCAGATCCAGGCCCTTGATACCATCGTCAGCAACGGTAAGGTTTATCGCTTCGCGTTGCAGCAGTTCCGTCAGCATCGCGGACATTTCGTGGTCATCATCAATGAGTAATACCGAATGCATGCTTTACCTTTTTATTAATACGTCATCGTACTATCTTCCCCAAAGCCCAGCCTAAGTGCGATGGCCTTTACAAAAGATTTACCTTAACAAGAGCTTTAGTTTACGGGTCAGCGTGTTACGCCCCCAGCCCAGCCAACGGGCTGCCTGCTGCTTATGGCCGTGATATTTCGTCAGCGCAATTTGCAGGGCCGTGCGTTCCAGTTCCTCTACCATTGCCGCCAGTACCTCACTCTGATTATCTCGTTGCTTGAGTTCGTTGGCGACAGCTTGTTGCCAGCTTACTTGTGCGGCCGGCAAACCGTCGGTCGATTCTGCGGATAATGTGTCAGGCTGCACGATTTCACTCGGCAGCTCATTTTTTTGTACTCTTTGGCCCGGCGCCATCACCGTTAACCATCGACAAACGTTCTCTAATTGTCTGACATTGCCCGGCCAGTAAAAGTTCTGCAAAGCTTTTGCAGCGGAGGAACTTAATTTTTTACCCCCGACTCCCAGTTCCCTGGCGGCTTTTTGCAAGAAAAATTCACTCAGTTGAACGACATCGTTAGCCCTATCGCGTAACGCCGGTAACTGCAGCTGTATCACATTCAGTCGATGATACAGGTCTTCGCGGAATTGATGCTCTCTGACGGCTTGTTTCAGGTCACGGTGAGTCGCTGCGATCACCCGGACATCGACCGTTATCGGTTGATGAGCACCGACCGGATAAAACTGACCTTCGGCCAATACGCGTAATAACCGGGTCTGCACAGACAACGGCATATCTCCGATTTCGTCCAGAAATAGGGTTCCCTGATTGGCTTGCTCAAACCGGCCTTGCCGGCGTTTATCGGCGCCCGTAAAGGCTCCTCGTTCGTGGCCAAACAATTCCGACTCAATTAAATCACCCGGGATAGCGGCCATGTTCAGCGCCACAAAAGCCTGCTCTGCCCGCGGACTGTGTTGGTGCAAAGCGCGTGCAACCAACTCTTTGCCGGTGCCGGTTTCACCGGTAATTAATACACTGACGCTGGACTGTGATAAACGCCCAATCACCCGGAATACGTCCTGCATGGCCGGTGAGTCACCAATCAGTTGGGGGGCAGAGCATTTTGTGACTTCCTCGGCAGGTTGCGATTGGCGGTGTTGCAGGGCCTTTCGCGCCATCGCGAGCACTTCGTCCAAATCAAAGGGCTTGGCCAGGTACTCAAAAGCACCTCCCTTAAACACATTAACTGCGGTTTCTAAATCCGAGTGAGCGGTCATAATGACGATAGGCACATCGGGCTTTTGCTGCTGGAGATATTCTAACACCTGTAAACCATCATCACCGGGCATCCGAATATCACTTAACAAAACGTCCGGCTCGCTGTGCTCTAATGCTGCATACAACTCGCTTGCCTGGCTGAAGCTGCTCACCACAAATTCCGTATCGTTAAAGGTTCGCTCGAGTACCCAACGAATCGAGCTATCATCATCTAATATCCAAAGCTTGGGATTATGCTTCACGATCAGGCTCCTGACTGTTGCGATAGGGCAGGTAAATTCGAAAACACGTACAGCCCGACTCGGAGGTAAACTCGATTTTGCCACCATGTTGGTGTACCAAGCTGTGCGCCAGTGATAGCCCTAGACCCGTGCCACCACTGCGGCCGCTGACCATGGGATAAAAGATTTGGCCTTGCAGCTCGCGGCTAATTCCTGGTCCGTTATCAGTAATTGCAATGACCGCGCAATGCCGATAACGTTCGCCAAACAAAGTCAGCTGATGTTCCACACGCGTCTTAAAGCAAATAACCCCCTCACCTGACATTGCCTGTGCGGCGTTTTGAGCAATATTCAAAAACACCTGCTCAAGCAAATCAGCAATTCCTTTGATACTGGGTAAGGAAGGATCATAATCCCGTTCAATCACAAGGTTTTTGCTGTATTCGTACGTTAATGTTTGGGCAACCCGTTCTAACAGTTCGTGCACATTAATCAGCTGCGCCTGGTCACGCTGCGCAGGCCCCAGCAGCCGGTCTATCAATCCACGCAGACGGTCTGACTGAGCAATGATCAGGTCGGTGTATTCCTGCAACTGCGGGTCGGTCAGCTGGCGTGCTAACAATTGCGCCGCACCCCGTAAACCGCCTAGCGGGTTTTTTATTTCGTGCGCCATACCCCGTAATAAATTTTGTGTCGCGTACAACTGCTGACGCTGATTATTTTCGCGGGAAATTTGATGCTGCAGGTCAACTTGTTTTAATTCCAGCAGCAATTGAGGATTCGCGTTCTTCTTTGCTGTCGACGTTAGGCATTGCACCGTCACCTCGACAGTCACTTTTTGCCCTGAGTGCAAAACAAACTCTGCTTCACTGTTCATCACAGCCTGCTTATCGCAAAAGCAATTTTGCAGCTGCTCAAGTGTTAAGCTGCTGGAAATATAACTACTGGCTAAGGGTTCACCAATTAAACGCCTTGCACTGTGATCAAGCAATGACTCCGCTGCCGCGTTAACATACTCAATATGTAAGCGGCTATCGGCAACGATGACAGCGGTTGTCAGTGAATTGAGCATATCGTTTTCGCTCACAATAATCCCCCATGCCACGGCGCTGCACTAATATGGTGCATCTGCACCGCTAAAAAAGGGAGGTTTTACCCTCCCTAATGCGCTGCCTGATTTAGCAGCTGTAGTACATGTCAAACTCAACGGGATGAGTTGTTTTCTTCAGTGTTGCCACTTCGTTGTGTTTAAGCTCGATGTAAGCATCGATGGTATCGTCGTCCATAACACCGCCTTGCTTAAGGAATTCGCGATCTTTATCCAGTGCTTCCAGCGCCATTTCCAAAGAATCGCATACTGTTGGGATATCTTTAGCTTCTTCAGGCGGCAAGTTGTAAAGATCCTTATCCATTGCGTCACCGGGATGAATCTTGTTGCGAATACCGTCCAGGCCAGCCATCAATAACGCCGTGAAACATAAATAAGGGTTAGCGCTTGGGTCCGGGAAGCGGACTTCGACGCGACGCCCTTTTTCACTGGAAACCAGCGGAATACGGATGGATGCAGAGCGGTTACGGGCAGAGTAAGCTAACATGACCGGTGCTTCAAAACCGGGTACCAGACGCTTATAAGAGTTAGTTGCTGGGTTAGTAAATGCGTTAATTGCACGCGCATGCTTAATCACACCGCCGATGTAATAAAGTGCTGTTTCACTCAGCCCGGCATATTGATCGCCGGCAAATAGGTTTTTACCGTCTTTAGCCAGTGACATGTGCACATGCATGCCAGAACCGTTGTCACCAACCAGCGGTTTAGGCATAAAGGTGGCCGTCATACCATATGACTGAGCCACGTTATGCACTACGTATTTGTAAACCTGCAGCTCATCCGCTTTATTGGTTAGCGTATTAAAGCGTGTCGCCACCTCATTCTGGCCTGCGGTTGCTACTTCGTGGTGATGAGCTTCGACGACCATCCCCATGTCTTCCATCACCAGGCTCATAGTGCCACGAATATCGTGCGCGGAATCGACCGGCGGCACCGGAAAATAACCGCCTTTAACGCCCGGCCGGTGCGCCAGGTTGCCTTCTGAGTATTCGCGGCCTGAGTTCCACTTAGCTTCTTCGGCGTCAATCTTGTAAAATGAGCCACTCATGTCGGTATGAAAGCGTACGTCATTAAACAGGAAAAATTCGGGTTCAGGACCAAATAAAGCGGTATCAGCAATACCTGAGGACTGCAAAAATTCTTCCGCGCGCTTTGCGATGGAACGCGGATCACGGCTGTAACCCTGCATCGTTTCGGGCTCTAAGATGTCGCAGCGAATATTGAGCGTACTCTCATCGGTAAAAGGGTCCAACACGGCTGATTCCTGATCCGGCATAAGCACCATGTCAGATTCATTAATGCCTTTCCAACCGGCGATCGAAGACCCGTCAAACATCTTACCTTCATCGAAGAAATCATCGTCAATTTGCGAGACTGGGATGGTTACGTGTTGTTCTTTACCTTTGGTATCGGTAAAGCGCAAATCAACAAACTTTACGTCGTGTTCTTTTATGGCGTCGGTAATATTACTGACTGGCATGTTTTCCTCCAACGGAATATTGGGTTTAGCGAATATCTATAATAACTATAGCAGTAAATTTGCAACACCTGTGCCAGAAATATAAATCTTATGTTTTTCATGGTGTTAATGATTCTCCACAGCGTTTTAGGGAATCCTTGAAAAGCTAAAACGCACTAATACAGTACAGCTTTCACCACAATGGTGCATTGCGCAGTAGGCCTTGTTTAGATCCCTCTAGGCAAGAGGACGTATAAAAAACGAACAAGGCCTTTATAAATGCGCTGTAAAGAGGTAGAATACGCCGCTATTTTTCATAAAACCCCTGTCAGTTGGGATTGCTTTAAACCCACTCTGACAAATACAGGCTGTTCTTAATGACAACTCAGGCATTTGATATTAATAAATTACGCAATATTGCGATTATTGCGCACGTAGACCACGGTAAAACGACATTGGTCGACAAACTACTGCAACAATCCGGTACCTTAGAGAGCCGTGGTGAGCTAGAAGAGCGCATCATGGACTCCAATGATCTGGAAAAAGAGCGCGGCATTACTATCCTCGCCAAAAACACCGCTATTAACTGGCAGGACTATCGCATCAACATTCTCGATACGCCCGGACACGCTGACTTTGGCGGTGAAGTAGAACGTGTTTTATCAATGGCTGACTCTGTCTTATTGCTCGTAGATGCCGTTGATGGGCCCATGCCTCAAACACGCTTTGTGACTCAAAAGGCGTTCGAGCATGGTTTGAACCCCATCGTGGTAATTAATAAAATTGACCGCCCTGGCGCACGCCCAGACTGGGTCATGAACCAAGTTTTTGACTTGTTCGATAACCTTGGCGCCAATGATGAACAACTGGATTTTCCTATTGTTTATGCTTCGGCATTAAACGGCTGGGCAACTCGCGAAGAAGACACCGTCGGCACCGACATGACGCCGTTATTTAAAACCATCGTGGACGAAGTGTCTCATCCTGACGCTGATCCTGAAGGCGAGCTGCAAATGCAAATTTCGCAGCTGGACTACTCAAGCTACGTTGGCGTTATTGGTATCGGTCGCGTAACTTGCGGCAGTGTCAAAGTTAACCAACAAGTCACCATCGTTAGCGCCGACGGTTCAACCCGTCCCGGTAAAATCGGTAAAGTATTTAGCTACATGGGCCTTGACCGCTTTGAAGCTAATGCCGCTCACGCAGGTGATATTTGTGCGGTTACCGGGCTCGGTGAACTGAAGATTTCCGATACTATCTGTGCGTTAGGCAAGCCTAAAGCAATGAAACCGCTGACCGTTGATGAACCAACCGTCACCATGACCTTCCAGGTCAACACCTCACCTTTTGCCGGTAAAGAGGGCAAGTTTGTAACGTCTCGACAAATTCTCGAACGTTTACAACAAGAACTGGTTCATAACGTTGCGTTGCGCGTTGAAGAAACGGACAACCCAGATAAGTTCCGCGTATCAGGTCGGGGCGAATTGCATTTAGGTGTCCTGATTGAAAATATGCGTCGCGAAGGCTTTGAGTTAGCTGTGTCACGTCCTGAGGTCATCATCAAGCACGAAGACGGCGAAAAAATGGAACCCTTCGAGTCGCTGACTGTTGATATCGAAGAACAGCACCAGGGCGCAGTGATGGAAAAGTTAGGCTTACGTAAAGCCGAAATGACCAACATGACGCCAGACGGTAAAGGCCGGGTTCGGATTGATTTTGAAGTGCCGAGTCGCGGTTTGATTGGCTTTCAGACAGAGTTTATGACCCTGACATCCGGTACCGGCCTGATGTATCACACCTTCGACCATTATGGCCCTCACAAAGGCGGAACCATTGGTCAACGGGTTAACGGCGTGTTGATTTCTAACGCTCAGGGCAAGGCACTGACCTATGCTCTGTTTAACCTGCAGGAGCGTGGTAAATTGTTCGCCGCGCACGGCGACGAGGTCTATGAAGGCCAGGTTATTGGTATTCATAACCGCGCGAATGACCTGACGGTTAACTGCTTAAAAGGCAAACAGCTGACCAACGTGCGGGCGTCAGGAACTGACGAAGCTCAGGTATTGAGCCCACCAATTCGCTACACCCTGGAGCAGGCGCTCGAGTTTATTAACGATGATGAGCTGGTGGAAGTAACACCACAGTCGATTCGGATTCGTAAACGTTCATTGACTGAGAACGAGCGTAAACGTGCCGGCCGCGGACCAAAGTAGTCACTAATCTAAACAATTAGTATTAAATGCCCGCTATTCAGCGGGCATTTTTTTATCCGCCGGTTGGCAAAAGCTCCGGCTGTGGTAACACATAGTAGAAAATAGCAAAAAAGTGAAAGGCACTGCCGGCCAACACAAACAGATGCCAAATTGCGTGGTGATAAGACAACGAATGCCAAACGTAAAACACCACTCCTAATGTGTAAGCCAACCCCCCTGCCAGTAACAACAGCAGGCCAGTTGGCTCAACGTTATCAATCATCGGTTTTATCGCCACCAATGCCATCCAGCCCAGACCCAAATACAAGGTCAGCGAAAGCCATTTCGGTGGATTTTTGACAAACAGTTCGATTGCTACCCCAATAATGGCAATACTCCAGGCAACCGACAGAAACGACCAGCCCCATACACCACGCAAATTGATGACCATAAATGGTGTATAGGTACCGGCAATAAGCAAAAAAATTGCAGCGTGATCAAGCTGCTGAAAATAGGCTTTTACCCTTGGCCAGGGGAAGGAATGATAAAGCGTTGAGGCGGTATACAATAAAATTAAGCTGCCGCCGTAGATACTTACCGCGACAACGTGCAAGGCGTTGCCATAAGCGCTAGTCCACATTAGCATTACCACCAAAGCAACAACACTTAACACCGCCCCGACACCGTGCGTCAGAGCGTGTGCGATCTCTTCGGGTACGGTGTAGCTCTTACTGCTCATCCCCGCTCTAAGCCCGGCGTTTCATAGCCTTCTGAGATGTTTTTTAAGGCCCGAATAAACTTATCCAGCTGACTGCTATTTTCGTAATCAAGATGATACTTATTATGAAACTCTAAGCGTAACTTAACACCTTGCCCCTCTAGAAATACCGTATACCCGTCGTGATCGGTAAATGCCGTGATGCCGTCAAGCACATGCTGACCCTGCTTAGCCACGCCATGCTCATGAATTTTTTCGTAAGCGTCGAGTACCAGTCGGTGGTCAATTTCGTTTCTCATGGATTCCCCCCAAGGAATAAAGCGGTTTGTTACAGGTATTACGTATTATCTGCATAGCTAGATTGTCAGCACAAGTTTATTCAGCGATAAATCTGCTGCTGTAGAGCCTGCAAGCTTACCTACACTAGTGCATGATTAAACATTAGGCGTTATAATGAGTCGAGTTAGTTAAGTAAAAGGTTAAAGCAGTGGTTAGACGGACAAAAGAAGATGCTCTGGAAACTCGGGCAAAGTTGCTCGACGCAGCCCAGCATCTATTTGGCCAGAACGGTGTCGCTCACACATCGATGGCGCAAGTTGCTGAGTGCGCAGGGGTTACTCGCGGCGCAATATACCACCATTTTGGTCATAAACAGGACCTTATCGAGTCGCTGATGGAACGCGTCAGCCTGCCGATAGACGAAATGCGGGAGCAAATAGCCCAAGACCATAATTTTAGCGCCCTGGACGAGGCCCGCCAAAGGGCTAAGCGATTTTTGACCCGCGTCGCGACCGATCAGCAACTGCAAATTCTGGCCAGTATCTTACTGCACAAGTGCGAGTACATTGACGAGGTAAACCCCATCAAGTTGCGCCACGTCAGCGGCCGAAATCAGTGCATTGATGACTTCCAGGTTTTGTTTGAGAAAGCCAGAAACGACAGTGAAGTGCCCGTTGACAGCGATGCCCGGGTGGCGGTCATTGGCTTATTCAGTTTAGTTGATGGCCTGATTTACAATTGGCTGCTGGACAGCGATTATTTTGATCTCACCGATTGTGGCTGCAAGGCCATTGATACCTATATTGATGGCCTTGCAGCTCGGCGCTAATGCGTTATCAATCGCCCTGAGCTAAAAAATCACGCAGAACATTGTCATTCAGTCCAGCAATTGCATCATCGTTCGCATTGGGGCACAACACAAATACAGGTGCTGTCCACACTTGAACATTGCCTAAAATGTCACGCAAATGCATCAGCCCTCGGATACCACCCAAGCCCCCGGGCGAAGCTGCACCCAATAATACTTTTTTGTTAGCCCATGGTGCACCGTTTACCCGTGACACCCAGTCAATGGCGTTTTTAACCAATGGCGATACGGATGAATTATACTCAGGACTGATCAACACGATTTTTTCAGCCGCGTTTATTTCTTCAGCCAACCTTTGCATTGCTTCGGGAACACCGTCCTCGGCTTCTAAATCACCGTGATAGATTGGTGCATCCAATGCATCGGCATCCAGCACCTTATGATCTAGGCCTAATTTTTCAGCGGCTTCTGCTACACGATGTTTTAACTTTGTATTTAGTGACTCTTTGCGGCGACTGCCACCGATAAACAATACGGTCATATTTTTTCCTTTCGAGGTTATTCATTAATGTGTTTCGAACGTTAACCCATACGTATTAACTAACCATCTGAGTTCATTGCTTCAATGAATTGGTCCGATTCGGCAATGGCCGCCTGCATATCCTTGACCAGAACCCGAACGTCCGTTTGCAGGCTGTCAAACTCAACCCGAATGGCGTTAATCGCTTGCGCGTTTAAGTTGTGCTTAAGGTACAGCACATTATCCTGAAGTTTCGCCAGTACCGGATCCATTTTGCTGGCCGCCCGCTCCATGGCACGAATAAGATCAGCATAGCGGCGCTCGGTTTGCCGCAACTGCCGTTCACTCTGCCGGCGGAGGCTGTCGTTCGAATATTGCTCTAATTCAGCACTCCATTCGTCAAACAGATCATTCGCCACCTCGTCAACGGCGCTAATACGCTCACGTACCCTTTCAGCTGCTTTGTTGCTCGCCTGGTACTCATCTTTAAGAGCATTGTAATTTTGCTCAAGCTCGCCGCCGTCAATATTTAACATTGAGTCAAGCTGCTCGAGAGCGGACTCAAACTGTTGTTGAGCTTGCCCCTGAGATTCTTTTGCCTCACCTACCCGGTCGACCAGAATATCGCGCTTTTCTACACCGAATTTTTCCATGGTCGAATAGTAGGCGCTCTGGCACCCAGCTAACAACAGCACGACGCCAAAAGCGACCAACACATTTTTCATCTGTCGCCCCTGACCGCTTTTAGCAAACGCTCATCGCGTTTTTCTTGCCGATAACTGTGCACCACAACAACAGCATGCACCACCGCTAAAATGTAGATCAAACCGAAAGCGCCAAGGGTAACGACGGCTAGGAAAATACCCAAGGCGGCCAAAATAAGGTTAAAAATAAATTGAAAAATTTTACCGGTAAATAACACCGCCAATGGCGGGAATAAAATTGCAATAACGTAGAGCACTGAGTTTCTCCTAAAATTTTTCTGTACGTTAAACTCAGTTTAGCAATAATTGCTCGATAAAAAACAAATTAGAAGGGTAACCGTTCGCCGTCCCAGTGAAATAGGCTCCCGGAATCATCAATCGTCAGCTGTTTTATAACATTCACGATCCGTTCCGCGGACTGCTCCTTAGTATACAACTTGCCTTTCGGAATACGCTTTTGAAACGGCTCAGATAAGCCTGTGTCTGTTGTTCCCGGGTGAATGGCAGCAACCACTAATTTTTTATGCGTACGCTTAAATTCGATTGCAGCGGTCTTCAGCAGCATGTTTAACCCCGCTTTGGACGAACGATAACTGTACCAGCCTCCTAATCGGTTATCTTCGATGCTACCAACTTTGGCGGATAGCTGAACAAAGAAAGACGGCTGTTTTTTATCCAGTAGGGCTTGGCAGTGTTTTGCGATCAGTAAGGGAATAACCGCATTAACACGATACAGTTTCAACAAATTCTGTTCATTCAGATCGCTCAGTTGTTTTTCAGGAAAAGTCTCATCGTCGTGCAGCATGCCAACCGTTGAAACAACCCCATTAAGCTGCTCTCGCAGCTGAGAAAAATCTGCCGCCCATTGCGCCAGGGTCTCATCGTTATAATCACCGACCGTGTAATAAGATACCCCCGTCACGCGATTATTAACCGGACGGCGCGACACCGCGAATAACCTTTGCTCAGGATAACTTTGTTTTAACGCCTTAACTAAGGCTTCACCCAAACCGCCTGCGGCACCGAATACCACCATTGCCATATGCTCTAAACTCCTACATGCTATAATGATGGTTACTACGCAATTAAGTGGATTTCAGGTCAGGGTGGACATATGAATTGGCGCAACGCCGTATTGCACATGGGTAGATTTTTACGTTACTTCGGCCAGCGCTCTGCGGCTGATCAGATCAATGTGACGGCCGGCCACTTGACCTATGTCACCTTATTGTCACTGGTTCCTTTAATTGTGGTGATGTTCACCATTTTTTCTGCGTTTCCGGTATTTGAGGAATTTCAACGCAATATAGAGGAAGCTCTGTTCGCTAATTTGTTGCCAACTTCCAGTGAACAACTGAAGCAATACATCGATGAATTCGTCGCCAACGCCTCGCGCATGACCGCAGTAGGGGTCGGTTTTTTGTTTGTGGTTGCGATATTTTTGATATCAGCTATCGACTCAGCGCTTAACAACATCTGGCGCGACACCAGTAAACGCCGTATCACCGTGTCGCTGGCAATATACTGGATGATATTAACCCTGGGCCCGGTACTCATCGGCGGAGGCTTGGCTGCAACCTCTTATTTAGTCTCATTAACTCAGTTTGCCGAAGAGTATGTATCCGGTGTGCGCAGCTTTGCCTTATGGTTTATCCCCGTTGTGACCAGCTTTTTTGCCTTTTTGCTGCTTTACCAGCTGGTCCCCAACCGCACCGTACGATTTCGCTATGCGGCCTTTGGGGCGATAATTGCAGCCATTATGTTCGAAGTCAGTAAACAACTGTTCTCACTTTACATCACCTATTTTCCTACCTACCAGGCCATTTACGGGGCCCTGGCCACGGTGCCTCTTCTCATCGTGTGGATATATTTGTCGTGGAACATTGTTTTAATGGGTGCTGAATTGACCGTCAGTCTGGAAGAATATCAATACCTGAAAAAAAATAACGGTACGACATCAACGGGTTGACTGTAGCCGCGGTTTGGTGAAACCTGACAAATCACTTATCCAACTAGGTATTGGTATTTTATGATCGGACTGATTCAGCGGGTCTCGCAAGCGCAGGTCAGCGTGCAGCAACAAAAGGTAGGGGCTATTAATGAAGGCCTGTTAATTTTATTAGGGGTCGAGCATCAGGATGACCAGAGCAACGCCAAAAAACTTGCTCAACGTATTGCTCATTATCGGGTCTTTGCCGATGACACCGACAAAATGAACCTCAGTCTGGTTGATAAACAATTCCCGGCACTGGTCGTATCACAGTTTACCCTCGCTGCGGATACGCGCAAAGGTCGCCGCCCCAGCTTTTCTTCCGCTGCAACACCTGACCAAGCTGAGCAGCTGTATCTCTTTTTTTGCCAGGCATTGAAGGAACTTGGAGTCAGCGTACAAACCGGCCAGTTTGCAGCCGATATGCAGGTGTCTTTGGTTAATGATGGTCCCGTTACTTTCCAACTGAGCGCTTAATCATGTACCAGGTTATTACCCCACAAACCGATGAGCAGCTGCAACGCTACTATCATTTGCGCTGGCAAGTCTTGCGCAAACCCTTTCAGCGGCCGCTGGGCTCAGAACAGGACGCTTACGATCAAGTAGGCCATCACCGTATGGTAATTGATAAAGATGGTGAACCCATTGCCGTTGGCCGATTACATTTTAACAGCCCTGAAGAAGCACAGATTCGCTTTATGGCAGTGGCTGCCGAACGCCGTGGTCAGGGTCACGGAGTGGCTATAGTCTATGCATTAGAAATGGCCGCACGCAGCGAGGGTGCACAACACGTGGTTATTAACTCGCGCGAGAACACCCTTGGCTTTTATAAAAAATGCGGGTACCAGGTAGCGGAAGAAGGTGACACCGTAAAAAACTCGATGGCTGAACATCAACTGCGAAAGTCTTTCAGTAAACGCAATTACATTACCTATCGGCCGGACTGGTGTGCTGAACTGCAACAAACATGGCGGCAAAAGATCCCGATTTCTGATGCCATGGGAATAAAGATTCATCAATACACCGGCCGCATATTTCAAACACAAGCTATTTTATCCCGTAACATTAATGTTCACGACACCATGTTCGCAGGCAGCATATACGCTCTTGGTACTTTAACCTGTTGGGGGCTGTTGCATTTGCAGCTCTTGGAAAGAGGGGTCGAAGGTTCGGTGGTACTGGCGGAGGGGAACATAAAGTACCAGAAACCGCTGCTAAAAGAGCCTCGTGGCGTTGCTCTTTTAAGCGATATGCACGGTGACTTTTCGCCATTGAAAGAGGGCCGCAATGCTCATTTAACCTTGCGCGCCCAGTTGTTTTCCGGCGAGCAACCGGTAGCCGAATTTACCGGTCGCTTCGCTGTTCTTGCTGCCCGCGATCGCTGAAAGACTAACTTAAGGGGCTAAAGTCCGCCAGGGTAAAACCCAACGCGCCACTTTTAACCAGCTGACTGGCGCTACGAATATCCGGCGCAAAGTAACGATCTTGCTCGTAGTAAGTTACCTGTGCGCGCAGGCACTGATAGGCTGCCTCGACCTTCGGTGAGGCCGCCAACGGCTTCCGAAAATCTAAGCCCTGAGCAGCTTCCAGCCATTCGATGGCAACAATATCGGCAATGTTATCGGCAATATCGCTTAGCCTCCGCGCTGCAAAGGTAGCCATGGACACATGATCCTCCTGATTAGCCGAAGTCGGAATGCTGTCAACCGAGGCCGGATGGGCAAGACTTTTATTCTCTGAAGCTAAAGCAGCAGCTGTTACCTGAGCCATCATAAAACCTGAGTTGACGCCACCGTCGTTAACCAAAAATGCCGGCAGATTACTTAAATGCTCGTCAATTAATAAAGCCCCGCGGCGTTCAGACATTGCACCAATCTCACTGGCTGCAATGGCTATCATATCAGCCACCATAGCAACGGGTTCTGCATGAAAGTTACCACCTGACAAAATATCCTGGTCACGACTAAAGACCAATGGGTTGTCAGTCACGCCGTTGGCTTCGCGTTCCAGTATAACGGCGGCATGCTTCAGTTGATCATAAATGGCGCCCATCACTTGTGGCTGACAACGCAGAGAGTAGGGGTCCTGAACCTTTTCGCAGTCTTGGTGATGTCGCGCTATTGCCGAGCTTTGCTCCAGAATATCGCGAAACGCAGCGGCAACCTGCTGCTGACCGTGCTGGCCGCGCACCTCATGAATGCGAGCATCAAACGGTGCTCGTGAGCCCATAGCGGCTTCAACGGACATTGCTCCAACGGTAACGGCGCTGTGAAAAACACGTTCAATTTTAAACAAGCCTGCCAACGCCAGGGCCGTTGATACCTGAGTGCCATTAAGTAACGCCAGGCCTTCTTTCGGCGCCAGCTCAAAGGGTTTTAAGCCAGCTTTCTGTAAACCTTGCTGAGCGGGTAAAATCTCACCATTAACGCGCACTTCACCTTCGCCCAGTAACGGCAAGACCAAATGAGCCAGCGGTGCCAAATCGCCTGAGGCACCGACAGAGCCTTTACTGGGAACACAGGGATACACCCGGTGGTTTACCAAAGCCGTAAGTGCTTCGATAACCTTTAACCGAACCCCGGAAAAACCCCGCGATAATGAGTTGATTTTAAGCAGTAAGACCAATCGTACAACATCGTCACTGAGCAGCTCTCCAGTGCCCACTGAGTGGGATAGCACGATACGACGTTGTAAATCGGTTAGCCGTTCGGGTGGGATACGGGTATTAGCCAGCAAGCCAAAGCCGGTATTGATGCCGTACACAACTTGCCCCTGTTGTAGGACCTGTTCCACCATGGCGGCGGAGTTTTCAATGTCCGCTACGGCTTGTTCGCTGAGCTCGAGCTGCGCGCTATTAAAGTACCAATGGCGCAGATCACTCAGACTTAACTGGCCTGGATTTAATGGAAAATTACTCATACTGACTCCTTATCGTGTTCCAGCATGGGTAAATTGAGCTGCTGGTCTTCGGCGCATTGCCGCGCACTCTCATAACCTGCATCAGCATGACGCATCACACCGGTGGCCGGGTCATTCCAGAGCACCCGAGCAATGCGTTTCGCGGCCGCTTCTGTGCCATCAGCAACAATCACCACGCCAGCGTGCTGCGAGTAACCCATACCAACACCACCGCCGTGATGTAAACTGACCCAGGTGCCACCTCCGGCGGTATTTAACAATGCGTTTAACAAAGGCCAGTCGGAAACGGCATCAGAACCATCCAGCATACTTTCTGTTTCGCGATTAGGGCTGGCAACCGAACCAGAATCCAGATGGTCGCGCCCAATCACTATCGGCGCTTTAAGCTCACCATTTTTCACCATATCGTTAAATGCCAGAGCAATACGGGCGCGGTCTTTCAAACCGATCCAGCAAATACGGGCAGGCAACCCCTGAAACGCAATACGTTCCTTTGCCATATCCAGCCAATTATGCAGGTGAGCATCATCGGCAATTAACTCCTTAACCTTTTCGTCGGTCTTATAAATATCTTCGGCATCACCTGACAAGGCCACCCAACGAAACGGGCCAATGCCCTCACAAAACAAGGGCCGGATGTAGGCCGGCACAAACCCCGGAAAATCGAACGCGGTATCAACGCCAACATCTTTTGCCATTTGCCGAATGTTATTACCGTAATCAAGCACGGCTGCACCCTGCTGTTGGAAATGCAACATGGCCTTAACTTGCACGGCCATTGACTGTTTAGCAGCTGCCACAGTGCCTTCCGCATCTTGCTGTTGCTGTTTTTGGTACTGTTGCAGCGTCCAGCCCTGGGGTAAGTAACCGTGCAGGGGGTCATGAGCTGATGTTTGGTCGGTAACCACATCGGCCACCACGTCACGCTGTTGCAGTTGTTGGTAAACATCGGCTGCATTGCCCAACAGGCCAACAGAAATGGCTTCACCACGCGTTTTTGCCTGTTCGATCAAACGCAGTGCGTCATCCAGTTTGGTTGCTTTATGATCAACATAACCGGTACGTAAACGAAAATCGATGCGGCTCTCATCGCATTCTACCGCCAGCATACAAAATCCAGCCATGGTAGCGGCCAATGGTTGCGCACCGCCCATACCACCAAGCCCGCCAGTGAGTATCCACTTACCGCTAGCATCACCCTGAAAATGCTGGCGTGCAATCGAGCCAAAGGTCTCATAAGTGCCTTGCACAATGCCTTGTGAGCCAATATATATCCAGCTACCCGCCGTCATTTGCCCGTACATCATCAGGCCTTTTTTATCCAGCTCGTTAAAATGATCCCAGTTTGCCCACTGCGGTACCAAATTTGAGTTTGCAATCAATACGCGTGGCGAGTCTTCGTGGGTGGTAAAAACCCCAACCGGCTTACCCGACTGGATCAACAACGACTGATCTGGGCGCAATTGCTCCAGCGTTTCAATAATTTTGTCGTAACAGGGCCAATTGCGCGCCGCCCGCCCAATACCACCGTAAACGACCAGCGCCTGGGGGTGTTCAGCAACTTCCGGGTCGAGGTTATTCATTAACATGCGTTTCGCAGCTTCAATTTGCCAATTCGCAGTAGTCAGCTCAGTTCCCCGGTCGGCTCTTATTGTGCGCGCGGGATCCAGACGTTGATGGCTCATTACTATCTCCTATTAAATCATTCGGGCGGTCGGGCAGAATCGGTAAAATGCAAATGCCCACCCAGCTTAAACCGCGAACCAGGATGCGTTAACACGGCATAGCTGACTACGCCTCCGGCACTCCAGGTACGTCGGAAAATCCGTAAACAGGGCTCGGTCCGTTCGATATTCAGTAACTGGCAAATTGATGCACTCGGCATCACCGCCTCGATTTGGTGGCTGGCTTCGGTTAACGGCGTGACCACGCACAGGTATTCGTGGGGCGTTACCGTGGTAAAATTTTGTTTCAGATAATCAGGCACCAACTGAGGGTTCACGTAACGCTCTTCCGACTGCACCGCAATCTCATTTTCAAAATGCGTAATCAGAGAGTGAGAAACAGAGTCCCCGGGCGCCAGCCCCAGTGCGTCAGCAATCTGACTGGATGCCTCCTGCTGTCGCAAGTGATGAACTTGAGCGCGATAATCGTGCCCGCGGGCACGAATTTCATCGGCGATATTACGGATTGCCATGAATGACGTTTGTGATTTTATCGGCGCCACAAAGGTTCCGGCCCCCTGAGTGCGCAGCACCAACCCTTCGTCAGCCAGTTCTTGCAGAGCCCGGCGAGCGGTCATACGACTGACGGAAAACTGCCGCGCCAGGGCATTCTCTGAGCTGACCGGATGATTTTCGGGCCATTCACCGGACTCAATTTTTTGATAAAGATGCTGCTTAATACTCGAAAACTTAGCCACGCGCGACTCTCCACTGTGTAATCATTATCAGTGTAGAGTAAAGCAATTGTCTATACAAGGTGGTGGTGGGTTGCTATGCTTATCTGAAAGCAACGGACAAGGTTCATGTATGCAACGAATCGAGAACATCCAATTAGCGACAATGGCTGCTGACGAGCCCGGTTACGGGATAATTGACGATGCTGTGGTAGTTATCGACAATGACCGCATTTACTGGGCCGGAGCAGCGGCAGAAGCGCCCGTTACCGCCCCCGTTGACGTGATCGACGGAAACGGCCAGTTAATGACACCCGCGTTAATTGATTGCCATACTCATCTGGTCTGGGCCGGGTCGCGCGCTGGTGAATTTGCACAGCGCCTCCATGGCAAAAGTTATGCCGACATTGCCAAGGCCGGTGGTGGCATCGCCAGTACGGTAAAGGCAACCCGGGCAGCCAGCTTCGACGAATTATTACAGCTTGCCGAGCAACGTGCATTAGCTTTACTCGAACAAGGTGTCGGGACAGTAGAAATCAAATCTGGCTACGGTCTTGATTTGGACAACGAACGGAAACAACTGCAAGTAGCGCGCAAGCTGGGCCAACGTTTGCCACTGACAGTAACAACGACGTTGTTAGCCGCACACGCAATTCCCCCCGAATACCGGGGCAATGCCGATGGTTATATCGATCACGTGGTCAATCACATTTTACCAACGCTGGCCAACGAAGGTCTGGTTGACGCCGTTGATGCATTTTGTGAAACCATTGGCTTTTCTATTGCGCAAACTGAACGGGTTTTCGAAGCGGCCAAAGAGCGGGGATTACCGATAAAATGTCATGCCGAACAAATAACCAACCAACAAGGCGCTGCATTAGCCGCCCGCTTCCAAGCTTTATCTGCTGACCACCTGGAACAACTAGACGAGTCCGGGGTAAAGGCCATGGCGGAGAATGGTACGGTAGCCGTGCTGTTGCCCGGCGCATTTTATTTTTTACGTGACACTCAGGTACCTCCTGTGGACTTAATCAGACGCTACGGCGTGCCGATGGCGCTGGCAACGGATGCTAACCCCGGCTCATCGCCGATTCATAATTTACCGCTGATGTTGCAGATGGGGGCGACCTTATTTCGACTCACGCCCGAGGAATGTTTAAGGGGCGTAACCGTTAATGCCGCCAAAGCGCTGGGCTTGAGTGACCGGCTGGGGCAAGTTAAAACTGGCATGCAAGCTAATCTTGCTCTTTGGAATGTCAGTGACGCTGCCGAACTCAGTTATCAGTTTGGTGTTAACCCACTAAGTAAATTATGGCTTAACGGCGACGTTCACGACCATGCAGGTAGGCGGTAGTCAATTCGGTTAATAGCTGCCCGGCCTGCTTTATGCCCTCATCAAACCCGGCATTACACAGCGCCGGGGCCGCCTCGGCCAAATGCAGGTAGCGAGTTTCTTTTACTTCCGCTAAGCGCTTAATAAACTGAAAGCCCTCGGCTAATGACAGTCCGCTGTAGTTCATCGCGCTGGCCGGCGCGGCCATTAATGCATCAATATCAAATTCGATACCTAGCGGGCACTGCCAGGAGTCCGCTTTGGCAACTACTTCGTCCATTACCGCTTCAAACGGCCGTTCAAACAGTCGCTGTAGTGAGTGATAGCGCATACCTGCATCATTAAGCTGTTTGAGACTACTGGCGGAATTTTTGCCCGGGTGCAAACCGACAATATGATAAAACTGGAGAATACCTTCCATGTAGGCGTAACTGAAGCCGTTACCACTGTGCCGTCCTTCCATGGCCCGAAAATCTGCATGAGGATCAAGATTTACAGCGCCTACCGGCTGCTGGTAAGTCTCCTGTAATGATTTTAATAAGGGGTACGCGTTATTATGACCGCCACCAATTACAATGACGTCAAAGCCCTGTTTAAATAGCGGCTCGAGGATTTGAGCAACCCGCGCATCGAGTTGTGAACACAGTCGTCTGATCTCGGCTAACTGGTGCTTATCGGTCGCTGCAAGTTGATCACACTCAGCCATTAAGTCAGTGCAATCAACGGCACCAATCAGCAATAGTTCATGACTCGATACCAGCCCAGTTTCTTGTAGATTAAGGAAACTTTGTAAGAACGCCTGCCAGCCACCTTCAGCGCCCGGCCTGCCTAAGTTACCTTTCACACCAATACTTTCCGGCACGCCGACAACAGCAACTCGCTGGCCGTCCTGCCAGGCTGCGGCAAGGCTCTCAGCGTACGACCCGGCTGCATCCAGACACCGAATCGCCTGACCTATTTTGGTCTCGTGCTCACGTACCTTGACCCAGTTTGTCGGATCAACCAGCTGTAAATACGACACCTTGCTCATTATTCAATATCAAGTGGCTCGGGTGACAAAATGACACCAGTGCTGTCAGCATAAATATGGTCTTCGGGCAAAAAGGTTACGCCGCCAAAGTTGACCGGCGCGTCAACCTCTCCGGTACCCTCGCTTGGCGCAGCAACCGGAGTAGACGCAACACCCAGAATACCAATATCCAGTTCGTCTAAGGCGTCAACATCGCGTACTGACCCATAGCAAATGATTCCTTCCCAATCGTTGTCCATAGCTTGTTCGGCAATGGCTAAGTCGACGATTGCGCGGCGTACTGAGCCGCCACCGTCAACCAATAGCACCTTACCGCCACCATCCCGGCCCAGTGTTTCTTCAATCAGCCCTTTATCTTCGTAACTTTTGATCACGACTAACTGACCACCAAAGGAAGACCGTCCACCGTAATTGACAAACATCGGCTCGACGACATCGACCATGTCCGGATAAAGATCACACAATTCAGAGGTATTATATTCCATGGTTTTTTCCACACAGTAGGGAGTATCTGTTAGCCAGTATAACGGTTATTCAGTAATTCAAAAACCGAAATCCGCGATTATAAAAATTGATCGCGCCGACGCCATTTTAAGCGCATCTTCGATTTACAGAATAAAGCGGCTGAGATCTTCGTCTTTCGACAGCTCACCAATGTGCTGATCAACGTATTCGGCATTCACCTCAATGGTGTCTCCGCTGTGATCGGTGGCGTGAAAAGAGACTTCTTCCATCAATCGTTCCAGCACCGTGTGTAAACGCCGCGCACCAATATTTTCAGTGGTTTCGTTAACATGATAAGCAATTTCAGCAATTCGCTGAATACCATTATCCGTAAAGGAAACAGTGACACCCTCAGTATCCAGTAAGGCCCGATACTGAGTTGTTAAAGAAGCACTCGGTTCCGTTAGAATACGGACAAAATCATTGCTGGTCAGAGCGTCCAGCTCAACCCGGATCGGCAACCGACCCTGCAATTCTGGAATCAAATCCGACGGTTTACTCATCTGAAACGCACCAGAAGCGATAAACAGGATGTGGTCAGTACGGATCATGCCGTGTTTGGTATTAACGGTTGTGCCCTCGACCAACGGCAGTAAGTCACGCTGCACGCCTTCACGTGAGACATCCGGACCCGAGCTATTGCCGCCCTTACAAATCTTATCGATTTCGTCCAAAAAGACGATGCCATTTTGTTCCACTGAATGAATGGCTGCCTCTTTCACTTCGTCAGGATTCAGTAATTTCGCCGCCTCTTCATCAATCAACTGCTTGAACGCATCTTTGATTTTTACTTTGCGTTGCTTGGTTTTGTCGTTGCCCATGTTTTGAAACATGTTCTGCAGCTGCGACGTCATCTCTTCCATACCGGGGGGCGCCATGATTTCAACGCCCATTTGCTGCATCGCTAAGTCGATTTCAATTTCTTTATCGTCCAGCTGTCCTTCGCGCAGTTTTTTACGAAATACCTGCCGAGACTTGGTTTCATCCTCTGCTGGTGAATTATCACCTTGCTGTTGATCGGCCCAGCCTGAGGATTTTGAGCGTGCCGGCGGCAGCAATACGTCAAGGATGCGATCTTCGGCGGCTTCTTCGGCCCGAAAGCGCACTTTTTGCATCATTTGCTCGCGCTTTTGCTTAATCGCTACGTCAGTCAGATCTTTTATAATGGACTCGATTTCTTTGCCAACATAACCGACTTCGGTAAATTTAGTCGCTTCCACTTTCATAAACGGCGCGTTGGCCAGTTTTGCCAGACGGCGGGCAATTTCGGTTTTACCCACGCCGGTAGGTCCAATCATCAGAATATTTTTGGGTGTTACTTCCTGCCGCAACTCTTCGTCAAGCTGCATACGGCGCCAGCGATTTCGCAGAGCTACCGCGACCGCTCGCTTGGCTTTATCCTGACCGATTATGTGTCGGTTTAATTCATCAACGATTTCTCTCGGGGTCATATCAGACATCGTTTTACTTTCCCCTGTAGTTTATTTGTCTTTGTCGCCAGCAATGGACTGCTGCTCTTCGATGGTTTTTGTGCCGTTAGTATAAACACAGATATCGCCGGCAATCGTTAGCGCTTTTTCAACAATATCGCGAGCGTTAAGCTCGGTATTTTCCAATAATGCCGTTGCTGCAGATTGTGCGTAAGGCCCACCGGAACCTATGGCGATCAAATCGTTTTCTGGCTGCACCACATCACCATTCCCCGTGATGATCAGTGACGTTTCTTTATCGGCTACCGCCAGCAAAGCTTCCAGCCGCCGAAGCGCTCGATCCGTCCGCCATTCTTTCGCCAGCTCTACGGCAGCACGCATTAAATTCCCCTGATGCTGCTCTAATTTTGACTCAAATCGCTCAAACAAAGTAAAAGCGTCGGCGGTACCACCGGCAAAACCCGCTAATACCTGTTCGTGATACAAGCGGCGTACTTTACGTGCGTTGGATTTCATCACTGTGTTACCCAGTGACACCTGACCGTCACCACCAATAACAACTTTATCACCGCGGCGAACTGATACTATCGTAGTCAAAACGTAGCCCTCTCTGGTTGTCTTTCGTTGTCGTTAAACGACATCATGCACAACAGGTGAGGGCCTCAGGGGAGGATTTCAAGGTTAGGATTAATCTAAATTCCAATTCCATATCGCACAACCATGAATGTTTGCGCGCTGCAGTTTGTGCCGGTCACGTTCGGCGTCACGCTTTGTCTCAAACGGGCCTAGTACGACCCGATACCAAAGACCATTGCTGCCCTCTGTGGCCCGCACCTGGCTTTCCAGTCCAACCATGGCGATTTGCGCTTTTAATCGTTCAGCATCGCTGCGTTGTCTGAACGAGCCGCACTGCATTAACTTAGGCGGCCCAGCCTCACGTTCCGGCACATCCACTTCGACCTGTTTTGCCTCCAGTTCGTCAATGTATTGCCATTGTTCAGTCGGCTTTTCCGGTAACAGATCCTGCGGCGGTGGCTGCACAACCGATTGTTCTGCCACCTCTTCCGAACTGCCATTAATAGCCACCAGACCATAGGTAAACGCAGCAATCAGGACCACTGCAATAACAATAATAAGCCAGGGCACCGGCTGCTGTTGTCTTTTACTGGCGCCACGTTGTGGCGCCTTTTTGCCCTTTTTCGCGCCCCCTTTTTTTGGCTGCTTTTTAGGGGAGCGATTTGCATAATCCATGAGTTTACATCTTCTCCAGCGTCGGAATGCCCAACAGCTCAAGCCCCTGCTCCAGGGTTGACGCGGTTAGTTGTGCCAGTTTCAGTCGGCTGTTGCGCACCGCGTCGTCTTGTTGATTGAGAATTGGGCAGGCTTCGTAAAAACTCGAAAATCGGCCAGCCAATTCAAATAAGTAGCCGCACAAGAAATGCGGCATCGCTTTATCATAAACTTGCTGCACCACTTCGTTAAAGCGGACCAATTGGTTTGCCAATGCCAGTTCTCGCTCGTCGGCTAAAATAAACTCAGCGCCAGCGTCAAAGCCTTTATCTCCCAAGCGACTGAAAATACTGTTAACTCGTGTAAACGCATACAATAGATAGGGGGCCGTATTGCCTTCGAAGGTCAGCATTAGATCCCAGTCAAAAATGTAATCGCTGGTTCGGTTTTTCGATAAATCCGCGTATTTAACTGAACTAATACCCACGACTTTAGCAACCTCTTGCTGCTGTTGTTCGGTTAGCTCACTGTCCTTTTGCTGCAACAGGAACAGGGCCCGTCGCTCAGCCTCGTCCAATAAATCAGCCAGCTTGGTCACTCCGCCGTCACGGCTTTTGTAGGGTCTGCCATCGCGCCCCATAACCGTACCGAAACCATAATGCTCCGTACGAATATCGTCACCTTCGATAAAACCGGCTTTCCGCGCTAAGGTGAAAATTTGGTCAAAATGCAAGGCCTGTCGCGCATCGACAAAATACATCAGGTAGTCACCACCCAATTGCTTCTGCCGATATTCGATAGCCGCTAAATCGGTCGTGGCATATAAATAACCGCCACCTTTCTTCTGCACAATGATCGGTAAAGGCTCTCCCTCTTTACCTTTAAACTCGTCCAGAAATACGCATTGTGCGCCCTGGTCTTCGACTAACAACTGTTGCTCTCGCAGATGCTCGATGACACCGGGCAGTTGGTCGTTATAAGCGCTTTCCGCCATAACATCACTGCGCGTTAGCTTAACGCCTAAGCGATCATAGACTTGCTGGCAATGACTCAGTGATACCTCGATAAACTGATTCCACAATTGCAGGCAATATTCGTTGCCCGACTGCAGTTGCACCACCAGTTCGCGGGCACGGCTTGCAAACGCGTCGCTTTCATCAAAGCTTTGCTTGGCGGCCTTATAAAAGGTTTCCAGATTACTTAATTCGTAATCGGCCGTCTGGTTATCCAGTTGCTCCATGTAGGCCAGCAACATTCCGAACTGCGTGCCCCAATCGCCAACATGATTTTGGCGGATAACGGTGTGACCCAAAAACTCACTGACACGCGAAACCGCATCACCAATAATGGCCGAGCGCAAATGTCCAACGTGCATTTCTTTTGCCAGATTGGGGGATGAGTAATCAATGACAATGGTACGTTTGTCGGTCGCTTCGGGCACGGCCAGGCGGCTGCTGTTAAACATCGCCTGTAACTGACCTTTCAATTGATCTTGAGCAATGGTGAAATTAATAAAGCCCGGCCCGGCGATTTCGGTTTTTTCCAGTAACGTATTTTGCGGAATCGCGGCAATGATCTTTTCAGCCAATTGGCGTGGGTTAGTTTTCGCGGGTTTAGCTAACATCAAAGCCAGGTTGGTGGCAAAATCACCATGAGACTTGTCGCGGGGGCGGTCGAGCTGAATTTTTACCGACTGATCGGCGGGCAACGCACCATCGGCTTTTATTTGACCAATCGCATCACCTAATAACTGTTCCAGTTGTTCTCTCATCGACTCGACTACCTGTAAATTAAAAAAATAGAATGCACGTTCACAATCGCTTTAGTTTACTCGCTTTGTGGTACTTATGTGAAGTCTTGCGGGTCGACATCCAGCGACCAGCGAATTTTTCGCCACGACGCTAACGGCAGGATTTTAGGCAATAAAAAGTGCAACAGTTGATGCCGCAGCTTGCGTGACTGACAGTGCAGTAACAACTGGTACCGATAGCGGCCCGCTTTCCGCTCCATTAACGCCGGCATGGGTCCCAGTAATTGGGCCCCGTTGACGGTCGGCATCAACCCGGCCAGTTCCTGTAACGCGGTCTGAACCTGCTGGCGGTTAACGGCCTCAGCACGGAATAAAGCCATATAGCCGAACGGTGGTAATTCACTGAGCTGCCGTTCGGCCAATGCGGTAACCGCAAAGTCCTGATAGCCGTTATTCAATAAGTCCTGAATCAGGTCATGTTCCGGGTGATGCGTCTGCAACACCACTTTACCCGCCTTGCGGGCCCTTCCGGCACGGCCCGCCACCTGGGTAAACAATTGTGCCAGTCGTTCGGCAGCACGAAAATCCGCACTGTATAAAGCGCCGTCCACATCAAGCAAGGCCACCAAAGTAACATCCGGAAAGTGATGGCCTTTAGCCAACATTTGCGTGCCCACCAAAATTTGGTATTTATTATCGGTGGCGGCCTGTAAATGACGACCTAGCTCGCCTTTGCGACGAGTTGAGTCACGGTCAATACGCAATACGCCAAAGCCCGGGAACTGCTGCTGCAGGCTTTGTTCCAGCTGCTCGGTACCAACCCCTTGTGTCATCAAATGCAATGACCCGCAGTCACCACACTGGCGAGCGATAGGCCGCTGACTGCCACAGTGATGACAGTGCAACTGATTATGAGCCTTGTGAACAGTATAGTAGGCGTCACAGCGCTGGCATTGCGCAATCCAGCCACATTCGTGACACATTAAGGCGGGCGCAAAGCCACGACGATTTAAAAATAATAAAACCTGATTGCCACACTCAAGTTGTTGTTGAATTTGTTTCCGTAAGGGTTCCGAAACCCCGGCTTCAAGGCGTTGTTGCTTTAAATCCAGAACTTCATGTTTAACCAGCTCGGCTCCGCCAGCCCGCTGCTCCAGCTTAAGCCAGTGAAAACGCTTGTTAATGGCATTATTTAACGTTTCCAGTGAGGGCGTCGCAGTGCCAAGCACAATCGGTATATCCAACAACTGAGCCCGTTTTATGGCGACATCACGGGCATGGTAACGAAAACCATCCTGTTGTTTAAACGACAGATCGTGTTCTTCGTCAATGACAATCAGGCCAAGATCATGACATGGCGTGTACACCGCTGACCGCGTACCAATAATGATGGCAGCCTGACCCGAACGACTGTCGAGCCATGCTTGTAAGCGTTCACTATCAGTCAAGCCTGAGTGCAACATAACAATGGGCACATCAAAACGCTGTTGAAACCGCTTCAGCGTTTGTGGTGTCAAACCAATCTCCGGCACCAGCATCAACACTTGTTGCCGCCGCTGCAGAACCGGCGTCATTGCCTGCAGATAGACCTCTGTTTTTCCACTTCCGGTAACGCCCTGCAGCAGTAGCGCGGCATAGGCGGTTTGTTGATTAATCGCAGTAACAGCCACCGCTTGTTGCTGGTTTAAGCTTAAGGGTTGATCCACACGACCCAGACTCCAGGGCGTGTCGGCAATCTCGGGCTGTGTCTGAACAGGCTCAATCCAGCCTTTTTCGGCAACCAACCTTAACAGGGTGCTACTGAGACCCTGTTCTTTTAATGCGCTACGCGTTAATGATTGTTGCGCCAGCAGCTGCATCAACTGCTGCTGCTTGGGCGCACGTTTCAGTTGCTGCTCGGTAACCATTTCGCCAGCCGCCGTCAGCTGCCAATATTCGATACTGGGGTATTGCGCCGGGTGGCCTTTGCGCAGTAACACCGGTAGCGCATTAGCCGCTACCTCGCCCAAACTGTGATGATAGTAATCCGCACCCCAGTTAACCAGTTGCCAGATATCGTCGTTCCAAATGGGTTGGCGATCGATAATCTCAATCACGTCTTTAACTTGAAAGTCACCCAGCTCCTGCTCAGACTGTTCGCCAGTGACAAAGCCCACCAATTGACGGCGGCCAAACGGTACCCGCACCCGAGCGCCCGCACTAACCGCAGTTAGTTGATTTCGGTAGCTGAAAATTTGGCGCAGCGGAATCGGTAAAGAGACCTGCAAAAATTGGTTTATTACACTCATCGGCTTATTTTGAGCTGCCCTTTGTGATAATACAAGCCAGGATATTTTACTTGATCAATAGCCCCTGATCACATAGAATGCCGCGCTCTTGGTAACTGTTGTTTTTTTACGCATGGTGTCCGGCACATGATGACCGGATAGCGATGCGGCCCATAATTGAGGTAGTCCCATGCAAAAAGGTATTCATCCAAAGTACGAGACCATTAAGGTAACTTGTTCTTGCGGTAACAAGTTTGAAACTCGTTCAACCCGAACTGACGACTTATTGATTGACGTTTGTTCAGAATGTCATCCATTCTACACTGGTAAGCAACGTGTTATGGACACGGGCGGTCGTGTTGATAAGTTTAAGAAACGTTTTGGTTCACTTGGCAAAAAATAAGAAAATAAAGCTCTTAAAATAAGACTTTAGATTCCGAATTAAGAAAAAGGCGCTATTTAGCGCCTTTTTTGTTGTCCGGTTCGCGCCTAAACTGTGTTGTTAATGAAAAGTTGACTGTGTTTTTTTTAAACATTTAACCAGTTATCTTCACAAAACCAGGCCCGTTCCATCAGGTAAGAGTTGTTATTCAATGATAACTCGCTAAGCTTGTAGGCAGTTTCTTAATTGCGCAAAGGCCTTATCGCTATGACTGATTTCCGCCAGCAAGCACTCGATTATCATCAATATCCCACCCCTGGCAAGATATCCGTTGAATTAACCAAGCCGGCAAATTCAAGCCAAGACCTGGCACTGGCTTACAGCCCCGGTGTTGCCGAACCGGTCAGAGCCATCGCAGACGACCCAGATAACGCTTACCAATACACGGCAAAAGGCAATTTAGTGGCCGTTATCACTAACGGCACCGCGATCCTCGGTTTGGGTAATCTGGGCCCCCTGGCGTCCAAGCCCGTCATGGAGGGTAAAGCTTTATTGTTTAAACGCTTTGCCGGCCTGGATTCCATCGACATTGAAGTCAATCACAGTACAACTCAGGACTTTATCAATACAGTGGCTAACATTGCCGATTCATTCGGCGGCATTAATTTAGAGGACATCAAGGCCCCCGAGTGCTTTGAAATAGAGCAAGCATTGATCGATAAATGTCAGATACCTGTTTTTCATGACGACCAGCACGGCACCGCCATTGTTACAGCTGCTGGTATGCTTAACGCACTGGAAGTACAGGGCAAGGAGCTGAAAAATGCGCAGATCGTCTGTATGGGAGCAGGCGCAGCGGCCATTGCCTGTATGGAATTACTGATAAAATGTGGCGCTCAGCGGGAACACATCTATATGCTGGACTCAAAAGGCGTTATTCATACTCGTCGCAATGACTTAAATGAGTACAAATCGCTGTTTGCCAATAATACCGACAAACGCACTCTGGACGATGTCATCGCAGGTGCTGATTTATTCCTTGGCGTATCGGGCCCCAATTTACTGCCACCGGAAGCGCTTAAGCGAATGGCGGACAAGCCCGTTGTGTTTGCCTGTTCGAACCCTGAGCCTGAAATCAAACCTGAACTGGCTAAGCAGGTTCGTGATGATGTCATCATCGGAACCGGCCGGTCTGATTATCCCAACCAAGTTAACAATGTACTGTGCTTTCCCTTTATGTTTCGTGGCGCCCTGGATGTACGAGCTACCGCCATCACCGACGAAATGAAAATAGCCGCCGTTGAAGCGATTCGACAGCTGGCAAAAGAGCAGGTACCCGAGGAAGTGCTGCAAGCCGCCGGCGTAGATCAGTTAAGCTTTGGCAGGGAATACATTATACCCAAGCCCATTGACCCCCGTTTATCGCCACGCGTATCGCGCGCAGTCGCTGAGGCAGCAATCAGTTCGGGGGTCGCGAAAATCGAGCTGCCTAAAAATTACCTGCAAGATTAAGATTCATCCAGCTCGTCGTTGGTGGGAACCGGCAGACCCCGAAGTGCCAGCTCCTGCCGTACCTCTAGTGGTACTTTTTCCGGGTTGGACTTGTCCAGGTCCTCGTCGGTTGGCAGGGGTTGGCCGGTAAATGCATGTAAAAACGCTTCACACAGCAACTCACTGTTGGTTGCATGGCGCAGGTTATTAATTTGTCGCCGGGTGCGCTCGTCGGTGAGTACTTTCAGCACCTGCGTGGGAATCGATACCGTGACTTTTTTGACCTGCTGGCTTTTTTGCCCGTGCTCTGCGTACGGATAAATGTAATCACCGTTCCACTTCATTATTATGCCCTGCTGTTTTAGTAACCTTATAGGATATAATGGATTGTACTCACTAACAGCCACGCGTCAAATTTTATCCGTCTAGATGGCTAAAAAATACTGACTTTTGCTGCGCAATATTTTAGCCTTGTCATTCGGTAATCTTAAAAGTGGTAAAAAGGACTCGGTTAATGGCTATTGATGAGTTAAGCAAACAGCAAATCCAGCTGGCAACGGATAATATTCAGGTGCACAAGTTTGGCGGCAGCAGCTTAGCCGACGCTTTCTGTTATCGCCGGGTCGCGAGGATTGTTAATGAGTACGCGGGAGCCAGTGACTTAGTTGTAGTTTCTGCCGCAGGTGATACCACCAACCACCTACTTGCTGTTGTTGATGCCATTGACCAGCCGGGTGACACCGCTGACATACTACTCAAGCATCTCGAGAACTTTCAGCTGGGGTTAATTACCGAGCTCCTCAGCGGCGACTTACAACTGCAACTTACGGCCGAAGCAAAACAAGACTTTAACCACCTGCAAACGATTGTCGATAATCGGCAGGCCGTGACGTGTAAAGCCGAACTGCTTGCTTATGGTGAGCTCTGGTCAGCGCGCTTACTGGCCGCCTTACTGCGCAAACAAGGCACTCGTGCCGAACACATTGACGCCCGTGACTTTTTGCGCGCCGAAGATGCCCCCGAGCCGATCATTCAGCAGCAAGAATCACGCGATAGGCTATTGCAGCGCGTAGCGCCTAATCCGGGTACACGATTTATTATTACCGGATTCATTGCCCGCGGCCTGAACGGCGAAAGTCTGACATTGGGGCGCAATGGCAGCGATTACTCCGCCACGCTGGTGGGTAGCTTGCTGAATGTAAAACGCGTCACTATCTGGAAGGACGTAGCCGGCGTTTACTCT
Source organism: Pseudomonadota bacterium (assembly GCA_051745735.1). GTDB lineage: Bacteria > Pseudomonadota > Gammaproteobacteria > Enterobacterales > Alteromonadaceae > Idiomarina. The sequence continues at coordinate 39,835 of JBNJEJ010000020.1, forward strand.
GCCGATCCGCGAAAAATTGAGCGGGTTGTCAGCCTGCCGTCTTTAGACTGGAGCGAAGCAGAAGAGCTGGCCCGCATCGGCAGTCCGGTGCTGCACCCGCGAACATTTCAGCCCGTTAATCAGCAGCGCATGATACTTTCGGTTCGATCGAGTTTAAAAGTTGAAAACCAACAGACTCGAATCGGCCAGTTCCAACAGGCAGAACCTCGCGGTAAGGTGTTTACTTCTCTGTCCGAGGTGGTTTTGTTCAAAGTTGAACTGACTGATAAGAATTTGGTTGCCCGGCTTGATGAGCTGGATTTAGACCCCCTGTTCAGCTGGACTGAGCCGGACCAACATGTTCAGTACCTGGTTTTCCATCAAAACCACCAGGACTATATGAGCCGTTGGCTGGAACAAATTGACCGCGACAACACGATAACTCAAATTCGCGGTTATTCGATGGTGGCTCTGGTGGGCAACCGAATTCAGGAATCGGATCAATACAATACCTTTAAGCTGCAACTCGGTGAACAAAAAGTTCGCCGTTTTGGGCTGGCCGAAACCGGCTGCTCAGCTATTGCCATTCTCGAACAACAATTGGACAGTCGGCTACTGAATCGCTTGCACAGCCAGCTATTTAACTACCGTCGCAGTTTAGGAGTATTGGTACTAGGCCGCGGTAACATTGGCAGTACCTGGTTAGAACTGTTCAGACGACAACTTGACCGCATCAACCAGCTCATGGACGTACGGATTATGGGTATCGCCAACTCACGGCAAATCTGGCTTGATTACAGCGGTATCGACCTGCATGACTGGGCCAATAGTTTTGAACGACTGGCACGGCCCTACGTGTTAACCGAGCTACTGAGAGAGTTGCCTAATGCACCTTATGACGAGCTGGTATTACTTGATTTAACTGCATCACAGCCCATAGCACAATTATATCCCAGCTTTTTTGCCAACGGTATGCACATCATTAGCGCCAATAAATGTGCTGGCTCTGCGCAAGAGTCCTTGTATCACGAAATACGCACCATTCAACGTGAATATAAGCGGGAGTGGCTGTATAACACCACGGTAGGTGCCGGTCTGCCGCTGAACTACGCCATCAACGACTTACGCAGTCAGGGTGATGAGGTACGCAGTATATCGGGTATCTTTTCGGGCACCATGTCGTGGCTATTCGAAAACTTTACTCAGGACGCCAGTTTCAGTCAATTGGTTGCCGATGCTAAACAACGGGGTTATACCGAGCCCGACCCGCGGGAAGATCTTTCCTGTCAGGATTTGGTCCGCAAACTGCTGATCCTGGCTCGTGAAATTGGTCTGCAACTTGACTGGCAGGATATTACCGTCAACAGCCTAGTGCCTGAGCATTTGCGCGACATTTCAGCCAACGAATTTATGCAACGGCTGGATGAACTCGACCCGCCAATGAAGGCTATGCAGCAGCAGGCTGCCGAAGAAGACAAAGTACCGCGCTTGCTGGCAAGCTTTTCGGTTTCTGAAGAACAACGTGTTAAGGCCCAAATTGGTATTGAATACATTCCCTCCGGGGACATGCTGGCCAACCTGATCCCGGGCGAAAATATCTTTGTTCTCTACACCGACTGGTACTCAGAAATGCCGCTGGTTATCAGTGGTCCGGGCGCTGGCAAAGAAGTGACTGCCGGTGGTGTGCAATCTGACCTGAACCAATTGTTAGCAAGACTGGGAGCAGCCAGTTAAAACAGGCTGTCCTCGTCTTCGTCAAAAATATTGTTGTTATCCTGACCGCGGTCAATGTACTCGGTCGGCTCGGTACCGTTAATAAAGTACTCAAAACGGGTAGTATAGTCAGTGCGATGCGTCAGCTTGCCCGTTGCTAAGTCAATCCGCACATTAACCACTCCGGGCGGGATCATCAGGTTATCGGCAGGGTATTCGCTGACCGCCTGTTCCATAAACAGGATCCAGCCCGGCAGGGCTGTTTTGGCACCGGCTTCGCCGCCCGAAATTGCCTGCTGGCTGCTGTCCAGCAGCGGATGCATGGTAGTTCGGCCCAGCTGCCGCGAAACGTCGTCAAAACCAACCCAGGTGGTAGTAACCAAACCACTGGTAAAGCCAGAAAACCAGGTATCCCGCACATCATTAGTGGTACCGGTTTTACCGGCAATATCGCGTCCGACTTCATCGATAATCGGTTGCGAACGCTGGATACGCCACGAGGTTCCGTTCCATCCGGTTTCATGCCCCCAGCTGCCGCCACCCCAGACGGCCGAGTTCATCGCCTGCGCCACTAAAAAAGCATTCTGTTCCGAGATGATTTGCGGCGCAGGGTTATCGCATTGACGACATGCCAACCTGGGCTCTTCCTGATTAATCAGCTCGCCGCTACCATTCTCTACACGCTCGATAACGTAAGGGTCAATCAGATAACCGCCATTAGCAAAAGCCGCGTAAGCCCGAGCTACCTGCATCGGTGTCATGGATAATGAGCCAAGGGATATCGACTCATTTTCAGGCACTTGCGAGCGCGGTAAGCCAAACTTTGCAATATGGTCAGCCGTAGTCTTAACACCCACATCACGAACCAGACGAACCGATACCACGTTCTTTGATTTTGCCAGCGCTTTGCGTAAACGAATCGGGCCCTCGTAAACATCAGGAGAGTTTTTCGGCCGCCAGGCGATTCCGGTACCCGGATTCCATTGATTGATGGGCGCATCATTGACCAGGCTTGCCAGCGTAAAACCCTGCTCGAAAGCCGCCGAATAAACCAGTGGCTTAATGTTCGACCCGACCTGACGTTCGGCCTGTGTAGCGCGATTATACTGGCTTAACGTAAAGCTGTAACCACCGACCACAGCCGCAACAGCACCGTCTTTTGGCTGCAGCGATACTATCGCAGAGCTGGGTTCCGGCAGTTGTGCCAGCCGCCACTGTTGTGCGGCTTTTCGCAACCAAATAACATGTCCGGGCTGCATGATATCGGCCGTTGTTTCTGGCGGTGGCCCCTGGCGTTCCTCATTAATATAGGCTCGTGCCCAGTGCATCGCTTGCCACGGCAACGTTAACTGGTCCTGGCCCTTGACCAAAACAGTGGCTTGTTGCTCCCCGATCTCGGTTACTACCGCGGGTGTGACCGCACCAAAGCTTTTTAGCTGTTGCAGGTACTGCCGAATTTCCGAATGGGAAAGCGCTGTCTCTCCGTTTTCGGATGACCATAAAATGCTGACCGGGCCGCGATAACCATGGCGCTCATCATAAGCGTGCAGGTTATCCCAAACGGCTTTTTGGGCTGCCAGCTGAACTTCACTTTTGACGGTGGTATAAACGTTAAAGCCGGCATTGTAGGACCGTTCTTCACCGTACTGTTCAACCATTTGCTGACGAACCATCTCAGCGACATAGGGCGCATTAAGTGTTACCTCAGCGCCATGCTGCTGAGCCGTCACCGGTGCATCTGCGGCTTGATCAAATTGCTCACGAGTGATTTTTTTCTCGTCCAGCATGCGCAGCAACACCACCCGCCGGCGCGCCTTAGAAGCCTCTGGACTGCTGAGCGGATTTAAGTTTGACGGAGCCTTAGGCAAGCCCGCGATGGTGGCAATTTGAGCTAAGTTAAGTTGTTGCAGAGACTTACCGTAATAAACTTGCGCCGCAGCGCCGACCCCATAGGCACGGTGACCAAAGGCAATTTTGTTCAGATAGAGCTCCAGAATTTCATCTTTATTGAGCAGTTGTTCAATGTGCAGCGCGATAAAGGTTTCTTTTATTTTGCGCATCCAGGCGCGGTCAAAGCTCAGGAAAAAGTTACGGGCCAGCTGCATCGTAATGGTACTGGCTCCCTCTTTGATGTCGCCTGTCGTAACCAACACATAGAAGGCACGCATGACACCGATAGGATCAACCCCGTAGTGCTGATAAAAGCGACTGTCTTCCGTGCTTAAAAAGGCATCGACCATGCTTTTAGGAACGTCTTCCAGAGATACGGGAATACGTCGCTTTTCCCCAAACTGGGAAATCAATTCACCGTCTTTACTGAACACTTGCATGGGGGTCTGTAGCTCGACGTCTCTGAGTGTTGCCACACTCGGCAGATCCGCTTTGACGTAAAAATACAAAGCCGCAACGGAGCCAACGCCCAATAAAAACAGGATGACCAAACTGACAACTAGACGTTTAAAAAGCTTCAACCAGCGACTCCATTAATGACGACAAAT
>JBNJEJ010000021.1:0-40779 GCA_051745735.1 Pseudomonadota bacterium
ACCACTTTGGAGTAGCGGTTCTGACCGTGATCAAGGTATTCGTCGAAACAGGCGCAGATGCTGCGAACCCACAGGCGGCCTAAATCGGTGACGCGTAGCTTTTTGTCGGATATATCGATCAGCCCATCTTCGATGAATGGCTTCAATAGTGGAATACTTTCGGCAAAATGAGCCCAAAAATCTTCGACATTCCATTCGGTTTTAAAGGCTTCTATATCGAGTTCGAAGTGGCAGATAACTTGCGAAATTAGTGCTGCGCGCAGTTTGTCTTCATCGGTTAAAGCCATACCTTTGATAATGGGTTTTTGCCCACTATCAATCATTTTGTAGTAAGCGGGAAGCTCTTTTTCGTGTTGCCAGAGCACCCCATTAACCTGACTAATAGACGACACGCCCAAGCCTAATAAAGCATCCTGGCCGTCGGTGGTGTAGCCCTGAAAGTTACGTTGTAAACGGCCCTGTCGTTGAGCCATGGCAAGGCCGTCATCCTGTTTCGCAAAATGATCCATGCCAATGAATTGATAGCCGGCCTCACTCAGTTGGGTAATGGCCTGCTCGAGCAAGCTTAATTTAACAGAAGGTTGCGGGATAGATTCTTCAGGAATCTTTCGTTGCCCGGCAAAGCGCTGCGGTAGATGAGCATAACTGAATACCGAGATACGATCCGGGTCCATCTCGATAACTTGTTCTATTGATTTTTTGAAGGTGTCCGGCCGCTGGTATGGCAAGCCGTAAATCAGGTCCAGGTTTATTGAATCAAAGCCCAGCTCTTTACTCAGCTTAAGTTGATGTTCAATAAGGTCGACATCCTGAACTCGGTTAATTGTAATCTGTACTTTCTCGTCAAAGTCCTGCACCCCAAAACTTAGCCGGTTAAAACCAAGTTTTCGCAGATGGCGTAGTTTGTCATCGCTGCAACTGCGGGGATCAATTTCAATACTGATTTCGGCAGCATCAGCAAAGTTAAAATACTGATGGACTAATGACATCAGTCGAGTTAGCTGTGGCTGGGTCAAAAACGTGGGAGTGCCGCCGCCCAAATGAATTTGCCGGATTTTTTTATGGCCAACCATGGGTTGATACATCGCCATTTCAAGGGCTAGATAGTCGAGGTACGTATCGGCTTTGTGTTGGTGGCGCGTTACAATTTTATTGCAGCCGCAGTAATAGCACAATTTATGACAAAACGGCAGGTGCACGTATAGGCAAAGCTCATCGCCGGCGGTGCTTAATGCGTTTTCAATACGTTGAGTCGAGAAATTTTCCGACAACATTAAGGCTGTGGGGTAAGAGGTATACCGGGGGCCGTTAATATTGTACTTATCGATTAACTTTTTATCCCACTGAATAGCTGGCATGTTGACCTCTTGATAATTATCAAAGCACAACGTTTTAAGATGGCGTCATTATTCCATCTTTTTGTTGTTGAATGTAGGTCGCCATTTTATCACCCAACTTGTATAAGGGGGTTGGGAGTTTTTGATCTACCTCAATGGTGTCTAAGAAATTCTTAAGAGATAGTCCCAGTTCTGTATTGCCTTCTACCTTCAGACGACGTCTAAAAAACAGTGTGTCGGGGTCGACTTTATTGTGTATGAGGAGCATCAAATCAACACTTTCTGCACTGAGTTTAGCGTCCGGTTTATGGCCCTCTGGTGTTACCACGAGCCGCTGGTTTACTAAGCTGACATCAAATGAGAGTGCGATGTCGGTGACTTCTATAGTGATTGTTTTACCTGCCAGGAAATCCAACTCATGTTCTGCTAATTCGTTGTCAAACAAGTTGTTCAAAACTAACTGAAACGGCTTAAACTTGATGGCAGCCGGGAGCAATCCATGTGTCGAGCCAATGACCTTTGGTAATGCCAATACCCACTTATTAGTATCCATTTATATCTCTCCAAATCGAACAAATTGAAACGCCTGATATCTATAATAGAACAACTAATTCAGCAAATAGTTAATCTAACTAAAAGTTTGAGGTGTTAATGGAACTTTTATGTCCGGCCGGGAGCATTCCGGCTCTAAAAGCAGCCATCGAGAATGGCGCGGATGCTGTTTATGTGGGGCTAAAGGACGAGACCAACGCGCGACATTTTGCCGGTCTAAATTTGAATGCAATGAAATTGTCGGATGCTGCCGATTATGTGCATCGACGGGGGAAAAAGCTGCATGTTGCAATTAATACCTTTGCGCACGCTGCAAATTGGCATCGCTGGCGGCAGGCCGTTGATGATGCTGTGGCGGCTGGTGCTGATGTACTTATTATTTCCGACATAGCGGTATTGGGTTATGCCGCCGAGCGTTACCCCCATGTTGAGTTACATTTAAGTGTGCAGGCTTCCGCCACTAACGCGGGCGCAATTGAGTTTTATCAGCAATATGGGATTTCACGCGTCGTTCTACCCAGAGTGTTATCGATGCAGCAAGTGCGTGCCTTAGCTCGCACCACAGATATTGAGCTTGAAGTGTTTGCCTTTGGCAGCCTTTGCATTATGGCTGAAGGGCGTTGTTATTTAAGTTCCTATATGACCGGTGAGTCTCCTAATACGGCGGGGGCATGTTCACCTGCGGCTTATGTTGAATGGGAGCACCAGGGTAGCCGGCTGGAATCGCGCTTAAACGGTGTGGTTATCGATCGTTTTGCGGAAGGTGAGAACGCTGGCTACCCAACGCTGTGCAAAGGGCGCTTTAGTGTCGATGATCAACTTTATAATGTACTGGAAGAGCCAACTAGCCTTAACACGCTGAGTCTGTTGCCGCAGCTTTATCGAGAAGGGATTGCATCGTTAAAGATTGAAGGCCGGCAACGCAGCCCTGCTTATGTTGCGCAAATTACTCGTGTATGGCGGCAAGCAATCGACGCTGTTTGCGCCAGCCCCGAGCAGTTCGAAGTCGCCGAGGAGTGGAATAGCGTACTTGCCTCATTATCGGAAGGCAGTCAGACAACTCTTGGCGCGTATCACCGGAAATGGAAGTGATTTATGCAATTATCATTAGGTCCGAACCTATATTTTTGGCCAAAAGAAAAGGTTAAATCTTTTTATCAGCAAGTGGCTGAGTCCGATGTTGATCGTGTTTATTTAGGCGAAACTGTATGCAGTAAGCGCCGCGAATTATCACTGGACGATTATATCGCTATTGCCCATCAGCTGCGTGAAGCCGGTAAGCAAGTTTGTTTATCGACAATGACCTTACTGGAAGCGCCGGCAGAGCTGCAGCAGCTAGCCAAGTATTGTCATAATGGAGAATTTGAAGTCGAGGCTAATGATGTTGGCGCGATTCCCTATCTGCGAGAACTTGGCGTTAATTTTACCCTGGGCTCGGCAATTAATGTCTATAACCATGAAGCGTTGCGGCGCTTTATTGATATGGGTATGAATCATTGGGTTGTTCCGTACGAGCTTTCGCAGCACTGGCTCACAGAGGTTTTACAACAGCCGTTGATAAAATCTGTTCGTGATGTGTTTAAAACCGAAGTTTTTTCGTTTGGTCATTTACCCTTGGCCTGGTCGGGGCGCTGTTTTACCGCCCGCTCGGAAAATCGTGAGAAAGATCAATGTGAGCTCTGTTGTATAAAATACCCACAAGGACGCAAGGTAACCAGTCAGGATGGTAAACAAATATTTTTGTTAAATGGTATCCAAACCCAGTCAGGCAGTCGCTATAACCTGATTAATCAGCTGCCAGGAATGAAAGGTATTGTCGATTATGTCCGGTTAAGCCCAGAGCCCGAAGGAACTTTAGACTGGCTACAGCGTTTCAAAAATAATATGGACGGTAGTTCTCCAGTAAAATTGGCTGCGGATGAAAGTAATGGCTATTGGTTACAATTGGCCGGTATGGTACAAGCAGAGTAACTATGATTCACCCAAACAAGGAGCCTTATGAGTGCTATTAAAACCGCTAAAATTGGAATTGTAACGGTTAGCGACAGAGCCAGTCGTGGTCAATACGATGACATCTCGGGACCGGCAATTGAGGCTACGCTTAATGATTACCTGACCTCGGTCTGGCAGCCCGTATACCGGGTTATAGAGGACGAACAGGCACTGATTGAAGAAACCTTACAAACGCTTGTTGATGAACAGGGCTGTTGTTTGGTGGTAACAACTGGGGGAACCGGTCCGGCTGAGCGGGATGTCACGCCTGAGGCTACTGAAGCTGTTTGTGACCGGATGATGCCGGGGTTTGGTGAGTTGATGCGGCAGGAGTCGTTAAAATACGTGCCAACCGCTATTTTGTCTCGCCAAACGGCCGGGCTTCGCGGAGCATCGTTGATTATCAATTTACCCGGTAAGCCTAAGGCGATCCGGCAATGTCTGGATGCTGTTTTTCCGGCAGTTCCTTACTGCATTGATCTAATGAATGGTCCTTATCTGGAATGTAACGAGGCGGTCATTAACCCCTTTCGACCTAAAGTTAAGTAACCACCAACTTCGTCGGAGTCTTACTCATGTTGGGTAAAAGACCCGTCATTAGGAAATGACGGGTCTGAGGGTATTAAGGATTATAGTGTTCGCTGTTTTTACGTAAGTAGAAGAACCAGTTTAGTAGTACACATACAAAATAGAATATGGCAAAACCAATTAACGCATTCTCCGGCGTAGTCATTTTAATCTGCTCACCAAACACTTTAGGGATATAGAAGGCACCGTAAGCGGCAACCGCAGAAGTCCATCCTAAAACCGGACCAGCCTGTTCTTTAGGAAAAACCATGGCTATGGTACGGAAAGTGGAGCCATTACCAATCCCCGTTGCTGCGAACAATACCAGGAACAATACGAAGAAAGGCACAAAGAAGTCTTGCGGCGTTTCCGATTGATAAGCAAGAGACATATAGTAGGCTGCACCGAGTGATGAAAGCACCATCACAATCGCACAAAATTGAGTCACCATGGCCCCGCCGAAGCGATCCGCTAACCAGCCACCAACAGGGCGAATTAACGCACCGATAAAAGGCGCCATCCAGGCATAAGTTAAAGCACTAGGGCCAAGCGGATTCTGCGTGTTGTGAGTCATTACACCGTCAACGACAATGTGCTGGAAACCAAAAATGACCTTAATCGCCAGCGGGAAAGCCGCGGCAAAACCGATAAAGGAACCAAAAGTCATAGTGTAGATAATGCTCATCACCCATGTATGGCGGTTACGGAATATCCGGTACTGATGATTTAAACTTTTACCGATGGCTCCAGGTAAAGCCCGGAGTAAAAAGACCGTTGCAGTGACCACCAGCACTAAGACCAATTCCTTAGGTACATTCCAACCAGAGCCATTCGCTGCTTCTGGCAACATTAGCCATAGCCCGGCAGCCGCTGTGATAAACCCGATAAGCAACATGAGCGAAATCATGAGCATGGCCTTGATTGGACTCGGTAAGTTTGGACTGACGTCCTGCGTACGAATATTATTCATACCAAACCAACTGGCTAAGGCTAACGGTACCAGGAGCAGTAACCAAACAAAGGCACCGTTTTGCAGCCAGGTGTCTGTTCCGGCTTCGATTTTGCCGACGATGGTGCCGGAGGTACTGATCAATTCAACGGGATCGCCACCAAGCGCACCAAAGGCTCCAAAGGTCATAAATAACGGAATGAGCACCTGCATAGTGGTCACACCAAAATTACCTAAACCAGCATTTAATCCCAACGCCAAACCTTGTTTGCTTTTGGGAAAGAAGAAGGAAATGTTGGACATGGATGAGGCAAAATTACCTCCTCCGATGCCTGATAACAGCGCTAATAACTGGTATTGCCATAAAGGAGTATTAGGATCCTGTAAGGCCAAGCCGGTGAAGAATGCCGGAATAATAAGCAAGCTGGTGGTAAAAAAGATGGTATTGCGGCCTCCGCAGAAGCGAATGAAGAAGCTACTGGGGATTCGCAATGTGGCACCGGATAAACCAGCAATAGCCGTAAGAGTAAATAGTTCGTCGGCACTAAAAGGGTACCCGGCATTTAGCATTTGTACGGTTAAGATGCCCCAGTAAAGCCAGACAGCAAAACCACATAGCAAGCTGGGAATAGATATCCATAAATTACGATTAGCAATTGATTTTCCCTGAGACTCCCAAAACTTTTCGTTTTCTGGTTCCCAGCGCTCGAGATCAGCCATAGCTGTCCCTCCGTGTTTGAAGTTTATTAATAGCAAAATCTACTATCGAACAGTTTAGAGTTGTGAACAACTTATAGGGAGGGGTAGTGCAAAAGCTTTTAAAGGGGAGTAAAACCTATTCCTTTAGGGGTAGATATGTTCAGCATCTCAATAACCGGTTATGCGAAAGATAAGCCCAGGTGGTAGCTAATCAGCAACCAAAAACAGATATAACACCACGAGCAAGCTAACAAACCAGAACCCGCTCAGTAACTTCCAAAGCATGAGTCGACTGGCTTCTTTAGGCTCTGTGTCGTCTTTAATTAATTCAATATTTGGTTGTGTTAAATCCTGCATCAATTGCTCAATGGTCTGGTAACGTTTGGTTAGGTCGAACTGACAACCCTTCTCAAGAGCCTTGTCAAACCAGAGGGGAATGAGTGAATTGAGTTGGTGAGCACTTCGATAGCGCAGGCGATCATAGTCCTGCCAACGATGACAATCTTCAATTTTCTCGCCATAAGGAAGCTGTCCCGTAAACAGCTCATAGCAGATTACAGCCAGACTGTAGACATCACCCTGTTGTCCGGGGTTTTTTCCAAGTAAATAATTTGGGTCTGCATAAGTTGCAGTACCCAGCACGCCGTTGTGTTCAATTGGCCGATATAACTCGGCGACGCCGGCTACAAAAACGCTACCAAAATCCACCACTTTAACCCTATCTTGATTGTCTATCATGATATTACCCGGTTTTAAATCCTGGTGAACGGTATCGTTGTCGTGAAAAGCCTTTATGGCGTCAGCGATTTGACGAACGATACGAAAACGCCGTTTCGGACTGGCAGCTGGGTTCGCCTGTCGCCACGCTTCCAGATCACAGCCTTGTATGTGCTCCATAAGGTAATATAAAGCGGTACGGGATCGGGTATTCGTTTTAACCTCAACTACATTGGGATGGTGGATGCGGCTACCGATCCACTGTTCTTGTATAAAACGGTCAATGTAGTGACTGTCGTCCTCATACCCTATCGATGGCGTTTTCATCACCCATTGTTGACCATCACGTAAATCCTTCACCAGATAAAGTTGGCTTCTGCTGGACTCGTAGAGTGTCTTAACAACCTCATAACCATCCAGCTTCATGCCAACATTGAGTTCGGGTGGAAAAGGTAAGCGGGTCAGCTGCGCGTTAAAATCATTGACATCCTGTTTTGGTAAAGCCTTGATTTTTATCCATACGGCGCTGCAGTTATCTTTACTTTGTTGCTCAATGGCATGCTCTACGAGCCTATGTGCAGGCCGCTTTGAGTCGTGAATCTTGCGCAACTCATATTCAAGGTCTAAAACATCGTGAACACCATCGCTGGTGAGTAAAATGATGTCATCTTGTTCGAGTTCCTGACTGCCGTAATCTACATGCAAGCAATTATCCATTCCCAGAGCTCGCGCCAAAAACTGGTTGTTACCGCCAAGCTGGGCAACATGGTCGCGGGTCAATTGCGTTAGTGTTTGCCTGCGCCATAAATAGATTCGGCTATCACCGACATGAAAGAAATGCAGCTGGCGCCCTTTTAGGATAACTGCAGAAAAGGTGGATAGCAGTCCTTTTTGCTCATTAGTGTATTTATGACTTTTTCGGAAAAGGCGTAAGTTGATTGCTGACATAACTTTTTTGCCACTATGGCTGACGGCCCAGCTATCCGGCGTTTGGAAATATTCGTCAATAAAACGGGAAACCGCGGTCTGACTCGCCTCTTGACCAGCCTCTGCTGCCGAGAGACCGTCAGCAAGCGCCGCCACGACACCCTTATATTGCAATAAATGTTGATCATCAGGCTGGCAAAAACCAACACTGTCCTCATTTAATGCCTTGATCCCCGCTTGGCTCGCGGAATCTTGCTGAAGTTGTAGTTGTGGGGAGTCGGACACCGGCACACCTTATCTCAAACCAATGGGTAAGTTTAGAACGCGCCGGGTTAGTCGCCAACCCCCCAGTTAGGGGTAGTCTGAGCGCGATGGTGGTAGAAGCTGTATTTTAACGATGGGTGCGTTTAGCATTAGAGCTTTAACTAAATCACAAGAGCCTTTGTTATGCTGGATAAAGCTTACTCTCCTAATGCGTTTAGAGCGTTAGTGGTTGCGACTTTGGTTTTTGCCGTCAACTTTGCCGTGTGGACTTTGTATGCTGGATTGACGGAAGTTTTGGTGGCCGATTTAAAGCTAAGTTTGCCTCAACTTGGAGGCCTGCTGGCAGCCCCCATCCTGACCGGCGCACTTGGACGAATTCCGGCAGGTTGGCTGGTTCAATATTTTCAGCCTAAGACACTTATGGCTTGGCAAATGTTACTCATCCTGCCCGCTCTCATTGGTCTGCAGTATATCGAGAGTTATTGGGGCTTTTTAGCCATGGGGCTCTGGTTTGGTTTGGCTGGTTGTAGTTTTACCTTTGGTATCAGCTATGTGTCGCAATTTTACCCCAGTAGCAGTCAGGGGCTGGTGATGGGTTTATTTGGTGTCGGTAATGCCGGGGCTGCACTGAGTTTGATTCTGGCACCCGAGCTACAACATCAGTGGCCCTTGATCAGCTGGGTGTACACCGGGGCATTGCTTATCGCATTATTTATGTGGATGACATTAGCACCGGCCGGCAACATTGACACACCTAAAGATAAAGTTTCCCTCAGTCCTTATCTAAAACAGCTACGTGTGTGGCGAATGGGTTTGTATTATTACTTTGTATTTGGCTCGTTTCTCGCTCTGTTGGTTTGGTTACCCCACTATTACATGGAGGCTTACGATTTCACTGTACGTCAAGCGACAGCTTATACCTTGGTTTTTGTGGTTAGCTCTTCAGTTGTAAGGGCCTTAGGAGGCTGGTTTGCGGACCGTTATGGGGCGCGCTCTGTTAACTGGGGCGTTTTCTGGGTGAGCTTAGTGAGTCTGTTTTTTTTAAGCTACCCCCCAACCACTTTTATAATTCATGGTATTGAAACGGATGTCACCATGTTTGTGGGCATCAATCCGGGTTGGTTTACCCTGCTGCTAGCGGTGCTGGGTTTGGCTCAGGGTTTTGGTCGGGCCAGTGTCTATAAGCTAGTCAATACTTATTATCCCGAGGCAATGGGCCCCGTTGGCGGCTTGGTTGGAGCCTTTGGTGCTCTGGGTGGGTGTACTTTGCCGATTCTGTTTGGTTTGCTGACCGAAGCGTTCGGCTTTTATTCTGTCTCATTTATGTTTCTTTATGGCTTGGCAGCGTTTTGCATGATCGCCATGTATTTTGCCATTCGTGCCGAGCGTCTTAGCGGCTATCTGCAGGAACAAAACGCGAATAACTTTATTGAGAGTGAGCAGCAATACCTCCCCTGATAGAACCGCTATAAGTAGCGGTAATAGGCGCTTTATTCTCCTTTGTGAGTATACCGATCTATGATTGGGTACTCGCTATCCAAACACGATTTTAATCCGCTATGATCCCCCCCCATGGTCCAACAGTCAGCAGAAGAATAAGGAAATACGAAGTGAAAAAGCAACTTAAGCTATCCATATTGGGGCTATTGGTTTTAGGCGCGAACACCGCTTACGCTGATGACAGTTATCTGAACAACGTCGGCGCGACGCTAACGCAAGGGGAAATTGATATTGGTCTGCGCTACAGGAGCGAATGGGTCGATCAAGACGGGTTTGATGACAACGCCCTTGCGAATACCCTGCGAACGCGTTTGACTTATCAAAGTGACGCGTACCAGGGGATTTCCATTATCGCAGAGCTTGACAATGTGACTGCGCTTGGAGGTGAAACTTATAATTCCACCACTAACGGCTTAGTGAGCAGGCCGGTTGTTGCCGACCCGACCGGGTCAGATGTTAACCAAGGTTATTTGCAGTTTCAGCAGCAAGGGTTGCGCCTTCGTGCCGGGCGACAGCGTATTCTCCTTGATGACCAACGTTTTGTCGGTGGTGTGGGCTGGCGGCAGAACGAACAAACTTACGATGGCTATCGGGCGACATACAGCGGTAGTGATGGATTAACCTTTGACTATAGCTATTTACACAACGTTAACCGTATTTTTGGCGACGACTCCCCGGTCGGTGACCTGAGTGGTCAAATCCATTTAGGCAATATAAGTTATCAACCTTCCGAACAGCAAACGCTCACTGCATTTGGCTATTTTCTGGACTTTGATGCGCTGGCTGGCGCTTCTACGCGGACATTAGGCGTTCGTTATCAAGGAGAGTGGCAGCCGTTTTTTGTTAACGCCAGTCTCGCCAATCAGCGGGATCATGGTGATAACCCTAACCGTGTAGATGCCGATTATAAAATGCTGGAGTTGGGAGTTAAGGCTGCTGGCATTAAATGGGCTCTCGGTACTGAACAGCTTGGCGCGGAACAAGGCGTTTTTAGTACGCCGCTAGCCACCTTACACAAGTTTCAGGGATTTGCTGATAAATTTCTTAACGCACCTGCAGGCGGTATTGTCGACAATTACCTCAGCGCCGCTGGATCCTTGAATAACCTAAACTTGGCTGTGGTGTACCATAAATTTGAGAGCGAACAAGGGTCGCTGAATTATGGGCATGAATGGGATGCAGTTACCTCATTCCCTATCGCTAAAAAAGTCAATGGATTGTTTAAAGTGGCTTACTACAGTGCGGATGAACATGCATCTGACACGACCAAGCTGTGGTTCTCTATAAACGTAACACTCTAATTAAATACGGCCACTTACAAAAAAGTGGCCTAAGTCTATTGCCTGATGGCAGAAGGAGACTCGTATGAATGCGGAAAAATTTAATATTTTTTCCTTTGTCGGCCGAATGAAGATCCTACATATGACGTGGGTCGCATTTTTTATCACCTTCTTGGTGTGGTTTAACTTTGCGCCCATGCTACAAATGGTTAAAGAAAGCCTGGGATTGACGAACGACGAGATTAAAACCCTGTTGATTTTGAATGTGGCACTGACCATTCCTGCTCGGGTCATTATCGGTATGTTGACTGACAGATATGGCCCGAAAATGGTCTTTTCAGCCTTACTGATTATCTCTTCTATACCTTGTTTTATGTTTGCATTGGCCGACTCATTTGTCCAGGCTGCGACCGCTCGTTTTTTGATGGGCTTTATTGGCGCAGGCTTTGTAATCGGTATACGCATGGTATCGGAATGGTTTCCCCATAGTCAGCTGGGTACTGCTGAGGGTATTTATGGCGGCTGGGGTAACTTTGGGTCTGCAGCCGCGGCGTTCACACTACCTGCTTTGGCGGTGCTTTTTGGCGGAGAAGATGGCTGGCGTTATGCCATTGGCTTGACTGGTTTGATCAGCCTGGTATACGGATTTATCTACTATTTTAATGTAACTAACACGCCGAAAGGCTCTACGTATTTTCGGCCGAAAAACGTAGGTGCAATGGAAGTTACTTCGGTCGGAGATTTCTTCTTACTATTAGTGATGAAGCTCCCCATGTACGCAGCCATTGGCTTGTTGGCTTGGAAATTATCACCCTCCAAAGTTGCTCTGCTGAGCGAATTTACGGTTTATGTCATCTATGGTTTGATGGTGCTGTTGTACATGCTAGAAATCTTCAAAGTCTGGCAAGTCAATAAAGAGGTATTCACCACGCCGGTACCTGAAATCCACAAATATAAATTTAAACAGGTTGCGGTGCTGGATATTCTTTACTTTACCAACTTTGGTTCGGAATTAGCTGTGGTGTCTATGTTGCCACTGTTTTTTGCGGAAACCTTTAGCCTCAATCCAGTATTGGCGGGCATGCTTGGCGGCGCCTACGCGCTGATGAACCTTTTCTCCCGTCCGGCGGGCGGCATTATTTCAGACCGTTTCGGACGTAAGTCCACATTGATTGTTCTGACATTGGGTTTGGCATGTGGTTACCTGTTAATGGGCTTGGTTAATAGCGAATGGCCATTATGGTTGGCGGTTGTGATTGCTATGGGCTGCTCATTCTTCGTGCAGTCAGGCGAAGGCGCGGTTTTTGCGGTGGTTCCTCTGATAAAACGCCGTATGACCGGTCAAATCGCTGGTATGACAGGGGCCTACGGTAATGTGGGGGCCGTTACATTCTTAACTGTTTTGTCCTTTGTGTCTTATGAAACGTTCTTTTTCGTAATTGCGGCTACCGCACTCATTGGCGTAGTTGCTTTGTTATTTATGGAAGAACCCCGAGGCCAAATTGCGGAAGTGAGAGAAGATGGTACTGTGGAATTGATTGACGTATCCCACCGTAAATAAATTCACCTTTTACAAAGGTCGGGGGCGTATTATAGGTAAAAATCAGAGGGGTACAGTGTTTATTATGCAAGTAACCAATCAGCAACGTGAAATGGCAATAACCCCGATTTTACGGCAAGCCTACCGACCGCTATTTCTGTTGGGCGCCGCTTTCAGTGCGGTGGCCATTTTACTATGGGGTTTGGCTCTTCTGGGTATGGTCAGCTTACCCGTATATGGCAATATTTTATTCTGGCACAGCCATGAAATGTTGTATGGCTTTGTGGTGGCTATTGTTTTAGGCTTTTTATTAACGGCGGTCCAGAACTGGACCGGACTGCGAGCCCCGCACGGTCCGACACTGCTGATCTTAGTCCTGTTATGGGGAGCGGGCCGCTTAATCATGCTATTTGGGCAAGGACTGCCCTGGTGGTTAGTCATGGCGGTTGATGTTTCCGTATTACCTGTGGCTGCAATGCTATTTGCGAGACTGGTTTTAAAAGCCAGTCAAAAGCGTAACTTATTTTTCATTCCGATATTGCTGCTGCTTGCGGTGACCAGTGCTTTAATGCACGTTGGGTATGCCTTTAACCAGTATGAATGGCAAGTCTTGGGCGCTTATACGGGCGTATTTTTGGTGACCCTGTTAATGGTCATTATCGGTGGTCGGGTAATGCCCATGTTTACTGCAAATGGCACCATGACCAAAAAAATAGCGCCGATTTTATGGCTCGACCGGCTTGCCATTGGTTCGGTCTGGACTCTGTTCATTATCCACTTTTTTAATTTAACACTTTACCTTCCAGACCTGTGGCTGGGCTGCGTTTTTGCCGTTGCGGCGGTCGCCAATGCAGTTCGGGCTGCACGCTGGAAATTTTGGCTAACCTGGCGTGTTCCCTTATTATGGTCGCTACACATTGGCTACTGGTTTATTCCGTTGGGCTTTGGCTTACTTGCCGCCCACTACTGGGGTGCAGAATTGACTCGCAGTACGGCTATGCATGCTTTAACTGCTGGCGCGATGGGCAATATGATTCTGGCTATGATGGCGCGCGTTGCGCTGGGTCATAGCGGGCGATCATTAAAGCCTAAACCCATTATGTCGGTGGCCTTTTTACTCATGATCGCTGCTGCGTTGTTAAGAGTGGTGTTTGTTTATTTGTGGCCAGAATTAACGACCGATTGGCTGTTATGGAGTAGCATGAGTTGGTCATTAGCTCTGATAATTTTTGTCTTGGTCTACTTCAAAATTTTTGTCAATCCAAGAACAGACGGTAATCCGGGCTAGTACGCTAAGCGCATACGGGGCAGCGCGGATGTTTGGCTATGTTAAAGCGCTGCCATTCCGATGCCAGGGCATCGTACATTAGCATGGCGTTAAATAGCGGTGCGCCTGCACCAGATAGCAGTTTGATAGTTTCTAAGGCCTGCATGGCACCGATAACGCCAACCAGTGGGGAGGCGACGCCGGACTCTGCACAACTTAGATCCTGTTCGCCAAATAATAAGCTTAGGCACTGATAGCAGGCGCTATCGCGCTGCATAGAAAAAGCCATGATTTGTCCTTCAAAGCGAATTGCTGCGCCTGATACCAGCGGAATCTTATGCTGATGACAGAACTGATTAAGCTGATTTCTTGTGCTCAGGTTATCGCTGCAATCAACAATAACGGCTGCACGGGTTGGCAGCCGGTTTAGAGACTCAGGATTGGCTTTTTCGGCGCAGCAGTTAATGCGTAGTGCAGAGTTCAGCTCCTTTAGTCGTGCCATGGCGGCAACGGCCTTTAGTTGGCCAACGTCTTGCTCACGATACAAGGGCTGTCTTTGTAAGTTACTCAGCTCGACATGGTCATGATCAAAAACACTCAGCTCGCCAATCCCGGACGCGGCCAGATAAGGCAACGTTGCGCAGCCTAATCCACCGGCACCTACCACTACCACATGGCTGTTCAACAGGCACTCTTGTCCTTCAAGATCGATGGCAGGCAAAACAATATGTCGGTTGTATCGAAGCATTTGCTCATGATTTAGTGTTTTCATTGGCAACTCCTGAGGTGTCTGGCAGTGTTGGGGGTTCTGGTCTTAACCACAACCAAACGGCAACGGCTGTTAGTATTAAGCCGACCATTACTTTTACATAAGTAGGTGGTAACTTCAGCAACCAAAGTATCATATAGCTACCGGTCATCAGCAGTGTTGCGGCCCATTTAGCATTGCGGCGAATGCAGCCTTGCTGGCGCCAGGCTCGAATATCTGCACCATATCTGGGATGATTCAAAAGCTTGGCTTCGAGCGCTGGCCAACCTTTGCTGGCTGCCCACAAAGCAGCAAGCAAAAAAGGTACTGTAGGTATTACCGGAAGCAATATGCCGACAAAAGCCAGGGCAACGAAAGAGAGGGCAATGCAACGCCAGAAAACTATCGACATCCACTGCATTATTTTTTTATACCTAACCGGTTGGCTAACTTATGCAGATTGCTGGAGTCTACACCTAATTGTTTCGCTGCTCGATTCCATTTTCCTTGTTCGTGTTTTAGTGCGCGCCGAATCATTTGTCGTTGGGTGTGCTCGATAGCGTCCCGCATCGATAGGTTTTGTGACTCCAGCATTGCGTCGCCGGTAATATCTAACGCCAGATCCTCGCGTTGACTCTGAGCATTAGCGGGCATGGTTAAATCCAACGTACTGTCTTCTATGGTAGCAATACTGCTAGGGTCAATGCCGATACTAATAAGCTTTATGGCAGCCCGACTGATAACGTGTTCTAGTTCCCGAATATTGCCGGGCCAATGATACTGCTTTAGTGCAAGTTCTGCTGCTGCGGATAAGCGTAACGCGCGCAGACCGAGACGACTGCGGTTGAGTTCTAAAAAGTGACCAGCAAGTAACAAAATATCATCGCCACGCTCACGTAATGGCGGAATTGGTAAAGGGTAAACCGATAGCCGGTGGTATAAATCTGGCCGAAAATGTTCGTCCCGAACCTGCTGTTTTAGGTTCCGGTTGGTCGCCGCAACAATTCGAACATCAACTTTTCTAGGTTTATCGGAGCCAAGCCGCTGAACCTCTCCGTTTTGCAGCACCCGTAGTAATTTGGCCTGAATCGATAACGGTAATTCACCCACTTCATCCAGGAATAAGGTACCCTCATGAGCTGCTTCAAAACGGCCTCCACGTTCGCTGGTGGCCCCCGAAAATGCGCCTTTACTGTGTCCAAACAGTTCTGACTCTGCCAAAGATTCGGGTAAGGCAGCGCAGTTAACGTAAAGCATTGGCTTATCAGAACGGTCAGAATAGCGGTGTAATTCGCGGACAAACAGCTCTTTGCCGACACCGGTTTCACCGAATAACAAAACCGGTAAATCCGTTTTAGCGACGGCGTGCAACTCTTTTAATACGGTATGTAACACTTGGCTTTTGCCGATAAGCTCGGTGTCCTGAGTGGATGCGGATAAAATACCAGGCGTTGTTTGTTGCTGCCCCTGGCGCAGTGCTCGCACCTGTTGCTCCAGAAGACCAACCCGAATAGCCGCCTCGACAATTAAACTGTAACGCTGTAATTCAACCGTTGATTGATCGTTAAAGGTGCCTGGCGTTAGGGCGTCCAGGGTAAGAACTCCCCAGCATTGACCCTCTATGTAAAGGCTTATGCCCATGCAGTCGTGAACAGGAAGAGCGTTTCCCGGTTGCTCGGCTAATAATCCATCGTATGGATCGGGGAGGCTGCTTCCAGGTTCAAATAATACCGAGTTACGGGAAGCCATGAGGGTTGCTAATCTGGGGTGTTGATCGACCATAAAGCGCCGACCTAAAGCTTCGTTGACAAGCCCATGCATTGCTATCGGCTGTAAAGCATTATCTTCTTTTTTCATTAAAACTACAGCGCCACAATTAAAATGTTGGCGTAAAGCCGTCACTAAGTTTTGAAGACGGACGGTAGCAGGGACATCGGTTACAAGGTCTGCCATTAAGCTTTGTTGCAGCATGGTAATTTTCACACTCACGGTTAATTCAACCCTAAAAAACAGGGTTAATAATACCCGGATGCCGCTGCAGCTCAATAACTCTAAGGGGGTAGGGGGTGGCCCGATTTGTGCACTTCTTACTCGTTACCTAAACACTGAGTAAATTATTTTAACTACAGACGAGGTCAGCATGTCAGAAGAAATGGTAAAACAATGGCAGGATAAGAGTAATGCGGAATTGGTCGAGTTTATCGTTGAACGTTATCACCAACGCCATCGGGTACAAATTCCTGAGTTAAAACAATTAGCATTAAAAATCGAGCAGGTGCATGGCGACCATCCACAGGTACCTGCGGGGTTGTCTGAGCACTTAGACAGTATGTTGCATGAATTAGAAAGCCATATGATGAAAGAAGAGCAAATTTTATTTCCGATGCTGGTGCGGGGCATTTATCCGAGTGGGCCAATATCTGTTATGGAAGAAGAACATGTGCAGCACGATCAAGAGTTGCAGCATATTATTGCTATCACCAACGATCTAACGGCTCCTGATGGAGCTTGCGGAAGCTGGCAGGAACTTTATCGTGGATTAAAAGAGTTGATAAATGACCTAAACGACCACATTGAATTAGAAAATACGGTGCTTTTTGTCGATTCAAATAATGTTCCTGAGCACGGTCAGGATTTTTGCTGCGGATCCTGTCAGTAAACGGGTGTAAAAGGCAGTCAATCGACTGCCTGTGCTTCAGCGAATAAACCGAATAGCCAGTGGGTAACCTTTACAGCAACCGTTTTTGGCGTTTATTGCAGCCAGTATGGTAAACACCACTGAACTGATAAACAATAACGCTAAAAACGGCAAGCTGAGCAAGGGCATAAACCAAAATAGGGCAACTATGGTGAAGCCATAAATCATGGCACTGATAAACCAGTTAACAATCAATTTACCGTGCTGATTAACAAACTCATGATCCCGTTTTATCAGCCACATGACAAACGGCGCGAGCCAGCCAACAAAGGGAATCACGATGGCAGCAAATTGCGATAAGTGCATGAGCATGGCGTAAGTGGGTAAATCTTCGCTTAAACGTTGCAATTCGGAAAGTGCTGGCGAAGGTTGAATTTTCTCTTCTTGCATTGGATTTCCCTATCAATATTGGGTTGATAAAAGTTAAAGCGCAGAAATCTGCGGCAAATAAGGCTTCACATCGTGATACTCTGCTTTTACATTAGTTAACTACAATTTAACAACGAGCTGGCAGGGCAACATCATGCGTCTATTAAAATACCTCACCCTCTCTGTAACGGTTGCATTAACGGCCACTTCGGTTAGTGCACAATCGCTATCAGGAGAGGCCTCCATGTTGACCGAGGCAAACTATAGCAATAGCTCGGTTACTGTGGAGCAGGTTTTGGGCTACCCAATCGGTACGAAAATCACGACTCCTGAAGCAATGAGCCAATATTTCGAGGCGCTGGCAGAAGCGTTTCCGGAGCAGGTTAAGTTATTGGATTATGGCTCGAGCTGGGAAGGCCGGCCACTGTATTACGCGGTCATTTCCAGTGCTGATAACCTGTCGGACTTTGATCAGTTCATGACGGATATGCAGGCCCTGGCGGATCCGAGAAAGACGACCGAAAAACAGGCTCAGCAACTGATTGAGGAAACGCCGGCCAGCATCTGGCTGTCCTATGGTGTGCACGGAAACGAAATTTCCTCTCCCGAGGCGGCTATGATGACCGCTTATCATCTGCTGCACGATCAGCGTGAAGAGACGCAGTCGTGGCTCGACAATACTATGGTGTTTATTGATCCACTGCAGAACCCCGATGGTCGTGCCCGCTTTGTTCAGCGTTATTACATGACCGTGGGTCTTAAGCACTCTGCTGACCGACGCAGTGCAGAGCATAACGAACCCTGGCCCAGTGGCCGCACAAACCATTATATGTTTGACATGAATCGGGACTGGATTGCGTTAACTCAGCCAGAAATAAAGGGCCAGGTCGATGCATTGTTGAACTACTATCCTCTGGTGTTCGTCGATTTACACGAAATGGGCGGTGACTCAACCTATTACTTTACCCCCGAGGCGCGGCCTTATAATCCTCTGATAACCGATCCTCAGCGGGAAACGCTGGAGTGGATTGGTCGTAACAACGGCCAGTGGTTTGATGACAAGGGCTTTGACTATTTTACCCGAGAAATTTTTGATGCTTTTTATCCGGGCTACGGTGCCAGCTGGCCGCTCTATCACGGCTCGGTTGCGATGACCTACGAAATGGCGTCGGCTCGTGGACATCGGTTTGAACGCAAAGACAACAGTATCTTAACTTATGCCGACGGTGTGCAGCACCATTTTGTCGCTTCTTTATCAACCATCGAAACGGTTTCTGAGAAACGCCCGCAATTATTGCAAAAGTTCTGGGATTACCGCAGTAGTTCAGTGCAGGCGGGACAAAATGATAGTCAACGCTTACTGATCTTACCGGCCAAGAAGGATCCTGCTGCCGCTCGTAAACTGGCTTCGTTACTGGTTGAACAAGGGGTCGAAGTAAACCAGGCTGAGCAGGACTTTAATGTCTGTGGCAGCAGCTACTCCAGTGGCAGTTTCTTGATTGACAAAGCCCAGCCGGCTTACCGCATGATCCGCACGTTAATGGATGAGCAGGTGGATATGGCGCCGGACTTTTTAGAAGAGCAGGACCAACGCCGTAAAAATAATTTGGACGACCAGATTTATGACGTCACCGGCTGGTCCTTGCCGTTGATGTTTAACGTGGCAGTGGATTCCTGTGGTGATGTGGCAGAGGTCAAAACGGCAGCCGTTAGCGAAGGTCGCATCGATCCGGGGTCGGTATTGAATGCCGATGCCAGCGTTGCTTTTTTGGTTCGCGGTGGTGATATGAACGCGGGCCGTTTTGTTACCGCAGCGCTGCGGCAGGGACTGCAGGTTAAACAAAGTGAGTTGGCGTTTACTCACGATACCGCGGGCCGCTTTCCGAGTGGTTCATTAGTTGTGACGCGGGCCGACAACACTCAACCTGATTTAGTTGAGCAATTGCAGCAGTTAGCAAAACAGACTGGCGCAACTTTGCAGGGTGTCGACAGCAGTTGGGTTACCGACGGGCCTAATTTCGGCTCTGAAAATGTGCATTCATTATTTGCACCGAATATTGCCATGGCCTGGGATGTTCCGGTGAGTTCCTACAGCGCTGGCCACACTCGTTTCGTGATCGAACGGCAAATGGGTTACCCGGTCACTGCGGTAAGAACCATGCAGTTGATTTCTGATGGCCTGGACGGCTTTGATGTCTTTATTTTACCGGAAAGCTCGGGTTACGATCGTTACTTTACCGATGCTACCGTCGCTAAATTAAAGCGTTGGGTTGCCGAAGGCGGCGTACTGGTCACTTTGGGTAATGCATCGGCGTGGGCCGTTGAAGCGGGTTTGCTGAAAACTCAGCTGGAGCGCTCAATTCCTGAAGAAGGGGTAGAAGAACCCAGCGACGAAACTCGTATTGACGGCAAAGCCATTGCATCACATCAACAGTTGCTGACCGAAGTCAAAGCGCACGGTGCCAACCCAGATTGGGTTTCGGGAGCTCTGGTTAATGCCGAGGTCGATGCCAATCATTGGTTGAGTGCGGGTGTTCAACAGCAATTAGTGAGCTTGTACAAGGGTAATGATATTTTTGCCCCTATTGATATTAACCAGGGTCGCAACATTGCCTGGTTTGCTGATCAAGATGATCTGATTGCCAGTGGTTTTTTATGGCAGGACGCGAAACAACAATTGCCCTATAAACCTTTGCTTATCTGGCAGCCAGAAGCAGACGGTATGATCATCAGCTTTACTCAGGAGCCAACGTATCGCGCCTATATGGATGGTTTGAATACGGTGTTAATGAACGCTTTGTTTTTAGCGCCGGCAACCACCCGATAAATCATCAGCAGAAGGTAGCTCATGGAAGGCTCTGTTAGCGATAAATACAACAAAAAGGTACTACCTGAAGGGCGGCATACGACAGAGGATGTTGTGTCCGCCTTTACCCGTAAAGTCGCCAACCGGAGCTATTGGGGCGCTTTTGTTATTGTCTTACCCCTGATTGTTGTTCAGGCTTACGCGGACCATTGGTTAATGGCCGCCTGGCTTAGCGCTTTTTGTTGTTATTCGTTAACACTGGCATTGCGTTCGCGTTATCAGAGTCTGCGTTTTTATCATGCGGTTGCTTTTGTCACTATGCTGGCGCTGGCGACTGCCTATTCAACCTACCTTAACGGCGTGCACGGCTTTTTGTGGAGCTTTCCGGTTATGGCATCTATCGTTTTTTTAT
This sequence comes from Pseudomonadota bacterium, assembly GCA_051745735.1. Lineage (GTDB taxonomy): Bacteria > Pseudomonadota > Gammaproteobacteria > Enterobacterales > Alteromonadaceae > Idiomarina. The sequence continues at coordinate 20,625 of JBNJEJ010000021.1, forward strand.
TAAAGCGAAGGTTAGCCATTTATTGCTCGCTGACTTTTTTTATTTTAATTAGTACGGTCGCACTTAACTCGGTGCCGGCGAACAGCGCATGGCGGGGCATTTTATCCCTGGCGGCGATGTTCGTTTTTACTGTAACTCTGCTGGTTCTGTTAGAACGTATGCAACGCAGTTTTACCAAACTGGCCACTACGGATACGCTGACCGGCCTGTATAACCGAAAACGCCTTGATACCGAACTTGAGCACGTGGTTGCCTTATTTCAACGTAATCAGGCGCCGGTTTCAGTCATCATTTGTGATATTGACTGGTTTAAACCGTTAAACGATAAGTTCGGACATCTGCAGGGTGACCGCTTATTGAGTCAGGCTGCGGCAACCATAACGGATGCCGTTCGGCAAACCGATAAAGTATTTCGCGTTGGCGGAGAGGAGTTCCTTATTCTGCTGGCCGATACGGATTTGCAGGGAGCCTTTAGTGCAGCCGAGAAATTGCGGCAGCAATTTGCTCAACATCAGTTTAAACTTAAAGGCTCACACACCTCGATGACGCTGTCAGCGGGGGTGGCCCAGTTAAAACCCGCAGATCACTGGACCGACTGGTTGGAACGAGCCGATCAGCGTTTGTACCGAGCCAAAGAAGCGGGCCGCAACCGGGTTGTTATCGATTAATTGAAGAGGTCATCATGGCACAATTTGGAGTGATCGGACTGGGGCGTTTTGGCACCCGCACGTCATTAGAGTTGCTGGATTTAGGCCACGACGTGGTCGGTGTTGATTCGAATGAAAAAAATGTTGAGGCGTTAGCCGATTATCTGACTCACGCCGCAATTGCCGATGTTACCGACGAGAAGGCTCTGACCGAACTCAGCCTGGAAGAATGCGAAGTGGTTTTGGTCGCCATCGGCGAGGATCTCAAGGCCAGTTTATTGTGTGTGTTGCATTTAAAGAGCATCGGTATAAAAAGTATTTGGGCGAAAGCAACATCAAAAGAGCACCATCAAATTTTATCGCGTCTGGGTGTTAAACGGATTATCCATCCCGAGGAAGAAATGGGCATCCGGGTTGCCCAATCTCTTAACTACCCAATGGTCAACGAATACATGTCATTGGGTCACAATTGGTATTGTGTGGAGATCGATGTTGCCGATCATTTAAAAGACAGTACTCTTGCTGAGTTAATACCTGACGACTTAGAACACTTTCATTTACTGCTGTTAAAGCGGCGAGACGAAGTGACCACGGATCCGTCGCCCTCTATAACGCTGGAGGGCAACGAAACCTTAGTGTTGGCGGGTAGTTTGCAAGCACTTAAGTCAATTGCACCGAAATTAAAGTGACATTATGAAGCCTTGGTTACCAAGCTTTAGTTTTCTTTACCAAAAACGGCCGAGAACCTTTCATCGGCGGCTACTAAAACTGAGCCCCCCAGTTATCTTATCGGCGGGATTCGCAGCGCTTATCGTGCTGGGTATGTGTCTGCTGAAATTACCCTTTGCAACGACACAGCCCATTAGCTGGCTGGAAAGTCTGTTTACTGCTGCATCAGCCGTTACCGTAACAGGCCTGGTCGTTGTCGATACCGGCGCTACATTCTCCGGCTTCGGTATCACGGTCATTGCCTTGTTGATTCAGACCGGGGGCTTGGGTTTCATGACGTTTGCGGTGCTGGCTGCGGTTTCGCTGGGTGGGCGCGTTGGCCTGAAACAGCAGATGCTGGCAAAAGAAGCGATGCAGCAGACGAGTCTGGCGTCAATTAAGACAACGGCGATGGCAGTTCTGACTCTGGCATTAATTGCTGAAGCAATAGCGGTGGTGGCGATGACAGCCTATTGGCTGCCGGAAAAAGGCCTGCAAAGCGCATTCCTGGATTCGCTTTTTTATGCGATTTCGGGCTTTAATAGCGCGGGTTTTGTGCTGTCTCCAAACGGTTTGGTTGATTATCAGGAGCAGCGATTCATCACACTCTTAATAAGCGCCCTTTTCGTTATTGGGGGAATCGGCTTTTCGGTCATTTACAACATATACGAGCAGCGGCGCTGGTCACAGTTTTCGGTTTACACCAAGGCAATTCTTTTAGCGACTTTGGTCATTAACCTGTTAGCCATGCTGGTGTTATGGCTGCTGGAAATGAATAATCCAGCCACCATTGGTGCAATGCCCTGGTATGATCAGGCGGTTAATTCCTGGTTTCAGGCAGTGACGCCGCGGTCGGCAGGCTTTAATACCCTGGACACCAGTGCCATGACCGAACCGAGCGCCGTTTTTACCTTACTGTTAATGTTCGTTGGTGGCGGATCAATGAGTACCGCTGGCGGTATTAAGCTGGGTACTTTCATTGTTTTAATTTTGGCGACCTATACGTTTTTACGTCGGCGCGATGCGGTGACATTATTTGGTCGCACGATCCCGCAAGATCTGGTAATGAAGGCCTTAGCCGTCACCGTGGTCTATCTTGGGTTAATTTTCTGCGGTATATTTGCCCTCATGATTTTGAACAACCTGCCGTTTATAGATATAGCCTTTGAAGTTTTATCGGCCGCGGCAACTGTCGGTCTGTCACGAGGTGTAACCGCAGAGGTCAGTGAGGGCAGTCAGTTGATTCTGGTATTTTTAATGTTCGCTGGTCGGCTGGGGCCGCTGACATTAGGTTATTTTGTAGCGACACCCAAAAAGCGTCACATACGCTATCCCGAAACCGACATTCAGGTTGGATAATAATGAATAAAAAAGAGATGCCTAAATTATGTTGAAGTCGTTACGTTTTACCCACAAAGTCATTATTGCAGCATCGTTGATTTTAGTCTTGGTTCTGGGTGTTTTCACGGTAACCAATTTTTATCAGATGTCCTCCCAAATACGAACGGATTTGCAAGCACAGATGCAGGCGTTATCGGGGTCGGTATCAAATAATATTTCACAGTGGCTGAATGACCGGATGCGCATCATTCGAGCGACGGCGTCTGTCTACGACAGCAACGACAGCAGCGCCGAAGCGATTGAAAAAGTGCAGCAGTCGAAAGCTGCCGGTGATTTTAAAAACGTATATTATGGTCTGGTAGACGGCACCTTTATTCTTGATGACACATCCATCGAACTACCAGCTGATTACGATGCCAGAAGTCGCCCCTGGTATCAGCTGGCCCTGAGTGAAGACCGGGCGACTTATACTAAGCCTTATATTGATGTCACCACCAATGAGTTAACCATTTCAGCCGTTATTCCGATGAAGCAAAACGGCAGGCTGTTAGGCGTTGCTGGTGGTGACATGATGCTGGATACCATTTCCGCGATAGTTAATGACATTGACTTTATGGGCTTGGGATATGCATTTTTAGTTGATCAGGAAGGCGATATTTTAAGTCACCCAGACACCGAACAAGTGGACTCATCAATCCAGCAATACCTGGGTTCTGGGGCCGACATCTCGACCCGGTTTCAATCTTACGCCATAGAGGGGTCGGATAAGCTGGTGTCATTTCGGCAAGTAGAGGGTATTGCCGGCGTCGACTGGTATCTGGCGGTCGCTATCGACGAGCAAAAAGCTTACGCTGATGTAGCGGCTTTTGGCTGGTCAGCTTTGGTTTATTTAATTGTCGGTATTTTGGCCGTCATCTTACTGCTCAGCTGGTTGTTGCGAATTTTACTGGCACCACTGCGGCATTTAATCGGCGCAGTTACGGATATGGCCAGAGGCGAGGGCGATTTGACTCAGCGGCTACCGGTAGAAAGTCATGACGAATTTGGCATCCTCTCGCAGCGAATGAATGAGTTTATAGAAAAAATTCAGTCGGCCATTACCGATGTTCAGGGCGCCTCCAGGCAGTTGGAAAAAAACGTTCGTGCAATGGTTAAAGCCAACGATGACTCGCTCAGCGTTGGTAATGAACAAGCCGCGCGAACCAGCGCCGTTGCTACTGCCGTTAATGAATTAGGGGCCAGTGCCAATGATATCTCAAGTAGTGCCTCCAGCGCGTCGGCAAGTGCTTCTTCTGCGAATAGCAAATCCAAGCAGGGGCGTGATGCGCTGGCGTCTAATATGGAGCAAATACAGCAGTTGTCGCAGCGGATGCAGGAATCGGCCAGTGCCATTGGCGAGCTTGACGAAAATACGCAGAATATTGGGCACATTCTTGAGGTCATTAAAGGCATTACCGAACAAACTAACTTGTTGGCACTCAATGCTGCTATCGAGGCGGCCCGGGCCGGTGAGGCAGGCCGGGGTTTTGCGGTTGTTGCCGACGAAGTACGCAACTTAGCTCAGCGCACGGCTGATTCAGCCGGCGAAATCGAAACCATGATTGAGCGAGTTAATCAGGGTACCCAGAATGTCGTCAAAGTGATGAATGAAAGCAAGGCGACCAGTGAACGGTCGGTTGCATCTGCGGAAACCTCGTCAACCCACATGGCCGAAGTTGACGGTATTATCAGTCAGATTGATGACGTCAATCATTCTGTCGCTTCGGCGACGGAGCAACAGAACTCAGTAATTAAGTCTTTGGATGAAGATATTATTCATATCAGTGAACTTAACGAGCGCAACCAGGCTAATTTAAATAAGACGCATGAAGCCTGCCAACAATTAGAACGAGAGTTTGATCGTTTGGAATCGTTAGTCAGTAAGTTTAAACTGCGTTAATCAGTTAAGGAGATCATAATGAAAACTACGTTAGCCGTTGGTGCATTAGCACTCGCTGGAGCATTTATGCTGGCTACACCTACCATTGCGGCACAAGAAATGCCTCGTACCGAATCAGAGCAAGGCGCTAGTGCTTATATTATTTCACCCCAGCACGGTGAAGTCGTGGGCACGCAGGTTAAAGTTAAATTTGGCTTGTCGGGCATGGGGGTGGCTCCTGCAGGTATCGATATGAAAGGGACCGGACATCATCACTTGTTGGTCGATATAGACAGTATGCCGGCAATGGATCAGCCGATGGGCGGTGATATCGTTCATTTTGGTGGCGGGCAAACCGAAACCACCATTACCCTGGAGCCTGGTGAGCATACTCTGCAATTGATTTTGGGGGACAAGAATCACGTACCGCACGATCCGGCCGTGATGTCAGAAAAGATTTCGATAACAGTAGTGGATAACTAATCCAGATCGAGCTCTAACTGCTGTTGCTGCTGGGGATCTGGTAAACTGACGCTGATCCCGAGTAGCCTTACCCCTTTATCCGGTCCTCGTTGCCAGGCTTCTTCCAGCAACTGATAAAAAAGGCTGGGCGAAACCCGCTGATTGGCTTTCGAAACCGTTGTCTGAGTAAAGTCAGAAAATTTCAGCTTAACTGTCTGCGTGCGGATGGGTTGTTCCTGCCAGTTATCGATACGTAATCGTTTTTTCAGTTTTGCTAACAATTGTTGTTGGCAGTAGTCCTGCGCAGTGGCCAGCTGAGTAATGTCGGCATTTAAGGTTTGTTCAACACCGACACTTTTTCGCACTCGTTCGGTTACAATAGGGCGCTGGTCGATACCACGACAGCGCTGATGCAGAATGTAGCCAGCTTTATCGCCAATAATCTGCTGCAGCTGCTTAAGTTCGGTCTGCTGCACATCAGCGCCTTTGCGCAAACCATGATCAGCGAGTACTTTTTGGCTTTTCGGGCCAACGCCCGGAATGCGCTTAAGGTCAAGCTGAGCAATGTAACCGAAGACTTGCTCAGGCCTGACCAAAAATTGCCCATTGGGCTTATTTTCGTCGCTGGCAATTTTGGCGACCATTTTTTGACAGGAAATGCCGGCCGAGCCGGTGATGCCGAGTTGTTCAATTTTCTTCCGCAGCGCCTGCATGGTCAAAGAGGCACTGCCCTTAAACAGTTCGTTGTCGGATAAATCAAGATAAAATTCATCAATGGATGCCGGTTCGATCACATCGGTGACTTCGCTGAGCAGTTGCAGCACCTGTTTTGACATCTCCCGGTAGCGCCCCTCTTCTGGCTTGACAAACATCAGCTGCGGGCACAGACGTCGGGCATGGCTACCGGGCATAGCACTTTTCACACCGTATTGACGGGCCAGGTAATTTGCGGTCGCTACCACCCCCCGGTCGCTGCCTCCGCCAACCGCAAAAGGTTTGTGCTTGAGGCTGGGATCACGTAAAACTTCGACTGACGCAAAAAAGGCATCAAGATCCAGTAAAGCAATTTTGCGCGTAAGGTCAGTCAAGTGTTTATCCTGTACGAGTTTGAGGTTATAATTAATGCTCAAACTGGGTAAGACATCACCAGCCACTTTAGGAGAAACCAGTGAAACGTATTCAATCTTTCGTATCAAAAGGCTTTTTTGCTTCTGTTGCGGCGTTATTTGCAATGACGGTTAGTGCGGCATCGGTACAGGACGCAATGACCAAAGAAGCGATAGAAAAACGTATCCAGCCTGTCAGCCAGTATTATGTGGCTGGTGAGAGCAGTGATCAACAGGCATCTGCTGGCGAACCTCGTTCTGGTGAGCAGGTATACAACACGTTTTGCTCTGCATGTCATACCTCAGGGGTGATGGGCTCACCGAAAATCAACAACGCAAATGATTGGGAGCCGCGGCTGGCACAAGGCATGGACACCGTGTTACGGCATGCTATTGAAGGCTACAACGCAATGCCGCCAAAAGGCACCTGCGCCGATTGCTCGGATGATGAGATCCAGGCTGCCATTAATTACATGACGGCCGATATCTGAAGCAACGCAATTCGCTCAATCAGTTTAGAGAGCCACCTACGGGTGGCTTTTTTGTATCCGCAATATTATGTGGATAAAAATTGCACACTGTTATTGCATCTTTAAAACAGGTGTTTATACTGGTTTTTGTTAAAAAAAATAACATCGAATTCAATTGCAGTTAACCAGTCAATCCAATCATTGTTTGAGGAAGCAGGGAGTGTGACCAATAAAACATCAAAGCCCGGACTTAAACAATTAGAGGAAGAAAACCTCAAGTTGCGAAAAGTCGTGGATCGATTAAAGCAACTAACGTATCAGTATCGGTCTGCCGAAGTGATACAGAATGCTTTATTCCGTATCTCCGAGTTGGCCTCCAAAGCCCAACAAATGGACAATTTTTATCAGTCTGTGCATGAAATAATTGCCGAACTGATGTTCGCCAAAAACTTTTATATTTGCCTGTTTGATAAGCAAAAAACGTTGGTCAACTTTGTCTATTTTGTTGATGAAATTGATAAAGACATAGTGTTTGAACAGCTTCCGGTAAAAACCCTCGGTAACGGCTTAACAGGTTATGTGTTACGCACCGGCCAGGCCTTGCTGTGTCCACCGTCAACTTATCAGCAGCTCATTCGCGACGGCGAGGTTGAAGAGCTCGGGGCTGCCCCTACCGACTGGCTGGGCGTACCACTAAAAAGTCAGGATCAGACCATTGGTGTCATGGTCGTGCAGAGTTACGATGAACAACATCAGTACAATGAAAAAGACAAAAACCTGCTGGTGTTTGTTTCGCAACACGTAGTTACCGCGCTAGAACGCTTGCAGCAGCGTGAACTGACGCAACGGGAAATTGCTCATCAGACTGCCGAGCTGCGGCATGTTAACGACAGTTTGATGAAAGAAATTACGGTGCGTGAAAAGGCCGAGCAGCGGACTGCTGTGTTGTTTGCCATTTCCGAACTGACCAATACCTCAGATAACATGAGTGTGTTTTATACAAAGCTGCACGAGCAGATTGCTAAGCTACTGCAGGCTGATAATTTCTACGTGGCTTTATTGTCGTCGGATAAAAAGCATTTGTACTTTCCCTATTACCAGGATGAAACCGGCAAAAAAGGCGAGCGCCGCCGTTTAAGCCGAGGCCTGACCGAATACGTTATCCGAAATCAGCAGCCCGCGTTCATTAATCTGCGCCGTCGACAGGAGTTGATCGAGAGTGGCGAAATTAAGCCGGGCGCAGGTGAAGATAAAATAGAAAAGCAGTGGCTGGGTTCGCCGTTGATGTTAAACGACGAAGTGCTGGGCGTTATTGCGGTGCAAAGTTACGGAAGCGACTTTCTTTATAAAGCCGATGATTTGGAGTTGCTGAATTTTGTGTCTCAGCACGTTGCAGTCGCTATTGATCGTAAACGGTCGGCGGACGAAATTTACCGGGTCAATCAGTTTCTGGAGAAAAAGGTCACCGAGCGTACCGAAGAACTGGTATCTGAAATCGAGAGAAGAAAGAAAATTGAAGCGCGGCTGTTTTACGATGCACACCATGACAATTTAACCGGGTTGCCCAACCGCGCCTTATTTACAGAACGTCTGCAGCAGGCCGTGTCACATAAAAAGCGACATCCGGAACACCATTTTGCGGTCCTGTTTTTAGACCTGGATCGCTTTAAAAATATTAATGATACGCTCGGCCATTCCGTTGGCGACCAATTTTTACTGGAGGTCAGCCGACGGGTCACCGATTGCATCCGTGCTAATGACATGGTGGCGCGTCTGGGAGGCGATGAATTTGTGGTGCTACTGGATACTATGATGGCCACAAAAGACGCTAAAGATGTTGCAAAACGCATGATTAATGCTCTTGCCGAACCTTTCCATTTAAATGGTCAGGATCACTTTTCAGGTGTCAGTATTGGTATTGCAGTGTGCCGCGATGATGATGAATCGGTAGAACGCTTGCTGCGTGACGCAGATGCGGCCATGTATCAGGCGAAAGTTCAGGGCCGCGGCTGCTATGTGGTGTTCGACCAGGACATGCATCATGCCCTGGTTAAGTCAGTGAGGCTGGAAAAGTCCTTACGCCACGCAGACATTGAGCAGGACTTCGAACTAATTACTGAAGCTATTATGGATTTCGGCTCAAGTCAGCGCATTGCTGTCGAAGGCAAGCTGCTGTGGAACGACGGCCAGCGACAGCTTGGCGCTGATGTGTTTATGCCGGTGGCGGAAAAGATAGGACGGGTAATAAAACTCGACCACTATTTACTCAGGCGTTGTTGCGAGCAGATAAAACAGCAAGGTGACGGACAGCCAAGCTGTATACACGTGAATATTTCCCCCCGCCATCTGACTAAAACGAGCTACGTCAATGCCTTAATCGAACAGGTTGAAACGCAGCAGGTACTGCCACAGTCTCTTGCCCTTGAGTTTACCGAAACCGCCCTGAGTTTAAACGACCTTCGTTCTCTGGCCAGTTTAAAACGGCTGGCAGAGGCTGGCTTTCACTTGGTGATTAATCAGTTTGGCCGAGGCATAGCGCCGCTTCAGTACTTGTATAATTATCCGTTTCATGTCGTTAAGCTGGATCATGACTATGTGGCCCGACTTGCCGATGATGAGCGAGCCTGCACCATGCTGAAACACATTGTGAAACTTTGCACAGAGCTTGATATTGAACTTCAGGCTGCGGGCGTCGACACGCAGGATACACTTGCTCATGTGCAACGGCTTGGGGTGAACCGTGGGCAGGGCCGATATGTCACGGACCATCAGCACAATTTGAACGAACGGCGTGCACAGAGTAGCGGCTGACTATTTTTTTAATGCATTTTTGAGCATTTCCAGGCCGCGGCTACGCTGCTGCTCACGGTCTTCAGTCGACTTTTCGGCTTGTTGGTGTTCCCACTCCAAATCGTCTTGGGGCAACTCATGCAAAAAGCGACTGGCCTGGGGTTGCATCAGTTCACCAAATTGGCGTCGCTCTTTGGCCATAGTGAAAAACAGCTGATGTTGTGCCCGGGTAATGCCGACATAAGCCAGCCGGCGTTCTTCTTCCACGTCGTTTAAGTCGATACTGCTTTGATGAGGTAATAGCCCTTCCTCCATACCGACCAAAAAGACCTGCGGAAATTCCAGCCCTTTTGAGGCGTGTAACGTCATCAGCTGCACCTGGTCAAAGTTGTCCTCGTCTTCGTTGCGTGACATCAAATCGCGCAAGCACAGTCGACTGACGACTTGCTCCAGGGTCATCGGTTCCTGCTCGGTAGAACCGGCCAGCATGTCGGATACCCAGTGGTGTAATTCATGAATGTTTTTAATTCGCATTTCGGCTGCTTTGGCGCTTGGGCTTTGTTCAAACAGCCAGTCCTCGTAGGCGACATCTTGTAGCAGCTGTCGGACGGATTCCTGTGCATCGGGCTGATGTGCCGCGTTTCTGGACAGCCGGCTCATCATGTCGACAAATTGATCGACGGCATTAAAAACTTTGTTCGCCAGCAACGTTTTTACCTGGGGCGACTGAGCGGCCTGCAGCAAACTGCAGTTCAGCTGTTTTGACAACTCGCCAATTCGGGCGACGGTTTGTGGCCCGATGCCGCGTTTAGGCACATTGATGACCCGTAAAAAAGCGGTGTCGTCGGCGGGATTAACCAATAACCGTAAATAGGCCATAATGTCTTTCACTTCGGCCCGTGCGAAGAAAGATTGCCCGCCGGTAATTTTATAAGGGATGCGGTTGTTCATCAGGGCTTTTTCAAATAATCGGGCCTGGTGATTACCCCGGTATAGGATTGCAAAGTCGTGATAGGGCGTCTTTTTTAAGAACCGCTGTTTGACGATTTCTGCTATTACCCGCTCCGCCTCGTGTTCTTCGTTGCGGCCATAAATGACCCGCATCGGAACCCCATACTGCATATCGGAAAAGAGTTTTTTTTCAAAAACGTGGGGATTATTTTCTATCAGAATATTGGCCGCTTTCAGAATGCGCCCATGAGAACGGTAGTTTTGTTCCAGTTTGACCACGTGCAAACCGGCAAAGTCTTTTTGCAGTAAAACCAAATTTTGTGGTTGCGCTCCGCGCCATGAGTAGATCGACTGGTCATCATCACCAACCACGGTAAAACGACCGCGTTCACCAACCAGTAACTTGACCAGCTGATACTGGCTGGTATTGGTGTCTTGATACTCATCGACCAGTAAATACTGAAATTTTGTTTGCCAGCGTTTAAGTGCCGCCGGATTGGTGCTTAACAGCAGGCTTGGTAAGCGGATTAAATCGTCGAAATCGACCGCATTACAGGCGGTCAGGTTGCGCTGATAGTTATGGTAGACCTGAGCAAAAGCTTTTTGGTTTTCAGTTGCAGCCCGTTGACCCGCCAGCTCGGGTGTTAACATATCATTTTTCCAGTTACTGATTTGCCAGACACAGTCTTGTATCAACTGTTTGTCGCCCTCCCAGTCGTCTTCGGTCAGCGCTTTTATGAGTGCAAAGCTGTCTTGATCATCAAACAAGGAAAAGCCGCTTTTTAGGCCTAGCGCGCCGAGTTCACGTCGAATAATATTCAGACCCAGGGTATGAAAGGTTGATACGGTCAGGCCTCTGGTATTTTGCTTACCCATGGTCTGAGCCACTCGTTCCCGCATTTCACGCGCTGCTTTATTGGTAAAGGTTACCGCACCAATTTGTCGTGGGCTGTATATTTTTTCTTTAATCAGGTAGGCAATTTTTTCGGTAATAACCCGAGTTTTACCGCTTCCGGCGCCGGCAAGTACCAGACAGGGGCCATGAATATAGTGAACTGCTTGTCGCTGACGTTCGTTTAACATTAAAAGACCCTGAAAGGAGTGGTAAGCTAGTAACGCTTCAGATTTTACCCAAAGGATATCATTATGGACAACAAGACAATTGAGAATATTGCCAAACAAATTACCGACAGCATGCCGGCTGGCGTTAAAGACATGGCTGACAGCGTCGAGCAGCGCGTTAAACAAAGCGTACAAACCCAATTAACCAAGCTGGATTTAGTCACTCGAGAAGAGATGGACGTGCAGCAACAAATGCTGTTAAGACTGCGCGAACGGGTCGAGCTGTTAGAGCAACAACTGGCGGCAGCGGAGCAGGCGAAAGCGAACGATAAGGAATAGGTCGGTCATGATCCAGTGGATTAGCGGTAAAGTGGTAGAAAACTATCGCTGGAGTGACTCAGTTTTCAGTTTACGTGTGATTGCCGAGCCTTTTCATTTTAAAGCCGGCCAGTTTGTCCGCCTTGGCTTGCCTTCCGGTGGCGATAAACTCCTGCGCGCCTACTCGCTGGCGAGTGCGCCGGGCGCTGAGTTTCTGGATTTTGTCATTGCCGAAGTCAGCGCAGGTGAGTTAAGCCCTAACTTAGCTAAGCTGCGACCCGGCGATGTGCTTAATATCACACAACCTGCCAGCGGCTTTTTTACCCTTGACGAAGTGCCTGATGGTGACGATTTGTGGTTGCTGGCTACCGGAACCGGAATTGGTCCGTACATTTCAATGTTGCGTACCCAACAGCCCTGGCAACGTTTTAGCCGCATTAATCTGGTGCACGGGGTTCGTCATGCTGCGGATCTGGTTTACCAACAGCAGATTCAGCAGTGGCAGCAGCAAAATCCGGGGCAGCTGGGCTATCAGCCGGTCATCACCCGAGAGTCAATTCCGGGGGCTCTGGAACAACGGATTCCGCAGTTGATTGAAAACAATCAGCTTGAAACTGCGCTGGATTGTTCGCTGACGGCAACCAGCCAGGTGATGCTTTGTGGCAATCCAGAAATGATAGCGCAAAGCCGGACCGCACTGGCGACAAAAGGTTTAACTAAAAATACGCGTCGTAAACCGGGTCATGTTACCGCTGAAAATTACTGGTAAGTAGCACAACTCGGACGCTAAAAAACGTTAAATCCGATTCGATAGGCTGTTTGGCTGGCTATACTGACCGTTTTGAATGGACCTCCGTATGGCGTTAGCAACTGTTTATACCCGCGCAAGTATCGGTATTGATGCTCCTGAAATTCGGGTCGAAGTGGACTTAGCCCGCGGTATCCCCGGTTTTGCTGTCGTTGGGCTACCGACGACAACCATCCGCGAAGCCAAAGACCGTGTCAAGGCGGCGTTAATGAACGCCGGACTTGAATTCCCGCCGGCAACAAAAATAACCGTCAACTTATCACCGGCCGATCTGCCCAAGCACGGGGCACGGTATGAGCTGGCTATAGCCATCGGCATTTTAGTGGCATCGGGGCAGCTACCGGATCACGCCATTAAAGATTGCGAATTTTATGGCGAATTGGCACTTAATGGCGACCTGCTGCCCGTTGCCGGTTTGGTGCCAGCGTTATTGGCCTGCCGTGATGCTGGCCGAAGTGCTTTTATTCCCCTTAAAAATGAGTCAGAGGCGGCATTGATCACCCAGCAAACAAGCTATTTGGTCGCCGACCTGGTCAGTATTTTTGAGCATCTGCACCAACATACCCCGTTACGTATTGCCCAGCCAGGCAGTCGGCAGGAGGAGCTGCAGGATCAGCGGGGCGATATTGCTGACGTGTTGGGCCAACAGCAGGCCAAACGTGCTTTATTGATTGCGGCGGCCGGACGCCATCATATTTTATTCGTGGGCCCGCCCGGCACGGGCAAAACCATGCTGGCGCAGCGATTAATCAGTCTTATGCCAGCTCTGACAGAAAAACAGGCGCTGGAGCTGGCGTCGATTCACTCAATCGCGGGGATAACGGCTCAGCAAGCCTGGCAGCAGAGAGATTTTCGCAGTCCGCACCATTCTTGTTCTGCAGCAGCATTGGTCGGTGGCGGCTCGCCCCCTAAACCCGGAGAAATAAGCCTGGCTCACCAGTCGATTCTGTTTCTTGATGAGCTGCCCGAGTTTTCACGCCATGTCTTAGATTCGTTGCGTGAACCACTGGAAAGTGGCCATGTAACGATCAGCCGCGCTGCTCATCAAGTGCGCTTTCCGGCGGACTTTCAATTGGTTTGCGCTCTTAATCCGTCACCCTGTGGCCAATTTGACGGCTCGCTGGCCAGTTGTCGCTCTACCCCGGATCAGATCCTTAATTATCTGAACCGCTTGTCCGGCCCCTTGCTCGATCGTGTTGATATTCAGGTGTCGGTACCGCGCGAAACCGACAGTCTGCGGTTACAATCAAAGACACGGCAGAATGCGCAACAAGAGACCAGTGCAAAGCTTCGGGCGCAGGTCGCAGCTGCTCACCAACGCCAGTATCAGCGCCAAAGCTGCCTGAACAGCAGCTTAAAAGCCGGCCTGCTGGTGGATATCTGTCAGTTGAGTGAGGCCGACCATGAGTTTTTAATTAAAGCAATCGAAACCCTTAAGCTTTCTCACCGTGCCTATCACCGTACGCTGCGCCTGGCGAGAACCATCGCTGATCTGGGAGGACAGGCAGCAGTGCAGCAAAAGCATTTAGCCGAGGCCATGGGCTATCGAGCGCTTGATCGTTTGATCCAGCAAGTTCAGTCGTTATGACTGTGTTGCTGCAAAAAAATTTGCCATTGTCTGACAAAATACTCGAGTTGCTCACGGTCGACATCGCGGTGGGTAACCAGCCGCAGAGTTTGGCTGCCGGGTATCTTAATGTCATGCTCACTCATGTGTTGCTGCAGAGCAGCCGCCATTTTCTGGCTGGGCAGCGTCACGTACAGCATGTTGGTCGGTGTTGCTACAACCGAAATGTTAAACTTGTCGGATAGCCCGGATAATTGTTCGACCAGCCATCGCGCGTTGTCGTGGTCTTTGGCTAAGCCCTGATAATGATGAGTTAGTGCATAATCAATAGCCGCGGCAATGATACCGGCTTGGCGCATGCCTCCACCAACCATCTTACGCCAGCGCCGGGCGCGGCCGATGAATTCGTTGCTGCCGGCGAGTAGCGACCCTACCGGCGCCCCTAAGCCTTTCGAACAACACAACGAAACACTGTCAAAGGGGGCAGCCAGTTCGGCCATGCTGGCATCAGAAGCAACGGCTGCGTTGGCTAGGCGTGCGCCATCCAGGTGCATAAACAGGCCGTGCTGGTCGGCAATCCGGCGAGCTTTTTCAAAATACCCGGGCTTAATAACCTGACCGGCATGGGTATTTTCAAAGGCTAACAAGCGAGTTATTGGAAAATGCGGGTCATCGGCTTTAATACGGCGTTGCAACAGCTCCAGATCCAGGCTTGCGTCATCCTGAACTTCCAGCGGTTGTGGCACGATGCCGCCCAGCACGGCGGCACCGCCGGCTTCGTAGCGATAGGTGTGATACTCCTGGCCAACAATATACTCTTCACCATTGCGACAATGGCTGAGCAAACCACACAAATTACTTTGTGTGCCCGAAGCACAAAGTAACGCCGCCTCTTTTCCCAGCTGCTGTGCAACCTTTGCTTCCAGTGCGATAATACTCGGGTCTTCTCCATAAACATCATCCCCGACCGGGGCATTTGCCATTGCGGTGCGCATAGCCTCGCTGGGCTGAGTTACTGTATCACTGCGTAAATCCAGACGGGTCACTGCTTTTCTCCATTCGTCGTTAACTTAAAAGCCCTAACACAGGTCATTCTGATAGTGTGGTTGTTATGTAAGCAAAGTATAGGGATAATGATGAGAATTCAATCAGACCCTCAAGCAAAAAGCGAACGATTATGAAAATTTATAATAATGTTCTTGAAATGGTGGGCAACACGCCCATGGTCCGTGTTAACAACCTTGATACCGGGCCTTGTGATTTGTATCTGAAACTGGAGCTGCAAAATCCAGGAGGTTCGATCAAGGACCGCATCGCGGTTGAGATGGTCGACAGGGCCGAGCGCGAGGGCATGCTTAAGCCCGGCGATACCATTATCGAAGCAACAGCCGGTAATACCGGGCTGGGCCTTGCGTTGGTGGCTGGCAGTAAAGGCTACCCACTGAAAATTGTAATGCCTGACAAAATGAGCCAGGAGAAAGTAAACAATTTGCGCGCGATGGGCGCAGAAGTTGTGCAAACACGCTCTGACGTGCAAAAAGGTCATCCTGAGTACTACCAGGATATGGCAGCACGCATGGCGAAGGAAAATGGTTGGTATTACGTTAATCAGTTCGAAAACGTCGCTAACGTTGATGCCCATTATAAAACCACGGGCCCGGAAATTTGGCAGCAAATGCAGGGTGACCTGGACGCTTTTGTCTGTGGTGTTGGATCAGGCGGCACGCTTACCGGCGTTGGTCGCTATTTCCGTGACCAAAAAGCCAACGTCGACATGGTGCTGGCCGACCCGGCTGGCTCAATTTTAGAGCCGTTGGTGAATCGGGGTGAGCACGTAGAAGCGGGTAGCTGGATGGCTGAAGGCATTGGTGAAGATTTTGTCCCCACCATTTGCGAACTTGATCTGGCAACCCAGGCTTATGCTGTTAGTGACAAAGAAGGCATGCAGACCGCCCGTAAAGTACTGCAAGCCGAGGGTGTCATGGTGGGCTCGTCAAGCGGCACACTGATTGCCGGCGCGTTGCGCTATTGCCGTGACCAAACCGAAAAGAAACGTGTGGTGACCTTAGCGTGTGATACCGGTAACCGATACTTATCCAAGTTGTTCAACGACGACTGGATGCGTGACAATAATCTGCTGTAACAGAGGCTAACGATGGCGAATAACAAAGCAATGAAGTTTGCAACAAAAGCGATACATGGCGGTCAGGCTCCCGAACCTGTAACGGGCGCTGTGATGCCGCCCATTTTCACCAGCTCGACCTACGCTCAGGAAAGCCCCGGAGAGCATAAAGGTTTTGAGTATTCACGCTCGCATAACCCGACCCGTTTTGCCTGGGAACGATCAGTTGCCAGCCTCGAAGGGGGGCAGCAAGGGCTAGCGTTCGCATCCGGTATGGCTGCGACATCGACCATCTTAGAACTGTTGGACAGTGGCGATCACGTGGTCGCCATGGACGATTTGTATGGTGGCAGCTTTCGTTTGTTTGATAAGGTTCGCGGCCGCTCGGCCGGGCTAAAATTCTCTTATGTCGATTTATCGGACCTTACTAAAGTTGAACAGTCGATAACGCCGGAAACACGCATGATTTGGGTGGAAACGCCCAGTAATCCGATGTTAAAACTGGTTGATATTGAGGCCATTGTTAAGCTGGCTAAAGCCACTAATCCGAACATCATTGTGGTGGTCGATAATACCTTTGCAACCCCCTTTAATCAGCGTCCTATCGAACAGGGGGCTGATATCGTTATGCACTCGGCGACCAAATATCTGAATGGTCATTCGGACATGGTGGGTGGTATCGCCGTTGTTGGGGATAACGCCGATCTGGTTGAACGGATGTTGTTCTTACAAAATTCCGTTGGCGCGATAGCTGGGCCTTTTGATTCTTACCTTGCTTTGCGCGGCGTTAAGACCCTGGCTTTGCGGATGCGTCACCATAATGAGGCCGCGTTAGAGTTGGCGCAGTGGTTAGAGCAGCACCCAAAAGTAGAAAAAGTGATTTACCCAGGGTTGCAAAGCCATCCACAGCATGAGCTGGCGAAACGTCAGATGCAGGGATTTGGGGGCATGATTTCAATCTTGCTGAAAGGCGACCTTGAGTCGGCGCGTAAATTTTTAGAAACGGTACAAGTGTTCGCTTTGGCAGAGAGCCTGGGCGGGGTTGAATCACTGATTGAACACCCCGCTATTATGACCCATGCCTCGGTGCCGAAGGAGACTCGTGAAAAGCTGGGTATTCTGGATAATTTTGTGCGTATTTCCGTGGGAATTGAAGATCTGGAAGACTTAAAAGCTGATTTGGAGCAGAGTCTAGCGGCATTTTAATCGATAATCTCGATTAAATCCGACAGAGAAAACCGAAAAAGCCGGCCCAAAAGCCGGCTTTTTGTTTTAGTATTCAATAAGTTATCTAAAGTTTTACAGTCCCGTCATAATTCAGTAGGCTTAGGACATCAGCAATAAGTTGATACATTTAAAATAACAAAATAATAAACTGAAACAGACAGAAGGAAAGATATTATGCTATTGAGCCTACTGGTACTACAGGGACTCGTAGCTGCGTTGTTGTTCTATGGATTAGTAGGGCAGTATCAGCAAAAACCACTTTGGAATCTGTTAGCAGTATTAACGGCTGGCTTTATTCCACCGTTGAATTGGATTATGTTGATGACCGCCATCGGGGTAAGAATGTGGAAACGTTCACCGCAAACCTCGGCCTCTCGCTCAACTTCAGCTTCGCATTTAAGCCACTAATCAAAAGGGGACGATGATGTCAG
This sequence comes from Pseudomonadota bacterium, assembly GCA_051745735.1. Lineage (GTDB taxonomy): Bacteria > Pseudomonadota > Gammaproteobacteria > Enterobacterales > Alteromonadaceae > Idiomarina. The sequence continues at coordinate 38,553 of JBNJEJ010000021.1, forward strand.
CAGTACGTCCTTTCCATCTTGCCATAGCGGTCAGCTCACTGAGTAATGCACGGCGCTTTTATGGTGATATTCTGGGCCTCGAACAAGGTCGCAGTAGTGACCACTGGATTGACTGGAACTTTTTTGGTCATCAGTTTGTAACACATCTAGCGCCGGAGATTGCCGGTGTTAAAAATCACAATGGTGTCGACGGGCATAACGTACCGGTTCCGCACTTCGGCGTGGTGCTGTTGCGCGATGACTGGCAACAGTTAGCTGACCGAGTGCGCGCTGCCGGCGTTGAATTTGTTATTGAGCCTTACATCCGATTTGCCGGCCAGCCGGGCGAACAGGGCACCATGTTCTTTTACGATTTTTGTGGCAACGCGTTGGAGTTTAAAACCTTTAACAGCGACGCCGATATTTTTGCGACGTAAGCCGTGGATACCTTTCAACGAATCCGCCAGCTGGACTGGTCACAACAGGTGTTACTATCACTGTATCTGTGCGAACGAATGCTGCCGAACTATCAGTTTTTTCATCAAATCACAGCCTTTGGCGACAGTAAGCCCCTGCGTGGCGCATTAAATGCCTGTTGGGACCAGTTGCTGGCACCGACCCAGAGCAAAGTCAATTATGCCCGTTGGCAAGACAAGGTCGACGAGGTTACCCCAAGTGAATACGGTCATGACATGCTGGGTGTCTATCCGGCAATGGATGCCTGCACAGCAATCAGCAGTATGCTGCAGGGACTGATGGACAAGACAAGTGATAGCTTGCTGGACGTGGCTAAGGTGTCCCAGGCCAGTGTGATCAAATTTATCGAATTGAATGATGCTGAGCAGGTTGCTGCCGATGACCTGCAACACTATGTCGAAGAACACGAGTTGTACCAGTATGAGATTGCGATGCAGCAGGCGATGATTGATTTTCTGGCATCACAACCTCAAGTTTCGCCGGCTTTGGTCAAGCAGGTGCGGCAAATGGTGAAAGACGAAGGGGTATCCAATTTGGGCCTCGAGCTTGATGACATCAGTTAGCGTCTTTAACGGCTTGCTCATTGGTGCGTTTAAAAATAGCTAACCAGGCAAAAACACCAAATGCCAGGATTTGCCAGCTGTCACCTCGTCGCCAAAGCATCTGTGGCTTCAGCATAGCGACGAATAACCCCAGCAGCAGAACATGCATGATCACCATAATCGCCAGCAGTAGAGCGATAAGCCCGTAGACCTGCTGGCTTAAGTCACCCAGCAATCCAGCTAGCGCAGAAAACAGTGCGAGCCAGATGAAAATGAAAACAAGTTTGCCAATTACAATGATTGCCGTCATAACGTATGAGTCCGTTGCAGTAAGAGAAAGCGCACAGCACCGTGCTGTTTGTCTTTAATGATACGCCAGTCTGAGGCTAAGTCGAGTGCAGCCTGTGGCTCGATTTCCAGATAAATTAGGCTGTCTTGCGAGAGCGCCGGGCACGCCGCTAACTGCACTAACGTTTGCGCTGCCAGTTGTTGGTGAAAGGGTGGATCAACAAAAACAATATCCACTGGCCCCTGCAGTGCATTGGGTTGGTTCAGTAAGGCCAAAGCATCAGCCTGCAGTAACTCAATAGTGTCGGCTTTAAGACGCTTAATATTATCAGCCAGTTGTTTCACCACCTGTTTATCCTGCTCGATGAAAAGCACGCGGCTGGCGCCACGCGAGGCCGCTTCAAAGCCTAGGCTGCCGCTGCCGGCGAACAGGTCCAGCACGTTGGCATTGTGGATATCACTTTGTAACCAGTTAAACAGGGTTTCGCGGACGCGGCTGGTGGTAGGCCTGAGCCCTTGATGGTCTATGACAGGCAGTTTTCTGCCACGCCATTTACCGGCGATAATGCGTAGTTGTCCAGCGCTCTTGTTCAAAGCTTTATCCTTAATCAACAGTGCTCCATCGTCAGTTATGAAAGAGCGTGATAAACTGCTGTATAGTTTACTCACTAGTGACCATCAGTTCCAAGGTTAAGCAAAATGGCAAAGGGTTTATTTTCACTTTTTAAAAAGAAACAGCAGCAAAGCGAGCAGCAAGCCGATGAACAGGCGGCTCCATCCGAACAGGAACCGAAGACACCAGTAACCCAGGCTGATGAGCAATTACCATCGGCAGTCGACGACTGTGCTCAGGTTACCGCTGAGTTTGCGGCGCAACAGCCTTTGCCCGAATCTGAACCTGAGCCAGAGCCAGAGTCCCAAGCCGAACCCGAACCCGAACC